>JNKJ01000014.1 GCA_000702025.1 Blautia schinkii DSM 10518
CAGCCTCATAGCCACATATGAAGTGCGCATCCTCCCCGTAGATGGTACGTAGGAACTCAAGATACTTCAGGACCTGTCTGTAATCAGATCTGACCCTCTGGGTATGGGAAGCTTTATCTTCCTCGATCGTGAAGCTGCAAAGTGTAAAACTTTCTTTATGAACATCCATTCCAACGTAAACTGTGTTATAATCCATTTGATGACCTCCATTTGTATGCGGTAATTCCTGCTATCTTGTTTTTTCCAATCATAGTATACAGGTAAATCCACGAATTTACAAATGTGGGGTCATTACATATTGTCTAAGTTCTAACTGCGACTAAAGCGCTCACGAAGAGCGTTCGCGCTTAAGTCTCCGTAAGAACTGGATTTTCAGGCGCGCTTACGCAAATCCGCCTGACAAGCCCCCGCACCGCTTCCCCTAATCATCACCTTCCTCAACGTTTTCGTCCCCTTATAAACGATTGTGTGTTTTCCGGAAGTTCTTTGCAATGAGAAAAATTAAGATGGCGATGGCAAAAGTCGTGGATGGATTGTTCTTTTTTGTGATTGTGCTCAAACGTATGGGGAAACTGCTTTATGGCTATATTATTTTCTATATTATTTTCTATATCAATTAGAACAACGAGTTCAATTCGTTAAATTTTGACTTCGTGTTTAAGGTTGACGAATAATTCCACAGGCTGTGGTTGTGTTGAAAATTGCATAGGTGATAATACTGCTGCGTATGCGCCGGCATTGGTTATAATTAGAATGTCGCCGCACTCCAGGTATGGCATCGTAATATCTTCTGCAATAACATCTGTTGCTGTACAAAGATTTCCAACTAGGTCTACTTGTTCAAGGGGGGTCTTATCACTTAGTGCAATAAACTGGAATGCATCAATGCTGGTGAAAAGCGGCTCGCTTCCTTTGGGGGATTGCTCTGCTGAATAGTGTGCTATTAAACGCGCAAGCGATGGACGGATAAAGCCGTTCAATGTGTTCTTCAGCATGATATATGTTTTTCCGTATGAAACTTTGCGGTCAACAACTTTTGTTACATAGATTCCTGCTTTTGCTACAATAAAACGTCCCGTCTCAATCATAATCTTTGTATTTGGGAAAGTATCCCGAAATGCGCTTAATGATTTATGAACTAATCTGCCTAGTTTATCAATATTCAATGGTGTATCACCATCTGCATACGGAATGCCCATTCCAGACCCCATGTTAATAAAAGTAAACGGCTCAGGATTTACCTCTTGAATACGCTTTGACAGATTAAGAATGTTCTCATAGTATGTAGCAAGAATATCCGCATTTAGCTCTTGGCAGCGCAGATGAACATGAATACCCGTAATTTTTATGTTAGTAAAGTCTTGTTCTTTGATAAAAGTAATAGCCTGCTCTTCGTCAATCCCAAACTTGGATGGCATTCCTTGGTTTCCGTTAAAAGAAAAATTCGGGTTAATCCGCAGTCCTATTTCCGCAACCATATTCATTTGCTCCGCAATAGTCTGAATTCTTTCGACCTCATCTATACTATCTGCAATTAAAACGGAATTTTGAATTGCATCCTTAATATCCTCAGTCGATTTTCCCGGAGCCGAGTAATAAATACTCTCTTTCCCTAAACCCGCATCAAGTACTCTCTCGACTTCACCCGCACTTGCCACATCAGCACCAAACCCCTGCGAAAAAACACTATGAAGAACACTGGAATTACAATTACATTTCACCGAATAAAGAAACCAAACATCCGGAAAATGCTCCTTCAATTTTTGTATTTGCTCAACGATCTGGCTTTCATCATATAAATAAAAACTGTCATATTTCTCTGCTTGCTCTTTCACTATATCTTTGCAAAACATCATAATTTCCTCCACCCCTTTGCTTTGACATTATTTACCATCTAGCAACATATCTCTAAACATTTGCCAATTTACAATTTCTTATTCAGCATTCTGTCTCTCCCATTCTACCACCATTTCCCAACCACGGAAACAGCCAAATATCCGAGTAGTTTTCCTGGTTGATTTTGCAACCCCTACCGGCGAAAACTCCATCCCCAGTGAGGGGCGAAAACGTAAAGGAAGGTGAGCGCCAGCTCCCCCGCACCGGAGTTCCTTCCGCTCACCGTTCAACAACCTTTCCGGGGTTCCCCTCACCCCTTCAAAAACTCCACGATCCACAACTTCGTCTTCATCTGTCCCCACTGCATCTCATTCGCAGTTTCATCCGCCGTTCCATTCACAGTCCCATCCCCAGCGCTCTCCTCGTCATCCTCCTGCACCTCCGCAAAACAAAACTTAGGATACATCGTCCCCCACCAGGCCATCATCCCACCCGGTTCCTTCACAGCCGCCATCATCCCCGGCAGTCCCGGCATCCCTGCCAGCAGCACAGCCCCCGCCAATCCCGCCAGCAAAGCCACCATCAACCGGTTCCCTCTATTTTTCAACCATCTCATAGTCAAATCCTCCTGATTCAAATCTTTATATCAGGAGTATTGACACCCGCCTGTCTTTTATTCCAAAAACACCTCGATTTGTTTATCCTTTATCCTGATTTCCGGCAGCTCCGGAAGTGTACCATTCTTATACTCCTGATAATAAAGCTCCCGCAAAGTCACCCCTTTTTTCTGCTGCCCGCTCATCCGGTTTTCCAAAAGCCCCATGAGGTATTCCCCAAGCGAAGTCCCCTGCGCACCCTTCCACTTGAGCACCTCCTTCGCCTCGGCAGTACGGAAAACGTAAAGATTTTCCCCCACAAAAGGCTCCTGCTCCAGATAATCTAAAAGCAGCTCCCACCGATTGTCCGCAAGAATATCCTCACTCAAGATCAACACCTGCAAATGCCCCATATCCAGATACTTTTCCTGTGTCCGGTTATATTCCTTCTCAATGTCCCCAAAATCACTGCCCCGGATTGTAAGCACCGTGGCCGCGTCCTCCTCCGGCTTCTGCTGCCCCGTAGCCTGCGGCAGTTCCGGCATCCCATAGGTAAGCGCATACCCGTCTCCGTCCACATCCACGCCCAGCGCCAGCGGATACATCCGCTTCTCCGGCTCCACACCCGCACACCCGGAAAGCACCATACTCATGCACAGCACCGCCGACACCGCGGTAACCACAGCCGATTTCTTCTTCCACTTCCCACGCCCGCTGACCATCAGGAAAATCTGAAGCAGTAAAAGCCCCGGCACAAAGATATACCCCAGATAAACGCCAAAATAATCTTCAATCCCCAACCCGTCAAACTCCCAAATAGAAAGAACATAAATCACCACAGCCATCCAATACCTTCCTGTACCTAAATGGGACAGCCGGATGACCTGATGTCCATAATGAAGCAGACTCCCAATCGCAAACAATAAACTGTAAAGCAAAAAGCCCATCCAAAGCACATCAAACCGTGCCAGCACATTCCCCGGCAAATCCGCCCCGGCAAGCAGCGGCAGCACCGGATACTTCTCAGACAATAACCTTTCCCATCCAAATACTGCCGGAAGCAAAAGCTGCATACCCAGCACGATCGTGCCAAGAGTGACGATTCCCAGCGCCGCGGGCTTACCCGCACTTGCCGGCTTTTCCACATCTCCCAGCACAAAAGGCAGAAGGCCCACACCGGAAAATGCACACAATATCCCATAAGTATTATAGAGGAAATTTTCTCCTGTGAGGACAGAGCCCGCAGCCATATCCTGCAGATAAGATACCTTTCCCTGACCCACGCAAAGCAGCATCATAAGCACAATCCCGCCCAGCAGAAGTCCGCCGGAAACCTCCGCCATTCTGCCTCTACGCTGCATCCCCCTGTGCGTTCCCATACTGCACACCAAAATAGCAAAAAAGGAAATCCATTTCCCCGGAACACCCGACACTAAAGCAGAAGGCACAATCTCCTCCAAAAGCGCCAGCAGGTACGCTCCGGTCAAAAGCACATACAGCACAAAAAACGCACCGATCACCCGCGACCAAAACCCTCCTGCTGCCTTACGCAAATCCCCGTAATAAGGCGCCAGCCGGAAGAGAAAAATCACATAAAACATCAGCACTGCCACAGCCACGACTGTACCCACGATACCGCTCACTCCAAGGCTGCTCCCCTTTGAGAAAAGACACAGCATAAACGGCGCCAGGAACGTCAGCACCATCTGCCGGTAAAGCTGCCTGTGGGAAATCCTGTTATTTTCCGCAAACTTCATTGCTTCTCCCTCCTTTTAAGGCGCACGCTCTCATCCTTCTTTGCATAGATGGGCCTCTGATATCTCTTATTAAAAGGAATACGCAAGATACCGCTGCCCACACCTTTCTCCGGCTCTTTTTTCACAAAAGGCACAAGGTAAGGCACGCCAAAGCTCAGCAGACCTGCCAGATGTGACACCGTGAGAAAAGCCCCCAGCACAATCCCATAAATCCCCAGGTATCCCCCCAGGAACAAAAAGAAATATTTCAAAAGCCGGAACGCAGACGCAAACTCCTCATTGGGAATTGCCAGCGACCCCAGCGCCGTAAGCGCCACGATCATCACAACGATTGGGCTTACCAGGTTCGCTTCCACTGCAGCCTGTCCGATGATCAAACCGCCCACAATACCGATCGCATTACCAAGCGCCCCGGGAATCCGCACGCCGGCCTCCCGGATAAGCTCAAAAGAAAGCTCCAAAAACACAAGCTCCACCACACTGGAAAAAGGCACACCCTCCCTCGCCTCCGCAAAGGACAAAATAAGATTCGTAGGCAGAATCTGCGTGTGAAAACGAATCACTGCCAGGTACAGCCCCGGAAGCAAAGTCGCCGCCAGCATAGCCAGATACCGGAGAAGCCTCAAAAACGAGGCCATTTCAAATCGATTGTACCAATCCTCGCTGCTTTCCATAAAGCTGTTAAATGCCCCGGGCAGAATGAGTGCCACCGGAGAATTGTCACACAAAAGCACAATCTTACCGTTTAAAAGCTCCTGGGCCGCCCTGTCCGGACGCTCCGTAGTCTGGTACTGGGGAAACGGCGAATACCACGTATCCTCCGTAAGCTGCTCCAGCATACCGCTGTCAAGAATGCCGTCGATTTCAAAGCTGTCAAGCCGCTCCTTCACATCCTCCAGAAACTCCTCCCGCACCAGGTCATCAATATAAAGCATCTGCAGCATCGTGTTGGAACGCGTGCCAACACTGTGCTCCACCACCTTAAGCCTTGTATCACGCAGACGCTTCCTCACCAGAGCCGAATTCGTTTTTACGCCGTCCGAAAAGCCCTCCTTGGAACCGCGCAGCACCTTTTCCGTTTCCGCCTCGGACACTCCCATACTGGGATAACCCTTGCTGGAAATCTTCATTGCCTCGTCGAAGCCGTCTATGAAAAAGATTGCATTTCCCGCAAGCATAGCCGCAAACGCATCCTCCATATAAGAAAACTTCTTCACATCAGCAATGCCCAGACTGTTATTCTCCACAAACTCCTGGATCTGGTCTGGGGAAATCTCCCAGAAATGATTCACCATCTTGCCGATTGCCGAATCGTCCAGCATCATGTTGGAAACAGCCACCTCGATATAGACCATCAGGCAGTCTACCTTCCGCTCATCTCCCAGCTTCATGGGCCTGATCAGAATATCGTCACAGTTTTCACAACGCTTCCTGATATATTTCTCGTTTTCTCGGAGATTTTGCGAAATCCTCGTTTTTTCCGTATTGTCAGCCAAAGAATCGTCCCTGCCTTCCTTATATATTTTACATCCCGGCACACAGCCGCAGTGCTGATTTTCTCTGGACATTGTGTGCATTCCCCGGAGGGTTGTATCATAGGAAAGTGATATTCTCCATATCAGAACCGATTGGAGTACTTTCCTGTAATAAAAAAAATAGAGAGATGCTTCCACATCTCTCTTAGAATAACCAAAATATGCTTTTTTATTTACGCGGACTACTCTTTTCCCTGCCACCGTTTTCCGCCATAATGGACTGGATGATCGCCTTTCTCTGATTCTCGATATGCTCAAAGGAAATCTCCTGGGCCCTCTTAACATCGCGCTCCTTGATGGCACGTGTAAGCTCCTCATGCTCCTTCACCAGCACATTCCTTGTGTCCTCATCCTTAAGATATTCCACCCGGTAGCGGTAGATCTGCTCCCTCAGATTATTGAGCACCTGATTAAGCCGGCGGTTATCCGATGCCTGATAAATAATCTCGTGGAAGGCCACATCAGCCTCCGCAAGGCGCACCAAATCTCCCTCGGCCATAGTCCGTTCAAATTCCTTCGCAGCCAGCCACAGCCGGCCCATCTCCTCGTCTGTCATGCGCTTGCAGGCTTTCTCGATAGCCATGTTTTCCAGAGCAATGCGCACCTCAAGGACATCATTTAAATCCTTCTCTGTAATATTTGCCACCTGAGCCCCCCGCCGCGGAATCATCACGACCAGACCCTCAAGCTCCAGCTTACGCATAGCTTCACGGATAGGGGTACGGCTCACACCAAGACGCTCTGCCAACGCAATCTCCATCAGACGCTCTCCGGGCTTGAGCTCGCCTTTTAGAATCGCCTGCCTGAGCGTGTTAAATACCACATCCCGAAGCGGCAGATACTCATCCATATGCACAGAAAAATCACTTGTCATTCGTATTTCCTCCAATTTTCAGCATGTCAATCTCACAGTGTGTCAATCTCGCAGTGTGTCAATCTCACAGCGTGCTAATTTCACAGTGTGTCAATCTCACAACTTGCCAATCTCATCTCAGGTATGCCAGACTCCCGGCACGTCTCATAAACGGTTTTCTCTATTATATACCTCTGTGGCAAATACAGTCTTTGCCAGTTTACTGTTACGCAAAACCGCTGCAGCAGTTTCCATCTTATCCGCATCATCAAATATCCCAAAGACCGTGGGACCGCTTCCGCTCATCAGCGCCTTAAGCGCTCCATTCGCCTCCATCAAATCCTTGATTTCCTGAATCACAGGGTATTTCGCGATAATACCCGGCTCGAACACATTTCCCATCTTGGCGGTCATCTTCACGAGGTCCCCGCGGCGGATGTCCTCAATCATGCCGTCAATATCCGGATGGTTCTGAATGCTCTTGAGATTCAGATTTTCATAAGCCAGCTTGGTGGACACGTTCACTCCCGGTTTCCCCACCAAAACATAGCACTTCGGAACCTGGGGGATCAAAGTCAGCTTCTCCCCGATTCCTTCGGCCAGAGCCGTTCCCCTCATAATACAGTAGGGCACGTCTGCACCTACCTTAACACCTCGCTCCATAAGCTCCTGCTCGCTTAAGCCCAGTCCGAACAGCCGGTTCACGCCCACAAATGCCGCCGCTGCGTCCGAGCTCCCCCCTGCCATTCCTGCTGCCACGGGGATAAATTTATCCAGCCTGATGGATAGCCCTTCCTCAACCTGAAATTCATCCATGAGCATTTTCGCTGCTCTGTACACCAGATTCCGGTCATCCGTAGGTATATAAGGAAGATTCGTGGTCAGGGAAATCCCCGGGCTCTGGGCTTTGCGGATATCCAGAACATCATACATCTGGATCGTCTGCATGATCATCCGCACCTCATGATAGCCGTCCTCCCTTTTGCGGAGAATATCCAGCCCTAAATTAATTTTTGCCAATGCACGTAAACGCATAAGTTCCTCCGGTTATCTGTTCGTAACTGTAAAAAATGTAAATAGTTCTCTTTTGTACTTTGTATACAGTATTCCTATATTTGCATTCTATATGATTCTTGCACAAATATCAATACAAAATTATCCCTCATCCTTTCTAAATAAAATTTCTTAGCGCCCTTTCTTATAAAATTACTCAGCCCCCACTTTCTTAACCAGCAGAAGCGGCTGGCTTGGATGGAGGTCCTCCTCCGTCAATTCGTTGAGTGAGCGTATCTCCTCCACTGTTGTATAAAACCGCTTGGCAATATCCCAGAGCGTATCCTTTGGCTTCACCATATACACCGTAACCCCCGGCATACCCTGGATTTTTTTCATATCGAGCGGCTGCTCCTCCACCCGGTCAATTATAATCTCCTCCTCACGCCGTAACACCAGCGCATTCAAGCTCACCGTCGCCTTTACCTCTATCTCATTGCTGTCCACCATAGTCGTGGAAAGCTGCTCCAGATCAGCCCGCAGATAATATATACAATCCTCCGTAATGCCCCGCGCCTCCACCACATGGGTAAACGGAATCATCGCTTCCATGGAATAAAACGGCATATCATCATTTCCTATAATATACAGAACCTTCATGTGGACAATCCCATCCACTTCAATGCCGTTATCGACCACCTTCGTCTTATCTATCTTAACCTTACCCTGACTGTGACAAATCTGCAGGATTTTTCCCTGCGTCTCTTTTACCTCCACCCGGTCTGACAGCCTGCACTTGGAAAAGTTGCGTATGAGCAGACTTTCCAGTGCCTCTGTCCGCCCATGAGGGACACAATCCTTGAGCGGTGTATACACATCGAGGATTAAATCATGCTCCTCCTCCCGGTAAAGCTTCATATCCAGTTCCAGCACCACATCCACCATCAGCAGCCTTTCCTCACCGTCCGCATCCGGCTTCACCTCTATTCCCTGGTGCATTACAGAAACCTCTATATTAGGAATCAAATCCTCCGCACAGCCCGCACACTCCACTTCGCCGTTAAACGGCAGAGAATATTCCAGCCATTGAAGCGGATTTCCCTCATCGTCCCCCACATACAGGGCAAAAACAAACAATTCTCCCTTTGCCTTCACCACATTGTCCTCCGGCCGCAGGTCGAGTCCCCTCACTTCTATGGTATGCCAGAGAAGCTCCGTGATATTTGGTTTATTAGACGCAAGCGTAATTTCATCCTTCACCCGGAGCGTATCCTTTTTATGTACGCACAGGCTCATTAAACGCACTTTCTTCTTTTTTACTGACACATTATTTTCATCAAGCGCCACAGGAAGCTGGATTCCCGCCAGCTCATCCACCGCCGCATAGAAAGTTACTATTGCCTTTATATTCAGTTTTCGCGAATGTATGATGTGAAGGCTCAAATCCTCAATATCCCATTTGAGACACATCTTATCACCGCTCACAATACCCTCCAGATTCAACGTCTCCTCCAGCGGAAGCTTTGCAGACAGGCTGTACACCTTGCCCTCTTCCTCCCCCACATAGAGTAAGTCCACATTCAGACTTCCCTTAAGGAAAGCATGGCCGTCACTGAGGCGGACCTCATCCATAGAAACATTTCCCTTGTTCTGTATCATCCGCCCGATATCCGGTTTCACATCCGGCACGTTATAATCAGCATCAAAAGTCACCTGGCTGGTAGCCTTACTTTTTACACGAAGCATCTGTACACTTTCTTTTCTTAATTCCACGTCTCATTCTCCTTTTCCATAAATTCTGCCGCACCCGCAGTCCCTGTCCTCAGCTAACAGATTCCGCACGGTCCGCACAACAAATCATTTACAGGTTACTGAAACTGTACCGGTTCCTCCCGGTACTGCATTTTTATTACAATATAAGGATACGACGGCTCCCCTCCCTGATTGGAATCAGAAGGGCCCAGCAGCTTTGTTTTAAAAAACACAGCGGAATCGGAAAGCGCCAATTCTTCCACCTGGATACTATAACCTCCGCTCATCTGCTGCCCATATCCCTTGATCAAATACAGAAAATTTTCACTTTGATACGTCATTTGGAATTCCTTAGCTTTTTTGTTCTCAATCAGCGCAGCCACCTCTTTGGGAATATCCTCCTGTTTTACTACCGTATAATCCAGCGGCGTCTTTTCCTTCTCCTCCATATGGACGATCCGGCATCCGCTAAGTATCGTCATCAACACTGCCGCAAGGCAGAGCAGGGAGACTGTTTTTTTCATAGTGCCACCCCTATCCGTTACTTAGTATTAATTCTATGTAAGAGGTAAAAGATTTATTGCAACTATTTCAAAAATTAAGTATAATATTTCTATGAACGTTGGTCATTTTTGACCTGGAAAGGAAATTGGATATGATTCGTTTTATATTAACCTGTATTTGCCTGTTCGGATTTCTCATATTTTCCATTCCCATCCTGATCGTGGAATGGATTGTGGGAAAATTTGCGCCATTGAAAAAGGACGTCAGCTCCCTGCGCATCATCCAGGCGGTATTCCGTTTTCTGCTTCGCATTACCGGCGTGGACGTGACAGTGATCGGAGAAGAAAATGTGCCCAAGGACAGCCCCGTTGTCTACATAGGCAACCATCGGAGCTACTACGACATCCTCCTCACCTACAGCCGCTGCCCCATCCGCACAGGTTACGTAGCAAAAAAAGAGATGCTCCGCTACCCCCTGCTCTCCAATTGGATGCGTTACCTGCACTGTCTTTTCCTTGACAGAAACGACCTCAAGCAAGGACTTAAAACCATCCTGGAAGCAGTAGAAAAAGTAAAATCCGGCATCTCCATCTGTATTTTCCCGGAGGGCACCCGCAACGCAAATGAGAATGAACTCGACATGCTCCCCTTCCACGAGGGCAGCTTCAAAATCGCTACCAAAGCGAAATGCCCCATCATCCCCATTGCGATGAACAACACCGCATCCATGTTCGAGGCACACTTTCCCAAAATCAAACCCTGCCACGTAGTGATCGAATACTGTAAGCCCATCTATCCCGACCAATTAGACAAGGAAGATCAAAAACATCTTGGTGCTTACACCCAAAATGTAATACTGGAAACCCTCAAGAAAAATCAGGCATTGGTATAACTAACCGTGTCAGTTACTTAATATTCCGTATATTAACCAGGTCCCGGACAAACGCCCGGGACCTTTCTTACAGACAGTCAATCCCGTCAGAAAGATTTGCCCACAATGATTTCCGCATAACTCCAGGTAACACCTGCTGTCTCATTTACCACACGAATGGTACTCGGCCTGGCTGTGGGACCTGCGCTCACCCTGATGGTGGCATCTCCACGTACTCCCGCCTGGGTACCAGCTGCTGTCAGCGTTACGGAATAACGCGAACCTGGAATCACACTACCGTCCTGATATACTGCAAAAGTAGCAGTCAGCGGGAATGTAGCTCCGGCCGCAGCGGTGACTACACCATTGTAGTAAACCATATACAGGCCTTCCTCATTGAGCACCAGGTCAGCAGAACCATCCGTATGGGTGATGCTTGAGCCCTGATCCTCAATATTAGCTGCAAAAACAACCGGAGCTGCCGCTGCCAACGTCTGGGGCGCAGCATTCGCCGTCACCAGCGTATCCGGCTCATACGAGGCACCTGTCGGCCCGGTGGGACCTGTGGCGCCTGTTGCACCTGTTACTCCTCTTGGGCCTTGTGGACCTGTCGGGCCCGTTACTCCTGTAGGACCCTGGGGGCCTGTCGCTCCTGTTACTCCTGTAGGACCCTGTGGGCCTGTCGCTCCCGTTACTCCTGTAGGACCCTGCGGGCCTGTCGCTCCCGTTACTCCGGTCGGGCCCTGGGGGCCTGTCGCTCCCGTTGCTCCGGTCACTCCCGGCAAACCTGTAGCTCCGGTCGGGCCTGTCACACCAGCAAATCCCTGCGGACCGGTTGGGCCTGTCGCACCCGATACACCTGCTACACCTGCGGGACCCTGGGGACCCGTTGCTCCGGTCGGGCCTGTCGGACCAGGTATTCCCTGGATTCCCTGTGGGCCTTGCGGACCCTGCGGGCCCTGTGGCCCCGGACAGCCTCTCGGACCAGTTGGCCCCGGGCAGCCTCTGGGACCTGTGGGCCCTACATTTCCACAGCCACAACCGCATCCATAGCTGCACTGCTCTGTTTCTTGGTTATCATTCTCACAATTTCTTCTGAAAAAAGCCATTAATTAAATTCTCCTTTTGTTAGAGTTTCCTCTATCTAGGATATGTAAAATTTATAAAGACGTTCCTTTAAAATAAATCATGTTTTTAAGAAATTCCTCCCCATAAGGTTTCCATTTCCCCGCCTCATGGTGAAATGCGGCCGCCTTCTCCATGTCGCCCAGCCAATAATAACACACACTTAGCTGCACACACGGCAGATACCCATAACACTCGTCGAGTACAAATCCACCCGCCTTATCCCTTTTCGGGGCATGAAGTGCAGCCTCATACCAAAACGCCGCCTGCTCCCACTGCTGCCTGTCAATAAAATGCTTTCCCAAATCACAGCATAGCTCTCCGCTTGGCACCCGGAAACTCAATCCCCGCAGCAGAAAATCAAGCGCCCTCCCCTCCTCGCCTAATAAGTAGCAGCAATACGCAGCCATTCTGCACGCCTCGACCTGGTTTTCCACAAAGGCACGCGGAAACTCAAGAAATTTTTCAAAGTTTTCCACAGCTTCCACATATCTCTTGTAGTAATATAACTCCCTGGCAAAATAGAAAACCTCTCTCGGTCCAAACTCCTCGCCCTTTTCCAACATTTTCTCATAAATCCTTAAATTTCTGTCACTATCCCCCGGCTTCTGCTTCCGGTGAGCGACCGCCGCATCCAAATATTCCACCTTTCCCCAAACAGCAATCGCCTCATGCACACGTCCTTCCCAGCGAAATCCCCGCTCTCTTTTCAAAAGCCGCTCCCGATAATAGGAAAACACCGGCTTCCCCTCTTTATCCTCCGCAGTCACATAACGCATCATCACCGCATCCGCACTGCCGTCAGCCCCCACCTTCCACTTTAAAAGCCGCTCCCTCTGCTCCGGGTCTATCACATCATCTGCATCAAGCCACATACAATAATCCATCGAAGCTTTAGAAAAAGAAAAATTCCGGGCAGCCGCAAAATCATCCTGCCACGGAAACTCAAAAATCTTATCTGTATATACCTCTGCGATTTTCTTCGTGCTGTCCGACGAACCGGTATCCACCACAATAATCTCATCCACCGCACCTTTCACCGAATCCAGACACCTGCCAAGCACAGCCTCCTCATCCTTAACGATCATACAAAGACTAATTGTAACCATTTTGTCCTCCCCCCTACTACAGCTATTGTCAAAAACTCAAATCTACTGTCTAAAACCTATATCCGACATCCTATAATTCTTATTCTCCAATCTAAAGCCCATATCCGCTTACCTATAACTCACACACACCAGTTCAAAGCTCATATCTACTCGCCTATAACTCGCATACGCCAGTCCAATGCTCATATCGGCTAAACTATAACCATCTTTCAAAATGGTGCGTTTTTACAGCAGACTGCTCACAATCCAAACAGACGCCGCCACACCTGCTGTAGTTGCCAAAACAGCCCCCGCCAGCGTATACCGTGTTTTTTCCACCTTCACAGAACCAAAGTAAACACTCATACAATAGAACACACTTTCCGTTGCGCTCAGCACAATCGCCGCCATCAGCCCGGCCGCAGAATCCGTTCCAAACTCCTTAAAAATATCAAGAAGCAGCCCCGTAGCCGCACTGGAAGAAAACATTTTCACCACCGTAAGCGGAACCAGCTCCGGCGGCAGCCCGATATACCCGGTAAACCTCCCCAGTAGCTCCCCCAGAAAATCCAAAAACCCGGATGCGCGCAGAATCCCCACTCCGGTCATAAGCCCGATTAGTGTAGGAACAATACCCACCACTGTTTTCAGCCCGTCCTTTGCCCCATCCAGAAAATCCTGATAAATATTCCTGCGCGATAATAAACCATATCCAACCACATAAAACAACAAAAAAGGTATCATAAGATTTGACAGGTATGAGATTATTTTCATGAAACCTCCTGCAGCTGTCCTTATGATACCATATGGCTTACCCTATTTAATTATTCCTAACAATGAACTCGTCCCAAGCGGCACGCCATACATTGTATTACAAAATATTAACGCCTCACCCTATTTACTCTATCCTCATATTCCCTACACAGATAATCACGTGGTTTAATCTTCTTTTTTATCCCATACTCATATATTTTTAACCATGCCTCAGCCTCATCCAGCAAATCAGCTAGCTGAAGAGCACAATAAAGCGTTATCTCTATATCCCGTCTCCAGCAATGCTTGAAATAATAGACTATCCCCGTATCCGGTTCTGCCAGTGAAATGGATATCATCAGCACCAACCCACAAAGCTCATTAACGCCATCTTCCAGAGAATAACGCTTATGATCATATTTTCCAAAACCCCGCAGCTCTCCCTCTCTCTCCACTATCAGCTTCTCCGCCTCTTCAATAGCCATATACTTCACATCACTTGTTCTTAGCTGGCCAATGAGCACTAATTGCTGATCCGTGTGCAAGGATTCTCTGCTAAGCCCACCGGTAGCTGCAAGCAAAACCAGCCGAGAAATATCCTCCCGGGAAAATCCCTGTGAAAATGTCTTTTTTGTCAGCAGCTCATACAGCTTCCACTGCTCCCATCCAATAGAACGAAAGGGATCATCCGTATTAAAATAATAATAATTGCAGGCCTGGCATATCAGCTTATATATATCTGTCAGTAATCTTACCGCCGCCGGATGATCCTCACTTTCCGGCGGAACCTTTTCCAAATCCTTGATAAAATTCTTCACCAGAAAACGCCATTTGGGCCGCTGGCTTTTTGGAATAATTCGGTTCGGTGCAAAATAATTCTGGGCATAAGCATTCTCTATAAACACCGTAATCTGCTCTTCCAGATCCTTAAAACTAACTGCACTCTCAACCTTCTTTTTTTCTGCCTCTTTGCCCTCCAGAATATCAGCTAAAGCAACATCAATCTCTTCCTTTTGCCCCTTCTGGAGCTGCTTATAACACTCCACAAACGCCTTCTCCAAATTAGCTCTTTCCGAGGCACTTAATAGCTGCCGCAATTCCTGTACCTTCATGACCGCTTACCGCCCTTCTCCTTGTACTTTCACAATATTTTTCTACCTAGATTGTAATCTTGGCAGTATATATTGTCAATGTAAACAAACGGAGAGCAATCACGCCCTCCGCCTCTTGTTATCCATTATTTTACAAAAAACAACCGCCGCCAACGTGCTCACCCCTGTAGCCAGAATTGCCGGTCCGACAATTGCCGCAGGCTGGGCACTGCCATACTGTGCCCGATATGCAATTATGTTTATCGGAATCAATTGCAGTGACGAAACATTGATAATCAAAAATGTGCACATAGCCGGACTTGCAATATGCGGTGCCCGCTTTTCGGTCGTACCATACTTGCGGCATTCCTCCCGGTTAATGCGGTCCAGCTCCTTAAACGCCATCAAGCCAGATGAAGTACTTGCCCAATTCAACCCCAACAGATTAGACAAAAAATTCAAAGAAATATACTTACATGCCTTAGAATCCGCATCGAGCTGTGGAAAAAGAAAGCGCAGTACAGGGCGGAGGCCACGGGAAAGCTGCTGCACCAAGCCGGTCATTTCTGCTATTTTCATCATCCCTGTCCACATGGCCGTGATCCCCGCCATGGAAATACATAAGCTCACCGCCTCCTTTGAGGAAGAAACGGCCGCTTCCGTCACCTCCTGTAGATTTCCTGTTATCGCTCCATATATGATTCCCAAGAGAATCATTCCGCCCCACAAGTATGTCATAAGCCGCCGCCTAAAATATTTTTACTATTTTATGGCAATTCTTATAACATTATTCACAAGTTTCCCGACTCTGTTTGTCCAAATCCACCCTTTTTAAATAGTCTCTCAAAAGAAATGCACAAAAGTACGGAAAAGTATAAACTCCGTCACTATAGCCGATATTTCCCGCAGTAAACTTAATTCCGCAATTAATATCGGAATACCGTTCACTCCCAATCAATGTCCGCAGGGATTTTGCGGTTCCGCGTTTTGCCTTTACTTCTACCGGAAGCAGCGACTGCTTTGTTCTCACAAAGAAATCCTCCTCCAATGTAGAGTCTTCTCTTTTATAATAGTAAAGATCATATCCGCATTTTCTCAATGCCTCTCCTACGATATTTTCATACAAAGCACCTTTGTACACACCCAGATTTTTGTTCACACGCAAATCTTCCTGCGCTTCTTCATCCAGCATCGCTACGAACAATCCTGTGTCAAAGAAATAAATCTTATATTTCGTATCGTCATAATTTCCCTTAAGCGGAAGCTCCGGAAAATTGAGACAATAGCAGATATTGATCATTCCTGCATCTCTCAGCCATTCAATACAGCCACGGTAATCCTTAAAGCGGGCGCCCTTTGCCACCTTGGAAATCTGAAACTTCTTATTGTCCTTTGCCAACTGGATGGGGATTTGTTCAAACACATTAAGTATTCTGGCCTGGTCCATCCCTTCCGCATACTTGCGGACATCTTCCTTATAATCCTCCAGAAGCTGCCTCTGGATATCCAAAGTCCCCTCAAAAGTCCCTTTCCGAATATACTCCCGCACAACCGCCGGCATACCGCCAAGGATACAATAATCCAAAAACAGATCACTATATATCTTCATGACACTTTCCGGGAAAGCCACCTCCGCTTCCATGTGCTGCAGCATCTCCTCGACTGCGAAACTGTCATAACCTTTTGCCCATAGAAACTCCTCAAAATCCATAGAGTGCATTGTATAGTCAACCTTATATCCAACACTGTTGCTTTCGATGCGCTTATAGGAAATCCCCAACAGGGAACCGCTGCAGATCACATCGAAACGCCCGTCAATCTTAAAAAACTTTAAAGTCGTGGCAATTTCAGGAAATTCCTGCAGTTCATCAAAAAAGATAAGTGTCTCGCCCGGTTCAAAACGCTTGGACGGATCCATCCGCGAGATGTTACGGATAATGTCGTCCGGCTTATATCCGTTGTCCGTAATAAGCTTGTATTTTGGTTCTTCCACAAAATTTATATAAATGATACTCTGATAAGCGCCTTCAGCAAAATGAAGGATAGATTCGGTTTTTCCTACCTGCCGCGGTCCTTTGACGATCAGCGGCTTTCTGTCTGAATCCTTTCTCCATATACGCAAATATCCGTCTATTTTTCGTTTCAAGTATGTCTCAGCCATGTGTATCGCTCCTCTCTGCTCTTATAGTATACAAAAAATGAGGGACTTATTCAAGAATTACGTCAAAAATATGAGGGACTTTTTTATGTATATCACAAAAACATGAGGGAGTTTTTATATTAATCTACAAAAATATAAGTGAGTTTTATTATAAATACAGCAAAAAAAGGAGGGAGTTTTTAAGAAAGGGTATAAAAAGGAGAGTGCATTTGAGCACTCTCACGATTTCAACCTGTTTTACAACTCCCCTTAGTGTACCAGTAAATCTTAAACACGCTTCAAATAATCACACCTGATATAGCCCTTAAACCTCTTTGCTATCCAAATATGATACCACAGCACACCGTCCTCCGAATGCCGTTCACCTATAACATCCACGAGATTTCCTTTGTTCAGATAAGGATACCCCTCAATGGGCGGATATTTAAGCCCAGGGCCCTTTCTCACAAACACACCATTTCCCGTACACTCTCCGACCCACATTTTATAAGGCTTCCTGTCTCTCGGGATTCTAAGCTTCTGTCCTACCAGAATCAGATTTACATCGTCAATGTGGTTAATCCGCGCCAGTTCCCGCACAGTTGTATGATATCTCTCAGCAATTTCCGATAAAGTATCACCTGGTTTTACCGTATAAATAAAGTAATCTTTATCATGGTCGTGGTCATGATCATTGTCATCCGGTCTGTCTCCGGAAAAATCCTTATAAAACACATCCAAATCTACATACCCCTGAATACCGGGAACCTGCCCTTTAGAGCTGTACTGCCAGCCGATACCCACAGACGGTCGAAGCGACTCCACAAGCTGTCCATGGTCATTATAAGGATATGCAGCCAGCCAGTAATCATATGGCAGACGTGCTGTATCCAAAACATTATAATACCAGTCTGTATTACAATAAATGCCAAATAAATATCCGCCGTCAATAATAATTCTGCGGAAAGCCTTCACGATTCTGGTAAGTTCAGAGGTGGGCAAAGCTCTTTGCTGGCTCCATTCCAGGTCATAAAACACCGGAAATTCCAGCTTTCTGCCTCTGAGCACCTCAAGCACCTTTCTCGCTTCCTCACGAGCCTGTTCCTCAGTAAGAGCATAGCTGAATTTATACACACCGACTCTAACCTTGTTCTCTCGAAAACCCCGATAATTATCCTCAAAAGTCGGGTCGACTGTATTTCCTCTCTCAGTTATACGCAAAATAGCAATCTTTATACCATCTTCCGCCACTCTATGATAATCAATCGCACCTGTATAGGCGCTTACATCAATGCCTCTGATATCCATAAACTTCCTCAATAAAATTCTACATTATCACTATAAAATATGCTGTTTAGGGATTTTTGTTCGATTTCCAAATACAGATAGTGCCGATACGACACGGCAATGCACTCACAACAGACAAGTCAGAAAAACACCCCAGCTCTGACAACGAGCTGTTTTTTATAACAATATTACCTTTAATGTGTTACCTTCTCATTCATCAAAATTTCCACACAATATTAATTCCATCCGCAGCTGCCTTCACTGAACAAATCATCTTATCCACTACAAACTGTTTTTCCGAAAAGTCGGCCTCCTCCCAGTTGCCGATATCCGCCACAATTTTTTCCAACTGCTCCGGCGTAGCTACATTTCCTGCCAAAGCTATAATCTCATCCATCTTTGCCTGACGCTCACGGTCCATCTCCTCCACCTTCTTATTTATATAGGTAGTAAGTGCCGCACCCGCGCCCATCAGCGAATCCACAAGACGTGTAATTTCCGCTTCCATTTCATCGAGCTCCTGCGTAAGCTTGAGAATTCGAGGATTCTGGTGTTCCTTCGTATACCCCAGCGGTGTCTGCGAGCTCCGCAGCTTCTGTAACATCTGCTTATACACAAACGATTCCACATCCTCTGTGTAAATTTTTCCACATCCCGGGCAATTCTTATTATTCAGCCGCTTCGTACAACGCAGATACTGCTTTCCGGAACGACTCTTTACACTCATCAGAGCATATCCGCAGTGACCACACTTAATCTTTCCCGCCAACCACGTATTCACTGCTCTGCGGTTCGCCTGAATTGTCATATTACTAAACAGTTTAATCCTGCACTTAAGCCACATTTCAGCAGAAATAAGCCCCTCATGCGGCGCAACTACAAGCATCTGCCCCTTCAGACTCTGAAGCTTATCCTCCTTCACATTCCTCCCCTGGTACAGATAGCACCCATGCACACCGTCAAACTCCTCCTCCGCACTGGCAATCACAGTCCCCTGGCTTCTGAAAAACCGATACACATCCTTATCCGCCCGCACATAAACCGGATTACGCAAAAGCTGTGCCAACATCGGCCGAATTAGCTCTTTCCCATGAAACAACACCCCTTCCGCAGCAAAAAGCCTGGTAATATCCCCATACGAAGTCTCCGGTTTCTCATACATCTCAAAAATCCTTCGCACATTCGCAGCCTCCTGCGGCTCCTCCACCAGCTTTTTTGTGTGGATTCCCTGCATTGTAATTTCCTCCAGCCTAAACCCATACGGAGGCTTTCCCCCCATTCGAAAACCCTTCTGACTCCTGGAATAATAAGCATCACTCACTCTCTTTTGAATCGTCTCCCTCTCCAGCTGCGCAAAAACAATACAAATATTCAACATTGCCCTTCCCATAGGCGTCGAAGTATCAAACTTCTCCGTAGACGACACAAACTCCACCTGATACTGCTGAAACAACTCCATCATATTAGAAAAGTCCAGAATCGACCTGCTGATCCTGTCCAGCTTATAAACGATCACCTTTGCAATCTCTCCCTTCCGGATATCCTGAATCAGCTGCTGCAGCTGCGGCCGCACAGTGTTTTTCCCACTGTACCCCCGGTCCGCATACTCCTTATAACTCCCCCCCTTTAGCTCATACTTACAAAACTCAATCTGACTCTCAATCGAAATACTATCCGCCCTGTCCACCGACTGCCTTGCATAAATAGCATTAATACGTTTCATGTAATTCCTCCTTTGTGTGAATATTTCTCTTCATCAACATTTTTGTCAACACAAATACGATAACAAATATTTAAGAATGTGTACATTCTTTATTTTAAAAAAATGAAAATATTTTTTCAAATAGATAGAGGTGATGAGCATATTGTTCTGGATATGGTGGAGACGACCAGGTGAATGGACTTAGAAAAACTTTAAGAGCCTAAATAGGAAAAAATATAAGTATGCAAAGTAGTATTTTTTCTGATTTATATTCAATTATTTGTACTTATTTGTTTTAAGTCTTGGTCAGGATATTGATAAGTAATCTGTTTTAATAATTTTAATTTTGATGATTTAACCCCTCCACCACTCAAAGGGGAACTATAACATGACGAAACTTAAAAACACAAAGAAGGGCATGGCGAAAAAAGCGCTGAGCATCTCACTCGTCGCAGCAATGCTGGCTACTTCTAATGTTCCGGTTTGGGCTGCGGAGGATATCTTTTCAGATAATAGCGCGGCTGTAGAGGCTGAGGCTCCGGTTGATGATGTGGATGTATTTTCCGAAGCACCGACTGAAGATGTGGCTCCGGTAATCGAGGAAACAGAGGATGCAATTCAAGCGAAAGCCTCCGCTACTACAGGTAATGAATTTTCTGTTGCTTTAACACCCTTCAATTACGATAATAAAGCAGTAGAAAATAATACAATTATTTGGGGTAAGGGAGATTTAACAGCTGATCTTACTGTTACCGATAATCAGATTGTAGATGGCGTTAATCTTTATGCAGCTTGGAAATTAAACGGAGAAATTGTAACTGGTACAGAAACTTCTTTAACTGCTGGCACTACATTACCATGCAAACGTACAATTAATGTTGATCATGCAAACGGAAAACTTGAATTATTTGTTTATGCAATGAAAGGTGACAGCCGTGTTTGGAGTTATACTTCTGACACAATTAATGTTAAAGCAAAAGAGCTGAGTGATATAGTCAGCAAAGTTGAATTTACAGATACTGCATACACTGGAGCTGAGCAGCGGCAAGAAGGAACGATTACTCTGAACAAAGATATAACAGATACCGCTGTTACCAATTTTAATAATTACAATGTAGCATATACTGGTGATTTAAAAAATGTTACAGATGATGGTGTAACTGTTACATTAACCCCAGGTGAAAATCTGAAAGGATATTCCGGACAGCTTACAGGGACTTATAAAATCACTCCAATGGAATTAGATTCTTCTACAGATATCCAGGGAAGAATGACTGCCACTCTGACAAATACAAACTATGTATTTACAGGAAATAAAACCTCAAAAATCAAGGCGGCTGATATCAAATTAATAGATACAACAACAAAAGCTGATTTATCAGGATACCTCGATGTAGATAAAGATGGTTATGTTGGCGTAACATTAGCACAAACTGCAGTCGGAAGCAAGGACAAAATCCGGGTTAATATAATTAAAGGCTTGCCTGCAAGTGGTTCTAAGAATTACGAAATTACAGACAATAATCCATCTATTCAAGCAGATAATGATATGACGATTGTTGCACGTGATCTTTCTACTGTTACAGCAACTGTACCAAACCAGAGTTATACCGGTAGCAAGGTTGTAATTGACCCAGATGATGTTAAATTTGTAGATAAGACTTCAAATGAGGAACTTACCCTTGGGGCTGTAGAAGTTACAGTTCCGGATAATGCTATTAATCGTGGAGACGGATACGTAGCAACAATCAAACCGGCAGCAGCTAATAAAAACATTACCGGAACTACAACAGGCACTTTCTCTATTTACTCTGAGAATATCGGTGCTGCTGAATTTGCGAATGAAAAAAACCTTCCGAGCAAATGTTATACTGGCGAAGCAGTTACATTTACAGCCAGTGAATTAGGAGCCCTTACGATTAAAAAAGGTTCTTCTACGACTTCAACACCTATAGAACCAAGTGATTACGAAATCTCCTATGAGAATAATATCAATGCAGGTATTGCTACCCTTGTTGTTAAAGGCAAAAATAGCTACGCCGGAAGCCGTAAAACAATTAGCTTTAATATCGCACCGGCATCCGTAAGTTCTATTACCAAAAACACAGAAGTTGAGCTTATAAATGCTAGCGATGCAAAGGATTATAAAGCAGCAATGAATGTTGTTGTAAAAGCAAAAAATACAGCTGGAAAAGAATTTACCTTAACTGAAGGCGCAGATTATAGCGTAGAATATTCCTTTGACGAGAGTAATAAGGTCGGTGAGAAAGTAGTAGCAACCATTACTGTTACTAACCCTAATTTTAAGGGGACTTCAAGTGTTAGCACTGTAGTAAGCTCTTCTATTGCAGCAGCTATTTTAAAACCCGACTACATTAAACTGAAAGAAACAAACTTTGTTTACAATGGTAAACCAGTCACTCCGGAATTTGATATAGTAATTGGCGGTAAGGTAATCAATCCTGCTTACTATGAAGCGTCCTATACCAATAATGTAAATGCTGGTACTGCTACGCTTACCGTTACCGGAGATAAAAAGAATTACAGTGGAACTGCTAAAATTGATTATACCATTACTCCAGCTAATGCGAATACTCTTAAGGGAGTTATTCCAACCGAACAATATAGAGGATATTCTATCGAAGTTAGTCCAGATAAAATTGATCTTACATTAAACGGTGAAAAAGTTGACGTTGCAAGCAACTTTAACTTGAGCTTTGGTGAAAACCTCAATATTGGCGAAGGTACTGTTACATTAACACCTAAGAATGGTAACTTTACTGGCACAAAAACTTTGACTTTCCAGATTACAGGCGAATTATTAGCAGCAGGCGGTACATTCAAATATCTGGATAAAGATGGTTTTGATGTTACTGCTAAAAAGAATGATTTATTTACATATGATGGATCAGCTCATACCTTTGACAAAGTTAAATTTGGTTATACAAAGACCCTTGTAGAAGGAACCGATTATGAACTTAAATATGTAGATAACGTATATGGTAAAAAAGATGCCAATGGTAAACAGCAGGGTGCTGTATTGGCAATTGCTATTGGGAAATATGGCAGCGCCGGAGTTTACACAGATGCTGATGGTAACAAATATACAAACGTTATCAAAGCTGATACTTTTGAAATTACACAGCAGGGTGTAAACGAGAGCAATGTTACTGTATCTAATGGTTCGTATGCAGCAGGACTTCCTGTAAAACCAGAAGTATCCATTATTGTTAAGGGCGTAAAACTGGTAGAAGGCAAAGACTATGATTTAAATTTAGCTGGAAATAAGGATCTTGTAAATGCAACTGCAGCAAAAACTCTTACTGTAACTATTGAGTTTAAAAACGGTTATAAATATAATGGAACTGCAACCAGTGGTAAATTGACCACTAACTGGGGCATCGACAAGTTCAATCTTGCTAATGCTGATGTATCTGTAAAAGATGGTAAGTTAGTTGTTAAATGTGGCAGAGTAGATATAGAAGCTGCAGAATATACAACAACAACTAATACTGACGGTACTATCACAATTACAGCCGTAAGTACCAGCAAAAATTATACCGGTACTAAAACGGTAAAAGGTAATGGTGAAACAGACGCAGAAAGACCAGTTGCACCGGTTATCAGTGCAGTTAACGTCAAAGGAAACAAGGCGACTATCGTACTTGCGGGCGAATCTAATGGAGCTACAGGATATGATTATGTAATCTCTAAATCCAATGTATTTACTGATAAGGCAAGCCGTGTCGATGTTAAAGCTAATGTTCTTACTACAGAGACTACATTCCAGTATGTGAATCAGGGTGTATATTATGCATACCTGCATTCATGGAAACGTGTAGATGGTAAAAAGGTATTTAGTGGATGGTCTAATGCTTATCCGTTTATGATATCTTCCATCACACCAGAACAGCCAACAGTAACCAGTGTGAAAGTAACTGGCAAAACCGTAAAGGTTACTTATACAAAATCTGCTAACGCTACTGGCTATGACTTAGTGCTTGGCTCTAAGGTGAAAAAGGTAAATGGCGAGAAACGTCCGGTTGAATACGGTAAGCTTGTAAAGAAAGTTTACAAAGGAAATACCGTAACTGCTACATTTACTAATGTACCAAAGGGAACCTACTATGCAGGTCTCCATGCATACAACAGAACTTCTGAGAACAATGGTAAGGTATTTAGTCCATGGTCTAACACAAAGAAAGTAACTGTTAAATAATCCAATTTTGGGTAACAAAATAAGATTCCTACAAAGAAGGAGCCCCGGCCAATGCTGGGGTTCTTTCCTTAAATACAAAAAATTCAATACTTCATATAATCAGAAAGAGCCTCAGCATACGCTGAAGCTCTTTCTTTGTAGGAATCTTTTATTTATTACCCAAAAGTGATTATTTAACAGTTACTTTCTTGGTATTTGACCATGGGCTGAATACCTTACCGTTATTCTCGGAAGTTCTGTTATATGCATGTAATCCTGCATAGTAGGTTCCCTTTGGTACGTTAGTAAAGGTAGCAGTTACAACATTTCCTTTGGAAACTTTCTTCACAAACTTGCCATACTCAACCGGACGCATTTCACCGTAAACCTTCTTGACCTTAGAACCAAGAACAAGGTCATAACCGGTTGCGTTTGCTGCTTTGGTATAAGTAACCTTTACAGTTTTGCCAGTTACTTTAACGCTTGTTACTGTCGGCTGATCCGGTGTAATAGAAGATACTACGAACGGATAAGCATTGGACCATGCACTGAAAATCTTCTTGCCGTCAGCGCCACGTTTCCATGAATGCAGGTATGCATAGTATACACCCTGATCTACATAGCGGAATGTGGTCTGAGTGGAAAGTACGTTTGCGTTTACGCCTACACGGCTTGCCTTATCGGAGAATACGTTGGATTTGGAGATAACGTAATCATATCCTGTGGATCCTTCTGTATCGCCTGCAAGAACTACAGTTGCTTTATTACCAACAACATTTACCTGCTGGATGAATGGAGCTACTGGTTTGTCATCTGGCTTCTGGCCTTCAGTTTTTACAGTAGTGGATCCAGTGTAGCTTTTGGATGCTGTATTTGCTGATACAGTATATGTTCCGTCTCCGTTATCCTTGGATGTATACTCTGTAGTCGGAACCGGGATATAACCGTTCATTACTGTGGTTACACCGTTGGTTACTTTTACATCACAATCCTTGATATCCTTTTTGTCAATTCCCCAAGCTGTCTTAACGGATGTTGATCCTTCATATCCGCCTTTTCCAATAACTGTTACATCAAAGATATTTGTATTAGTAACATTGATATAATGGTTATCTGTAGTATCACCCTCTAATTTTAATACATAGTCTTTGCCTTCTACGAGAGTATTACCTTTAATCTGTACAAGTACCTGCGGCTTAACAGGAAGTCCGCCTGCATATACGCCATTCTTAACAGTTACGTTCTGGTCAACGAAATGAACATTTTTGATAGCAAAGGTCATGTACGCTACCACGTTTTTAATCTGGCTTCCATCTGACAAGGTCAGAGTTTTGTTTCCTGCATATCCGGTTCCATCTTTAGCCACGGCATATACATAACCAACATTAAATGTATCCTTACCATTAGCTAACTTAGTCTTTTTACCGGAAATATTGTCAGCATATTTAATCTCAAAATCATTTACGGTTGCTTTTGTTCCAGCTGCTAAGTTTAATTTTGCGGTATCAAATTTAACTTCTGTCCCATCAAACTCAAAGGCTTTTCCAGTAAAGGAAGTACCAGCTTCATTTGCTGTGTAATCAGTGGTTATGTTTTTACCGTTCTTATCATATACGGCAATATCGCCAGTAACAGTCTCTTTGACGATGTTAAATTCGGCAGTAACATTGGTTCCGGTAAAGTTTTTATTACCGTCCACTGGCTTCAGAACAACTGTACCAGTACCTGCTTTAATGTTCTCGCCGTAGGAAACTATTTCGAACTGTTTGGTAACGTCGTTTCCGTTTAAGGTAACAGTCATTTCGCCAATACGTGGGCGAACCTGCTTTCCGGTATAATCCTGGTTCTTCACCTCAACTTTAACCGACTGTGTGTCAGCTGCTGTAATCTGGAACGTTCCGCTGGCTGTTCCGGAATATAAATCATTGACACCCTTAACCGTAACTTTACCAGTTCCAACATTTAAATTGCTGCTAATACCAACTACTTCGTATTCGCCCTTTGAACCATATTCTGCTTTGTCATATAATACAGTTGTGCCGTCTAATACAACGAATTCTGGTGTAATGTTAGCGCCAGTGTAAGTGTAGCTGGACGGATTAACCTGTACCATGCTGTCGGTAAGTGCTTTTGCAACAATCTGTGTTTTATTTGTAAGCGTTATAACACGGTTCGCACCATTAGGACCAACAAAATTTGGATTGGTAACTGTAATTTTAGAAATAATGTAGTTACCTATTTCATTTCCAGTTTTACCATCTGTGTTAGGTGCTTTGTCATCATAAGTGTACTCTACAGTATAATCCTTTTCTGTAAGACCTTTTACAATAGCTCCGCTCTTATCTTTAGCAGTTACAACTAACGGAACTTTATAATCGTTTGCTGCAGAATTAGCATTATTGTAAGATATAGTTTTAGGAACTGTCACGCTGGTATCATCAACTTTTAAAGGCTGTATTTCGAATGGAAGCGTGAATGTTTGTCCTACATAGGAACCTGCACTTGGAAGAATTTCTACAGTTACAGTAGACCATGTAAGGGCAGTGCCTTTTTCGTCATATGTAGCTGCTTCGATGTTTTTGTCATAGGATACAATCTTATAATCATTTTTGGAGATTACGAGTTCTTTACCACTTCCATATTTCTCGTCGATGATTTCTAAGCTGCCAAGGTTTGCAGTTGTAGGTTCAATAGCAGAACCTGTATATGCCGGTTTATAATTCTCAGTATAGGAGACGCTTTGGATTACGTTATCACCTACGGTAATTTCAATGGTCTGTCCATTAGTTGTGTTGGCGGATGTTGAAGGTGCCGTTACCGCTACTGAATAAGTGCCGGATTTAAGTTCAGTTCCATCATTAACAACATTATTATCGCTATTTGTTACTTTAATGGTATAGTCTTTACCTTGGCCTAAAACTAAGTTTGGAGTACCAGATTCTTTACCGGTAAATGTCAAATACTGACCTATTTCTTCGGGCTTTGTATCTGCCGGGATTTTTCCATACTTCATTCTAATAGCAGTAGAAGTCGCAGATAAATCACGTTTTTCTACGTTGACTTTATTCGTACTTGCTGTTGTAAGGGTCGTATCTGTAGTGGCCAATGTAAAGTTATTAATCTTTTTAGCATCAACCTTTACCACAACATTTTGCTTATCATCTGCTTCAGCGACATCACTGCCAGATGTTTTAGGTGCAACATATGCCTCTTCTATTGCACTATTTGTAATGGCAGCATTAGCATATGTATCTGGTTTTTCTTTCAGGGCAATTTTATCAGCAGGAACGGCAATTTTCTTGCCGGTATACTGATAAGTTAAAGGCGTTGACAAATCTGCGACTATATCACCCAAACGATATGGTTTTGCGGAGATTTCCGCAGTCGCTGTCAAGGTTCCTGTGTATGGAGAGCCAGCTTTCGGAGTTGCAGTTATGATAAGCTTTTCTCCTGCATTTAATGCGGTCTGCGTTGGACTTACTGTAAAATAACTTTCTACTCCAGTTTTATCCCAGCCAGTTGCAGGACTGGTTGTATCCGGCTGAGCTAAACCAGCGATGGTAATAGTATTGGTATCACCGCTGCCGATAGATGTAGTATCACCATAAGTATATACGTGTCCATTATATACAGGTTTCTTTGTGGATGTATCTGTATCTAGAAGAAGACTCCAGGAAGATAAGTCATATGGTGCAACTTTTACTGAGGCTACAACAACATTATAAAATTTTGCAGCAGCATCCTCTCTAAAAATATACAACTCCAGGGTCTTTCCTACATATTTGCTCCAATCTACTGTAGAAGCAACATTAGTCAAAGTAATACCCATTGCTGATGTGGTACCACCGGTTACATTTCCAGTACAAATAGAAGTATCTTCTCCCTGTACTCTCCATCCGTATTCAAAGTCTTGCAGAGCAGTACCGTCGGCCTTTTTAGTAATAGAACCGCCTATTGTAATTGTGTCAAGAAATGTTGCTGTTTTTCCCTTAACATCGGTACCGTTTACTGAGAGTGTCACTCCACTTACATCGATATCGCTATTAGTAATAGCGTCTGCATAAAGTGCTACATTATCATCTACTTCCTCTGCAATTGGAGCCACGTCTTCAGCCGGAGTTTGAGTAAATACATCCACATCATCAACCGGAGCCTCAGCCTCTACAGCCACGCTACCATCTGAAAACAGATCCTCCGCAGCCCAAACCGGAACATTAGAAGTAGCCAGCATTGCTGCGACGAGTGAGATGCTCAGCGCTTTTTTCGCCATGCCCTTCTTTGTGTTTTTAAGTTTCGTCATGTTATAGTTCCCCTTTGCGGGGTGGAGGGGTTGTATTTGCTGGGATTTTACAAGAATATTTAGGACATGTTTAGCAGATTTATTTATATAAGAAGATTTATATCTTTATTTTAATCATGCATTAAAGATATTTTTATGCTTATACAGTACACAATATGGAATTCAAACTGAAAAAGCCCTGCGGTAATATCTTTCCACAGAGCTTTTATACCTAAATTTTTCGCATAACATGATTCAACATGCTCGCTATTGTGCAGACTTATATTTACACTCGTTTTTAGAAGATATTTTTTCGACATCGTTATTTCTATAGGGATACATTTTTCCTATCAGCTATTACTTTTTTTCTTTACTGTGCTGTGGATATTTTTAATACTTTCCAAATATTCTTCTTCGACCGGGGAAAAATTTTGTACCTGATATTTTCGATACTCTTCTGTTGCCTTATTGATTGCTTGTACATGACTGATTGTACCTGCTCCCTGCAATACGTTTTCGCCTGTATTTTTTAAAACATTATCAAGATGTTCCACATAATCCGCCATATACATAGGCTTATGGCGGATGGCTTGGATTTCCGCGAAATCAAAATAACCCGATACAATGTTATTTAGGATTTTTAATTCTTCATCATTGAGGTAATTCTTTGCGATACTTATGTCTTTTAACGTTGGGAAATCTCCGGAGAAACTCTTCAGTCCCATAAAAGGCTGGCGGGCATCCGCGCGCTCATATATGATTTCTGCTGCCGTATGCCCATGTGCCGCATTATGCAATTTATTTTGCACCATTTTGAAAAAAGCAATGGATTCCCCGCTCTTAGGGTCATAATCAACACTTGTTGCATACAGATCCAGCACCTGCCGATACATAACCTTTTCAGATGACCGGATATCCCGTATACGATCCAATAACTCTTTCCAATAGTTTCCGCCGCCCAGATTTTTCAAACGCTCATCATCCATTGTAAATCCCTTTATCATATATTCCTTTAAGCGTTCTGTAGCCCAACGGCGAAAATTTGTTGCAATCTTGGATTTCACTCTATATCCAAGGGAAATGATCATATCAAGATTATAATGGGTCATAATGTAGTTTTTTCCATCAGCCGCAGTTGTTCGGAATTTCCGAACAACTGCATTTTCTTCCAGTTCACCTTCTTCAAAAATATGCTTAATATGTTCACTGATGTTCGATTTACTGGTTTGATAGAGTTCACATAATTGTGCCTGTGTAAGCCATACCGTCTCATCCTCAAATTTAACATCAATTTTGGTATGTCCATCTTCCGTCTGGTATATGACGATTTCATTCCCGGCAATATTGGGATCATTACTTTTATCCGCCACCATTCATCTCTCCTTTTACCAATCCATTGATTACAACAATGCTACATCTCCAGCCCTGTTCCAATATGTTGGCTTGCGTAAATTTGGGGGAATAAGCATACTGTCTCTACAAGGCTGATGATCATGATAACTTCTTAGCATCACTGACTATCCTGCACTTCTTTTTGTAGAAGGCAATCCCATACCAGATTGCCTGGTAAATGCGGGACAGATCTCTTTGCTGCGTCTTTTCCCCAAACCATCCTAAAACCTTATCCCTATAGATGGTATGTATCTCTATATTAGGGGTGCAAAGCCGTACATAGGCTCTCCTATCCTCCATGTATTTAGCGTCTTTCTAACAGAGTCCTTCTTCTCCTGAAGCTTATATCCATTGTATCAGATAGCAATGTAGTTTGCCAGATAGGAATCAGGTTCTTTTGAGAAAATTAAACGGTGTCAGCAGTACAGGGCTGCTAATCACATAATAGGGTAGGTTTTTAGATTTATCTACTGGGAATGTAGTCTATGGATTCTGTGATAAGTATCTATATACCATTATTTCTTTATTAAAATATACTTATAAATATAAAATTGAGAATCTATGACTGGAGCCCCGACATGTGCCGGAGATATTATCTTCCGAAATACAACCCCTCCACCACCCAAAGGGGAACTATAACATGACGAAACTTAAAAACACAAAGAAGGGCATGGCGAAAAAAGCGCTGAGCATCTCACTCGTCGCAGCAATGCTGGCTACTTCTAATGTTCCGGTTTGGGCTGCGGAGGATCTGTTCTCTGACAGCACGGCAGTAGAGGCTGAGGTTGACACATTCTCTGCTGAAACTCCTGTTGAAGATATTGCTCCGATAGCTGAAGAGGCTGACAACGCTGCTGTACTGCAGGCCGAGTCTTCTTCTAATGCTTATGAAGCAACAGTTGCATTTGCAGGAACAGGCTTAAAAGACAATAAAATCACCTGGGGAAATGAAATTACAGCAACCGTTTCAGTAAAAGATGCAGGAACCCAAACTGCTGTCCCAGAAGGCAAATTATATTATGCCTGGAAAGTGGACGGGCTTGGAACTACTGAAGCTAAGTTGGAAGGAAATAGCGTTACTATAAGTCCGGACGGAACCTATGCTGGAAAGAGTTTAACATTATTTTTAATGGTTAAAAATGAGGACGGCGATGTTGTTTGGACATATACATCTGATGCTATATCTGTAGAAGCAAAGGATATTTCATCACTGGTTTCTTTCAAAGATAATGCTATAACAGCACCTGAATATAATGGAAAAGCCCACAACGTAGCAATCACAGAAGCAATGCTGAATATAGATACTTCTATTGCAACTGGATTTGATATTGATGATTACTTTGATGTTTCTTACAGCGGCGATAATGTTAATGTCACTGATGACGGAATTGCTGTAACTTTGACCGCTAAAAAAGCTGGCTATAAGGGCAAAGTGACTACAAGCTATAAGATTGGTCCAATGGTACTTGATGGGACAGAGAAAAGAAAGATCGAAGACCATTTTGTTGCAACACTGACAACAGCGTCTTATGCATACACTGGTACCCCTATCAATGTAAAGAAGGGCAGCGTAAAGTTAACTGATAAAGATACTGGCGTAGAATTAACCGGATATTTAGCTGCTGATGCAAACGACTATGTTGGGGCATCCACCAAAAAGAATGCAGGTGAAAGCGAAAATATAGAGGTTGCTCTCCTTGAGACCCCGGCAAAAGGCAGTGTTAACAAAAATTACAAAATCACTGCATCTGCAAAAAAAGCTACTACAACAAATAAATTAACTATTGCAAAACGTGACCTTTCTTCTGTTACAGCTACTATTACAGCGAAACAGTACGATGAAGGAAAAACTATCACCGTAAATGCGGCAGACATCACTTATAAGGATAAGAATACAAATGAGACTCTGACTCTTAACGGAGACGTTAAATGGACGGTTCCGGAATCAGCTAAGAATCCTGGTGAATATACCGTTACTTTTGCTCCGGACGTCAACAATACAAACGTTACCGGAAGCACTTCTGCCACCCTGACCGTTTTCTCTTCTGATATTAGCCAGGCTAAATTCGGAGATGAGACATATGCACAGGCTGATGAGCAGTACACTGGTGAGCAGGTAGTTAAAGACATTGCCAAATTAGGCGGTGTTAAGATTGGCAATAAAACAATCGCTCCCACCGATTATGAAATTACATTCGGCGAAAATATTAATGCCAATGATACTACTGATGTAACCAAAAAAACAGGTGTTGTAATAATCAAAGGTAAAAACAGTTATGCAGGCAGCCAGAAGGAATACCGCTTTGCAATTAAGCCGGCGACAATCACTGCCAATACGCTTACAGTTAATAACTATGTAGAACGTATCGACACTCAGAATGCAAGTGACTATGAGACATCTATGGGGCTTGTGGTTAAGGCAAAGAACACTGCTGGCAAAGAGTTCACTTTGCAGAAAGATGTTGACTATACTGTTGAATACGAGATTATCAAAGACGCTGATGGCAAGGATGCAAAAGTTAGAGCTACTGTAAATTCTAAAAATAAAAATTTTACAGGTGTTAATGTTGTAAAGGAATCCAACATTACCGGAACAATCATTAAAGACGGCGACATCAAGTTAAAACAGACCTCCTTTACATATACTGGTAAAGCAATTATTCCTGAGTTTGATGTTATTATTAATGGAAGGTTGATTGCACCGGATCAATATACTGTAAAGACCATTACAGGCAATCTTGATGCAGGAACTGCAACCTTGGTAATCACCGGTGAAGCAGGTAGTGACTACAGCGATAGTGTTGACGCAAAAGCTACATTTACTATTACGCCTGCCAATGCAGCAGATTTAGTAGGTGTCATCCCGAGTCAGCAGTATACAGGCTACAGCCTCCAGCCAGCTCTCCAGAGCCTGACATTAAACGGTGTAGACATTGATGTTTCCAAGAATTTTGACCTTGCTTATGGCACTAATGTGAATATCGGAGAGGGTACTGTAACTCTTACACCAAAGGCAAACAATAAAAACTTTACCGGAACAAAATCAATTACCTTTAAGATTTCCGGCAAGCTGTTGAATGCAGGTGGTGCATTAGCTGTATATGACAAAAACAATCTGTTAGTAACTGGCGATAAGTTAAACTTTAGCTATGACGGTACCGCACATACCTACAATAAAGTGCTCTTCAATTATAGCGGTTCTGAAAAGCTGAAAGAAGACACCGATTACGAAATCAAGTATGTAGACAATGTATATGGTAAAAAGACCGATGCAGGCCAGATGGGTGCTGTATTAGTTGTAGCAAAAGGAACCAATGCAAGTACTTATGGACTTGAAGGAGTTGTCAAAGACGGTATTTACACAGATGCGGCTGGAAATAAAGTTGAAAACGTTATGTTTGCGCAGCAGTTCAAGATTGCACAGCAGTCCGTTTATTCTTCTAATATTTCCGTGGGAAATGGAACATACGCAGGTGGTTTGGAAGTAAAACCTGAAGTTATAGTTTCTGTTAATGGTAAGACTCTGATAGAAGGTACGGACTATGACCTTAAGATTGACAAAGCCCACACCCAGGCAACGGCAACTAAAGAACTTAGTGTAGAAATTGTTCCTAAGAATGGATATACTGTTGCTTCAGGACAGAAGATGACTTTCAACTGGGGCATTGATAAATTCGACCTTGCAAATGCAGATATATCTGCTAAGGATGGAAAAGTAGTTGTGAAATGTGGTAAAGTGGATGTAGATACTTCTGAATATACTGTAACTACAAACGCAGACGGTACAATCACAATTACGGCGGCAAAAACAAGTAAAAACTATACTGGCACAAAGACAGTTAAAGGAAATGGCGAAACAGACGCAGAAAGACCAGTTGCACCGGTAATCAGTGCAGTTAACGTAAAAGGAAACAAAGCTACTGTTGTACTTGCTGGTGAATCTGATGGGGCTACAGGATACGATTATGTAATCTCTAAATCCAAAGTATTTACCGATAAAGCAAGCCGTGTGGATGTTAAAGCTAATGTACTTACTACAGAAACTACATTCCAGTATATCAATCAGGGTGTTTACTATGCATACCTGCATTCCTGGAAACGTGTAGATGGTAAAAAGGTATTCAGTGGATGGTCCAATGCTTATCCATTCATGATATCTTCTATCACACCAGAACAGCCAACAGTAACTAGTGTGAAAGTAACAGGCAAGACTGTAAAAGTTACTTATACAAAATCTGCCAATGCTACTGGTTATGACTTAGTGCTTGGTTCTGCTGTTAAAAAAGTAAATGGCGAGAAGCGTCCAGTTGAGTACGGTAAGCTTGTGAAGAAAGTTTACAAAGGAAACACTGTAACTGCAACCTTTACAAATGTACCTAAGGGAACTTACTATGCAGGTCTCCACGCATACAACAGAACTTCTGAGAACAATGGAAAGGTATTTAGTCCATGGTCCAACACAAAGAAAGTAACTGTTAAATAATCGCTTTTGGGTAATAAATAAAAGATTCCTACAAAGAAAAAGCTCCGGCAATCGCCGGGGCTTTTTCCATATATATATAAATGTCCAGGGCATAATTTGTATTTTTTGTCTTGACAGCATAGATGGCCTGAATTTTTCAATAATAGTATTACACTTACCTTATCTAGAATAAATTAGCAGAAAAGATAGATGGGTTCCATAACTGTAATAACGACTTTTATAGCTAGGATTATTTATACAGAGAAACGGCTTAGTAAGTCCAGTTTATGATAAGAGAGCCGGCTTTTTATTTATCTATTGAATAACGAAGTACGTTTTTGCATATAATAAGTTTGCAATGCAAAAAATATATTAAATCACATATTTTTGCAATCAAATACATAAACTTGAAATTCTAAAACACTTGTGCTATGCTGTTAATTATAAACGGTATTTTTACAATAGCAGGGGGTGATATCATGATAAAATCTCATGAATTAAAAAGAAGAGATATGTACCTTAACAAATTAATAGGCTTTCAGGATACGGAACCTGTCAAGGTCGTTACAGGTATTCGTAGATGTGGCAAATCAAGCCTTTTAAAGCTGATGATTGCTCACCTGAAAGAGACCGGTATCAGCAAAGCGCAGATTGTAGAAATGAACTTTGAATCCCATGAATTTAAATATATGACTTCGGACGGTATTTATGATTATGTAAAAAGCAGGGTGCTGACTGATAAAAGGATGTATCTGTTCTTTGACGAGCTCCAGCGTATTGATGCGTGGGAGGATGCTATCAATTCCTTCCGTGTTGATTTTGACTGTGACATATACATTACCGGTTCAAATGCATATCTTCTGTCTTCGGAGTATTCGACATATTTATCAGGCAGATGTGTTGAGATTAAAATACTGCCATTGTCTTTCCCGGAGTTTTTGTATTTTCACGGTTTTTTAATCAAGGAGACAGAAGGTATTTTTGGCAGAAAGCGCAGACAGGTATTCGATAAAGATAACAATCCGTATGATATAAAAGAGGTGTTCGCAGCATATATGCAGTTTGGTGGCATGCCGGGTATTGCAGATGTCGGACTTGATCAGGAAAAAGCGTTATCACTTTTGGAGGGCATCTATTCCACTGTTGTAATCAGAGACATTCTGGAAAGAGAAAGGCGGAGGGGCCAGAAGCAGATTACCGACTTTGTGCTGCTCAGAAAGATCGTCCTTTACCTCGCAGATAATATTGGCAGCAATATTTCTGCATCATCCATTGGCAACACCCTCGTAAATGAAGGTCTCCTGGAAGAAGGCAAAAGAAAAAATGCGCCTAGCGTCCATACTGTTCAATCATACGTAAACGCGCTGCTTGAAAGTTATATTTTCTATGATATCAAACGTTTTGATATTAAAGGCAAAGAGTTTTTGAGAACTCTGGGAAAATATTATATCGTAGACATAGGCCTCCGCAATTTTCTTCTGGGATTCAGAAATCGTGACAGCGGACATGCGTTAGAGAATATTGTTTATTTGGAACTTTTGCGCAGAGGCTATGATGTTGCAATCGGTAAGATTGATAACACAGAAATCGACTTTATTGCAAATAAGGTCGATAAAAAAATATATATACAAGTTACGGAATCTATGCTTAGTGAAGATGTAAGAAGGCGCGAGCTGGCGCCACTCCAAAAAATACGGGACAATTACAGGAAACTTGTTCTGTCTCTTGAAACAGGACTCGACACATCCTATGAGGGAATCGAATCTGTAAATGTGATTGATTGGCTACTTTCAGAGTAATAGTGTCTCTGGACTTCTTTTCTAAACAGGTATAATCAGAAAGAGCCTCAGCATACGCTGAAGCTCTTTCTTTGTAGGAATCTTTTATTTATTACCCAAAAGTGATTATTTAACAGTTACTTTCTTGGTATTTGACCATGGGCTGAATACCTTACCGTTATTCTCGGAAGTTCTGTTATATGCATGTAATCCTGCATAGTAGGTTCCCTTTGGTACGTTAGTAAAGGTAGCGGTTACAGTGTTTCCTTTGTAAACTTTTTTCACTAACTTGCCATATTCAACCGGACGTTTTTCACCGTAAACTTTCTTTACCTTGGAGCCAAGAACCAGGTCATAACCGGTTGCGTTTGCTGCTTTGGTATAAGTAACCTTTACAGTTTTGCCAGTTACTTTAACGCTTGTTACTGTCGGCTGATCCGGTGTAATAGAAGATACTACGAACGGATAAGCATTGGACCATGCACTGAAAATCTTCTTGCCGTCAGCGCCACGTTTCCATGAATGCAGGTATGCATAGTATACACCCTGATCTACATAGCGGAATGTGGTCTGAGTGGAAAGTACGTTTGCGTTTACGCCTACACGGCTTGCCTTATCGGAGAATACGTTGGATTTGGAGATAACGTAATCGTATCCTGTGGATCCTTCTGTATCGCCTGCAAGAACAACAGTTGCTTTATTACCAACAACATTTACCTGCTGGATGAATGGAGCTACCGGTCTGTCATCTGGCTTCTGGCCTTCAGTTTTTACAGTAGTGGATCCAGTGTAGCTTTTGGATGCTGTATTTGCTGATACAGTATATGTTCCGTCTCCGTTATCCTTGGATGTATACTCTGTAGTCGGAACCGGGATATAACCGTTCATCACTGTGGTCACACCATTGGTTACTTTTACATCACAATCCTTGATATCTTTTTTATCAATACCCCAACTCTTCTGTACAAAGTCATTTAAAACAGTATTGGCATAGCCGCCAAGACCTTTAATTCTAACTCCGAACACCTTACCATCGGTAACATCTGTGTAATGATTAGAGGTTGTTGCACCCTGTAATTCCAGCTCATAATCTTTTCCTTCAACCAATGTTTTACCCATAATCTGGATAAGTACTTCCGGTTTTAATGGAAGTCCACCGGCATAAGATGCATTTTTGATGGAAACATTTTGTTTTACAAAAGCTACGTTTTTAATGAGGAATCCCATTTTTGCAACTACATTTTTGATTACAGTTCCGTCGGCTAAAGTGATTGTCTCATCACCGGTAAAGCCAGTTCCCTCTTTGGCTACTGCATATACATATGCAACATTGTAGGTATCACTGTCGTCTTCATACTTGCTAAGTGTACCAGTAACATTTTCGGCATACTTAATCTCAAAATCAGAAGCCTTTGCTTTTGTATTTTGGGTTGTGATAGCCAGACGCTCCGTGCTGAATGTCTTTGCGGTTCCGTCAAATTCAAAGGACTGAAGTCCGGTTGGTTCGGTAGCTGTTGTAGGTAATGAATCAGCTGTTTTATATGTAGCAGTAATGTCTTTTCCGTTTGCGTCATATACAGAAATAGTACCTGCTACAGTCTCTTTATATATATCGAACTCTGCTGTAATATTTCCACCTGTAAAGTTCTTATTGCCGTCAACAGTTCTTAAAACAACAGTTCCCTTACCTGGATTAATATTTTCGCCAAAAGAAACGATTTCAAACTGGCTGCTTACGTTGTTTCCATTCAATGTTGCAGTAAAGCTACGGGGACGAATGGTTTTTCCTGTATACTCTTCTTTGTCAATCTCTACCTTAACATCGCTTGTATTAGCCGGTGTAATGGAGAAGGTTGCGGATGCTTTTCCAGAATAGTTATCGTTGATACCTTTGATTGTAACTTTGGCTTTATCGCTTACGTTTAAGTTGTCAGTAATACTTACTACTTCATACTCTCCCTTTTTGTCTGCGTCACCATCTTTACCTTCATAGAGAACAAATGCACCATCCATAACATAAAATTCCGGGATGATATTTCCGCCTGTATAGGTATAGCTGGACGGATTTATTTTAATCATATCATCTGTAACTGCTTTAGCAACAATTTCCGTATACTTTGCACTGCTCATCGGAATTTCTACGACTGCTCCTAAAGCACCCATGAAATTAGTATTTTTTACTGTAATGGTTGCTTTAATATAGTCATGGATTTCATTCTGTGCAACAGAATTATCAACTGGTTTATTAGTTCCGTCAATATATTCGTATTTAACAGAATAATCGTTCACACTTAATCCTTTAACTATCTTACCGGTAGTATCTTTGGCTGTAACAACTAACTGAACATTGTAATCACTTGCTGCACCATATCCCTTATTATAGTTAATTGTCTTTGGTACAGTTACGCTGGATTCAGTTACAGTCAATGGCTGAATCTCAAATGGAATTTTATAAGTCTGTCCTGCATAAGAGGAATCGCCTTTAATTCTAACTTCTACGTAAGCGTGTGTTATGGCAGTTCCATCTTTATACTTTGTTGCATCAATGTTATTAGAATATCCTATGATTTCCCACTGATCCAACTGAATAGGCTCTGTACTATTACCACCATGAATCGTTAAATCACCAAGATCTTTCTGGGTAGGTTTAATTTCTTCACCTGTATAAGCTGGTTTGTAAGTGTTCTTATTAGCATACTCAATAGACTGAATTACATTTCCAGCAACTTGTACATCAAAGGTCTGTGAATTAATGCATTTGCTGATGTCGTTGCCGTCAGCATCCTTCTGCTCCTTTGCAGTAATGGTCACATGATAAGTTCCGGTTGCATCAAATGCTGCAGCAGCAGATGCGTTAGCTGGCTTGACTATTGTATATGTATAATCAGTACCTGCTGTTAAGGAAATTACAGAACCATCTTTATCTTTCATAATCAGGTTTTTAGATGCATTGAAAAAGTCTGAAAAAGTAGTACCTACAGAAACCTTGCCATACTTTAATGTCATATCGGTATTATCTTTATCCAGTTTTCTTATTTCAATTTTAACATGTGATGCATCTGCAGCATCAGAAGTTGTAAGTGTAACATCACCTGTAACCTTGCTAAAATCAAAGTTGGGTAATTTGTCCTTATCTAATTTTGCAACTACGGTAGTCTCGCCAATAGCACTGTTTGTCGTATAAGCTTTTACAATTGACTCTGAGAGAACTGCTTCTGAAAGGGCATCTGTTTCTTTTAAGGTCATTTTATCAACCGGAATGCTAATGACAGAGCCCGTGTACTGATGGGTTAAGCCCTCAGCTACTTTCAGTTCAAACTCGTCTTCATCAAAGGGGCGAGCCTGTACTGATAACTGAACTGTCTTTGCGGTACCCGTATACGGGGAATCCTCTTTAGCTGTTGCGGTTACTGTTAAAGTATCACCTGCATTTTTTGCAGTTTTAGAAGCGGTAATTTGGAAATAATCTAATACATCTTTTGCAGTCCATCCAGTTGCAATTCCGGGCGCTGTATCTGGTGCGCCAGTAAGTGCCGCATCCTCATCTAATACTACAACATTGCCATCTTTTGAGGGATCTGTAGTTTCGCTGTAATAGTATGCCTTTCCATTGTAAACAATATCAGCAGCAGTTTTGTTTACATGCAGTACAGCATCGGACATATCCAGCTTTTTAAGCGTTGTAGTTCCGATAACAGTTGGATCAATTTTAGTATCGTCTGCATCAGAACTATTTTTAAAGATATAAAGCTCCAACGTTTTACCGGCATATTTATTCCATGCTACTTTACCAGCAGTTGTTGTACTTGTAGAGTTTGCAAAGTCGGGAATAAAGCCTAATTTTGTAAGATCTCCATCATCACAGATATCTGTATATATAGCTACATTATCCCCGGCTACGCGCCAACCGTATTCAAAATCGGTTAATTTTTGACCGTCGTTTCTTTTAGTAATACTACCGCTGACTGCTACAGGTGTCTTAGCAAAGGTCGCTGATTCAGCTACATTTACGTTGTCTAAAATCAAGTCGCTGCTCTCTGTTACAGAAGTAAGAGCTATGTTGTTATTTTCTGTTTCCTCCACTTCGTCTACAATAGGAGCCGCATCTTCAACTGGAGCTTGAGTAAATTCATCCACATCATCAACCGGAGCCTCAGCCTCTACAGCCGCGCTATTATCTGAAAAGATATCCTCCGCAGCCCAAACCGGAACATTAGAAGTAGCCAGCATTGCTGCGACGAGTGAGATGCTCAGCGCTTTTTTCGCCATGCCCTTCTTTGTGTTTTTAAGTTTCGTCATGTTATAGTTCCCCTTTGGGTGGTGGAGGGGTTGTGTTTTGGGTAAAATAGGCATGCCTGGGTAGGATACATTGGTAATTTTTGTTGGGGTGAGGATAAATAAACGCGATAAAAACAGATGAATAAGATTTATTTCCATATAAAATAAAACTCCTGCGTTCCGTCTTGAGTATTTCCACCGTTATACTGGGATACTCAAGACGAAACGCAGAAGTTGTGTTACATTTTCTTTACAAGACATTCTTTCTGATAGAAGCTGACGCCATAGCAGATGACCTCTTCATATCCGTCATTTTTCAAGGGCATATCATATTGTTTTGTAATGATCTGCTGCAGGGCCTCATCACATTTTTTCTCCATTTCCTGGATACTGGATGCCACTTTCAGTTCCAGCACGAATGCCCTGCCATGTATACTGGGGGTCCTGAGGATGATATCTGCCCTTCCAAGGCCAGCCTCCCGGTTCGTTGTTATCTTATAACCTTTCATGTTCTTGAGGATCCCTGCCAGAAAGCCATGGTAATAATTCTCCGCATAGTCAAAGAAGCTGATGGTCTCCTGCAGTTCCCGTGAAATGCAGGCAGACGCAGCATCCGTGTCCCCATTTTCCAAGGCCTTAAATAGCGGCGTGAGGTCTGCGGACAGGAGCTTACGGTCGAACCAGCGCCTGACCGTGTTCTTGTAGATATAGCATACCTCCCGGTTGGGAATCGCGAGCTCCACATACTGGGTATCCCCATCCAGGTTTCCACCTGCCTGTGTAAGGTATCCTGTAAAAAACAGGAAGTTCCACAGGTTATCCTGGCTGCTGTGGATGTCTTCATACGTAACGTCTTCATGTATGGGCTTCTGGATGGTATGTCCGGCGATCAGTTGTTCGATCTCTTCCTGCACGTTGTCGTCCGAAGCCTCCACCAGCTCCTGCACGATGCTGTTGCTGCTGGTGTTCGACCAATATGGGGAAGGGAAAGCATCCGGGTTGGCAGCCAGGTCATCCACATAGTTCAAAAGGCTCCAGGGGTTGTACATTTCTCTGTTTCCGAACAGGTAGCCATCGTACCAGTCACGGACGGTCGGAAATGCGGCATCCCTGTCGTAATCGCAGAGCAGCGCGCTGGTCTCTTCCGGGGTGAAGCCGAAATACTCACCGTAATCTTCGCTTAAGATAGACTTTATCTTCAAGTTGTTCAATCCTGTGAAGATAGATTCCTTGGTTATCCTCAAACAGCCCGTGATGACTGCGAAATACAGGCTGGGATTTCCCTTTAGGGCGGTTTCAAAGAGGGAACGGATAAAGTACACCATCTCCTTGTAGAATCCGCCGAAATATGCGTTTTCTAGCGGCACATCATATTCATCGATTAAAATAACCGACTGCGTATGGTGGTATTTTTCCAGACATCTGGATAGAAAAGCCACTGCATCCAGGTAATCGCCCAGTTCCCCTTTCTCCTGCTGGATCGTACAGAAACGCTCCCGATGATTGGGCTCCAATATCTCTGCCACATAGCTGTGCCTTTCAAATTCTGCGGCCAGCTGGCGTTTGATCATCAGGAAGGACAGATCCCATGTGGACTGCTTTGCAGATTTCAGAGAGAGCTGGATGACAGGGTACTTCCCCATGTGGGAGAGGTATTTTTCCCCACAGCCCATGATCCCCAGACCCCGGAACAGCTCCTGGTTTTCCTTATTCTTCTCAAAATCACCTGTGTCCTCAAAAAAGTACCGGAGCATGCTTATGTTCAATGTCTTCCCAAACCGGCGGGGGCGGGTAAACAGAGTTACCTCGTTGTTTTTATCTAACAGTTCTTTTATAAGTAATGTCTTATCCACATAATAGCAGCCATTTGAAATCAATTTTTTGAAATCATCAGTTCCTATTGGCAATGGTTTGGTTTTCATAGCAGCAGCCCTCCTCTCATGATGCTTATATCTATTTTATCAGATGGACCTTTGATTTTCCAGATGATATACCTGTTTTTCTGGGATGGAACGGGTGGAAATGCCATCTGTAAAGCCTACCCCTGCCGAACAATTCCGGTTCATTCTCAATCAAGTCTTGTACCAGATATTTATGATCCATGTTATCAATTGCTTTCCTGATTTCAATATCCTGTTTTCAATATCCTGTGTCTGGGCAAGACATTCGATGATCCTGTTTATCACCTCTGATACTTGAAACCATAATGGTTACATATATTATATTTCAAATGACATTTACTGTACAGGCACATTTCATAATCTTTTTTGCGGATGGAATGTCTTGTGAGTGCAACGCAGTAGAATCGATTTTGTATTTGAATGCCAAGTTAAATGGTATATAAATATAAAAATAGTGAAAGTACAGAATAAAACTCAAGATATAAATCCTTATATACAGAAGGACCTAACCAGATGCATTCATATCAACGCTGAAAAATTAAAAAAAATAACCCCTCCACCACCCAAAGGGGAACTATAACATGACGAAACTTAAAAACACAAAGAAGGGCATGGCGAAAAAAGCGCTGAGCATCTCACTCGTCGCAGCAATGCTGGCTACTTCTAATGTTCCGGTTTGGGCTGCGGAGGATATCTTTTCAGATAACAGCGCGGTTGTAGAGGCTGAGGCTTCGGTTGAGGAAGACACTACTAATGACGTAGAAGTCTTTGGTGATGCCCAGGGCCAAGATAATACACCCGTAGTAGAAGAACAGGATAACCAGGTCGCACCACTTTCAGTTACTGAGAACACAGACTTAAATCTTTCTAACGTCGATGTAACCGAATCTGCAACCTTTGCTACAGGACTTGTTGAAGTTGATGGTACTATTTTAAAAACAGACGATGGCAAACCGTTAACCAAATTTGAATACGGTTGGTGTGTAGCAGGTGATACTGTTGCAATCTATACAGGTGAGGTAACAGATGGAGACCTCACAAATTTAGGATTTAAACCAGCCTTTGCAAATGCTGCCAGCGCAGTTGAAAGTGAAAAAGTCGATTGGAGTAAATATGCCGGTAAAACTTTGGAGCTTTATATTTTCAATGATTCCACAGATGGTGACAATATTAATATTAAACGAACTGTAATCGGCAGTACAACAATTAAAAAGCTTGATATGTCTGACGCAGAATTAGCCTTAAAACAGACTAGTTTAGTTTACAACGGAAAAGATTTTTATTTTAGCAATTCTGCAACAGACGCTAACGCAGTTAGCTTAGCAAATGCAGCTTTCACTAACGCACCAACTGGTTCTGGTACATGGACACCAGCAACTGTAGAAAAGTATTTTAAAGTTGATGCATCTGGGACAGCAAAAAATGCAGGTGAAACCCTAACAGTTACAGCAACGGCTAAACCTGACTCTCCTTATCAGGGAACAGCTAAAAATGTTAGCCTTACCGTAGAGCAGAGAGAGTTTAATTCTGCCGAGTTTGACCTTAGCGTTGCTTCTGGTACAACTCATCAGTACACAGGTGCAAGCATTAGTATTCCGGTCAACAAAATGACACTTAAGGAAACAAAAGTTTTATCGGAGGCAGTTTTATCTGAAGCAATTGTTAAGGCATATACAACAGATTCTGACCTTGGAGAAAGTACAGTTACCGTAGAATTAGATGTTGATAAAATGCCAAATTTTGATTTTACAGGTAAATCGAATATACTTGTGACGTCTACTGCTGATAATGCAGCGAAGGTTTTAATTGAGAAACGTAATCTGGATAAGAATAATACTGATGTAAGCATCAAGCATGGAAATGTTCCGGTTAAAATGTCTTTTACTGATTTTGCATCTAATGAGCTCGTTTTAAAAGACAAAGATGGTTCTAAGGTTAATCTGACTCCAAATGTTGATTACACTTTGACTGTAATTAAGCCAGAAAACGCCTCCAGCGCACAAGCTTTCGATGCAGTTGGTACATACCACGTAACAATTACTGCAAAAGAGCAGAAAGATGCTGATAATAAAGATATCAGTACATGTATCAATGCGCAGACCTTTGATGTGCAGGTTGCAGGAAATGTAATTGATACAATTAATTATGCAAACTCAAATACCTATAAACCAGCTTATACCGGCGAGGAGATTAAACCAACAAAAGAGAATCTTGGAAATCTGACTATTAAAGGAGCAGATGGTACAACAGAACCTCTTCAGAAGGATCAATGGGAAATTACTGGATACACTACCAACACTAATGCAGCCACTTATTATGCTGATGGATCAGTAAAAACCAGATCTTATGTAAATATTAAAATTACAAGTGCTTTATCTTCCTATGCTGGACAAACTTATGCCATTCCGTTTGAAATCCAGCCGTTAACTGTATCCAAGAATAGTGTAACTGTACCGGAAACAATCAGCTATAACAAAGGCTATAGCGCTGCAAGCGACTATAAAGTTCCGCTTATCATTACAGCTACAGATAAATCCGGAAAGATTGTAAAAGGTTTAGCTGAAAGCGATTATTCCATTAAATATGAGTATTCAGATAAAAATAAAGGGAATGATAAGCACAATTACATTGAGGCAACAATTACTGTTAAAAACACTAACTTTATGGGTGAAAAAGGCGCTGTCACCGTAATTAAGTTAGCAGACGGTGCCAATCCTAAAAAGACAGAGATCGTTGCAAAAGCGCTTTCTGATGATATGATTAAAATTAATCCGTCCAGTTATGTTTATACTGGCGGTAATATTACACCCGAGTTCTATGTAATGGACGGTGCATTCGTATTATATGAAGGTAAAGATGGGGATGCTAAAAATGAGTATGAAATAGTGAGTATTACCAACAATTTAAATGTTGGAACTAACGCTAAAGTTACAATTAAAGGTATCAATGATAACTACTCAGGTAAAGCATCAGCAACATTCTCTATCACTGCTGCTAATACCAGCGATGTAAAAGTGGAAATACCAAAGGAAAAATACACAGGAAAAACTATCCGTCCAAGAAGCTTTACAGCAACTCTGAATGGAAATGATGTTTCAAGCCAGTTTGAAATTGTTTCTTTCGGTGAAAACATTAATGCAGGCAAAGGAACCGTTGTTCTTAAACCAGTTGATGGAAACAAGAACTTTACTGGAAGCAATATTACAGCCGAGTTTACTATCTATAAAGAAGAAGTTCAAGGTACTCTTGATGTCTATGATGTAAATGGTAAAAAAATTACCGACAGCTATAAAGAAACATTAACAACTGGAACAACCACAAAGGAATCTTTTGATTTTGACGGAACACCAAAAACTTTTGCAAACACAAGATTAACAATTACTGCACCGAATGGTACAAAAGCCACTGCTTCTGACTTTGATATTAAATACGCAGAAAATGTTACAGGCGTACCAAGTGCTCTCGTAGATAAAGATGGTGCCGTATATAATATTGCTTATCTATATGCTGTAGCAAAAGAAGGAACCGGCTTTACTGGCGGAGAGACCATTACTCTTGCAGATGGAAGCGTAATTAAGGATGTTGTAACCACAATGCCCTTCCTGATTAAGAACGTGAAGTTTGTAGAACAGAATGTCTCTGTGAAAAACGCAGTTTATGCTGGCGGACTTCCAGTAAAAGCAAATGTACTCGTTCAGATTAAAGGTAATACCTTGGTAGAAGGCAAGGATTATAAGCTTGAGCTTATCGCACCTACAACTGGAAACGACAAAGATAATCATTATACAGATGTAACTGACGGTAAAGTATTTGGCGTAAAGGTTATTGGTATTGGCGGCTATAAAGGCTCTGAAGAGACTTTTACTAACTCCTGGGGAATTGATAAGAAAAATATCAAAGATTGTGATGTAAAAGCAGTAGATGGTGTTGTAACTGTTATGAATGGTTATATTCCTGTTCCTACTACAGAATATACTGTAAAAGATAATGGTGATAAGACGTATACTGTTACTGCAAACGCTTCGTCTAAAAGTTATACTGGTTCTAAGACCGTAGCTGCTGAAGGCCAGAAACCAGACGACAAACCAGTAGCTCCAACCATCGAGCAGGTAAATGTTGTTGGAAACAAAGCAACTGTAGTCCTTGCAGGCAATACCGAAGGATCCACCGGATATGACTATGTTATCTCCAAATCCAAAGTATTCACCGATAAGGCAAGCCGTGTAGGCGTAAACGCAAATGTACTCAACACCCAGACCACATTCCGCTATGTAGATCAGGGCGTATACTACGCATATCTGCATTCCTGGAAACGCGGCGCTGACGGAAAGAAAATCTTCAGTGCATGGTCTAATGCTTATCCATTCGTAGTATCTTCTATTACACCGGAGCAGCCGACCGTAACAAGCGTTAAAGTTTCCGGTAAGAAGGTAACCGTTACCTATACCAAAGCAGCAAACGCAACCGGTTATGATTTGGTTCTTGGTTCTAAGGTTAAGAAAGTTAACGGTGAGATGCGTCCTGTAGAATACGGCAAACTTGTGAAAAAAGTTTACAAAGGAAACACTGTAACTGCTACTTTCACAAACGTACCAAAGGGAACCTACTATGCAGGTCTCCACGCATACAACAGAACTTCTGAGAACAATGGAAAGGTATTCAGTCCATGGTCCAACACTAAGAAAGTAACTGTTAAATAATCGCTTTTGGGTAATAAATAAAAGATTCCTACAACGAGAAAGCTCCGGCAAACGCCGGGGCTTTCTTCATAATTACACTTATACCACTTCATACATCGAGACTGCCTTTTTCCTATCCTCAAATACAAAATTTTTTGCCTAGAGCTTGATCGCATACACAGGCTTATATGTTGCCATATACACGATACGATTCCTGACAAACAAAATCATTCCATAGCATTCTCAAACTTGGAAGCCCTTCCTCTTTTTTAATCAGCTTGTATTGAAAATGAGTATTCTTTTTTGAAAGCTGAACGGTAATGTTATCATAGGCAATCCGTTCCGTAACTAATCATCAAAACACCATTTGAAAAACTGGCGCTTACCCAAAATCCTATAAAAAGTCTAAAAAGATATTACTAATATAAGCAGAAAACAAATTGTAAATACATCTGTTTTCTGATAAACTAAAAGAAACCAATATATAACCATAATAAAGCACGGATATGGATTTATTGCATCAAGTATTTTGCCAGAAAAACAGCCAAAGTAGATTTGAAATTTGTGTGGTAAAAAGTCCCTCTGCAAAAATACTGCCTACAAAACGAAGGAGAAACATCAAATGGGTGACGAGTTTCGATTTTCAGAATGTAAGAGCCAGCAAAAGAATTATACCAGTAACTGTAATTGGTGTTATGCCGCCGCAAATGACGGCGTCTATTTAAGACGTTGTTTCATGACAGGAGAATACTGCTCAAAGCAGACGAACATCCAGCGCCAGAGAAAGAAACAGTACGACGAGAAGGAGACAACAATATCTGCTTTTGTCATCATGAATTTTTCGGACATGTCAGATGTAGTATATAAGTGGAAATTGAAACCTTTCATTGAGTCCCTGACCAAATATCTGTTTCTCAATCGGGCTAATAAGCGCATATATTGCAGTAAAACAGAAAACACGCAGGTGAGCGGTGAATTTACCAAAATTGAAAAGATCAATGTGATACGTTCTGATTCAGACCCGTCTTCTAATTATGTGATCTGCAGCCGGATCTGCCAGCAGATGCAAATTGCAGATATCATTATCGTTGACGTATCCAGCCAAAATGCGAATGTCTTTTATGAGTTTGGTATGGCTGTTGCTCTTGGTAAATTAGTCCTGCCCATCTGCTACAGCGAAAGTTTTTATAAAATGGATGATGAATTATTTAACAGATGCAAAACGAATAAACCCCATAGATCAGATGGTTCAATCATACCAGCGAACGCGGAGGACCCCCAGAATGAATCTTTACAGCATATAGGTTGTTATCCATGGCGGAAGCGATTATATGAGTATTATGGGATAAAATACAGGAATAACGACAGCCATACAGTTTATGCTGATTATGAGTATGTTACACAGGAGTGCTTTGGATTTACGGACATTAAATACAGGCGTTTTCCTTATGCTGAAAAGATACATAACTGTAACAAAAACAATTACAAAAACAATTACAAAAACAATTACAAAAACGATGACATCATTGGAAAACGAATATACGATAAGCTACATGACGGATATAATGATGCAAAGACAGAAAACAATACCCTGGTCGTATACACGATCGAAGGCTTCCTAAATGAGAAACAGGCTGGCACTTGTATTGTGAATTTTTACCGTGATATCACAGCAAGAATGGACATAGAGCAATGTTTCTGCGGTGAACGTGTAGGCGTTCTTGTACAGGAAAAAGTCATTCCTCAGGATGAGAAGGATGCAGAAAAGCAACTGGATCTGTACTACAATGTTGGTGAAATCATCCACATCGGAGTCAACCAGGCGACTTACCTGGCTGAGGACAAGAAGATAAAAATATCGGAAGAACTCATAAATACAAACGTAAAAGCAGAAAAATCGCAGGATCCTATTTCGACAGAAGAAGCGCAGAAAAACGAGATAGAGCACTTTGTAAAAGCGCATGTCAGAAACCGGGGCATGCTGATTTACCCAAATAACCCAGTATACGTTAACCGGTTGAAAAGCCAGACGCAGGTAGATATCCTTGATGATCTGAGAGAAGTGCCTGGAGCATGCCATTGCTGCAATCCAAAGGCCTTTACACTGTACCATGTCATGCTGCGAAACCTGCGCTATACCAATGAGATCGTTGTGGATATTTCGGACAATTGCTTACAGAGCTTGTTTTGGCTTGGTGCCGCCCATGGTTCAGATATCAATGCCATCACCGTCCTGCACGATAAGACGGACAAGGAAAGAGAAGCTAATAACGGCATTGGCGGAAAGAAAAACCGTAATGTTTTTGATGTGGCCGGTTTATGGACTGCTATTTTTAAGACAAATGATACAGACGGATTTTATCGCCAACTTGCACAGGCACAGCTGGGGATAGAGAACCATTCCAGACTGATAGTCGCCAGGGATGAATATTACGAAGAAAACATACGCGATTTATTTCTTTCACATAAAGCAGATTCCAACAACCCCGTTTGGAAAGAATTAATCGAAAAAATAAGGAAGGATGAAGATATACAGCTGGAATCCTATTATCGCAAAGAGTTCAGGCATTCCATGGTGCGGTATAACCGTCTGATAATCTATCTGGCACAGCAGAATGATAAAACTGATGATGACAGTGAACCCAGGATACGCATCGCGAAATGGGACTTTGATGCGGTATCTGCGCTGACCCATTATTTGTCAAAACGAACGGTCATTGGTGAATACGTAGTTAAGTCTTTACAAATTGCGGGTCAAAATAAAAACGGAATTGGAACAACAAACAAGAATTCCTTTCAAAATCCGAGTATAGATATAAACGCAGAAGGAATGAATTTCATTTGTGTTGGGGCTTTTGCCAGCCCATTGGGGACGGACCTGCCTATATATATCAGCGAAAAGTTAGGGACCAAAAGAGGTGGAGATATTAATATGATCCATAAGCGTGCCGAGCCTGTAATCAAGGATATGTCTGGTCAATGTGTAGAATGCCAAAACTGCCATAATGGGCCATGCACCCAAAAACGTGTATATAAAGGCTTTCAATGCATAGAATCCAGTAATACAAATACCAAAAAGAGACGTGAAAGATCACTCTTTACGCAGCATTCACAGTCCGAATGTACAGAAGATAAAAAGTGTACATTATGTTCCGCTGCTGGTAGTGCTGTAAAACAAGATGAACGTTTCAAGATTTACGACCAGTCAGAGATTGACAGTAACAATCTGCCTGCATGTGATGTAAAGAGTGGCTGTATCCATGCGGAGATTGCCCAGCTGATCCTATGGAGGGAGAAACCTGTCAGCCAACATGGACGTACTTATTTCAGGGTTGGTATGTATGGAAGTTCGGGCCCTGCGACTTACGCACTGTCAGCTTTATTCGTGGATGAAGACCAGAAAAAAGAATATTGGCCTGGGCAAAGTGACGACTTCCAGCCCCCACATCTGCTGCTCCAGCTCCAGGGAAAAGTCCGAAAAAAATTTATGGATGAGTTTCTTAAGGAACTTGTACAAAGACTTGGAAAAACACCGAAAACAGGTAGAGAAAATAGAGAAACTACCACTAAGGATTCATATATCGACATAGCTATTTATGCTTCTTCTTATTATTTAAGTACCGTACTTTACCGATATTTTTTTCCTTTTATATCTGATAAGGATATCGACTGTATTTATAATGGAATGTATTTGTTCATGCATTCCATGAACACGGCGAAATGCAATCCATTTACTGTGGATACCTCGCAGGAAACGGAAGTGATTAAGACCATATTGGATGTTTTGCTGAATCTTTTAAAGGGCTTTACGGGGTACGAGGTTTTCTATGAGGTGAAGGTGAACCAGGAAAAGAAGAGCTGCGCCAATTCCAACCGGGATACCCGTTCTGTTCAGGGAATTGAAATGATGGACGAAATCAATTACTTTATATGCAGTCGAAGTGATTAGGGGAGGTGAATCAAATGATCAAGCAGAATATAAAAGAAATAGGCAAAACGGGCTTGGCAATAGCAGGGACTCTTTTTTCGCTACTCTCGGTTATACTTTCGTTTATTTCCTGGGACGAGATGGGGATAAAACTTTCTTCTATCAAAATATCAATCTTTTTAGTGATCGTGGTCGTAAGCTTTGCAGGAGCTATCCTCTATATCTGCTGCCTAAAAAGGTCGGCGACTGTCTGGGAAAAAGGTACAGGAAAAGTCGTTCTGCGCTATGGCGATATCATGAAGCTGGCGTTTCCAAAGCATAATTCTAATAAACGCTTCATAGTGATTCCTGTCAATACCAGCTTTGATACTATTTTAGACGAACAGTCGACGAATGGCCATTATCCCCTGGTTTCGGTCAATACTATACATGGTAAATGGCTGGAATCAATGGTGAAAAACGGTATAAGTATTGAACAGTTGGATAAAGAAATCGATAATAGATTACAAAATATAAAGCCAGTTAAGCTTATGGACAGAAAGCAGCGATCACGGGGAAAACTGAAATTTTATAAAAATGGAACGTTAGTACCTATTAATGGGAAACAGAATGTAACATATCTCTTGCTTGCTTTTTCTGAATTTGATGAAAAAAACAGAGCTCACGCATGTAAAGAGGATGTAATCGAATGCTTAAAAAGCGTTCTTGAATATTATAATGACCAAGGACAGGGGAATGAACTGTATATAGGATTAATAGGAACCGGCCTTTCCCGTGCGGATTTCTCCCATAGACAATCTCTGGAGACAATACAGACCGTTTTCCGACTGTATAATGAGAAGATACATGGAAGCGTAAATATAGTGATTTATAAAGGGGATAGGTCTAAAGTGTCGATATTTGAGTAAAATATAGACGTGTGTTGTATTTAGAGGCGAGTGACTTTTAAATGTACTTATGAAGAAAGCTCCGGCGTTTGCCGGAGCTTTCTTGTTGTAGGAATCTTTTATTTATTACCCAAAAGCGGATTATTTAACAGTTACTTTCTTTGTGTTGGACCATGGACTAAATACCTTTCCATTGTTCTCAGAAGTCCTGTTGTATGCGTGGAGACCTGCATAGTAGGTTCCCTTTGGTACGTTGGTGAATGTAGCAGTGACTACATTTCCTTTCGTAACTTTCTTTACAAGTTTGCCATACTCAACTGGACGCATCTCTCCGTATACCTTTTTGGTTTTAGAACCAAGAACAAGGTCATACCCGGTTGCATTTGCTGTTTTGGTGTAGGTAACGGTTACTTTCTTACCGGATACTTTAACACTTGTTACTGTCGGCTGATCCGGTGTAATAGAAGATACTACAAACGGATAAGCATTAGACCAGGAGCTAAAGATCTTCTTGCCGTCAGCACCGCGTTTCCAGGAATGCAGGTATGCGTAGTATACGCCCTGGTCTACATAACGGAATGTGGTCTGAGTGGAAAGTACGTTTGCGTTTACGCCTACACGACTTGCCTTATCGGAGAATACTTTGGATTTGGAGATAACATAGTCATATCCGGTGGATCCCTCAGTATCGCCTTCAAGGATTACAGTTGCTTTATTACCAACAACGTTTACCTGCTGGATGGTTGGAGCTACAGGTTTGTCTTCTGGTTTCTGGCCTTCGCCCGTTACTGTCTTAGAACCAGTATAGTTCTTGGAGGTTGTATTTGCGCTAACAGTATAGCTCTTATCACCATTATCTTTTACGGTATACTCTGTAGTCGGAACCGGGATATAACCGTTCATAACAGTTGCAACACCATCTTTAACACTTACATCACAGTCGTTAAGGTTTTTCTTGTTGATTCCCCATCTGCCCCATGATGTAAAAGCATCATCATCTACTGTGGATTCTAAAGATCCGGCATATCCGTTAATACCTGTGACTTCAACACCATAAATCTGTCCTACAGTTACCTCTGTCGGTGTAACAGCTACAATCTGACCATTGGCATCTTTGCCAAGAAGCTTAACTGTGTAATCCTGTCCTTCAACTAATGTGTTTCCACCAATCTGAATTAAAACTTGCGGTTTCACTGGAAGACCACCTGCATAAGTACCGCTCTTAACTGTAATATTCTGTTTTACAAACTTGACAGACTCAATTCCAAAGGCTAATTTTGCAACAACACCCTTAATGACTGTTCCATTCGCTGTTACAATGGAGTCATTTCCAGCAAATCCTGTACCATCTTTTGCTACAGCATAGATATAACCAATGTTGTACTTGTTATTACCAACTTTCTTTCCACTGATATTATCTACATATTTGATTTCAAGATCGCTTACGGTTGCTGTTGTTTTACCGCCATTTTCTTTTGTCAAATTAGATAAAACAGCTTTTGCAAACGTCTTAGCGTTTCCATCAAATGCAAATGCGGTAGCGTCATTATTTCCAATAGCATCATCTTCGTCAAGCTCTAAATCATATTTGGCTGTGATATTAAAGCCTTTGGAATCGTAAACGGTCAAATCTGCTTCGATTTTTTCTTTTACGATATTGAACTCAGCTGTAATATTGGAGCCGGTGAAGTTTTTGTTACCATCTACAGGTTTTAATACAACAGTACCTTTGCCAGCTTCTACATTTGTTCCATAGGATACAATCTCAAACTGATCATTTACCTTATTCCCATTTAAAGTCGCATCAAAATCGCGAGGTCTTACCTGTCTGCCTGTATAGTCCTGATCTTCAATGTTCACCTTTACACTGCTGGTATTAGCCGGGGTAATGGAAAAAGTGCCTTTGGCTGTTCCTGAATACTTATTCGGCACACCTTTTACTGTAATCGTAGCTGTTCCCACATCTACGGCATCGGTAATGCTGACTTCTTCGTACTCTTCCTTACCAGCATCTACGTCACCTTTTTTGTAAAGAACCATTGTACCATCCATTACTGCATAGTTAGGTTCAATCTTACCGCCTGTATAAGTGTAGCTAGACGGATTTACAACTACCATGGAATCAGTTAATTTCTTAGCCACAATCTTGGTCCAATCTGCAGCAGCTACGGATACTTTCTTGGTTTTACCATCAGTAGTTCCCAAGATATAATTTGGATTTGTTATAGTAACCGTTGTTTTGATAAGATTATTGATAGCATTAGTTGCCTTATCACCGGCGGCATCAACAAATTCATATGCCACTGTATAATCACTGGCAGAGAGTGTTTTGTCGTTCTTTTTATTTCCATCTTTAGCAACAACCGTTACTGGCACATTGTAATCTTCTGCTTTGTTATACCCTTTGTTAAAAGATATATCAGCTGGTACGGTTAAATAGCCTGGCTGCACTTCCAATGGCTGGATAAGGAAAGAAACTGTACAGGTCTTATTTTCGTAAGTTCCACTTGTGATTTTAATGTTTACATATGCGTCATTCAAAATGTTCGCATCTTCATCATACTTTGTGCTGGCATCCTTGTTTTTGGAATATCCGGTAATTTCATATGCATCTGTATCAATAACTGTCGTTTCTGTGTTTCCAGTGTTATTGATATAGGTTAAGGTTAATTTTCCAAGATCATCTTTTGTTGGTTTAATCTCAGCACCTGTATAAAATGGTTTATACGTACCTGCATTTGCATAGGTCACAGATTTCAAAGTGGCACCGGTAGCAACAACACGGATAGTCTGTTCTTTTTCACAATTTTTTCCGTCTTTATTTGCTCTTACAGTAATATTGTATGTACTGCCATCGGAAAATTCGGTAACAGCATTACCTTTAGAGTCTGTTACAATAAAAGTATAGTCATCACCTGCTTCAAGCGTAAGAGCAGATCCTTCTACGCCGGTAAAGCTCAGATACTCATCCAAATCATCAACCGTAGCAGAAGTAGGAATCTGACCACTTACAGTATTTACTGAAATTCTAGTTCCTGCGGTAGACAAATCACGTTTTTTGATTTTTACTGTTTCTTCGGTTTCGAGTGTTCCATCGGTAGCATTAATGTTATCCAACTTGCTTGCATCTACACTTACAGTAACTGTTCTGTCGCCAGGTGTTGGTACTGCAGTGCCTGTACCAGGTGTTACAGTTGCCTTTTTAATGGCTGCTGATAAATTTGCACCATTAAGTTTTCCGTCAGCGCCTTTATCAGCAGATTTTGATTCTGTCAATGCTACTTTAGAGTTATCAATAACAATTGCATTTCCTGTATACTGATAGGTCTGATTTTTATCTGTACTTGCAATAATATCGCCAGCAACATAATTTTTCTTGTTGATTTTGCCGACTTTCTTAGTGATAGTTCCAGTATAAGGTGAACTATCGTCAGCGGTTACTGTGGCATTAAAAACATCACCAAAATTAGTTGCAGAGGAAATTGAAATTCTATAATAACCTTTATTTGTTGCAATAGCTTCATCTTTATTATCGCTAACTTGTGTTACTATGGTTGTTTCAAGCGTTTGGGCAAAACCATTATAGTCCTTATCTGTTTCTTCAAAAGTAAAGTCTTTTAACTCCCTTTTTTCTACAGATACCTTAATATCTGTTGCGATATCATACAGAATCTGATTATTGCTGTCATCGACATCGTATACATGAAGGGTAAGAGTTTTTCCGGCTGCTTTGGATCCAAAGGGAACACCCATATCAGCAACGTCGTCTACCTTTCTGTCAGCATCGGCAACATCATCCATTACGATTCCTTCGCTATCAACCCAGCGGAACATCCAGCCATCTGGTAATGCTTCTCCACCTTTAGTGATAGTACCAGAAATGATAACTTGATCTTTCTTTGCGTCAGAACTCCATACGACGCTCTTTTTATCCGCCGCTAAGTTTACAGAGATATCTCCCTCATTAATTATTGCTTGCATAATAGCATCGTCTGCTGCCGGTGCTTCCTCAACAGCTGGAGCTGCATTTTCAATGGGAGCCTCAGTAAATACATCCACATCATCAACCGGAGCCTCAGCCTCTACAGCCGCGCTATTATCTGAAAAGATATCCTCCGCAGCCCAAACCGGAACATTAGAAGTAGCCAGCATTGCTGCGACGAGTGAGATGCTCAGCGCTTTTTTCGCCATGCCCTTCTTTGTGTTTTTAAGTTTCGTCATGTTATAGTTCCCCTTTGGGTGGTGGAGGGGTTATATTTGCTGGGATTTTACAAGAATAACTGGGGTATGTTTAGCAGGTATGTTTATATAAGTGGATTTATATCTTGTTTTTTATCTACTACTTTATGAATTTTTATACTTATACGACAAGCAATGCACCATTCAACATAAGTATCAAATCAAAACATATCCCCACAAAATATAAATCCCATGAATTTTCCACCATTCTGTTGCAAAATTTATTCTTCTTTCATACCACCGCTATTCTCTTTCTCTGTCTTGCCAGTTTCCAACGCCTGATATTCCTGATTTAATTCTCGCAGTAATTCTTCCTCACTTGGTAAATATAATTTATATTTTGAAGTAAAGATTTGTGTTTCATTTTCAGGCAACGTATACTTAACCACAGATTCACTTTTATCCGCACATAATACAATGCCAATTGGTGGATTATCTCCTTCATTCATAAGCTCTCGTTCATAATAATGAACATACATCTGCATTTGTCCTAAATCCTGATGTGTTAAATCCCCAACTTTTAAATCTATTAAGACAAAACATTTCAAAATGTAATTATAAAATACAAGGTCAATTCTAAAGTGACGTCCATCAAACGTTATTCTTTTTTGCCTCGCGACAAACGAAAAACCTCTGCCAAGTTCCAAAAGAAATTTCTGCAAATGTGTAATCAACGCTTGCTCTAAATCACTTTCATAAAAATCATCATTAGGTGTCAGCCCAAGAAATTCCAATACATACGGGTCATGAATAACATCTTCTGGTTTCTTCGCCGGCTCTAATGTCTGTATTTCCTCTGCAACTTGCCCTTTATTTTTACTAGATAATAACCTTTCATAAAAGAAGGAATTTATCTGACGCTCAAGTTGTCTGGTACTCCATTGGGATTTTACAGTTTCCTGCATATAAAATCCGCGTGCATTTTCATTTTCCACTCGCATCAGCAGCCGATAATGCGTCCAACTCAATTCGCTACGCAGTGCGTAGCTATTTGGAAATGTTAAATAAAACTGCCGCATATTTTTCAAGTTTGCAACGGTAAATCCTTTTCCAAAATCCTGAGTCATTTGCTTTGACAATTCTTTCAATAGGCCTGTTCCATACTCCGCCTTTTCATTCCCGCCCTGTTCTTCAATGATTGATTTCCCAATATTCCAATATGCTTCTACCATTGCAAAGTTGGCAGTTTGATAAACTTTATTTCTTGCAGAAATCAAAATTTCCTTAATCTCATTATAAAATTCTTCATTCATAAAAGCCCTCCGATAATCTACACAAACCCTTGCCCTATGTTCTACTTATACAAATCTTTTCTAAGTCGATTCACAAGTATATTAAATTGTTCCGCGTTTTTTAGCCGAATAAATTTTTCAACCTCTTCCACAAGTCTATCATCTTTAGAAATAAGCTTCAATTTAGGACCTGCCATTTTTAAATCATTTATATCATTAATTCTATTCTGATCATCAGTTAATTCCTGTATATCATATCTGGCAACACCCAAAGAAAATTTTGCTTCAGCAGGAAAAAGCAAAATTTGTGCAAACACAATTATAGATTCATATACTCTTTTTTTCATCAAACATATACTTCTTCCTGTCTTGCATTGGCTGAAAGATAAATGTAGACAATATTAATGTTATCACCGAAGAGCCTAATATACTGATAATTATGGATATTACATTATCTATACTCATTTTTCAATCCTCCCAATACTGTAATCCGTTATTCCCTCACCCGCACATCTTCCCATCGGATATCCTCCCCGTCAAAACGCAGCCAATAAAAATCGTCCCCATCAACACCGTGCGTAACCCGCACCATCTTCCAGGGGTCATACTCCGACACACCTAACTGTTTTAAAATTTCCCGTATATCAGCCCTGCCCTCCTCCACACACCTGCTTTTAATAAATTCATATATCCGTCTGCGGTGTACTGTATTCTCGAGGATATAGGGGAATCCCTTATGCTTTTGTAATTTTACCTTGTCCGTTTCTGGAAAAACCTCCACGTCCGCGACAATTTCATTTTTCCACATGATCTGAAATTTCATAGGCAATCCTCCCGGCAGTTGTTATACGTATAGTATACCATTGTTTTGTGGCATTAAAAATATTTTTATGTACATTGAGCATATAACCTATGTACAGAGCAGGCACGGAATTTTTGTTTTCGGATAAGGCAAGATGGATACCATATCAAGGTCACAAGTCAAATGAGGTGACATGCCTCCTCGTTCCATTGCTTACACAAACGAAACCGTAAAGCCGTATAAGACAGTGCCAAATCTACCCCCGGCATCTGGTATTCCCAACGCCTATCTGCTATAATGAAAATATCTTAAAAGGGGATCCTTTATACGGAATATAAGCCACTATCTATAGGCGCAGATGTTTTTAAAAAGTTGGTCCCTGCAAAATAGGACATAAAAATCAACTAACGTCCCTGTACAGTAAACATCATTTGCAATATAATATGCATAACCAATATAGCCTGCATAATCAATATATCCTGCAAGACCAATATAGTCTGGCTAACATGGAGTAACAAATATGGTCAAACAAGCAAAACTTAAATTGACAGGAATGCGTGAGCAATGCCATGACAAGCGTAGCGCAGTGGCGTTTTTTAGACAGGATTAAAAAAAGTGAACTAAACATATCAATTAGTAACTGATAGGAGAGTACAAATAATGCTTTTATACCATGGAAGTAATGTTGTTGTAAAACATCCGGAGATTTTACGGAATGGCTCTATAAGGATTTTGGATATGGATTTTACTGTACCAATCTTGAACGGCAAGCTAAAAGATGGGCTTTGACGAAACGGAAGCGGCATATCGTCAACCTTTATGAATATGACAGCAGCAGCAATCTTAAGATATGCAGGTTCACCCATATGACGGATGAATGGCTGGAGTTTGTTGTAAAGTGCCGGGTGGGTGAGAGTCATGAGTTCGACATTGTTGAGGGTCCAATGGCGGATGATACTATCTGGGATTATATTGAGGATTTCATATCTGGGAATATATCAAGACCGGCTTTTTGGGAACTGGTCAGATTTAAATATCCCACACACCAGATGGTATTCTTCACAGAAGCTGCCTTATCGGCCCTGAAATTTGAAGGGAGCTATGATATATGATAAATAAATATTTCGAGGATGAAGAGATCACGAAAGACAATCTGTATTTCATATGCTATATGATAGAAAGGGTTGCCAGACGCCTGCACCAGCATAACCGATATGTGGTGAACAGCCTGGATAAGGAGGAGTGGGTCCGGCTGATAAGCCTTGCGAATGTCCTGCACAGTGAAAATCCGGCAAAGACCGAAGTGGATTGGATCGAGCAGTATGACCTGAAACCAGGGATATTTGACATTGCGGATGTGGACCATGACCTGGTAAATGAAATCCCCCGTGCGACGCAGTTGGGAAAGGTCTATATGCGGCTCATCCTGGACACCCTCCAGCCGGAAGAAGACTATGTTGACGGGCTTATCCGCGTCTATAATGATGAGCTCTGTGATACGATAGATAATTATAACTGCAGCGCTTATTATGAGCCGTCGTATGTGATCGCACGCGCTTATGATAAGGCGGTTTTTAATCGCTTCAGGGTGCGGCTGCCAGCCAGCTGACCAAAACGGCCAAAACGGACTGGAGGGAACGCCTTTGGCTGCTGGCAATACCGGCCCTGTCACATTTTCTTTACAAGGCACTCTTTCAGGCAGAAACAGATCCCGTAGCAGGTAATCTCCTGGTAACCGTCATCCTTCAGGGATTCCTCATATCCTTTCCTGGCAATCTGCCCCAATGCCTCATCACATCCCATCTCCATTTCTCTTAAGCTGGAGACTGCTTTCAGTTCCAGCACCAGTGCCCGGCCATGTATGCTGAGAGGCCTCAGGGTGATGCCGGACCGTCCATAGTTAGAAGGGAAGTCTGACCTTACTATGTACGAGCCCATTCTTCTCAAAAGCTCCGTCAGGAAATCATGGTAATATCTTTCTGCATAGTCGAAAAAACAGATTGTTTTCCGCAGTTCCAGGGAAATGCATGCAGCGATCCCATCGGTGTCCCCGCTTTTGAGCGACTCCAAAAGTGGTGTCAGATCCGCGGACTGAAGTTGATGGCTGGACCAACGCTCCACTGCCCTCTTATAGATGTAGAGTATTTCATAGTTTGGTATTGCGAACTTTGCACATTGCGTCCTCTCGTCTATGCGCCGTCCTGACTGGTTCAGATATCCGGTAAAAAACAGAAGGTTCCACAAGCTGTCCTGGTCGTCGTAAATATTTTCGTAACTGATGCTTTCACGCACAGATTTCTCAATGGTATGGCCTGCGATCAGCTCCTCAATATCGTCACGTGCATGGAACTCCCAATCTTCCACAAACTTCTTTATGATATGATTGCTGCAGGATACTGCCCAGTAAGGCGATGGAAAAGCATCCGGGTAGTCGGCCAGTTCGCTCATGTACTTCAGGATGCTGCAGGGATTATATATTTCTTTACCCCCAAACAGATAGCCCCCCATACCAGCTGTAGGCTGTAGGGAGTGCGGCTTCCCTTCCATAACTGTAAAACAATGTCTCCGTTTCTTTTGGAGTGAAACCAAAATATTCTCCATAGTCTTCGCTTAAGATCGAATTTATCCTAAGGCCTTCCAGCCCGGCAAAGATAGGATGCTCCGCGCTCCCCAGACAGCCTGTGACCACAGCAAAATGCAGGCTGGGGTTATCTTTCAATGTGGCTTCGAACAGGGCGCGGATGAAGTCCTCCATCTGCCGGTAGAAACCATGTGAATATGCTTTGTCAAACGGTACATCGTATTCATCAAATAAAATGATGACTTTCCTATGATGATATCTTTCCAGGCATTTGGAGAGAAAAGCAACCGCACCTATATAATCGTCCACTCCACCTTTTCTTTCCCAGATTGTCTGAAAATGTCGCTTGCTGCTGGAATCCATGGATTCCAAAACATAGCTGTGCCTATCGAATTCCGCCGCCAGTTTATCTTCGACCATCATCAATGCCAGTTCCCACGAATATGGGCTTGCAAGCCTCAGGGAAAGGCTTATGACGGGATACTTGCCGCATTGGCTGAGATAGCGGCTGCTTTCCTCCATGATCCGCAGACCATCGAACAGCTTCCGGTAAGCCCGGTTTTCCCCATCATTCCCGGTGTCCTCAAAAAAATAGCGGAGCATGCTCATGTTCAACGTCCTCCCGAAGGCCGTTGGGCGGGTAAAAAGATTTATCTTTCCGTGTTTGTCTATAAGTTCTTTAATAAGCATGGTTTTATCAACATAATAGTAGCCGTTGTCTCTCAGTTCTTTGAAGTCATCAATACCGATAGGCAATGGTTTTCCTCTCATGGAAATAGACCTCCTTGTTCTAAGATTTGTGTCCATTATATCAGATGGCAATGTGGTTTACCAGAATATAATACAGTTTTTTTAATGACAGAAGATTATACGGGTTTCTCCGATAATCGCGTCGTATCAATAAGCATACGCATGCTTTCGCGCACAAGGTATGGAAAACGGTGCAGAGAACTTAGGTATATTTATTTGAAACCTGCCCACAAAGCATGTGATATATGTTTATTTGTCATGATATCATCATTAAAAGGTAATTAAAAGTTTGGAAGTGACAATCCATATGGAAAACTCCGGCACTTACTGGCTATTTATCAACAGAAATACAACCCCTCCATCACCCAAAGGGGAACTATAACATGACGAAACTTAAAAACACAAAGAAGGGCATGGCGAAAAAAGCGCTGAGCATCTCACTCGTCGCAGCAATGCTGGCTACTTCTAATGTTCCGGTTTGGGCTGCGGAAGACATTTTTACAGACAGCAGTGCAGAGATTTTCTCTGACATGCAAAACGCACCAGCAGAAACAGATTTTATTGAGGAGGCCGGAGAAGAAGATTTACTGAGGGCCGTACCCAACAATGTAACTTATGCTTTCAAGCAAAACGGACAGACAGTATTCAATGAAGCTGTCATTAAAGACGGCACCCTTACTGTTGAAGCCACACTTGACGAAGCAATAGGAGGAAATGAAGAAGCAACAATCTATCTTATAGACAGTGCTGATGATGTTGCAGGAGCAACTGCATTTCCTACTGCCAAGGCAACAAATACCTTTACTTCAGGTAATGTTGTATCTGTGTCTTACACCTTAAAGGAAAACGAAGCAGGAAAAATCTTTAGAGCAATTGTAGTGCACAACGATAAGACTAATAGAACAATAACAAGACTTGGTGATGTTGCAGATATTAACGTTGTAGAAAGCGCTACTGTTATTACCGGTACCCCCACTATTGATGCTGGAGGCACAGACAACATATCTTTAGGAACCGTACTGACTGCCAAGACAGACGATATGGGACCTGAAGGAACTGCATTCAAATATCAGTGGCAGGTAACTGATGCTGACGGTAACTGGACAAACATTAATGGAGCCACCGCACAGGCTTATAGAATTGCTGACAGCGGTTATTATGGTCATCAGATAAGAGTAGCTGTATATTCTGGTATTGCTTACGAAGAGACAAAAGCCAGATTCTCCGCTTCTGTCACCGTAGGCCCAAGAGAATTAACGCCTAATGCAAATGGCAAAATTAATGTCAACGGTACTGTTACACAGATTCAGGTGAATGCCGGAAACGATAATAAACAAAAGGTTTTCAGTGCGGAAAATACACAAAACGAATTGACAGATAAGGATATTACCGTCACCTATACAAACTTAGCAGGACAAGATGTAGCACTTACTTATGGAGTTGACTATACTGTTACTTACAGCCAGTTATACCATCTTGGTGAGGTTATTGTAACAGTTAATATCCTTCCTACCGCTAAAACAGATTATACCAAAGACACCTATACTGCTGATGAATTAAATTATACCTTGGTCCCAGGTATAGATCTTGATGGGTATCAGATTAATTACAATGCAGCCAAGACTTATGAATATACCGGACAGAAAATCACCCCTGAGGTATCCAGTGTTACTTATGTGGATTCTCAAGGCAAAAATGTTACACTTCCAGCAAGTGACTACACCACCCAGGAAATCGGTCCAAACGCAGGTAATTACCCGCTTAGTGTTTACGTGAAAGACAGAGGGCTGGTATATGTTGGTAATAACGGCGCAGTTGATAATAATGCTGTTACAGTGACTAAAAAATCAATGGCTAGCCATGATGCAGATTTCGTAGTGGAGATTCCTGAGCAGATTTGGAAGGCTGATGCCGCTGATGTAGAGGCAAATACAGTAAAGAACGCACCTATCAAGATGTATGATACTGCAGCTGACCCCAATAAGATTAATGACTTATTAGCTTCCGGGCAATTTAATATTAATGTTGTAAACTGGTCAGATTCATCTATCAAAAAATCAATCCGGTTTACTGCTCGCGCTAATGCCACTAATTATGCGGGATCCATTATACGCGACGGAGAAGAAACAAAGAGCAACATTAACGAGTTTAAGGCTGCCTTCCTTAACGCCCTTGCACCTGGAAACAACCTGATTTACAATGGTGCCCAGCAGGATTATCTCCATACACTCCTCTACAGCGGTGGTAATTATGGAAAAATCACACTGAACGGAACACAACTTTTCCTAAACAGAGATTTTACATATAAAATCACTCAGGGTGGGACAAACGCAGGCGATGTATCTTATACCATTACAGGCGCAGGTGTTTATGCTGGCACAGAAATGATATTAAGCAATGCTTATAAGATTCAGCCGGCTGTATTTTCTAATAATGCCATGGTAGCTGATAACCGAGATAATAATAATGTCATCGAGGTTCCATTCAATCCGTCATTAGGGGATAAGGGAGCTGATATCCGTAATTATGAAATCCTTGGGAAAGACGTTTATAAAGCATGGATGGTTGGTACAAACTATAACTTAACCCTCGATAAGGATTTCTGGCTTGATAGCATAGGAATCGGCACTAATGCAATTATGTGGACACCGACTGTAGCTGAGAACAAAGTTGCCGGACACGGAAAGAATGAAAATTTCCGTCAGGATAATGCAGCTACCACTAATCGAACTGCAATTATGGCCGAACTGGTAGATAAGAACTTAAATGACAAAGACATTTCCATTCAGATTTTAGATGCTGCATACAACGGCGGTTCCCCAGTGATTCCGAAGATCAAAGTGGTATACACAGCCAAGGACGGAAAAGAATATGTCATCAGCGATGATTATTACAATGTAGAAGTCACTCGTGCTGCTGTTAACGAAGGAGATAAAGGAAAGATTAATGTTTCCGCCAAAAATATTGCTAATACCGCTAAGTATCCACAAATGTACACCGGAAATCAGATTGTAGAATTTACCGTTGGCACACCAAGTCTGGACGGCGGCAAGATTCTGGCAACGAATGGCCTCAGCACACTTCCAAGTGTAGCTTACAGTGCAGAACAGGCAGCAACCTCCAAGGGAATCATCCTGGCAGAAGGAAATTACGTTGTCAAGGATAAGAGCGGCAACACTGTAGACCCGAAATACTATAATGTTACTTTCACAGACAATAAAAAAGCCGGAACCGCAACAATCACAGTTACCGGAAAAGCGCCATATACGGGAAGCACAAGTGCTAACTTTACCATCACAAATGCTATGCTCCCAAGCGGTACAGTAACACTGATGTCCGATAAACTGAGCAAGACATATACAGGCGAGGAAGTGAAGCTTGTAAAAGGAACAGATTATACTATCACAGGTGAACTTTCTAAGCTGGCAGAAGGCACGGACTACATGATCACTTACGAAAATGCAGTTAATGTCACCAGTGCAGATAGTAAAGCTAAGATCAAATTCGTAGGTATCGGCAGCTATGCCGGAGAGCTTGTGAAAACCTTTGACATTACACCTGCAAAGATCTCCGAAAAAGACATTGCTCTGGGAGATACCACATATGCCGCTGGTAAAACAATCAAGCCGACTGTTACAATCACAATCCCTGGCGGAACAACTGTACTTGAAGCAGATAAATACACCGTGGATTATGTACCAGCAGCAACGAATGTAGGTGATACTGGAAAAGTCGTAATCACATATAACGCAGACAACAAAAACATTGATGCAAAAGATTCCGTAAAAACTGTAGAATACGGAGTAACTGCGAAAGACCTCAAAGATGTGACAATCGCATCTGTAGAGCCGCAGGAAGCTACCGGCGAGCAGTTAAAACCGGTTCTGTCCGTTACAAACGACTCTGTTCAGTTAAAGGAAGGTGTAGATTACCAGGTAACATACGGTGATAATAAAGAAGTTGGAAAAGGAACAGCAACTATTACACCTGTTGACGGTAATAAGAACTATACCGGAAGCCAGACTGTAGAATTTGCAATCATCAAGAAAGAGGAGCAGGTAGGTACTGCTAAAATTGAAAAAGCCACAGTAACAGGAAACAAAGTAGTGGTGGATCTTTCAAGTCATGTAGAAAATGCAAAAGGCTACGATTTCGTTATTGCTACTGAGCAGGACTATAAAAATGGCCGTGTATCTATCAGCAAGAACATAGTCGGCACCTCTACAACATTCCGTTATGTGGACGAGGGAGTTTACTATGCATACTGCCACGCATGGACACGCGACGAAGACGGTAAAAAAGTATTCGGCGGCTGGTCTAACCTGTTTAGGTTTGAAGTAACCGCAACTACACCTGCAACACCAAAAGTGACCAGTGTTAAAGTCAGTGGCAACACAGTCAAGGTTACCTATACCAAATCAAACGAAGCAACCGGTTATGACATTGTCCTTGGCAAAAAAACACAGAAGGTTAATGGCGAGTTACGTCCCGTTGAGTACGGAAAATTAGTGAAAAAGGTTTACAAAGGAAACACCGTGACTGCAACATTCACTAAGGTACCTAAGGGAACCTATTATGCTGGACTTCATGCATATAACAGAACATCTGAAAATAGTGCAAAGGTATTCAGCAAATGGTCCAACTCTAAAAAAGTAACTGTAAAATAACCCTCTTTTTGGGTAAATAAACAAAGATTCCTACAAAGAAGGAGCCCCGGCTAAGCCAGGGCTTCTTTCTTCTAAAAAATCAAACGAGGGTGTGGCTCACATAAACCGCACCCTCGTTTAATCTTTTATAAACACTCCAATGTCATTTAACGTACCCATAACAGAGAACACTGAAATTACTTATCCCCCTTCAACAGCCAAAGTCTCCTACTAAACATCTCAAACAAATCATCCCTCTTCCCAAACCAATCCCTATCGATTTCCGCCGTCTGATTCAATCCAACCTGAGCCACGGCCTCCAACGCAGCCTGCCTCTGTGTCCGCGGGGAATTCCGGTCCACAGTCAAACAGTTTGCACCCTCCAAAGAATCATAACTGGAAAACGCCTTGTTGAAATCCATCAAATCGTGAAGCCGCAGCGGAAGATTGGTACTGTTGTCAATCAGAAGCCCCCAGTTCCCCCAATGCCGGTCCGTATTTCCAATTAAATAATCCAAAATATTCATCATATAATAAGAATACCCGTCCAGCTCAAGTATATATTTAAGAGCATCCAAATCATGATTCAAAGCATAAATCTCAAAGGACTCTCTTGACACAATGCTGTATCTCAACGAAGTAATAATCTCACTCTCCGTCACCTTCGTATTGTCATAAAAAGCCTCCTCATAAATAACCTGCCTGCACGAGAAACACCGGCAGATTTTGCTTGCCAGAAGCTCCATATCCACAACATCAGCCCCTCCGTCTTTCAGCAGATAAAACCCGTTATTCCGGCGGATCCAGGCTTTCGGAAACAAGCCATTCGTAGAAATGTCATCTGCAATCAGATGGCTGTTTCCCACCGAAATCTGGCGGCCTCGAAGTGCCACGTCGATAAAGGCGTTGCTCAAATGATTTTCAAACAGATTTATATCCCGGAAGCATACATTTTCCGACTCTGTCTTTACCCAATAAATATCTGTAAGGCAGAGACAATGGTACGAAAGCGCAATCTGTGCCCGCTCCCGGTCTGTACCTGCCTGCGAAGCTCCGATACTATTCAGTATTTCCTTTGCGAAAGCTCTGTCCAAAGTCAGCATTCTGGAAGCGCACCAAAAATAAAAATTAGTAAGATTATTAAAAAGAGAATCGAAATCATCCCCCTCATCATCCAGAAACAGATTATATGGCATAAAACCTTTCATATATATGCGGCATCTCCCATCCGTACCAATCACCGCCACCTTATCATCTCCGTGCATAATCTCATAAAAAGTTTTCATATTCATAAGAATCCTTTCCTAAAACGCCCCTGAGCTATCTGAATTAAGTTTATCATAATGAAGCAACTATTGCTATGAAAAAGTAGCGTGTAATTAACCTATAATCAAGCAATAAACAAAATGTACACGCATATTCGTCTTATCCCCCTGTCCCCAGCCTCTTCTATTACATTTCCTAATTATTATAGACCCACCAACACGCCCATAAACAAGTATTTATAAATCTACCAGCAGACCCGTAAACAAAAATTTAGGCTGCCTCATAAAAAAGGCAGCCCGGAACATTTTTCAATCAATCTCTTCAAAAATCTATACACAATATCATAATTAGTCACAGTCCATATGTACGGTATATACATAAATTCTCACATCGTCATTGTCATATTCCGCTCACAAATAGGAGCGCTCACTCAATTAATCAATACAAAAAGCTGCGTACAAAGGTATAATTCTGTAGAGCTCCTTGCTCTGAAAATCCTCAGGAGAAACCAGGAATTTCTGCTTCGTTGAAAATGAATCCTCAATCCTGCTTAAATTCCGCAGCTTCTGATGAGCATTCAGGCGAAAATCTACAGCGATATACTCATGATTTTTCTCCAGCAGAAACGGAACCTCCGCCTGGTTGCCGCTGCTCCAATAATAGAGCGTATAACCATTTTGCACAAAAGTCTGTGCCAGATAAGTTTCCGCCACAGCGCGCGTTTTAGGACTTTCCTCGCCCGAAAGCAATGTATATGAAGGTATTCCTGCCTGACAGGAAGAAAGCCCTGTATCGGTCAAATAAAGGCGAAATGAAGCATTATCTGTTTCCTGGGAACAGCCTGTTACTTTGGATGAACGGTAGACAAACTCGCCACCAACCAACCAGCGTATCGGCTCCTGGTATATCTTTGCGGTTCCGCCCTTAACTACCTGGCGGTATTGAAATTTTCCGTTTGCCCGGCTAAGCTGAGCGGTAACGGAAAGCCAGCAGTTCTGGCAGTGCCTGGCCAAAGTTTCAGGAGCTTTAGAGGTTATATCTACCTGCAAAAGCGCTAATAGTTTCTGTTGTGCGTCAGGTACCATTAATAGCTTTTTTTCCTTGCGGTATTTGCAAATCGCCTCCGGCATTCCCCCTATAGCCAAATAGAGATAAAACTGAACCATGGCTTTTTCATGCAGCTTTTTCCCCATGGGCTCTTGAGCTGAAAAATGCTCCCGGATATACTTAGCCAGTCCGTAATCCTTATTTGCCCAGAGAAATTCCTCAAAATCCAAAGGATACAAGCGCAAGGTATCCACATCCCCACTGTCATATTTGCCGAGTGTGCCTCTCTCTGCAGCAGCCACGTGATAACCCGGGAAATCCAAAGCAATCGCAGGAAGTAAGGCACTTGCCTCCGGCACACATTCCAGTCCGTCAAGAATCAACAACGTGCTGTCACGGAGAAGAGGTTTATGGGAAAATGTCTCAAGAAACAACAACGCCTCCTCCGCCTCTCTGGGCACAGATAAATATTCTGCTACGGGCCGGTCTGTTTCCAGATTGATATAGATCGTATTTTCATACTGCCTATTGCCAAACTCCCTTAACAGCCAGGTCTTTCCGGTTTGACGTCCACCCTGCAGCACTAATGGCTTACGCTTAGGATTCCTCTTCCACTGGATTAAGGTATCCATGCATTTTCTTCTCATGACGCCCCTCCCTCATATATTGCAATGTTGTTAAGCTAAAGTGATGAAGCCAAAAAGCAATAAAACTATAAAAATAATGAAACGAAAATGAAACAAAAAGCAACGATACAAAAAACATAAATTCTATTAGGCATATAATAGATAATACTTACATATAACACATAATACTTATATTATAACGGTTAATTAGTGAAATTACTATAATAAAGTCTGAAATATCTTATTTTATTCAACAATGACTTTGGAGATTACAGCCCAATAATTCAATTACGCTGCAGTAGATATCTAAATTTGATCGTTTTTCAAATAGTCCAGAAAAATTTCTAACAACTCGCTGGTTTTAGGTACCACCACATAATGCTGGCCGCTAATTTCATTGATAAATTTCTTGCCGCCCTTCCGCCAGGCCTCCTCATTAACTTTACGGATGTTCTTTTCCACACATGAGCCATTAACGTTGTACTTCTTGGCAATCTCCTCATAGACCTTCATGATAGAGCACAGTCTGTTCTCATCCTGAAGAACTAAATAAAGACAGTCAGCCAACTCTTTATAGCCACAGTAACGTTTTGAATAGCTTGCCTTTTTCAATAATACATGAATTTTTCTCATTTGTATGAGTCTCCTTTCCTTAGACTTCGAAGAGATTGTAAAATATTTCCAATTAAAAAATGTTTTAACGACCAGAATCGACCAATTTCGACCATCAAGGTACAAAATGGACTACTGACCCTGACGCACAACTACAGTGAATTACCAAATATTTTGCAATATTGCATAAACAACGGGCCCTTGTTTAAAACTGGCAAAAATTTGCAATTCACTAATGTTTACGTATCAGAAACCCAAATATCACGCGGTTTTTGAAAATTTCTTATATTTTTTTGAAAAAAATTATTCTCAGAGATTGAATAGGGGTGAGGAGAATTAGATTTTGAGTTTTGTGAAAGGAAAAAGCGGAGTATAAAGATTTAAAAATAGAATAAACTATTTTAATTAATAGTTATAAATAAGTATGCGTTATAAAGAATTCCTTTATTGGACTTAGAATGGAGTAACATGGGTATTTTACAACCTATCCATCACCCAAAGGGGAACTATAACATGACGAAACTTAAAAACACAAAGAAGGGCATGGCGAAAAAAGCGCTGAGCATCTCACTCGTCGCAGCAATGCTGGCTACTTCTAATGTTCCGGTTTGGGCTGCGTTTGATGATGGCACAACACCTGTAATGACTGAAGGAGAAGCACCTGTTGAAGATAGCTTTTCTGCACCAGAAATGGGATCCGCTGAGGATGTCGCTCCATTAATCGAAGAAACAGAGGATGCTATTGTATTGTCAGCAGGCGAAATGGTTGCGCTTGATGGAAATGTAGCAGTAGATGCATCTGCAGCCTATGGAGCAACAATTAAACCTGATTATACAGGAATTAACAAAGGCACCAATACGTTACAATATCAGTGGCAAACATCTAGCGACAATGGTGCAACTTGGACAAATATTGCTGGAGCAACCAGCGAGAACTGGGTTGTAACCAAAGCTTCAGTTGAAAAAAAGGTAAGAGTTATTGCTTATGCAACTTCTGATGGCACACCTGTTACATCTGTAGCTGATCTTGCCCAATATGGAAAGGTATCCGCGACAATCTCCATTACACCTATGGTGCTTGCTCAGGATGCAATTACAGTTACATTGGATACAGCAAGCTATACTTTTGATGGCACAGCAAAAACACCAGCAGTTACCAGTGTATCTGTCAAAGAATCTGCAACTGGTTTACCAATCACTTTAAGCTCTTCTGATTATGAAGTAACAGGTTATGAAGATAACACTGACGTTGGTACCGGTAAGGTCACTGTTACGCTTAAAGAAAGCAGCGGATACACAGGCTCTGGCATTGGTACATTTACAATTACCGGTATAACAAATGATTGGATAGTAGATTTATCCGACGATGCTGCCAAAAATCAATATACTTTTAGCGGAAGCGAAATTGTTCCGGCGAACATCACAGTAAAAGATAAAGCAGGTAATGAAGTATCAGCATCCTATTACGATATACAGCCAATCGCTGGTTCTGACACAGCAGTAGGTGAATATGTCGTTACTGTTAAAGGAAAGGGCGCTTATAATGGGATACAGGTGTCATCTACCACAAAAATAAAAGTAGTACCGAAGGATGTGAAATCCTTACGTGTAGTAATCACCCCTGCTACTGCAAGTACACCTACGATAGTAGAGGTATTTGATGATGCTGTCGATCCAGATAAAGCATTAACAGAAGGTACCGATTACGACAAAGTATTAACTAACGACGGTGTTGCTGGTGCCCCGGCATATGCGACTATAACTGGTAAAAATAATGATGGTTTGACCGGAAGTGGAAATTACAAAGGCACAGTTACTGTTGATTACGCGAACGCAAGTGTAGATATTTCTGCTATCACCAATTTTACAAACGGTGTAAAGGCTTTAGGTGCTACATTCAGTGCTTCAGCGACTTTTGATGGAACAAAACAACCCCCCATTAAAAAGGGTGTAACAATTGGCCCACTGATTGAAGGCCGTGACTTCACTGCAACTGTTACAGAGGGTGGTACAGACGCTGGCACAATGACCGTTGTATTTGAAGGAAAAGGTTACTATACCGGAACATATACATCCTATGATTTCAAGATTGCAAAATTCGATTTAAAGGATTCAGCAAAATACGAGATTACCCCAGCTGCAGACAAGAGAGAATTTGCTTATGATCCGAGCAAGACGGCACTGGCGAAGTATGATTTACCAGAACCTATTATAAAAATCAAATCCAGCAATTATGTATTAGTTAAGGGAACAGATTATGATTTTGAAACGCCAGCAACTTATGGTACTGATGATATTACATTAAAATTGATAGCAGCCGTTGGCAGCAAGAATGTAGTAAATACTGCCGGACCTATTAATGTGGTATACAAGCAGGTGGCAAAAAACCTTGCTGATTCCGATGTAGTTGTTCCTGAAATTCCAACACAGGCATTTTTAGGCACTGCTGTTACACCGGAAGTATCCCTGATTTACAAAGGGGTTACCTATCTGAGTGATGATGCATATGACGAACTTAAGAAAGCATCTCTTAATCAGCAGGTTGATGACACAAAGTATAAGAAGTTGAGCGACGAATTTGATATTACATATGCTAACAACACCGCCATCGGGGAAAACACCGCAAGTGTTACTATCAGTGCAAAGGCTAAAAGTACAACAGACAAGCATTATACAGGAAAGAAGGTAGTCAAGTTCTCCATAGGCAATGCGACCCTTGAGGGTGGTTCCATTGTTAATTCTGTGGATAAGAAACCAGACCTTCCAAGCGTTGGATATAACAAGGCTGACGCTGACTCCAAGAAAGGTATCGTCTTAAACGACAGTCAGTATTTAGTATTGAACAAAGACGGCCGGGTAGTTGACAAAAAATACTATGACGTGGCATTCTCCAACAATAAATCTGTTGGTACAGCGACTATCACTATCACTGGTAAAAATGGCTATAGCGGAACATTGACAGGCACTTACAAGATTGCCCAGAACAGTCTGCCAACGAGTAGCCTGACAATTACTTCAACAAATATTCCGTATACCGGAAGCGAGATTACTCTTGTTAAAAACAGGGATTATACGGTAGGCGGCAGCCTTGCAAATTTGACATTAGGTACTGATTATACTTTGAAATATGAGAATAATGTAAACGCAGGTACCGCAAAAGTCATTGTACAAGGTATTAACAACTACTATGGTAATTTCACCAAAACCTTTACTATCGATAAGGTAATTATCGGTATCAACGACATTGCTGTCGGAGAAAGCGGATATGCCGCAGGCAAGGCAGTGGAGCCGAATGTGGCAATCACTATTCCCGGAACTGGCAACGTGTTAAAAGAGGGTACGGATTATACCGTGAAGTATTCACCGGCAGCCTATAATGTTGGAGATGACGTCACAATCAATATCACCTATAACACAAATTCCAATATTGCACCGGTCAATGTCAATTCTGCTTCTGTTAACAAGAAACTTGTTAAGGTAACAGCAAAAGACTTAAAGGATGTAACAATTTCTGCCATCAAGGATCAAGAAGTTACCGGAGAACAGATTAAACCAGCAGTTGCAATTCTGAATGGTGATGTTCAGCTGACAGAAGGCAAGGACTTCGAGATTGTTTATGGAGCAAATAAGGAAATCGGCGAGGGTACTGTAACCATTAAGGCTCTGGATTCCAATAAGAATTACACTGGGGAGCAGACTGTAAAATTCAACATTGTAAAGAAAACAGTAAAAGTCGGACAGGCTATGATTTCAAGTGTTGATGTAAAAGGCAACAAGGCTGTCGTAACTCTTACAGGCGCAGCAGAAAATGCAACTGGCTATGATTATGTTATCTCTACTGTAAATGACACTAAGAACGGCCGTGTAGCTTTTGACAAGAACCAGGTGGCAACACAGTCCACATTCCAGTACCTGCCTAAAGGAACTTACTATGCGTATCTTCATGCTTGGGCACGTGTGGATGGTAAAAAGGTGTTTGGCGGATGGTCTAACATTGTCAAGTTTACCATAAAGGCAACAACCCCGGCGCAGCCATTAGTTACGAAAGTATCAGCAGGCGGCTCTACCGTAAAAGTCACCTACACGAAAGTAAGTGGTGCAAAAGGATATGATATCGTACTTGGTTCCGCAGTTAAAAAGGTAAATGGCGAAAGCCGTCCGGTAGAGTACGGCAAGCTTGTTAAGAAAATTACAAACGGAAACACTGTAACCGCAACTTTCAAAAATGTACCAAAAGGAACTTACTATGCTGGACTCCATGCTTATAATAGAACAAGCGAAAACAAAGCTAAAGTATTTAGCCCATGGTCTAATACGAAAAAAGTAACAGTAAAATAATCGCTTTTGGGTAAGCATTACAGATTCCTACAAGAAAAGCCCTCCGGATCAACCGGGGGGCTTTCTTATATACATCAGCTGGTGTGTGTGGAAAAATACACATTCAGAAAGGACCACAGCAAAAGCTGAGGTCCTTTCTTTGTAGGAATCTTATCTGTTACCCAAATTGGACTATTTAACAGTTACTTTCTTAGTGTTAGACCATGGACTAAATACTTTTCCATTGTTCTCAGAAGTTCTGTTATATGCGTGGAGACCTGCATAATAGGTTCCCTTTGGTACGTTTGTGAAAGTAGCGGTTACGGTATTTCCCTTGTATACTTTCTTTACTAATTTGCCATACTCAACTGGGCGCATTTCACCATTAACCTTTTTCACTTTAGAACCAAGTACAAGATCATAACCAGTTGCATCAGCAGACTTAGTATAAGTAACCTTTACTGTCTTACCAGTAACCTTTACATCTGTGACAACCGGTTGGGACGGTGTAATAGAAGATACAGAGAACGGATAAATATTAGACCATCCACTGAATACTTTCTTACCATCTACGCGTTTCCATGCATGTAAATATGCATAGTAGATACCCTGCTGAGTATATCTAAAGGTTGTAGTTGTTGATAAAACGTTCTTATTAATGGAGACTCTGTTATTTTTGTAGTCATTAGATGTGGAAATAACATAGTCATAACCAGTAGCACCATCGCAGTCACCTGCAAGTTCAACTGTAGCTTTATTACCTACCACTTTAACGCCAGTAATAATCGGGGTTCCAATTGCTGTATCTTCATTCTTAATAGTTGCATTTTGAGAGCCCGTATAATTCTTGCTTGTTGTCTTTGCAGTAACGGTAATGGTTCCGTCACCATTTTCTTTAACATCATACTCAGATGACGGTACTCTTACAGAACCATTCATTACAGCCACATCCAACACACCATTTTCCTTTGTTGCTGTAATTACAGTATCTTTGATATCTTTTGCAACAATTTTCCAACTGAACGTCGCTAAATTGTCTGTTGTTCCATCTGCTGCATCATAGGAAGCATCCAGTGAATACCCGCCTTTAGCTTTGAGCTGTGCCTTGAGGATTTTATCAGAAGGAGTTACATTCACACAGTCATACTTGCTATCAATTACAAATTCGTAATCAGTTCCTTCAATCAAGGTCTTGCCGCCAATAGTAATTGTCACATTTGGTTTAACAAGCAGTCCGCCGGCATACGAACTATCACCAATAACAACATCTTCTTTGCGGATTGTTACACCTGTAATACCAAATTCAGCGTTTGCTGTATAGGTTACATCGCTTCCTGCAAATTTCTGAGTGCTGACATTTGTATAATTACCAATACCATTTATATATACATATGCTTCAGGCCCTGTGGTGTTATTGAAATATTTAATTTCATAGTCCCTGCCTTCAACCAACTTATCAGTATTTGTGGTTGGGGTAAACTTCACCTCTTTAAAGGTCTTTTCAGTACCGTCATACTTAAACTGATCCGTGTTCCACTTTACTACTTTTCCGTTAGCATCCCATGCTGTAAAATTACCTGCAAACATTGTGCTCGTAATCTCTTTTGGCAGAATTTCAAATTCGATTTCTTTCTGTCCTTCAAAGTTCTTGTTATCCTTTAATGGAAGAAGGGTAACTTTTGCTTTTCCTGCATTTACGTTATTATAGGAAGATGTTGGATAAGCAAATGTAAACTGATTGTGTACATCTACATCTCCTAATTTGATGTCGAAATCTCCAGTAGCCGGACGAATCTGCTGTCCAGAATACGTAAACACTAATTTGCTAGTTGTTTTAGCTGTTGCTATTACATCATTGATATTGGCTTTGTTAATTGTAAATTTAATAGCCTGAGTACCTGAGTAGTCTCCCTTACCTTTGATTGTAATTGTTGCCTCGCCAGCATTAATGTTATTTAATTTTGAAGAAATCTCATAATCTCTGTCGAGAGCAAGTTCTTCACCGTCATAGGTTACTTTTAATGTTGGGACAATTTCTTTTCCAGTATAAACGTAGGGTCCACCAACAACTTCAGCCGTTACTGAATCTGCCTCAAGACTCTTGTTGACAACTTCTGTTTTTTTATCGGCTGTTACAGTTGTATCAACTACTCCAAAGTTTTTATCCTTAACGGTAAGAACTGTCGTTAATAGTGTACCTGGGAGAATAGTTCCAGCAGAAGATGTATAGGCCAGTTTATATGCACTTGCTGGAATATCTATGGTCTGGGCTACCTGATCACCCTTGTCATTTCTTACTTTTGTGGTGGCCTTTACAGTAACCTTTCCTTCAAGATAGTCACTTGCATTTACATTGGCACCGTTGTATTCAACAGTTTTCGGTACAGTAATATTTTTCGGTTCAACTTCTGCCGGAATAATATCGAAAGTACCGATAAGTTTTCTTCCGCCCCAATCGTTGATTCCTTCAACATAAATACTAACTGTTTCACCAGCTTCTGTGTTATTAGAAGAATAAACCACTTTGTATTCTTTGCCTTCTACAAGTGTAGTCGCACCGACCATAAGTTTACCAAGCTGAGCTGCCTTTTTTGTAATTGGAGAGCCAGTATAGACTTCTTCCTCATGCTTATTACCGGTTGTTGTATCTGTACCACCTGTAAAAGAAGCATCAGTAACACTATTTAAGGTAATCCGGAATGTAGCTGTTGCTGTGCCTTTTACATTTTTATCATCGCCTGTAAATGTTACAGTAGCAGAGGTGGAATTTGAATCAATATTGGAAACTGTAAAATCAACACCATTCAAAATATGAGTTAATTCAGTTTCACCAGCGTAGATATGGATAAGGGGTGTAACTTCTCCTTTTACCTGTGCTTTATCCGACAATTTTGAATTATATTTTGTACTGTCTATAGAAATTGTACAATCCGACAAATTGCGGGCTATAACTTTAGCCTTGTCGTCTGTTGCGCTTACTACATCTACATCTGCGTTTCCGTTAAATTTGTAATTGTTGTTGAACATTGCATCTTTTGACAGCGCATTTCGGTCAAAAGTAATTTTCAACTGGGCTGAATCTCCTACATTGGTTAATGTTGCTGCCGCACTTACAGTATAAAGTTCAGGATTAATGGTTTCCTTGGTTAACTTACTTGTCACAGTTACGTCTTTTGCATCTGGTGTAACAGATGCACCTGTATATGCATACTCTTTTGTATTAATCTTTACTTCATAATCTGATGTCTGAATATATCTTTTCCAGATTACAAATGGTACTTTAATAGTTCCCTCATATCCAGCTTTATTTACTTTTGCAACTAATTTCGGCTGTTCTGCTGTAGACTTATTTTCACACGCATTAACATTGTCGCCTTCATAGCTGTATGTAAAGTCACTGATAGCTAAACTGTGAGCGTTATTAGTAGAATCCATTGCTAAATCCGTAAGTGCAAATGTTTTCTCTTCTCCAGTGTAATCAACAGATTTATTTATAATAATTCCTGTGTTGGTTTCATCAACTGTTTTAGCTTTTACAACTACGCCAGGGGTTGTATATATAAATCCTTCGTCTGCACCCATGCCAGTGATTTTGAGAGTTAATGTATGGCCTACATGGCTTTCATCTGGGGTAAAACTTTTAGCAGAAGTTATACCTTTCAACCCCTGATTTGTGGAATAGCTATAGCTCATGGCAACTCCATTTTTATCAATAGGCTGCCTTCCGTCAATTAACCATTCATATCTAAAAGATTTTACTTCTTTTCCGTCACTGTTAATCAAAGTACTATCAGTAGCCAAACTAGAGGCTGTTCCCCACACCAACTGGTTTAATGCTAATGTAGATGTTGCAGCATTATAAGTGGATATCTCCTCTGTTTCCTCAATTTCTACTGCTGGAGCCACATCAGCAACTGCTGGAGCCGGAGCTTCTTCTGAAGAAAATACATCCACATCATCAACCGGAGCCTCAGCCTCTACAGCCGCGCTATTATCTGAAAAGATATCCTCCGCAGCCCAAACCGGAACATTAGAAGTAGCCAGCATTGCTGCGACGAGTGAGATGCTCAGCGCTTTTTTCGCCATGCCCTTCTTTGTGTTTTTAAGTTTCGTCATGTTATAGTTCCCCTTTCCTTAATATAACTATTTCTTTTTGGGTAAAGATTCCTAGACATAATCTGTCCGTTATGAATAATATAGTGCTTTCCCCCTCGTTTGTCAAGTGAATTGATTGAAAATTTTACAATTTTCTTAAATTTCCTCGTATGGTAAAAGTGGGGAGTTTTCGGCTTTTTTGGTCCAGTTAACAACATTTTGTTAATGATTACGGTAAGAATTGCCAATCACAACTACATGCTGTATACCGCACTATATTAATTCATAATTATATGCAAAACCGCTCCAGAGAAGCGGTGGTTGCCTTTTTTATACCTGCCCTGGCTCTGCCCGGACAAGCTTCATCGGATATATACACTATACACCGATAATTTAAACTCCACCCCCGGCACACACGCTATTTCCTATAAATCTTGTGCCGCTTAGATTATCTAAATATCATATTTATACCACTTAGACTATCTAAACCACACATCATATGCCAATCAAATTATCTAAACCACACATCATATATAAATCCTAACCGCACGTGTCATGCCGGGAGCTTTGCCTTTTCTTATTTAATTGTAACCTTATCCAGATGCCAGATATCGTCCACATACTCCTGAATAGTTCTGTCGGACGTAAACTTGCCGCTGCACGCAGTATTGAGCAGAGCCATCTTAGCCCAGCCCTTCTCGTCGCGGTAAGCTTTCTCCACGCGTTTCTGCGCTTCTGCGTAGGAACGGAAGTCTGCAAGGATGAAGTACTGGTCCGGACGGTCGCTGTTCTTTGTATTTAATAAAGAATCGTAAAGGTCGCGGAACAGCTCGGTGTCGCTGGAGAAGGTTCCGTTGATGAGCTGCACCAGCACCTGGCGGATATCGCCATCGGTGTTGTAGATTACATTGGGGTCGTAGCCACCATTGTTCTCGTAGTTAATAACCTCATCGGAACTTAAGCCAAAGATAAATGCATTTTCTTCGCCAACCTCCTCAACAATTTCCACATTAGCTCCATCCATAGTACCCAGAGTAACAGCGCCATTGAGCATGAACTTCATGTTACCGGTACCGGAAGCCTCTTTACTTGCAGTGGAAATCTGCTCGGATACATCTGCTGCCGCAAAAATCATCTCTGCGTTGGATACGCGGTAGTTCTCAATGAATACCACCTTCAGCTTACCGCCGATGGAAGCATCATTATTAACAACATCTGCCACTGCGTTGATCAGCTTAATGATTTTCTTTGCGCGATGATATCCTGCAGATGCTTTTGCTCCAAAGATGAAGGTTCTCGGATAGAAATCCATCTCCGGATGCGTCTTAATCTGGTTATACAGATAAATCACATGCAGAATATTCAAAAGCTGGCGTTTATACTCATGAAGTCTCTTAACCTGGACATCAAAGATGGAACGCGGGTTGATTTCCACTCCGTTATGCTCCAGGATATATTTTGCCAGGCGTACTTTATTCTGGTATTTGATGTTCATGAACTCCTGCAGAGCTTTTTCATCGTCCGCATAAACGGACAGTTTCTTAAGCTGCGGAAGGTCGGTAGCCCAGTCTGAACCAATGTGCTCGGTAATCCAGTCTGTCAGAAGCTGATTTCCATGTATAAGGAAACGTCTCTGTGTGATGCCGTTTGTCTTGTTATTGAATTTCTGCGGCATCATCTCATAAAAGTCTTTCAACTCCTGATTCTTGAGAATCTCTGTGTGAAGCCGGGCAACGCCGTTTACAGAGAAACCGGCAACGATAGCCAGATGCGCCATCTTAACCTGGCCGTCATAAATGATGGCCATTTTCTTAATCTTATCATAGTTTCCAGGATATTTTGTCTGTACTTCAATGATAAAGCGGCGGTTGATTTCCTCAACAATCTGGTAAATACGCGGAAGCAGTCTGGAGAAGAGCTCAATCGGCCATTTTTCCAGTGCCTCGGACATAATGGTGTGGTTGGTGTATGCACAGCATTTTGTAGTGATTTCCCAAGCTTTATCCCAGCCAAGGCCCTCCTCATCAAGAAGGATGCGCATCAGCTCCGCAACAGCCACGGTCGGGTGTGTATCGTTCATCTGGAAAGTTACCTTCTCATAGAGTTTGGTAATATCGTGATGATTTTTCTTATACTTCTCAATTGCTGCCTGAATGCTGGCAGATACAAAGAAATACTGCTGTTTCAGTCTCAGCTCTTTTCCCGCATAATGGTTATCATTTGGATAAAGAACTTCCACAATATTGCGGGCCAGGTTTTCCTGTTCCACAGCTTTCTTATAATCACCCTTGTCAAAGGAATCAAGACCAAAATCTACAATCGGCTCTGCATCCCAGATGCGGAGTGTGTTGACAATTTTGTTATTATAACCAACGATCGGCATATCATAAGGAATGGCCTTTACAGCCTGATATCCTTCATGAATAAACTTGTTTTCGCCTTTTTCATGGTCATATTCCACTCTCACATAACCGCCGAAATGAACTTCCTTTGCATATTCCGGACGGCGTAACTCGAATGGGTAGCCATCCTTAAGCCAGTTGTCCGGAACCTCAAGCTGGAAGCCGTCTTTGATCTCCTGTTTGAACATACCGTAACGGTAACGGATTCCGCAGCCATAAGCGCAGTATCCTAATGTAGCAAGAGAATCAAGGAAGCAGGCTGCCAGTCTGCCGAGGCCGCCGTTTCCTAATGCAGGATCCGGTTCCTGGTCCTCAATGCAGTTAATGTCAAGTCCCAGCTCCTCGAGGGCTTCTTTTACCTCGCCGTAAGCGCCCAGGTTGATCAGGTTATTGCCCAGCGCACGTCCCATGAGAAACTCCATGGACATGTAGTAGAGAACCTTTGGGTCCTGCTCCTCGTAAGCATTCTGTGTTTCCAGCCAATCGTCAATGATGACGTCCTTTACTGTGTAGCTTACAGCCTGGAAAATCTGCTCCTGGGTTGCCTCCTCTAATTTTTTGCGGTAGAGGAACTTTACATTGTCTTTTACACTCTGCTTAAATGCTTCTTTTTTGAATTGCTTATCAATCATTGCATACCTCCTATAATCTGGATACTCCCATGGTTACCTGTTCCTTATTGATGTTCCAATCTTTCACATAACCTTCTGCCTCGCCCAGAACAAGCTTCTCAGCCAATACCTCAGCCTGAATCTCATCCTGATGTGCACTCATAATATCCATGATTTTTTGATTATCTTTTGCATAGACACAGATCTTGTCCATGACTTCGAAGCCGGCTTCCTTACGCATTGTCTGTACCTTGCTGATGATCTCGCGTACAAAGCCTTCTTCAATTAATTCCGGAGTAAGGTTTGTATCCAGGACAACAGATGTCTCACCCTCTGTCTCTGTCACATAACCTTCTGTCTGAGCTGTCTCGATTAATAAGTCATCCTCCGTTAATTCTACTTTATTACCATCGATGTCCAGAGTAAGAACACCGGCAGTTTTTAATTCATTCATTGCCTTTGTGCCGTCAATATCTGTCAGCGCCTGGCGGATGCCGCCCAGCAGCTTACCGTATTTTGGGCCGACAGTGCGAAGCTGCGGCTTGAAGCTGTAAGAAATAAAGGATTCCACATCATCGGCAAACTTCACTTCTTTCACATTCAGCTCATCGGCAATAATATCTGTGAAAAATTTCTCCATCTTCTTGTTGGCCTTTACAAACATGGTGCCGATTGGCTGGCGGTTTTTAATGTTCGCCGTATTTCTGCACGCACGTCCCAGGACAACGATTTCCAGGAGCTCTTCCATGTTGGCTTCCAGCTCTTTGTCAATCCAGGCATAGTTTGCTGTCGGATAATCACAAAGATGAATGCTTTCCGGAGCCTCTTTATTGATGCTGCATACGAGGTTCTGGTAAATATCCTCTGTCATGAACGGAATCATCGGGGCAGCCACCTTAGCGACAGTCACCAATGCGGTATAAAGAGTCATGTATGCATTGATCTTATCCTGCTCCATGCCCTTTGCCCAGAAACGCTCACGGCTTCTTCTTACATACCAGTTGCTCATCTCATCCACGAATTCCTGCAGCGCTCTGGCACTTTCAGGGATACGGTAGTTTGCAAGATTGTCATCCACTGTTTTGATCAGGGTGTTCAGCTTACTGAGCAGCCATTTATCCATAACCGGAAGCTTCTCATATTCAAGTTCGTACTTCGTAGCGTCGAAATTATCAATGTTCGCATACAGTACAAAGAACGCATAAGTATTCCAGAGTGTACTCATAAACTTACGCTGTCCTTCCACAACCGCCTTGCCGTGGAAACGGTTCGGAAGCCATGGTGCACTGTTTATATAGAAATACCAGCGGATCGCGTCAGCTCCATACTGATCAAGCGCATCAAAAGGATCCACTGCGTTTCCTTTTGACTTACTCATCTTCTGTCCGTTTTCATCCTGCACATGTCCCAGAACGATTACATTCTTATATGGCGCCTTGTTAAAGATCAAGGTTGAAATAGCAAGCAGGGAGTAGAACCATCCACGTGTCTGGTCCACTGCCTCGGAGATGAAATCTGCGGGGAACTGCTGCTCAAATAATTCCTTATTCTCAAACGGATAGTGATGCTGTGCAAACGGCATAGCCCCGGAGTCAAACCAGCAGTCAATAACCTCTGGTACACGATGCATCTCTTTTCCACACTTCGGACACTTAACAGTTACTGTGTCAATATACGGACGGTGAAGCTCGACATCACTGGGACAGTTATCGGACATTGATTTTAATTCCTCAATACTGCCGATGGAATGCATGTGTCCGCATTCACATTCCCAGATATTTAATGGAGTTCCCCAGTAACGGTTACGGCTGATTCCCCAATCCTGCACATTCTCCAGCCAGTCGCCGAAGCGGCCCTTGCCAATGTTCTCAGGAATCCAGTTGATCGTATTATTATTGCGGATAAGGTCGTCCTTAACTGCTGTCATGTTGATGAACCAGGATTCTCTTGCATAATAGATGAGCGGTGTGTCACATCTCCAGCAATGCGGATAGCTGTGCTCAAATTTCGGCGCATCGAAGAGAAGTCCGCGGCTGTCCAAATCCTTAAGGATCTGCGGATCTGCTGCTTTGCAGAAGGTTCCCGGCCAGTCAGTCTCTTCCGTCATCTCGCCCTTTTCGTCAACAAGCTGAACGAAAGGCAGATCATAGCGGCGGCCAACCTGGGCATCATCCTCACCAAAGGCCGGTGCAATATGAACCACACCGGTACCGTCTGTAAGTGTGACATAATCAGCACAAGTTACATAATAAGACTTCTTGGACGGATTGACAAAGAAAAACAGTGGTTCATATTCCTTATATTCCAAATCCTTGCCAAGGTAACTCTCAAGAATTTCCACATCCTCGCCCAGCACTTTTTCCACAAGCGCTTTGGCCATGTAGTAAACCTTGTCCTCTTTATTGTTCTTTACCTTTACATACTCTTCCTGCGGGTTCACACAGAGAGCCACGTTGGACGGAAGTGTCCAGGGCGTAGTGGTCCATGCCAAAACATACGCATCCTCGCCCACTACCTTAAAGCGGACAACTGCGGAACGTTCTTTTACATCCTTATAACCCTGAGCTACCTCATGGCTGGAAAGTGGTGTCCCACAACGCGGACAGTAAGGTACAATCTTATATCCTTTGTATAAAAGGCCTTTTTCCCAAATCTGTTTTAATGCCCACCACTCAGATTCAATATAATCATTGTGGTAAGTAACATAGGGATCATTCATATCCGCCCAGAAACCAACCGTGCCTGAGAAATCCTCCCACATGCCCTTATATTTCCAGACGCTTTCTTTACAATGCTTGATGAATGGCTCCAGACCGTATTCTTCAATCTGCTCTTTGCCATCCAGGCCCAGCATTTTCTCAACTTCCAGCTCCACGGGAAGTCCGTGGGTATCCCAGCCTGCCTTACGGGGAACCATATACCCCTTCATCGTACGGTATCTGGGAATCATGTCCTTAATGACACGAGTCAAAACATGACCGATATGCGGCTTGCCGTTCGCAGTCGGCGGTCCGTCATAGAACGTATAGGTTTCACCTTCTTTGCGGTTCTCCATGCTCTTTTCGAAGATATGGTTTTCTTTCCAGAACTCTTCGACTTTTTTTTCACGGTCAACAAAATTTAAGTTCGTGTCTACTTTCTGGTACACAGCATTTCCCTCCTATATTATTATTGGTATAAAAAAAACTCCCGTCCTTGTAAAAGGACGAAAGCAATCTCACAATCGTTATACCACCTGTTACAACGTACGGGCATAGTACTGCCGATACACGTTCCCTTTAACGGGGGAAATGCCGTCAGTTCCTACCTGTGCCCATGCACCTTAGCACCAGGGGCGCGCCTCAGAATTGAAACTCCGGAGTGATCTTCTGTCGGACATAGTCACACCAGGCTCCCACCATCCCTGACTCGCTGTGGTTTTCTGCATCAACATACTGTCTCCATCACGGTTTTTACTTATATATCCGTATGCTGATATATTATAAGGGCTGTAAAATCAATATGTCAAGTCTTTTTTGGATAAGTTTCCCGGATAAACTTGTTTTGCTCAGAGGAATTCGGAGTCTCTGCTCCTTACGCAGTCCTGAAACTGAACAAAAGGGTGTGGTTTTCTCAAAAAAAAGGTGTTATAATGTAACGAAGCTATGGAGAACATACTATAGTGTACGGAAACATATATAAAATGGGACCGGCTTTCCGGTTTCCCGCAGTCTATACAAATGAAGGGTAATGTATATGGTAAGAAAAAAATTTCATAAACTGCGGATGCTGCTGTGCGGTGTATTGTCTCTTAATATACTACTCGCTCAACCGGCATTTGTCTATGCATCACAAGACGGGGAGTACGCAGATAACGGTCAATCCGGAGAGGGGTCGGAGGCACCGACACCGACAGAAGACCCGCATACTCAGGCATACTATCAGTCTGCTGATACAGATTCTATAGAAGGCTGGCCCGAAGGCCCGAAAATCGAAGCAGAGTCAGCCATACTTATGGACGTATACACAGAGTCCATCCTATATTCCAAAAATGCAGACAAAAAGCTTTATCCTGCCAGCATCACAAAAATCATGACCACTCTGCTGGCTTGTGAAAATCTGAATCTCAAGGATAAGCTCGTTGTATCCGAGGCTGCAGCCTATGGCATCGAACCTGGCAGTTCTTCCATCTACGCGGACACAGATGAGGAATTCACAGTCCAGCAGGCACTGATGGCCGTTATGCTGGAGTCTGCCAATGAAATGGCGCTTGCTATCGGAGAAAAGACCAGCGGCTCAGTCAAAAAATTTGTGGAACTCATGAATAACCGTGCCTCACAGCTAGGATGTACCAACACACACTTTAACAATCCTCACGGTCTTACAGACGAAAATCATTATACCACAGCGAATGATATGGCTAAGATAGCCAAGGCCGCATGGTTTAATCCCTTGTTCCGCAAGTTTACCACCAAGGACCTGTTCGAGATACCGCCTACCAATAAATTTGCGGAAACGCGCTATCTGCTGAATCACCATAAGATGATGCCCGGCAGGGAATATGCCTATGACGGCGTTGTCGGGGGTAAAACCGGTTATACAGATGCAGCCGGCAACACACTTGTCACCTACGCAAAAAGAGGCGATACCATCCTGCTGGCCGTAGTTCTCAACTCCATAGGCGGATGTTTTTCCGACACTGCTTCCCTGCTTGACTATGGCTTCAATAACTTCGAGAAAGTGGACCTGAATTTACAAAAGGAGCCTGTACCGGTGAAAACACTTCCGTGTGAACACTATATCCTGAAGGATAACGGGGACACCTTCCCCTTCTATTATATCCGGCGGGTATATGTAACTGTTCCGAAAGGAACAGAGGTAAGCACACTGAGCAAACGTCAGGCGATCCTGAATAACCCAATAGGGCCGCTTCGGTTAAAGAGTAAATATTACTACAACAAGCACATGGTTGGCTGGGGCATGCAATACGAAAAGGAGATCCTTTCAGACCTCCTTCTTCCACAGAATTTAGCTAACGGCTAAACAAGTTTTCGTTTTAACTGTCTTTTACGGCGGAGGGCTTCCCGTTTCATACGGATTTCCTCCGCTTCTTCTATGTCTACAAGCTTCAGCGTTTTTACCGCATAATAACGGTTTGCCTCAGTCTTGCGCACACGGATTTTTCCTTTTAAAAGCCCATGCTCCGGACAAGCGGATATACTGTAATATACTTTTGAATTATGCATAAACCAGCGGATTTTCCGCTTCGCAGCACACTGGCAAATCGGGCACCTGGTGCTGGTGACCTCACGGTCCTTCATCATCTTTTCCTTTGTATAAAACTCCCGGGATATATATTTGTCATAATCAGGATAGGAAATATATATCTCTTCCTTTTTCTTTTTAGGATTCTGGTAAACATCAATGGACGAGTTGGGAAGAATATACTCATCCTCAATATTTTTAAGCACCTCGGCTGTATAATGAGCGTCCTCCAGAGCCCTGTGGAATCCATGGCTCTTGTCTATCCCAAGCTGGTCAATCGTATATTCCAGCGACCTGCGCGTCTTCCGGTCCTCGTAGCGGATACTGTAAAGCTTCTGCACATCATAATAAGTGACGGGGCCCGGCAGCAAAGAAAGGATATTGTAAAACTTCATATTTCTCTGCAGCTCCATCACATCCTGGTTTCCCCAGGTAAAAAAGTACCACTCCGGCCCGCACCATTCAATAAATTCCTGTGCAGCCTTCGGGAAATACATTCCCTGTGCCAGGTCTTTATAATTTACATGAATCACCTCGTGGATGCTGTCATGGATCCAGTTATACACCTGCGGTTTGATCAGCCTGTGGAAACTGTCTATTATCTCTTTTTTTTCATTCAGCTTCACTGCGCCTATCTCGATTATCTCAAAGGGCAGTTTACTGTTCTCATATCTCTTTCCATCCGGGCTCTGGTTCCATTCCAGATCAAAGACTATATAATTCATGCCAAATTCCTTCTTTCACCGCCGGAGCTTAACCAGCAGTTACTCGCCGCCTTTCAATGTCTCTCCAAGCTCATACAATGCCGTAATCAAATATTCCTGGAACTTACTGCTGTCCGCATCCATCAGCACCAGTGCAGTCATCTCTTCCTCTTCATGCTTCCACCAACGGAAATCGCAGATCGTCGTCCCTCTGGAAACACCCTCGGAGCAGTCCACATCAAGAATCATTCTTTTCGGTGTAAAAATCTCGGGATGTATGAGGTACATAAGCGGGACAACATCGTGAATGCTTGCCACGCCTCTATATTTATTGGCCGTATTTTCCAGGTAAAAGCCGACCATATCTCCGCAGGCTTTTGCAACCTTATTCCCGGACTGGCACATTTTCAGTACCTGGCTGCGGGTCAGACAGCATTTAAGCGTCGCGTCCAGTCCGCACATAACAAGAGGTATGCCTGCATGGAAAACAATCTTTGCCGCTTCCGGGTCTACATAAATATTAAACTCTGCACAGGGCGTCACATTACCGCCGCAGGCAGCTCCGCCCATAAATAGTATTTCCCGGATTTTCTCTTTTACTTCCGGAAAAAGCTTCAGCAGCATAGCAATATTGGTGAGAGGCCCTGTTGGAATCAAAGTGATCTTTTCCCCTTCAGGCAAGCCCATCAAAAGCTTATGCATATAAAGCACTGCATTCTCCTCTTCCACGGAATGGGACGCCGTGGGCAGTACACAACTGCCAAGTCCTGACTCGCCGTGGGTTTCCGGTGCATATAACGGCTCACGCACTATGGCTCCTGCCATCCCCTTCACCACAGGTACCTCTAATCCATAGAACTCCACCAGATCAAGGGCATTTCTTGTCACCTTTTCGATGGTCTGATTCCCTCCCACTGTGGTCACTGCCAGCAGTTCAAAAGCGTCCGGACATGCAGCCGCATACGCAAGGGCCAGTGCGTCGTCAACTCCCGGATCACAGTCTAAGATGATTTTTCTTTTTTCCATTGTGATTACTCCTCTGTCTGCGAACATTTACTTCTCTCAGTATAACAGACACATAAATCCCTGTAAAGCTGTGTAATAAATAGATTCGTTCCATGAACGGCACACACAGAAAAACCTGCCGGTTTGACCCGGCAGGTGAAATAGAGGGTGGGTATGAAATTAAATCAGCCTTCAATAGCGATGTATTTTTTCTCTTCAAGCTCTTTCTTCGTCTCTTCTTTCGGGAAGGAAAGTTTAAGGATTCCGTCTTCGTATTTCGCATGAACATCCTCCTGGCGAATGCTCTTGCCTACATAGAAGCTTCTGGAGCAGTGTCCGCAATAACGTTCTCTGCGGATATATCTTCCTTTATCATCCTTCTCCTCTTTATTGTCCATTCTTGAGGCCTGTATTGTGAGGTAACCGTCCTTTAACTGGAGCTTCATGTCCTCCTTCTTATATCCCGGAAGGTCAATATCCAGTTCATAGTTGCCGTTTACCTCGCGGATATCTGTCTTCATCAGATCCTTGGCAATATCATTTGCATTAGTCCTTTGGAAGAAATCTCTCTCTGTCGGAAATCTCATCATCTCATCAAATAAATTTTCTCCAAAAATACTGGGCATTAACATAACTCATTCCTCCTGTCTATGATTTATCACAATTTGTGTTATTTATTTTCTTGTTCCCTTGTTCTAGATGTAATATAACACTTATTGTTAGCACTGTCAACCCTTGAGTGCTAATTCTTATGTAAAAATTTTGTGAAGTCCCGATTTTCGTTGATTTTACGGGTTTCACAGAGCTTCTTCCAACTTTAATATTTTAATCTTTACGGCTACTACACCACATTTACACCAATTACATTCCACATTACACCACCTGGAAAGTATCCATTTTTGCAATCTCATTTTCGATTCTTGCCCGTTCTGTGATATGGTTGTAGACTTCCATCGTAACACCTATATCAGCGTGTCCCATAATGTACTGCACCACTTTCATATCAAGCCCCTGCTCTGCCATTCTGGTGCAGGCAGTATGCCGCAGGGAATGAGCTGAGATTGAAGGCATGAGTTCCTCTTTCCGTTTTTCTTTCTTTGCCAGTTCTGTCTCATGCTTGTTATAAGCTGCCACAATATTATAAAGTACATTGTTGACAGCACTTGGCATAAGAGGCCTGCCATTTTTGCTCATAAAGACAAAATCTTTACGCCCTTCAATTTCAATACTTCTTGGAATCTGTTGTAAAAAGTTTTGGCGTTTCTGAATGGAAAAGGCTTTGAAAACGACACCGCTCATAGGAATCTTCCGGATACCAGCATCTGTTTTTGGAGTTGTAACATGGAACTTATACCCATCTCCATAATCTTTATAAATTAACTGACGACTTATGGAAACCTCTCTTTTATCCAGGTCTACATCTGCCCATGTCAGTCCGATCAACTCTCCGCAGCGGCATCCTGTCCCTATCATAATCTGCAGCATCGGTAAATAAACTTTATAAACACTGCTCTCCTCAACAAATGAAAGTAAACGCTCCTGCTGTGAGGGTGTGAGTGCCATTTTTTCTTTCGCCTGTGCTCCGTTATCCCCTAGCGCATCCTTAGCTGGGTTTTTTCGGATGACATCATCATCTACAGCCATTTCAAAGCTGGGATAAAGCAGAGTATGAATCAGTTTTATGGTACTGCGGGAATATCCGTCTTTTGTAAGTTTAGCATAAAACAGCTTGATATGGGACGGTCTGACCTGGACCACCTTCAGCGTTCCTATTTCATCACGTACGCGGTTGTTCCATATCGCAACATAGTTACTGCGTGTACTGCCTGCCAATTTCTTAGATTCCATGTACCGCTCAAACAATGTGTTCACCGTCATTTTCTTTACGGCTCTGTCTGTAGTGATTCCAGCATCAATCTCTCTGGCAATCTGCCGCTCTTTCTCTCTGAGAGACGCTAAATCTGCGTCATAGATTGTAACACGCTTCCCTGTCCGCTCATCCATGTAGCGATACATGTACAGCCCGTCTTTTCTCTGGGATTCCCCTACTTTCAGATTTCTACCCCGATTATCTTTTCTTGCCATGTAATCATCCCTTTCTGTACTTTACACCTCCCTGCCAGTTGGAATGATTTTTGTCTTGTACCATCAGTATAGCATAGATCCATTCCCACAGACAGACACATTATTATTGATCATTTTGATGGAATTGGTTAATCCTTTCCCAATACCACCACTTTTAAGCTTATTCAGCTATCGCTTCCAGATATTTTTCAATCTTGCTGACACAGTACAATACCCTGCGCCCAATGATAATCCTTGCCCCGGCATCCTCCGCAATCTTCCGAGCCGTGGACTGTCCGCAGGATAACATGGCAGCAAGACCTTCAATATCTACGGTCAGCATTTGTTTTGATTCTCTTTCTTTCGTCTGCCTCAATAAAATACCTCCATTATGAAAAACAGCCAGACGGGGACGACCCGGCAACGAAGTCCGGCAACGCGCCTCAAAAGACCTGGCAGGTCATCTATAGTCTGACGGCGGTTTACTATTTACTTTTTCTTTTATTTTTCTGTTGTTTTGGTTGTTTAATAAGAAGAAACCCATAGTTACGGGAGTTTTCACGGCAACCGGACCGGCAACGGGATAGCAACAAAGTCTGCAACGAGCGGCCCTTGCCCGGATTTTTTCAGAACGGCAGCTCCATCTGTTCCGGGACTGGTACGAAATTGCTATAGGACTTTTCCGCCCCATTGCCGCTGTCTGCTCCCGAAAGTTCCCGTTCCCATCCCTTTTGCCTGCCATAACCGGCAAACATCCGGGGATTAGCAAAATACTTCCAGCCAGTCACACACTGGTTCATGATCTCGTTTACCTCCCGGATTTCCCATTGCTTCGGCTCGTCAAAGGCATGGTTCAGGGCTTCTTTGTAAAGCAGCTTAGAACAGACGGTATCTCCGTTGTAGCTGTCAAGAAATGCCTGTATCATCCCGGCTTTTGTATCCTCCGGCATAAAATCCCGCTGGTGTTCTTTCAGGTAACGCACCATTTCCGGGCTGAACGTAAGCTTCCACTTGCCGGTTCTATAAATCTCCATTGCTTCTGCCCACACCTGTCCAAGATAAATCCTGGAAGCAGCCTCATTCTCCAAGATATGCACCTCCGCCTGTTCCGGGTTCACCTGCACTGGGAGAAAACGCCGGTTACCGGAACGGTCAAGCGGTAAAAAATCAAGGGTGTTGGAAGTTCCCCCAAACACACACTGTCTTGGCCGGTCTGCCGGGTGGGTTTCATAAGGTATCTTATAAACCTCTTTCTGGCGGCTTAAAAAGGATTTTATCTCCTCAATACTCTTTGCATTAGCGGTGGCTATCATTTCCGACATTTCGATAATCCAGTGCCCTTGCAGCTTGCGGTATACGTTATCATCGTCCAGTTTCCGCAAATCATCGGAAAACCACTCGTCCCGTGCTGCCAGCAACCGGAAAAACGTCGACTTCCCGGCTCCCTGGCCACCCACCAGACACAGCATGACCTCAAACTTACATCCCGGATGAAAAACCCGGTGGATGGCTCCCAGTAAGAACAGCTTTAAGCTTTCATATGTGTAATCATCCTTGTCCGCTCCCAGAAAGCGCCGCAGACAGAAACGAATCCGTTCTGTACCGTCCCACGTCAGGCTGTCCAGATAATCCCGTACAGGATGGTAACTGTTCTGATGGGCCACAAGGTCAGCGGCGTCTGCTATCTTTTTCTCACTGGTAAGCCCGTATGTTTCTTCCATATATAGCCGGATATATTTCATATCCGTATCTGTGATAGAACTGCCAGGACTTTTCTGATAGCCGATGGGCTTTGTCAGGTCCGTTCTATTGGTCAAAAGATTATAGGCAAGCATCCCGGAAAGAAGCGGGTCAAGCTGGAACACGGTCAGGCAGTTGCGTATACTATTGCGGACACCGCCCTTCTCGGTGCTTTCCAAAATAGCCTTGACTTTCTCAATGCTCCGGGGCGTCTCTATGCTTTCTACCGCAGTTTTCACTCTCTGCCGCAGTTCTGGCGGCAGACTCTGCCATTCTTCGCTCAAGCAGCTTCACCTCCTTTCCGTAATCTGCAATAATGGAAGCCCGTTCCCGTATATCCCCTGCCAGCAGTTCGTCCAGCAGGTATCCCACCCGGTTTATATTCCGCAGGGATTCCACAAACCGGGGATCCCATGCTTCATCCGGCTGGTGCGGGGCGCATTCCTTCTTCCAATAGCGCAATAGGTGATAATAATCGGATAGTACCCGGAAGCAGTGCCGCTCCAGTCTCTTAAACTGCTGTTCCTCAGTCTCCCTCCGCAGACGTGGCCTTATTGGTTGCCTGGAGACATTTTTCCCGTCCTCATAGGGAATGGAAAAATCCCTTACCAACATAAGGGCGGCTTCCTTACTGCCGATTCCATAGAGTCGGGAAACGAAATCTATCACATCACCTGTGGCTATGCAGCCGAAGCAGTAAAATCGCCGATCAACTTTCATACTTGGATTTCTATCGTTGTGGAACGGGCAAACACACATCCCTCTCCGGTTTACATGGATTCCATAGTGTTCTGCCGCCTGCCTTGTGGTGACAGACTGCTTTGCAGCTTCAAATACGTTCAATGAGTGTTCCCTCCTACTTATAATAAAAAAGCACCTGGCATTCTCAGTGTGAAAATGGCAAGTGTTGGTCAATGTTCTATATCCTGTTGTTTTCGCGTCCCGACTAGCTGGCGCTTTCCTGTCTGCTCCTGCCGGATACGTTCCTGCCGCCCTTTTAGGCTTTCCTGTATAGACGGTTTCTTACCCGGCTCTGCGGTCTGGCGGTATTGTTCCGATGGAAGCACCAGGTTCAGCCAGTGGCGCACATCACGCAGCATTTTTACATCTGCCTGGACTGCTTCCAGTTCCTTCCTCTGTCCGGGTAGGACAGCGGCAAGCTGCTGGCGTTCGGATTCCAGATTTTTACGGACGTAAGCATTGCCTTTCAGATTGGCCTTAAAATAACGGACAGCGGCGTTATAGGTGTCCAGTTCCTCCCGGTGGGCGACGGCAAACTTTTCTTTTCTGCCTTTCCAGCGGATAGCGGAATACTCGGCATGGACGGGCTTGACTGCTTCATAGCGTTCGATATAGGAAAGCATGGTGTCAATTGCTTTTATCCGGGCTTCTTTCTTTTTCATGCTGCCACGGACAGAAAGCGCTCTTTTACTGATTTCATCCAGCAAAGTATCAAGGCTTCCCACGGTGGAGATTTCCTTTTCCTGCAAAAACCGCAGGGCTTCCTGTACTCTGTTAAAATCGCCCACAGTGCCTTTGAGCTTCCCCTTGGAAGTCCAGCCAGAACGTTCCTCACTCCGCATATCCAGATACCGGGAGAGCAGCTCCGGAATGGTCGGCTCTTTTGCCTGTTCCAAAACTTCCAGCAGCGCGGCCTTTTTTTCCTTCAGGTCCCCGATCCAGTCTTTTAGGTGACGCGCCATCTGCCGGATAGACTGCATGAGGGAATTAGCGGCTTTGATATCCCGGTTCAGGTTACCGATGTTGGTCTGTATGCCCCGTTTTTCCATCCGGTTGACCGCAGCTCCCATGTGGACAGTGGGGATTTTCTCAATGCCCTGCCTCTCATAGGAACGCAAGTCCAGACGTTCCGGGCGGGCATTGGCTTCCAGATATCGGTTTGCCGTATCAGCCCAGCCCTGCCGCCAGATTTCGGCGTACTTCTGGTCGTTCCAGTCTACGGTGTCCTCCTTGTGGCTTTTCCATCTGCCAGAGGGAAGTCGGATGCGTTCGCCATGCTTGTCAAGGTCATATACCTTGCGGCTCTTGGGAAGCCATTTCCCGTTTTCGTCCATTGCCCGCATAGTCAGCAGGATATGGGCGTGTGGGTTTCCATCCCCCTTGTCATGGATAGCGAAGTCCGCAATCATGCCTTTGGAAACAAAAAACTCCCGGCAGTAGTCACGGAGCAGGTCGGCGTATTGTTCCGGGGGAAGTTCCCTCTGAATGGCAAGCACAAACCTCCGGGCAAGCTGGGAGTTCCATTGTTTTTCTGCGGCTTCGGCGGCGTTCCAGAGTATGTTTCGGTCTGCATACTCTGGAGGTGCATGGGGCGGGAGCAGGATTTCTTTGTGGACGATTTCGCTTTTGTGGGAATAGTATTTCTGCTTCTGGTCGTACTCTGAAAAGAGCCGTTCACCACTTTGGTAGGCAGCAGAAGCAACGGCGGACTGGCGGTTGCTGCGCTGGATGACTTTAATATCATAGTGTGGGCATGGCAAGTGTGGCTTCTCCTTTTCCTTTCTCCCGGTATACGGGCATAAAAAGAGCAGGGAACCTAAAAAAAGATTTCCTGCCGGGTGGGCCGCTGGTGGGCGACGGGATATTTAGTTTTGATAAGGTCGGGGCAACTTTTCCTGATGTTGGGTGTTCAACAAACTGAAATTTATCAAATAATCAACAGTTGTTCAAAATACATTTTACATATGGATCCTTTTTATTCGAGTAAAATATCAATATAGAGTAAATCGAATCCAAGAAATGCCGGATTACGGCTAATCTGATAAAACAGAACTGGTAACTATTCACCTGGCGTATCCTCACTTTCCAGTTTTATAATGGCATCTAGTTTTTCAATAAAATTTTGTGTATGCCCAGCCGCAATATTTTTGCTTTTTTCTTTATATTCCTGCATTACAGACTTCAAATCATCTCTTAACTTTTTGAGTGATGCCGTTGTGACTTGCCCATCAATCTCTGGTGAATTACTATACTGTCCCCAAATTCCAACAAACCACCCCGAGAAATGATTTTTATCCCTATTATTAGCATTCTTAAATGCATTAATTGTTGCAGATTCCATCTCAAGAGAAAATGTATTGTATCTCTTATTACTCAGGTCTCTAAAAGCAACGTTCAGGTCTGAACTAATCAAATCAATATACAGCTTTTGATTCTTTTTATAAATCCATACGTCATTATCTCTAAATTCTTTTATAATTTGATATGCAGACCATTCTTCTCCTGTGAAATGTTCTTTATTGTTATCCCCAATCATTCTGTAAGAATGGCTGTCTTTTTCATCAGATTCAATTAATTTTTTTATTTGCTCTCTAATTCCGCCTCTCACTTTTTCCCAATCGATTGTAGGTAAATCAACGTCATAGATTCTGGAATAGCAACAATGATAAAGAAAAAGAATATACTCATCTAACGACAAATTTCCTGCATATACCTCTTCTAATAAGTCTTTAAACCCTTTATCAATTACTTCTTCATCGACTTCAGGTAGATTATGTGTTCTAAGAATTTCAAGCGGAGTAACAGCCTTCTCTTTTTCCAAAAATAACTGTATCTCTTTAGAGATGACTTCATCATTCCACTCCCCGTCAATGATCCACTTTGAGACTCCTCTCAAAATAAAATTAACATTAAATACTTCCGGATAAAGTTTTTCTACATAAAGATGTAGAAACAAATTCCCGTATCTTGGAATCTCCTGAATCAATCCGGCTTTATTCGTCATCATAAAACAAGTAAAAGAAAGAAGCCAGTTACTACTGTCTTGAATACCTGCTTTAACCAACTTATTATATACACGTTCAAAATCTTGAATAGCACATTTGAAACTTCGTATATTATGCGGTCTTTGTGCTAACAGATTACGAAGATTTTCCTCTTCTTTTTGATATTCTTCTCCTTTCTTATTACCGCCGAGCTTGTAATTTTTAGCCTTATATTGTTCAATGATTGCGTTATCATTGAAATCTCCTGACAAAATTTTAACCAATAATTTCTTGTTTTTTCTGAGCAGCCCCTTATATTCTATGCCGCAAGACATTGATTTTATAGAATTAGAGACAACCTCACCATAATCAGGAACAAACGAAATAACTCTTTGCACTATTTTTTCTTTAATTTCACGATATGATAGCTTATTATCTGCGCTATCTTTTATTTTCTCTTCATTTGCGACAATAATCGTGTTAAAGCTCTGGTTTTCGCAGTAATCATTAATGCATCCTAGAAGATCTGTGCTAGAAATATTGCTTCTCTCTAAATCATCAAAAACTAGTATAACCTTTTTTTCAAACATTCTATTACTTATAGGCATGAAATTAACCAAGTCCATAATAGAAGAAACCACTTCTCCTTTTTTTTGCCAATTTTCAGGCAAAATATCCTTGATAGTACCAAATATTTTTTTATAAAAATCTGTTATCTTTGAAACTTTTGTCCCATTTAGATTATCAAGTTCGCTTGCTTTCTCCAACCATTTTTTCTTTACCTCAACTCTTAATGCATCTAAAGAGTCTATACCAAATAAACTAACACATACAAAAACATATGTATCTTTTACTAACGGAATAAATTTGGTATTAATAAGATATGTTTTACCACATCCCCACTCTCCAGATAGCATTAGGGCACCAACCGGATTGATTATATCACAATAATTTTTTAATTCTTCAATCAGATTCATACGCTCCTCCGACCCCAAGATGGTTTTTAATTGTCACATCATCTGAACAATCTTCGACAGATTCATTCTATCGGAATTTCTTCACATCCGCATTGTTGATAAATATCACACACCGCTCTCTTTTATTTTACCAGTCTATATCTCTTTCCGGTATTCGTACCCGTAAATTCCGATTTGTCTCTGGCTTTATTATACTTCGTCCCAATATAAAAGTATAGTGAGATTTTATAGAACTCGGTGGCTAAGGGCGGCTTGTAATGCAAGGTGTTTTCGGGCGATAAGTCCACAAAAGGGGTAGCTGGCTGTAGCCAGCGCAGGGGAAGTGTAGCTTCCCCTGTGATGATTGGAGCAGATTAAAAATCTGTAGAAATTATCTGCTGTCCGCAGGACGCCCTCAGCAGAGCGCAACGCACCACTTTCCAAGTGGTGTATAGTTGCGCCCTTGTTTCACAAGAGGGATTCCGGCTCCGTCCTTTTCTTCTTTAGCAGTTCGCTTAATTCTTTTCGTCCATGGCCTCCACAATCAGCCTGACACAATCCCGGAAGCCCTGACAGTAGGCAAGACGTCCATATTCAACTGCTAGATTGTTTTGGGCTGATATCGCCTTATCAATGGCCTGAAAATGCTTATCCAAGAATTTTTTCTTCCTGACTTGTTTCTGTACTTTTTGAGCATATGCTTCTGCTTCCTTGTATCGGCAGTCAGTTCTCTGTGCCTGTATGATGGTAGTTTCCATGCTGCATTCCCACAAAAAATCCAATAATTGTTCCATCATAAAATCCTTTCCTTTACCTGTCATTCTGGCTCGTCAACGTCTTTGTCCCAAAAAGATTCTACCATCATGCGTACTCCGATACGGAATCCTTCTGCGAAAACATCTGCCTTTTCTATTGTTCCCTATACTCTTTTAAGATTACCTTATACCGTTCAATCGGGGCAATCTCTCCCTGAAAAAGGTCCATCAGAATACTTTTCAACTTCCTCACCTCCACCCTGTATTGTTCGTACAAGAACAATATTATTGTAATCATTTTAATGCAATAATAAGAATAAATCAATAGATGGGGTGAGCAAAAGATGATTATCTATGACCGCTTGTGGGAGACAATGGCGAAGAAAGGTGTCTCACAATATTCACTAATCAAAGAATACCATGTAAATGAAGCCCAGCTTCACAGGTTAAGGAAGAACATGGTGGTAAAAACAACAACGCTTAACCGGCTCTGTGAAATTCTGGATTGTGATGTGGAAAATATCTGCCAGTATGTGAAGAAAAAAGACCCGGTTGAATAAAGACTGTCTGCTGTACATTGGAAAGCAGGCGGTCTTTTTCGTACTGCTCCAGCTTAAGTCATTCGCCGTCCTCCTTATGTCTGGTTCCGGCAAGTATCGTTTCGATCAGCCGTTTTGTATCGCTGCATTGAAACAGGGTGCCCAAGATTGCGGCCACCTGTTTATCGGTCACGGTTTCCGGGTGGGGTAGGAAGGATTCCAGCATGGCACCTCTGGTACAGAGCCTGTGCGTTCGTTCCTTTCGGGTCAGCGACTTTATCTGGTTCTGCAATATCTTTTCATCCTGCTTCGCCCGCCGGAGCTTGGCCTCTCCCTCTGCTATCTGTTCATTCAGTCTTTCCAGCTCTTTATTCATAGGCAGCGCCCGTCTTTGGAATCAGGATATAAATGTGGCTGGCTTCCCCAACACTCTGACGCACACGCATTATCATTCCAGCCTGTTCCAGTTCGTTTAGGGAACGCTTAACAGTCATAGGGCTTCGACAGATTGCCGCAGCCAACTCCACAATCGGGAAACGGATAAACAAAATCCCGTTGTCATCCGGGATTCCTTCTGTCAATATTTCGCCTAGCAGACGGGCATATAATACTTTCGCCGTGCTGCAGATTGGCAGCTTTACTGCAGCCCTTGGCAACGGAATGCAAGGCGGCAGGGTTGTATCAGCTACCATTAATTCATAGTCCATTGGGTTTGTCTCCTCTCTAATGAAAATCCGTCCATTTTGGCAGTAACAGCGTAAATGGACGGATAAATGTTTTTGGTGTCAAGTTCTGCCGCTTCCCTTGCTGTCGTTCCTGCCCCTGAATCTCACAGCGGCGTTTTGTTCCCGTTGGTACGCTAATTTTGGTCAAGATTCCTCCCTCTTCTTACCTCAACTCGCTGCGTTACTTCGCCGGGGAACATATCCCATACAAGACGGTCATTCGATTGGGATAATCCATCGATGAACTACCTGTATGATAGAACATTTTTGTTCCTCATTCCGTATATCCGAAAAATAGGAACTTTCGTTAAAAATCGAAAATTTCCGCGATTGCGGAAAAGATATGATATAGTTATAATAATTTTAGCGGTGCTGGATAGCCGCTGAAAAGGATGATATGCCTATGAAAACACATCTTACCATACAGGAACGACTGAAGGATTTACGCAAAGAACATGGTTTGAGCCTTGAAGAACTGGCAGGGCTGACGGATATTTCAAAATCTGCTCTCGGCAGCTATGAGACGGATGATTATAAGGAAATCAACCACGGAAGCCTGTTGAAGCTGGCTCATTTCTATAAGGTATCTACGGACTATCTGCTTTGCCTGACTGACAACGGGTTGCACACAAACGCAGAGCTTTCTGAACTGCATTTGAGTGATGAAATGGTGGAACTTCTGAAAAGCGGGCGCATCAATAACCGGCTGCTCTGTGAGATTGCTACCAACGAGAAATTTGAGCGGCTTATGGCTGACGCAGAGATCTATGTGGATGGTATCGCTACCATGCGTCTACGTGACCTGAACAGTTCTCTGGAAGCAGCAAGAGCAATGATACTGGAAGATAACCCGGATGCTGCCGGGGACAGATTTATGCAAACGCTGGATGCCGGGCAGATAGAGGAAGAGGATTTTTTCTGCCATATCACGCACAAGTCATGGGACGCTATCCTCCGGGATATTCGGAAAGTCCATGAAAAGGACGTTGAAAGTGCTACAGAAGCAACAACCGCAAATGACCTGGTTAAAAAAGTGCGTCGTATTATGCAGTCTCCGGGCGATAAGACAGAGCAGTTCACACAAGTTTTCTGTCAAGTGTTCCAGCTACAATACCAAAAGCTGGCTGATAATGAAAAGACCATCTTAAAAAATCTGTTCAAAAAGTCCCCGTTGATAAAAACGCTGGGAATGAATTTCAGGCGCAGGAGAAGATAAAAGCAGCCGTTATGGGGATTACTCCTGCAGCGGCTGCTTTTATAGATCATATTCAGCGACAGCGCCTTTTTATTCACCAACATATTCTATTTCAATCTCATGAACACCTTCTTCATACAGTGTATGGAAAAAATAGTCTCCAATTTGTAAATCACCCTCTGTTACAGGATAGAACTTTCTTTCCCGGGCATCATAAATCACAACTTCATCCATAAATACATTCTTAACCGTATTAAGTATATCCCGGATACAATCATCACAAAAATGCATTTTCATTTTATGAGCGCTCACAATGCCCCTGCCACGGTCAATATTGGCTATCCCGCTGTTCCTGTCGGGATTTTTCGTTATCCTGATATAAGCTTCACTGACTTCATCGTATCCAGAATTTATCAGCGTACCGCCACGATTCCTCTGACTTGCAATTGGCTCACTATTATCAAATATATCCAGCCCGTAAGTTTCACCGGTGTTCAAGAATACCAGATTGGCTCGTTCCGGATAGTCATCCCGTTCCATGCAGCATTCATCAGCTGTATTTGGTATATATTGGATAAGATTTTCAATATCCTGCCCATACTGGCTATATACCAGATCGTGCCGGATGGTCTGGGCTATCTCCTCATATTCATCGTCAGTTGCTGTAGCCAGATAGGTTGTGAGCATTCGCATGATTTCATCCATATCTTGCATATTCTGTTCATTCACCCTTTTAGTATTTAATCCACTCCAAAAACTTGTTGCTGCTATGGTAAGCATAGAAATCATAAAGGCTCCATACCATATAGAACGCTTATCCGATTGACTTAAATGCTTTTTATCCATGTCAGGCACATCATTTTCCCAATAGCTCGCCCACTTCTTTCGTATTCTTTTCCATATACTCATATGTATGTCCTCCGATATGCTATTAGCTAATATGTTATAGTCTATCAGAATCTTTTACGAACAGCAATCATATTATAGTCTTAAAGTGTATAAAATAATGACTGTTAGCTAACAAACAGGTAAGGACAATAGAGATGAACGGATTAGGAAAACGTATCAATGAAGTAAGGAAAGACCGGCAATTAACCGCAGAGCAGCTTTCGGAAATATGCAGTATCAACGCAACTTACCTTCGGCAGATTGAGGGCGGCGTGAAAGTGCCCAGCATGCCGGTATTTCTAAGTATTTGCAAGGCTTTGAAAATCTCGCCGGATTACCTGCTTCAAGATGAACTGGAGGAAAACGAGATTAGTACAATCCGGGAAATCGCAGAACTCTGGAAAGAAGCTTCGCCCAGCAAGCAAGAACTTGTATTTGCTATGATAAAAGCAGTCCTGGAACATAAAGAGCAGTAAAATGACCAGCCAGTCTCGGCTGGTCATTTCTCTTTGCTGTGAAATTCCATATTGTATATTTTTCGTGGCATAGAGAATCTCTTAAAAATGAATTACTACACCATTTTTTACACCATTTCCGCTGAATTTGATACTTACAGACAACCTCAGACCAAAAGAACAGTGCCGTAAAACCCTTGAAAACGGGCTTATACGGCACTAGATAATACAAGACAAATATCAATTACAACTAACAAGAGGTGAGTGCTAATTCTTTTGTGAAAAATATGTGAACACCGGAAAACAGACCTCATGCATAAATTACCGTATTCTGAAAATCCTAATATTGAAACAAACAATAACATACACGGAGGTTTCTATGAACAAAAAAACGACTTATTGGACCATAGGTATTGTTGCCGCATTGATCCTCATCGTCATAGTATGGCTGCTCGCCGGAAGCCGGGCATCCTCTGACGCAAACAAAGGAAACGATGCAAACAACCAAAATTCTGCTGTCGTAACCCCGGCGCAGGGAGACGATTCTCAGAATGGGGACTCGCAGGGAAGCGGCACACAGACAGGCGACTCACAAGTAGACGACTCACAGACAGGCGATTCACAGACAGACAACTCACAGGCAGGCGATTCACAGACAGACAACTCACAGGCAGGCGATTCACAGACAGATGATCCTCACGCAGGCCACGGAAGTTCCTCAAATTCAAATTCCCAAGCGCCCGCAGACGACCAGTTATCCGCCTATCTTCAGGAAGAAAGCACAATCATGATGGATATGATGGATGGCATGGAAAATATTGATGAATCCGGTTATGCGGCCACTGATTTCCTTTCCGGAATGATACCTCATCATGAGGCAGCCGTCGCCATGGCAAAAAGCTATCTGCAAAACGGCGCAGAAAACCAGGAGCTGATCGACCTGGCAAATTCTATCATTGAGACACAGAATAAAGAAATTGAAGACATGAACGCCCTTGTACAGGAATATCGTTCAGCAGATAAAAAAGACGAGGAAAAGGCAAAAGCTCACCTTAAAGAATACAGAGAAATGTTCGATTCCCATGATGATATGATGCATGGCTCCTCAGCCAATAGTGTAGACGCTGCTTTTGCACAGGGAATGCTTATGCATCATGAAATGGCGGTAGAGATGGCCGAGGATATCCTCGAGTATACGGATGAGGAAGCGGTTATAACCTTAGCCAACAATATCATTGCCACACAAAAACAGGAAATAGAAAAGATGGAAGACATTCTTGATCAGCTTAATGCTGATTGATATATGGACATCATTTGATTACCCAAAACGGGCCCGCAGAATTAACGCGGACCCGTTTTTATAGATTTATATTACCAGTTCTGGAAGAAGTAACCTCTCTGATAACCGCTGTTTTCCATGCTGTTGTCCCAATCTTTCAGGATACTGCCAAAGTCTTCCGGGTCTTCTTCACTATCCTGATCTTCGTTCTCTTCGTTTCCTCTGGTATCTTCTGTTTTGCTGCTCTTCTTGGTTTCCACTGCAGTGTTTTTATCCAGCTTCACTGTGATAGTTTCTTCCTTATAGCTGCTGCCGTCGGGTACTTCAAGTGTCACATCAACCTCTTCACCTGGCTCGTAGTATTTCAAAAGCTCTACCAACTGGTCGATGCTGCTAATCGATCTGCCGTCAAACTCTACAATTACGGAATTCTGCTTCATGCCTGCATCTTCTGCAGCGCCGCCCTTAGTAACCTCAGATACAAACACGCCTTCCGGTATGCCATAAACCTGGATTGCCTCGTTGCTTACAGTGCTGCCCTTGATACCGAGAACACCATGCTCACTGTCGTCAAGCTTCTCTCTTGGCTCCTGGTTCATCAGATTTTCCAGAATATCGGATACATCTGAAATGGCGATGGCATAACCCATACCTTCAACCTCGGTGGATGCAAGCTTCGCGGAGTTAATGCCTACTACTTCTCCATTCATATTGAGAAGTGCACCGCCGCTGTTTCCTGGGTTGATGGCCGCATCTGTCTGGATCAGATTTACTCCACGCTTATTGCTGTCACTATCACCGGAGCTGAAAGAATTGGAGCTGGAATCCATTCTGCGGTTCTTCGCGCTTACAATACCGGTTGTCACGGACTGACCATAACCAAGTGCATTACCAATTGCAACTACCTGCTCGCCTACTACCAGATCGTCGGAACTTCCGATTGTAGCAATGCTGATGCTGTCTAAGGTATCATTGTCAATATCGTCAAGCTTTACAGATACCACAGCTAAATCTCTGCCTTCATCAAAGCCTTTCACCGTGCCTTCGTAAGATTCATTATCAACAAAGTTTACAGTCAGGGTTTCCGCACCTTCTACTACATGATAGTTGGTTGCAATGAGAAGTTCATCATCATTTTTGCCAATGATGATACCGGAACCGCTTCCTTCAACCTCTCTCTCCTGAGGTGCATATCCGCCGTAACCAAACATTCCGAAATAATCCTGTACTTCCTGAATGGACTTGGTTGTGATGGATACAACTGACGGCATTGCCTCTGCTGCAATCTCAGAAACATCCAGGCTTCCTTTGCCTGCTGAATCAGATTTTTCAGATTTCATAAGCGTCAATCCATCGTCACGATTTACTGCGGCTTCCACTGTTGTTCCCTGGTTCCATCCTGTAACACGATTGACACCTTCAAATGTTCCTGCCGCCAGGCCTCCGGCCAATACTGCACATAAACTGATGCTTGCGCCCTTCTTTATAACTTTCTTGATACTGTCTTTTTTATCGTTCATATTCCTCATAATTAAGTCCCTCCTTAATTTAATCTCTGTTTCCTTTTGATGAAATCAGTATAGGAATAAATTGTGATTACTTTGTGGGAAAATTGTGTTTAATTTGTTAAATATTATACTTAGGTTGATCAAAGATTAATCAATGTGGTACACCCAATTTCCTTTTCTTGCAGGTGCCTCTGGATATCCGCCATCTACATAACCAAGCACACAATGTCCGATTCCTTCATATTCACCTTTGATTCCAAGTGACTCCAGAATTTCCTTACCCTCAGGAAGTTCAAATTCTTCTTTTGCCCTATGTATCCAGCAGCTTCCAATACCCAGCGCATGTGCTGCCAGCATTAAATTCCCCATGACAAGGCTGCCGTCATAAACGTGATTTGGACACTTTTTATCCGCCAAAACAATCAACACAACAGGTGCCCCATAAAACGGATCACTCTTTACACCCATAATCTCTGCATTTAGCTTGGAAAGCCGGTCACGGACCTCTTTATTGGTCACTGAAATAATAATCGGAGACTGCCTGTTCATAGCTGTTGCCGCATAAATACCCACGTCAATAATCTGAGCAATAGCCTCCTGTGGAATCTTATCACTTTTAAAACTTCTAATGCTTCTCCGCGTTTTAATTAAATCTATTAATTCATTATTCATAGCAAAAAACCTCCTTCATATTTTATAGATACTCTACAACGGACAACAGGTAACTGACATATAGACTTATTATTCATTGTTATAGATAGCTTATTGTACTCCTATAATCCATTTCTGTATATCTCATTAATTACTGCTTGGGCATGCTCCAGTTCCTTTTTCTGGATGATCTGCTCCCTGTCACTTAAGATTGCCAGCATCTCATCTATTAAGTCTTCCATTCTCGGGTTTGTGACTCGGTACAAATAACCAAGCATTCTGGTGGCAGTATAATCGGTATTCATATTCTTATATGCAATTTCCGCACACAACTCCTTCGGATAACCCTTACTTAACAGCACCTTATACAATTCTTCTGTTCTTTGTGATTTCATAGTTCATCACACCTGTACTTTCTCAAAACGATATTTCTGCCGGATGTCCGGATATTTCTCAACATCTACACTGCTCATAAACATAGCATAAGGCCTTGCATATATTTTAAAAGGTGCATACAAAGCCTGGTAAATCACAAGGGGCTCACCGGTTTCCGTATGCTGTGCAAAAGCCAGCACTTTATATATATATTCGGAGGTATCACTATTCACCCACTCCCGTTTAAAATGCTGCACAATATCCCCTGCCTGAATACCGTGAGAAGAGATTTTCTCCTCCAAAGCTTCCGGCTCTGTATCCAATTCCATATACTCATCTTTATCAAGAGATACAGGCACTCCGGATTTCCCGGTAATATGAACGCCTCCGTACCAGGTTCCGCTCGTCTCAAAGATATCACCAATTTCATATTCAGATGAAAATGTATCATTCTTTTTGATAATTCTGATTTTTCCCATACAAACACTCCTTATTTCAAAGCCCTTTTTAAGTCAGAAATATACTGGGTCTGCTGCTTTTTCAAGTATGCCTTAACAAAGGGCTTCATAATCATCTTCTTGGCGGTTACATCCTCTGTAAAATCAATCTCTGTCTCTTCCCCCTTTTGCGTAAAAACGCCAATCCAATGGCCTTTCATATTGTCATTTTCCATATCAAACTCCCAGCGTTTATATGGTTCTGTGGCAGTGATTGTAAAGGTCGTGGCATAGCCCTCTTTTGTATATTCAACAAAATGCTTTTCGTCTAATACTTCTATCTTACTTAAATCACTTCTCCACGCATAATTTTCCAAGGAGGTTACGGTTTTCCATACCTTTTGAATATCGCTCTCGAAAGTTGCTTTTATATTTGCTGATGCCATATTTGTTTTCTCCTCTGCTATTGCTGTTTCACATTACTTTTCACTTCACACGTTTTACATAATCTTCTCACACAATCATTTCATATACTTGATTCGTTTGTTGCTAAGCACGCATAAAGATGTTATTCTTTTCATAGACACTAAAAACTTGATTCTGTTTTGATTTTTTGTGTGGTAACTTAACAATACTACGATTATGGCTTACTTACCACCATTTTTTACAGAAATTATAAAACTAAAATTATAGCTAAAATTATAACTAACATTATAAACCGTAACAGTTGAGGCCAGCCTGAACTGTTATTATAAAACAGACCTTGGGGGACGTAATTAATATATCACAGGCGAATAGGAGAAGAAAGATATGAAAAAGGCATTATTTGTAATTGATATGCAGGAAATTTGTGTAGGGAAAAATCATGCAGACTTTTTTAACTATGAGGAAAATCTTGTCGAAAAAGTAAACAATGTTATAGACAAAAATAAGGAAGAAGTCTTTGTCGTTTATATAAGAAATGTAATGAAGAAAAACCTTATAAACAAATTAGCGCCATTTCATGCCTATGATGGCAGCCCCGAGGCAGCTTTGGCAGAAAATTTACATAAGGTCTCCGATTTAGTTTTTGACAAGTACACTGGGGATGCTTTTACGAATGAGAGACTAAAAGACTTTTTAAAAACGAATAATATTACTTGTATTGAAATCGTTGGTGTTGACGGCGGCGGATGCGTTTCGGCTACTGCTTTAGGGGCAATTGAAAACGGCTATACCGTTATTTTAAACACTGCCGCAATTGGAACTACTGATAATAAGAAATTCCAGAAGAAACGAGATAAGTACTTTCAGATGCTAAAAGAACGTGGGGCCGAATTTATCTAAATGGTAAACATCAGATATGTCCGGTGTGCTACTTAATGGAGTGGATATATGAAGAAGATTTTAATTGTGGAGGATGATAGTCTTTTGAACAGAACACTGGCCTATAATTTGGCTTGTGACGGATATGAAGTAACCTCTGCCTATAACTATAATGATGCTGTGCGGTATTTAAAACAGACCGAATACGACGCGGCTTTGCTGGACATCAACTTGCCGGACGGGAACGGCCTTGACCTTTGTGAAGAAATCCGGGGCCGGGGGCAGCAGACCTACATCATTTTTATCACTGCCAATGACAAGGAAAGTGATATGCTCAAAGGCTATGAAGCGGGCGGGGCGGATTATATTACAAAGCCCTTTTCCATTGCGGTGCTATGTAAAAAGGTAACTGCTGTTTTTACCAATATGGAGCTTCGCACACCCCGGCATGATCTGTTTGATGACGGTGTCTTGAGAATAGACTTTTCTGAACAGTCGGCATCGCTGGCTGGAGAACCATTAGACTTTACACCAAAGGAATACCGAACTCTATTCTTGTTTGTAAAAAATCCTCGTATCATTTTGACAAAACGGCAGATATTGGGGAAACTTTGGGATGCAGACGGTGATTTTGTGGATGAGCATACATTAACCACCATCATCAGCCGTATTCGTAAGAAAATCGAAACGGATAAGCGCAAGTATATCAAAACAGCCTATGGCATGGGTTATCAGTGGATTGGTGGTGAACAAAAATGAACATCCAGAAGTTAACTGTCCGCAGGTTTTTAAGAATGATTTGCATAGGTACGGGTCTGACCGCCGCCATTACGCTCGCTGCACTATATCTTCTAACCCGTGACGGCCGTGTGCTACTCTGCGGTCTGGTTCTTTCTGCACTCTTTTTTGTATGGGGAGCGGTCTTTTTAAAATACTTCCAGCGCAGACTGATACGGTTCACAGACAGCCTGTGCCGGACGCTGGACGGCATGATGGACGGAAATGAACGTCCCCAGGTAGATTATGAAGCGGAAACTCTGCTGGCACGCATCAGCCACCGGCTGGAACGGCTCTACAACACCATGCAGGAAAGCCGAATTAAGGTAGAAGAAGAAAAAGCTGAGCTGCAATCGCTGGTATCGGATATTTCCCACCAGACGAAAACTCCCATCGCAAATCTGAAAATGCTAAATGATACTCTGCTGACCCGCACCGTATCACAGGAAAAGCAACGGGAGTTTTTGACTGCCACAGGGAGTCAGCTTGATAAGCTGGACTTTCTGATCCAGGCAATGGTTAAGACCTCCCGATTGGAAACCGGTGTCATTACCTTAGAGAAAAAAGAGGCTCCCATTGCCGATACACTCGCCGCTGCACTTAACGGTGTTCTTGCCTCGATAGAGCAAAAGCAGATTGCCCTTTTTGTAGACTGTCCTGAAGATATTATGCTCGCTCATGATGGACGGTGGACCTCTGAAGCCTTGTTTAACCTGTTGGACAATGCTGTAAAATATACGCCTTCTGGCGGGAGTATTCATGTTACGGTACAGGAATGGGAACTGTATGTAAAGATTGACATAGCTGACACTGGCCGGGGTATACCGGAGAGCACTCAGGCTACCATCTTTAAGCGCTTCTACAGGGAAGAATCTGTGCATGATGTGGAGGGGATAGGTATCGGCCTGTACCTTGCCCGTGAGATCATTACCATGCAGGGCGGTTATATTAAGGTAGTCTCTGAGCCGGGCAAAGGTTCCACGTTTTCAGTATTTTTACCAAACCGATAAAAAAGCGGTAGTCTGTTTGTGCAGGCTATCGCTTTCTCTATAATTTCACAAAAATTAGATTTTAGGACATTTCTGCAACAATTCACGTTTATGATGTACCTATCAAGAAAAGAAAGGCAGGTATTTACATGAGCATCTTACAAACAACTGATCTAAAGAAATATTATGGAACAGAACCGAATATTACGCGTGCTTTGGACGGTGTTACCTTCTCTGTAGAGCAGGGGGAGTTTGTTGCCGTTGTGGGAACCTCCGGCTCCGGCAAGTCCACCTTGCTGCACATGATGGGCGGGCTGGACTCTCCCACCTCCGGCAGCGTAATGGTGCGGGAAAAGGAACTGGCAAAAATGAACGACGAGCAGCTCACCATCTTCCGCCGCCGCAACATTGGCTTCATTTTTCAGAACTACAATCTTGTGCCAATCCTGAATGTCTATGAGAACATTGTTCTCCCAGTTGAACTGGATGGCGACACGGTTGATCAGAAATTCATGGAGGAGGTAGTGCAGTTGCTGGGCCTGGAGGAAAAGCTGAAAAACATGCCCAACAACCTCTCCGGCGGCCAGCAGCAGCGTGTGGCTATTGCCCGCGCTCTGGTGACAAAACCGGCTATCGTCCTGGCAGATGAGCCTACCGGCAATCTGGACAGCAAGACGAGCGCCGACGTTCTGGGGCTTTTAAAGCGCACCAGCGATGAATTTAACCAGACCATCGTAATGATTACCCACAACAGCGAAATTGCCCAGCTTGCCGACCGCATCGTGCGGATTGAGGACGGCAAAATCAGGGCATAAGGAGGTGACATGATGACTTTACCATTTGAAAACGATACCAGCGCCATTGTCAAGAAGCTGGCGGACAGGAGTATTCGAGCGGACAAACGGCGCAACATGTTTATCGTCGTAACGATTGCCCTTGCCGCCTGTCTGATGATGTCAATAGCTTTGTATTCTTTTGGAAATACCCATGAAATGACCATATGGATGCGTAACCGTTATCAGGCGGCAATTGGAAGATTTGACATGAGTCTGCTGCCGGAATTGAAAAAGGATGAAGCGATTGAAAAAATCGGTGTTACTGCCAGTGTAACGAACTTACTGTCAGGCAAAAATACCATAAACGTCACCTATCAGGATCGCGTAAATTTGGAACTAATGTCCGTCGAACTCACGGACGGACGATGGCCGGAACAGGAAAATGAGGTCACGGCTCCGGCCTCCTACCTAAAAAAACTCGGTAAGGAGGCAGTCGTTGGCACAACGATCACACTCAACCTGGGAGAGCGTGTCCCGAAAGAATACATTGTGTGTGGTATTACAAAAGACGCTGCCAATAACACTGGCAATGCTTATGAAGTGTTGGTGTCACAGGCTTTTCTGGATGCCTACTATGCGGACACAAAGCCGTATTATTCGGCCAACCTCCGTATGACAAACAGCAGCGACTTTGAGAACGCAGAACTAAAGCAGCATATTATCAAGCATTTTGCCGCATACGGAATTGAGGAATCACGTATCGCCTTCAGTTCTTCCTACTTTGGCACTTTGGACAATACCTCGCGGGACATTTCGGTCGTCCTGGGCGTCAGTTTGTTAATCGCAGTGGCCTGTGCCACGGTAATATACAGCCTGTTTTATGTTTCTGTGACAGGAAAGATTAAGGAATATGGCCGTCTGCGCGTCATTGGTATGACTCAAAAGCAGGTTAGGCTGATGGTACAAAAAGAGAGCTGGAAGCTTTCGCTGCTGTCCATTCCCGCTGGGCTTGCCCTTGGCAGCTTGATTGGTTTTGCAATCGTTCCGGGCGGCTGGTACTGGCCTAATACAATCAAATGCGCTGTAGTGATTGCCCTGGTGACGGAACTCGCGGTGCAGGTCTCCATCCGAAAGCCTGTCAAAATCGCATCCTCTGTTTCGCCTATTGAGGCTGTCCGTGTAGCGACCACCACAACTGAAACCGCTATCGAAAAGACAAGGAAGCTGTCCAGAAGAATGACACCTGCAGCCTTGGCAAAAATCAATTTTGCCCGCAATCATAAAAAGGTTACCTTGACCTTGGCCAGTTTAGGGTTTACCGGGATTTTCCTTATGTGCGCATCTACGATTTTGACTTCTGCTGATCCTGTGGACATAGCAAGACAAAATTTCGTTGGCGGTTACGAGATGAAGATTTCCTTAAATTCAGAAAGTAATGATCCTACGGTTTCTATCAGCGAAGCATTTGATCAGGTACAGCATAACAATCCACTGAACGATAAATTAACATCACAATTACTTGATAATCCATATATCAAATCCGTGACTGTCCTGCAGAGCTGCACTCCTAGTGTCTATTTTCCGGGCAATAGCAATGTTGAGGGTTGGCCCAATATTGAAGTAGCTGGGCTTTCAAAAGAGTTCATGAAGCAGCATCAGGATGTACTGCTGGACGGCGGCATGGACTATGACGAATTGGCTGCCAAAAACGGTATTTTAATCGACGATTCTGGCGGGATGGTTACCAAGTTCGGTAAATATACTGCCGCCGTAGGCGATATCATTGAAATTGAAACGGAATCAGGGGAAAAGGTCAAGTTTACTGTCATGGGGATGGTAGACCTGAACCTGAAAGAATATGCGGGCTTCTATCTTTATGTACCGCAAGAATTGTTATCAGCGATCAGGCCTGCCACCTCCAATTTCAACTCTCAATATTTACTCAACATAGATATGGAGCATCTTTCTGAGACGGAGGATTATGTCTATGAATTGTGTGGTGACAATCAAAGCTTAGGGATTCAAGGCATGGAAAATGCGATTTCCTTTAGTAAGGAAACACTGAAAAGCTATCAGAAACCCATTTATGCCCTGGTGATTTTTATCGGTCTATTTGCATTGATTAATTTAATCAACACCCTGATGACCAATCTGATTTCCCGCCAACAGGAGTTTGGCGTGATGCAGTCCATTGGTCTGTCTGGTAAACAGCTCGCAAAAATGTTGCAGGTAGAAAGCGCTTACTATGTGGCGGGAACAATAATAATCACCCTGACGCTGGGAACCGTGGCGGCCTACGCAGCCTGCCGGATGTTCAGTCAAGTAGGTTTATTGGGAACACTTAAATATACGTTCCCTGTTCTGCATATCGCTGTATTCTTTGCAGCGCTATGCGTAATTGCGGCGGTCTATTCCATTTTGGCGATTCGCTATTGCAGAAAACAATCGCTGGTGGACCGAATTAAGACAATGGAATAACACTTTTCTGACTGGTCGGGGCAGACTTCAACGCTCCGGCCAGTTTTTTCAACAGACAAAACCTTCTTAATAGAAACTTTTGTGATAAGTCCATCTGCGTGTTCAAGGGCTCCCTTTTTCTTCAGGGAGCTGCCTCGTAAACGAGTAATGATTTTTGTCACTTCTTTTGATGCTGTACATGGCATGGTCGGCGAAGGCGAGGAGCTCTTTTGCGTTCTGACCATCCCTGGGATAGACGCTGACCCCAATACTTGCGGTCATTTCAACACACAGGTCCTCTGCAATCCGGAAAGGCTCCCTGATTTCAGAAAGAATCCGTTCGCAGACATGCTGTATCTCTTCGTCTGCCATAACCCGACTCAACAAAAGAACGAACTCGTCGCCTCCCATACGAGACACGGTATCGCTGCCGCGCACGGCACGTATCAGCCGCCTGGCTGTCTCCTCCAATACCAGATCCCCCTTTTCGTGTCCATATGTATCGTTGATTTCCTTGAACCCATCCAAATCCATGTAGAGGACGGCAAGCCAATGTCCGTTTGTTTCTGCCTCCAGGAGCAGCCGGGACAATATTTTATGAAACAGTCTGCGGTTGGGAAGTCCGGTCAGTACGTCGTAGTTTGCCATATGTGCCAACTTTTCCTCTGCCCGCTTCCGCACCTTGATTTCTTCTTGTAATGCCTTCGTCCTCTCATCTACCAGAAAGCGCAGATGCTCATATAAATAGGCATTTTCGAGAGAAATGGCCAGCTGTGCCGCAATGGGCATGAGGTTTTCTTTTCTCCGCTGATCAAAGACGCCCGCGGCCAGGTTATTTTCCATGTAGAGGATACCCTTTAGCTCCCCCTTACTGAGGATGGGCATGCACAGGACCGACTTGCATCGGTTCTCTTGGATATGCATGTCCTTTCCGAAGACCCTGGATTTCTCTGCGTCTTCCAAAATTACGGCCACCAGTGTTCTCTCCACATATGATACGATGCTCAGCGGAATATTCCGGTCCTCTGCCGGCCGTTTTGATACAATACATACATCCTTGGCCCCGGAATGCCCCTCCGACTGGATTTCATACCCGGAATCTATCTGACTCAGATAGTAGATATGCTGTGCGCCCGCGCATTCCAGAAGACTGTGGATCAGCTTTTCCAGGATACCCTTAAGCTCGAGTTCTTCTGAAATGGCCTGGGAGGCCTTCAGCACAGAGCGCATATCCAGCGATGCAGTGGTGCGGATGGACTCTTCAGACAGCATACCCTGAAGGCTATCGTCCTTCCAGAGCCCCGCCATTTCCGGGTAATCCTGCCGCATCCGGGCACATTTACCCTCCGCTCCCCAATGACCGTACAGCCGGTAGGTAACCGTCAGGTAATGCCTGGCCGCCGACTTGGCCCCCAGCTTCTCATAGCGCAGTGCGGTCACATCACAAAGAATGGCATGATGGAGGCTTCGGTCATGCTTTTCTGCAGCTTCCAGAGCCTCTTCGTAAAGCTGCAGGGCCTCTCTGGTACAGCCATCGGCCGCTTTACGCTCCGCCTCGATCACAAGATAAAGGTGGCCGTAATTGCTATATGCATCGTTGCTGCGTTCCTTCATCCAATCCTGGTTTTCCTTCAGGACACGCAAAAGCTGATGCCTTGTCTCTGACTCACAATCCCCGTTTTCCAGAATCTGGCAGATAGACAGAGAATACAGGAAATTGTGGAGTGCCACGTTATAAAAGCTGGAGACATACGGCAGAAGCGGCACTGCTTCTCTGCACAACCGGAAGGCAGTGGGATAATCCCGATAGATTACTGCCGACAAAGCCCGAATAACATGATAATAGCTGATTGCCTGCAGGTTGTGGGTAAACCGCGTCAAATGGGCTTGCTCGGAAAAATCGTCCCCGTCAAAGCTTCCGGTGAGGGAGAGTTCCCCGCGGACACTCCTGCACAGCTGCTGAAAGCTTAAAAAACTGCCCAAAGCATGATCGCTGCCTGTCTTCTCCGCAAACTTGACTCCGGCCAGTACCTCGTTCCACAGTTCCTCCACATGTGCCGCACTATCCATTACCGCCATCATGAGCCCATAATAGCCGTAGCAAGCGTACTCAAAATCTCCCATCTGTGCGTTGCCCTTGATGGATTCCTTTGCATATGGAATCTCATTGACCACGTCTTCATACCAATGGCCGGTATGCAGGGCAAACATACAGTAGATGGAGTAGATGACCTCCCTGTACTGGTGTTTTTCGGCCAGACGCATAGCCGACCTGCCGGCCGCGTAACACGTCCGGTAATCCCTGCGCAGTTCCCCCAGAGGCATCATCAGATTGGAATACATCTGCAGAGCATGTGGAGTATAGCCATGCCGGAACATGCGCCGCACAGCCGTAAATACCGTCCAGTAGGAATAATCGGGATTAAAGAAAAAGGTCGGGCCGCACAGGCGGCAGAGCAATTTACTGATCTCAGCCTCCACCGGGTCTTCGGCTTCTTTGATATTCAGGATATCTTCCGCTCCAAGGGCCTTCCGTTCCTGATAAAAGGATGCAATCTCTTGCTCCAGGGTCAGCTTAATATTTTCGCCGGGGAAAGTGACTCCCAGTTTTCCAAGCAGGGCGATTCCTATTTCAAAGGCGTCTTCATACCGGCCCCGGTTGGAGTAACTAGATATCTGCAGGCAGCAGCTGTCTACCAGCTCAGTGGGTTCCGTCACCAGATTACAGAGCATCCCGTAGATCCGGTCGCATTCTTCCTCTTTAACCAGATTGCACAGCGCCGCATGATATTCCATGTAGATTTTGGTGAGGAACAGACTGTTTTCTGGGCTGTTCAACTCCGTCTGGGAGAGCAGGAGGTTTAGGTACCGTTCCGCCGTGTCAAAGGCGGATACCAGCCCGCACCGGTGTGCCGTACCCAGCAGGAACTCCTGAATCCGGCGGCGTTCCTCCTGATCCGCCGCCTCACCAAGCCCCATTGCGTAGTGGTCCGCAATCTCAAACACGCGTTCGTCCAGATCACCCACGGCACGCGCGCGTTCCTCATACCGCTTTCCAAGCTGATAATGCACACTTGCCCGCGCCTTCTCAGGCAGGACTGTATAGAACACCTGCTGGAACCGGTCGTGGGTGAATTGATACATAGTCTGTATACCGGTTTTCCCATCCTTCTCCATGGGATACACCGCCTCCTGTGCAACCGCAGTAATCAGCCTGCGGTTGATCTCTCTCTCCGGCAGTCCGCAGACAGCGGACAGATCTTCCACAGAAAAGCTCTGACCTATACAGGCACCAAATGACAGCAGGGATATTGTTTCCTGCGAAAACTGGTCCAGATTTTCCGTCAGGAAGTCCACTACATTTTCCTGTGCGGGGCAGGCCCGGATTTTCGACTCCTTCCAGCTCCAGGAACCGGTATCCATATTCAGCTTCAGATATCCTTTTGAATGGCACAGCCGCAGAAACTGCTTCATATAAAATGGATTTCCCTTTGTCTTCCTATAAATGATTTTCGCAAGCTTAGATGCCGTACCCGCCTCCATTTTGAATATATCTCCCAGCATCTGTACGGTGCTCTGCAGATCCAGCCCTTTCAGGTTTAGCTGCGTGACCCGGCCGCCCCGCTGTATAATTTTATTCTGGCTGAGGATAAGCGGGTGCTCGTTACTTACCTCATTGTCGCGATAGCACATGACGATCATCAAATTGTGAATATCCTCGTTTTTAAAGAGTTCCTCCAGAATTTCCATGGACCCCATATCCGCACGATGCACATCATCCAAAAAAAGAACCAGGGGGTGCTCCGGCGCTGCAAGCAGGGCGAGGAGTTTTTCCAACACGGATTTGAATCGGGTCCGTTCCTCCAGCGGCCCCATTTCCTCAGGGATTGGATGATCACCGGCCAGCAGGGCCAGTTCCGGTACTTTACCGGTCAGCAAAGCCGCGTCGCTGCCCAAGTATTCCGATAATGTCTGTTTCCAATTATGGATGCGCTCCTCCGGCTCCAAAAAAACCATGCTGCAAAATTGTTTGATAGCCTCGAAAAAGGCAAAGTAGGGTACGTTGGCGTGATATTGGTCAAATTTTCCTTGCAGAAACATACCGCTTGTCCGCAGAGTCGCCTCCCGAAGCTGATTCACCAGCGAAGTTTTTCCGATTCCGGAATAGCCGCTGATGGACACAAGAATCCGGGAGCCGGCCGCCACCTCCTTGAAGTCACTCTTAAGCTGGACTATTTCTTCTTCCCGCCCATACAGCCGGTGGGTGAATTCAAATCGCCGGCTGAAATCCTTTTCGCCAAGAACAAATTCCTTTTCCCTTTGGCACCGCTCCAGATCATAAAGAAGGCCCTCGCTGCTTAAATAGCGGTCTTTTGCCATTTTAGACAAGAGCTTGTCTATGATGGCCGCAAGCATGGGCGGCACATTTGGCAAAAGCACGCGAAGATCCGGCGGCGTCTTAGCGATATGAGAAAAGACAAGCTCTGTAGGGGTCTCCGCGTCAAATGGAAAGCTCCCCGTCAGCATCTGATACAGTGTTACGCCCAAGGAATAAAAATCCGCGCGATAATCCAGCTCCGTGTTTATCCGTCCGGTCTGTTCCGGAGCAATATAGCGAAGAGTCCCCTCAATATTTTCAATTCTGGTCCCCGACATCTGTTTATGCATAAACATCGAAGAGATACCGAAATCCAGCAGCACCACCCTGCCGGACTCCGCGTCATACATGATATTGGCTGGGTTTACATCTTTGTGGATAACGCCCGCCTTGTGGATGTCCCGCAGGCCCAACACCAACTGTTCCGAAATCCGATAGAAATCCGACATCTCCAGAGCTCCCTGTTTGAGCAGCCTGCTCAACGTGATTCCCGGACAGAATTCCTCCACCAGATAGCAGCGACCGTCCAGTGTAACCTCGCCAAGAGCCTTTACCGCATGGGGACTGTCTACCCGCTGCATGATCTGATATTCCCTCCGCAGCCGTTCCATGGCCTCTTGAGTCATATGCTCCTGGCCTCCAGTCTTAAGAACCACCCAGCTGCCTGTGCTGCCATCCTTTCCGCGCAGCAGCTTGCTGGATGGAGAGACATAGATCACTTCTAAATTTGTATATTTATACATTACACACCTATCCCTTTCCACGAAAAGCACCCTACCTTAATACCGGTGTATATTATTCACATTACGCATGACATAAGTTCGTCATTTTTATTGACACAATTTGGATTTCAAAAGTATTTTATTAAAGAATACTTCTTTTTTCGGCAAAATTCAAGGTCTTATCTGCAATTGACAATGACATTTTAGTGTCATTTCTAATGACATTTTGTATGAATTTTGTTGCAAACTTAATCACTTTACTGTATACTGGTATAAAAAAAGGAGGATCAGGCTGTGCAGTTCTATGAAAAGCTAATTTTTGTTATGAATTTGACTCAAACGACGAACCGGGAGCTGGCAATGGCAGCGCATGTAGACCCCTCCATCATCAGCCGCTTCCGCAGCGGGAAGAGAGGGCTCCCGCGCAATCTGGAGCCGCTGCACAGTATGGCGGATTTCCTTGCCGAGCGCTGTACCGGCGAATATCAGAGAAGAGCTCTGTCAGAGATGGCGGGGGTCAGACGGATTCTCATGGACAAGCAGGATCAGCTGTCAGAATTTCTATTTTACTGGCTGTGCGGTGACGCGGACAGAGTGGACCGCTTCATGCGCAGCTTTGAATCGCTGACCATCAAGGGAGTTGCATCCAACTCCACCTTGGAAGCTGCAGCGGTCAACCGTAAAGGGAATTTTATTCATTTTGGAAATGAGGGGAAGCGTGCCGCGGTGCGGTCCATATACCAACATTTACTGGCCCGGCAGGAACCAGGTACGATTTGTATTCTTGCCGATGAGGCGGACAATTGGCTGATGGAGGATTATGATTTCACCTCCCAAATGCAGACCTGGCTGCTGCACTGTATCCAACGGGGCTTTCAAATCTGCCACATCATACCGCCAATCTACTCGGGCGATCAGATTCTGGAATCCCTGGCCCGCTGGATTCCGCTTTACATGACCGGCAAGGTAAAAGCCTACTTTTATCCTCATATACGTGACCGCCTTTACCGACACACCATCATCATGGAGCCTGGACAAATTGCAATCGCGTCACATTCCATGGCGAGTGATTCCAACACCTACGCCACGATGCTGACCACAGATCCGGGACTGCTGCGGGCCATGGACTCAGAGTTTCAGGCCTACCTTGCCCTGTGCCGTCCTATGCTGAATACCTACTCGGAGCCCCAAAAGCTGTTCCAGTGCTTTATGAAATTCCTATCGCCCCAGGGCTTCCGGATTCAAAAGCTGATCTCCTTATCTGCAGTGACCGCGCCTTTCGAACTTGTCGCGGACTCCATTGACAAAAGAGAAGATCCCGAACAGAAACGCCTGGGTAAGCTTTACCTCCAGAAGATGAAGCGTCTTGAACAGGAGCAGGACCAGTACAATCTGATTGATATCGTGCACCTCGCCAGCGCTGATCAGGTGCGTGCCGGCACAGTACCCATCACCGCCACCTGCTGGTCGACCGGGGCTCTTTACTACACCCCGGAGACCTATACCCTGCACTTGAAGAAGATCCTTTATATTTTGGACACTCATAAAAGTTATCACTTCATCCCCATAGAAGGGCCCGTTGAACAGGAGAGCTCCCTAATGGTAAAAGAAAATCACAGAGCTCTTCTGGTGCATGCCTCGGAGCCCTTTACTGTCTTTGAGATATCCCAGCCTGAGATCGTAGCCCTATACCGGGAGTATCTGCTTCGCCTGGCGGAGAAAGTGGGATATGCCGGTATTCACCGTACAAAGATTAAGTCCCGGCTCCGGGAACTGATCCGGGAGCTGGAGGATTAAAACATTAATCTGAAAAACGACGATATTTCAATGAATTCCGCGGTCTTTTACAAACCGGGTTAGTGACCGCCGATGGGGAGGAAGGGCTTTTCCGATGAGATCAGACAGATTGGAAATGCACGCGACACAGATATCCCCATCATAGATGCCATGTGCGGGTACATGAGCGATCACTTGCCCAAGAGGGTAAAATGAGAAAACTCCCAGAGGACGTTATTCCCCTGGGAGCACTCCGAACTTATAACCAACTTCCCTAACCATGTGGATATACCTTGGACGCCTTAAATCCGGCTCCAGATTCTTACGCAGACTACTGATGAGACAGTAGATGACTATATCTATCTCTTCCAAACATATCTTACTCGTCATTTATGGTGTCAGTTTCGCTACGGCAATCAATCTCCGGCTGTCTGCATCATAGGGACTCCTATCGTAATCGCCGTATATTTTAATATTGGTGAATCCAGTCCTAGACAGCATCATGCAAATTCTTTTCCGCTATTTTCAACATGGAGTGAGAATAATCGGAGCCCCAAGCCTGATACCCCATCTGCGATAACATATACAAATGCTGCCCCGTTCCGCAGGCGCAGTCTAAAACAGTCTTGACGTTATGCTCAGTAAACAGCTTATGGAAGAAGTTTTTCTCATCTCCTAAATAGCTTTCAATAGGGCCAAATTCGTCATAATCAAATGCGAATTTTTTATAAATATCTTTCATGATTTCCTCCGGCAAATGGTATCAGCTAAAATGGCCACGACCGCAATTGTTCCAAACAATCCCCACGGAATGATCCAGGATATACCCGCAGGCATTTCAAACCGATAGCTTGCCGCTATCCCTAAAATGACAGCTATAACGCTTGTCCCGCACCCTACAACACGGCAGAGTCTTTTCTCATTGTATTTTTGCTTTTTCTCTTTTGGCAGCAAATTGTATCCGGCAATCAAAAAACTGCCTTTCCCCAACAGCAAAACAATTGATATGACGCCAAGTATACAAACGATGCTCCAAGGCACCCATATTGCAGTGTTCATTGTCTACCTCCTCTTCATCATGTTTCTTCCAACCAATCCAATAAATTTCATTCGAGACAAATCAAAAATTGGAAGTCGGGAACTACTGTCTGCCTCGCCCATTTGTGGGCGTATGGAGAATGCAAGCTGCCCTTTGAAAACAGAAAACTGTGCGTTCACACCATCCTTATTTCATCTTGCGTCAAGGCGTATCCATTTTTTTGTATTTTTGAATGTATACGCCATTTAATCCATGACCAGCTTTTAGCACTTCCGACGCGGCGCATGTGATGATATCCTCGTTTATATCTGCCGAATGTGAAATGTTGTCTCGAACAAATTCATAAGCCGATTTAATAAACGCTAACTCATTCTCTGCCTTTTGAAATAATGTATCAGCCAGTTTTTCAACAGCTTCGTTTCCATAATCAATCACATCGTCATGCTTTAAGTATTCATCGACTCTATTTGCGTACGGTACTATATTCATCTTTCCCTCTATAACTTTCTTTTTTTCTCAGCTCATCCTGGAAGTTACGTTGTCAATTTCTTTTCTATTTCAGCTATGTCTTTTTCAATCAGTGGACGAAAACTGTTCTTGTATTTCGATAAATCAGCACAACGCAAACATGAGAATATTACTGGAATTTATTGTGGCTTTGCTGAACCAACCTGTGCAAGAGCCTTTATGCACTGTCTGGCTGTTATTGGCTTTTCATCCGTTATATGTGCAAGAAAATGGGAATTTGTGGTTAGACGATATTCTCACCCAAAATTATTTTAGGCATTGTAGTTAAACATCTGTTCCAACGTTTGTAAAACTTCTCTATACCAAGTTTAGATACTCTTGCATGAGCTTCTTCATTTTCTAATACCCAATACAACACATATGTTACCTTGCCTACATTTCTCGTGAGTCGAACAGGCAATTCACCCTCTTTAACCGCATTAAAATCTTTTTGTCGATGAGTACGTTTTATATAATGTACATCAATGCACCCATCTTGTTGTAAATAAAATTCGGCAACTTCTTTCATTAGTTCTTCTATTTCATCTAATTTGGTTAATTTCGCTTCATATATGCATATTTCATTAAACATAAAACACCTCCTCAACTCCCGATTTTCGTACAGTCCAGCTCCCCGACAATCCGGAACTTATTTTGTGTTTTGAATTAACCGATAGGCTTCTTTTGCATAATCAGCATTTTAGAGAAACAAGTTAGGAAGTTCATCTATTCTGTGAACATCATTACAACAATACTGCACAACGCATGTAACAATCGTTTCGATATTTTTCCCACATTTATTAAACAATTCCGCAGATTTAATCCAATTATCCTGCTTATATGCCAGCCCTAATTCATGGATAATTACTGCAAGAATATCATAATTTGCACAGTATGGTATATCAGCTTCTTTAACTCCCATAATCTGATTTGGCACTTTAGGTACTTTTCCCATATATTCAGTAATAGAAATAAGAGTTTTTCTATAATCTTCTTCTGAAAATTTCTTCTTCCATTTCGGAAGTTCTCTTGCAATTTTTTCGTAGGCAGAAATTCCGAGAATATACGGTTTTTCCTTAAGCTGTCTTTCCGCTTTTTTTAACAGACAATTGCAACTAAGGGTATATTTATCTGGCAGATTTTCGCTTAATCGGATTTTAATAAATCCATTTTTGTCGCCCACCCCGTTTTTCTCAATATTCTAAGCCAGTTCCAAATCACTAACAGCAAGTTCTATCATATCTTCCCGGTCGCAATCATATATCAAAACACAATTCTTTACTTCATCATATCTAGTCATTATAACATAATGTATAGGTATATTTTCACTATTGTTCATTTTAATAAAAACGGCTTCACCAAAACTTCCCAATGCAAGAAGAAAACCCTCTGGAATAGATTGATTTGTTCTTGTTGCATATAAATCTTCAATTTCACTACAACATCCAGCGTTTCCAGCTCCATGTTATGATAGCACACGATTGGGCCGCTGCTGGGCAAAGCGGCGCTTTCCTCAATCAGCGTGAGAATGCTGTTTACCGTGATTTCAAATATTTTGCCATTTTCATCCTCCATTTCAATGTGGTTTATTGATTGGATACAAGGTGAAAAGGGACAGTCCATCAGGGGCATGATTTGCTGCCGCCTCCGTGCCCGCCAGATACATGCAATGCCCTTCCTTTGCCTTTCCGTCTGAAATATCAATTCCAGGCGCCTTCGTCCTGCCGGTCTGCTGATAGGGGTTGATCGTTTCCACGATGCCGTCATGCCAGAATAGGGAGCCTCCTTTGTTTTGAGTAAAATACAGGGGTCGTTTGGACACTTCTTCAGCCGACATTCCCTGGGCGAAAAAGCGTCTGATCACCGTAGTCATATCCTCTGCAATTTCCACAATATGCTTGTCCGGGTCATACACCCGGATGTCGCGCTGTCCCCATGGATATTCCCTGATTTCATGAACCCACTGCAGGCTGGGTATGCGTTTCAGCTCAGCGTACACCTGGTCCAAATCTTCCACTTCAAAATACACCTGGAAGTTATGTGACTGCTCTTTCACGCTATCGGAAGCTATGCCGACAATATCAGCATACCCCTGCTGCAGAGAAAAGCCCTCAAAGGCTACATGTTCGCCAATATCCATGACAGCGTTTTGATGAAGCACGGTTTCATAAAAGCTCTTAGAGGCGGATATATCCTTAACCGCCAAAAGGCAACCTTGATATTTCATGTTTTTATTCCTCCTTCGAGGAAATGATACGATAAATTTCCGTCCCGTGATAGTAAAAATCCGACATGGTCCTCAAATACTTTTGAGGGCTGACACCGCTGATGGCCTTAAAATCTTTATCAAAATGGGCCTGGTCAAAGTATCCGGCCTGCTGGGACAATGCCGCAAAGAAGGAGGGCGATGTTTGAATGTGTTTCAGTACATAGTTAAAGCGGGTCAGGCGGGCAAAATTCTTCATGCTCATTCCAATCTGTGTAAGAAACAAGCGGCCTAACTGCCGTTCACTGTAACAGCACTGCCGGGCGACCTCTTTCATTTTTATTTGACCATGGCTGTTTGAAATCAGGGCGGCGGCGGATTGCAGGGCATCTGAAACAATCATATCTTCCATACGCCGGTACAAAATTTTGTCGCAGGCACCCACCAGCTCCATTACGGTTTTTGACGACAGAAAGGCTTGGTGCAGCGCCCCATAAAGCTCGTTGTCAATATCCCCAAGCGAAAGGCGTTTGTCAGCAAACTCCGCCTGATTTTTACCAGTGATTTGATACAGCCCATAAGGCGAAAGCTGGATCAGCAGCAGCATTCGATAACCGTTTGGCTCCGCACCCAGTGATATGGGCATTGTTGTCGCTCCCCACAGTTCGGCTCTGATAGAAAAACCGTCGAATGCAAGCGACAGGATTTGGCAGGCATTCGGCATGAGCGTGTGAAATGGTATTGTAGATGTTCTGCGGAACAATTAAGATGAAAGATGAAATAATCAGCACCGCAAGCATGGTCACATAGAGCTTTTTTCGGGAGAGCACATCCTTGACGCCGAGGAAAATATTGCGCGAAAGGAACCGGTTTTCACTGAGACGAAAGCCCTTTGCCGCTTTTGCTTTTTCGGCGGGCGCACCAAACCTCAATGCCTGCGCCGCCGGCAGTTTGCGAAACCGCCGTAAAACGGTTTTCACATACCACATCACCACAAGGAAGATTACTAAAGCGCTGAGGAACCCTATGAGCGGTGCAGCCGCGCCCCGTCCGCTGTCTCCCATGTAAAGGCTCATATTCGCCATCAGCGGCGTGTAAAGAAGAAGGGAAAGTAAAAATCCCTAAACACAGGCAGCCTCGCCGCGAAATAATCCGATTGAAACGCCGGGTCATTCAAACGAAACTCAATGAGATATTCCATGCTGCCAAAGCTTTCCAGGTCCTTAAAATCGTTTTCGCTCACAAGAAACCGCTTGGAACCTGCAACATCAGCGTTCATGGCGGAATCCCGCAGAAACCCGGCGACTGTGAGCGACACACTGCCCACAGTCAGAGTGTCTCCTGATTTTGCGCTGCCGTCCATCTTATAACCGTCAAGTTCCGGCATCATGATGTCGATGATGACTAGATCAATCTGTTTGGAGTCTGCCTGTTTCAGCGCCTCCACGCCGTTTTCAGCCTGCACCACGGAATACCCGTCCTTTTCTATATACAGCCGCAAAAGTTCACGGATTTCTTTTTCATCATCCACAATAAGAATCGTCTGGTTCACGATTTCCCCCTCCTTTTTATTGTTCACCGCCATACTGCAAGGCTATTGTAACAGCCGAACCTTTCAGTTTATCCAATCGAACCTTAACATTACCTTAAACTTCTTTGTAAAACAAAAAGCACAATCAATTTAAAAATCGGTTGTGCTTTTGAAGGTTATTTTTTGTTTCGATTACGGAATTTTTTAATGAGTATATTTCGCACTACAATGGCGACAATCGCCAATACGACAAATCCAATAACTTCCCACATAGCTTTACTCCTCTCACACACTCTTCTTCTGTACGATTTGAATGGATGCCGTTACCGACAGGACGATGATGATCGCCATAACACCTACACCGCCTAATAGCAGCAAGGCGCTGTTTTGCAGGAAGCCCAGGTTAAAGCCGTTTGTATCTCCCATAAGCAGCCGGACGATATAGTAAAACAGCAAAAAGCCAACTGTTGGAACAAACATAAACATCTTGCCCTTGATGGAGCCAAAGCGATAATAGCCCGGAATCTGGACACCTGCATAAATACAGAACAGTATAGCACAAAGAAGGAAAGTTCCTATCATTTCCGGCAAGGTCAGGGCGCTATTCTTAAAGCGCAGGATAAATGCCTGCACGCCCAGAGTGATCAACAATGCCAGAAAGCCCATCGCAAATATAATCAGGTATCTTCCGGCAACCAAGGCGCTTTTTTTTGCCGGGAGGAAACCATAGAAGCGTTCCATACTGTTCTTCTCCACCACGGAAAACGTATAGCCGGTGGTCATGGCCATGACTGTGGCAGCAAAGGACAGCCCCTCAAAGAGCGTACCTGTGAAAAATGTGATGAGCAGCGGCACCAGAAGTACCAGCAGCATAGATTTCAAGTAGGGTTTCAGAAGCAGGTAGTCCAGCTTCATACATTTCACGGAAAGGTTCATCTCATCGCCTCCTTCTCAGCCTGCCGGCTTACAAATACTACAATATCGTCAATCGTTGCCTGCAGGGTATCAGTTTGCATATTTTCCGGTACGTCCTGTGTCCGAATAAGAGCTTCGTATCCCGTGGCAAAGGTTCTGACTCCAATCAGCAGATTCTCCAGATCTGGCGTCAGGTTTTTTTTGTCCCCGCTGACAATGCGGTATCCCTCGACAAAATCCTCCTTGCTCCCCGTGAAAATCATCTTGCCAAGGTTGATGTAGGTAATATAGTCCGCTATCTTCTCAAGGTCGCTGGTGATATGGGTGGAAAAAAGAACGCTGTGCCGTCCGTCCTCAATATATCCGGAAAGGATTTCCAGCAGTTCGTCACGGGAAACAGGATCAAGGCCGCTTGTCGGTTCGTCCAGAATCAGGAGCTTCGCGTCATAGGAAAAGGCGCAGGCCAGCATAAGCTTCATCTGCATCCCTTTGGATAGCTCCTTGACACGCTTCTCCTTTGCGATACGGAATTTTGTTAGCATGGACCAATAGGTTTTACTGCTCCATCCGGTGTAAAAAAGAGAATATGCCTTTTCCACATCAGCCATATTCCACTCGTCTACAAAGTAGCTGTTATCAAACACCACTCCTATATCCCGTTTAATCTCCTGCTCCTGCGCAAGATTGTCTTTCCCGAATACGGTTATGCTGCCGCTGTCGGGTTCAACCATATTGAGGATGGATTTGATGGTCGTTGTTTTGCCCGACCCATTAGGTCCGATCAGACCCATGATAAACCCCTCCGGCAGAGAGAATGTGATATTGTCGAGGGTAAAATCCGCATAAGTTTTTGAGAGTGCTGTTACCTCCAGCATATTATTCATGATAAATCCTCCTGCATTGTTCTTGAAATAGCGTACATATTTCTTCCTCGGTGGTCCCTGCCTTTCGAGCTTTTTGAAGTGCCTGGTCCATAAGCGATTTTGCTTCATCAAGCAGATGAGTCTTGATAGTCTCCGAACTTTTTTCTGCAACGAAACAGCCTCTTCCCTGAACCGTTTGCAGATAACCCTCGTTCTCCAACTCCGTATAGGCACGGTTGACGGTCAAAACCCCGACCTTGAGTTCCTTGGCCAGAGACCGAAGGGAAGGCAGCGTATCGCCCGGCGCAAGCTCGTCACTTAAAATGGCCTGAATAATCTGGCGCTTGATTTGTTCATAGATAGGGCCTTCATAGTTATTGGATACGACAATCTTCACGGCTTCTCCTCCCCATGCAACAGCATATACTGTTATACTGTTATGCCAATCAGTATAACAGTATTGTGTTTTCATGTCAATAGGATATTCAAAGTGTAAATTTTGCCTCTGGCTTACAATGAACCCCTCTTTTGGTTAAACCAGAGAGAAATAAAAGACCCCGCTGTCATTCTTTAGGCAGGACGTCAATGCCGCCGCTATTCCCCGGATCTTTTGGGTTGTAACTAAAGTCGTCAGACGGGGAATCAGAACTGGCTGGTTCATCGGTATTGCCCTCCTGATCGTTATTACCTTTTTGATCATCCGCGTGGTGTCAAATGGAAAGATGCTTTTATTTTTGCAGGACTCCTTTCCGAAGTCTGTAAACAACATCCGCCTGCTTGGCCATTTCACCCGAATGTGTCACCACTACAACACACTTGCCCTGTTCGTGGGCGCTGGCTTTGAGCAGCGCGGTGATTTCAGCGGCGGTGTCCTCGTCCAGATTGCCGGTCGGTTCATCCGCAAGCAAGAGGGCAGCGTCGGAAGCCAGCGCTCTCGCTATGGCTACGCGCTGTTGTTGACCGCCGGAGAGCTTTAACACATTGCGTTTCGCTTCCTCCTTTGTCAGCCCTACCTTTTCTAAAACAGGAACAGGTGAGAGCGGGGAGACTAAATTCACATTTTCGGCGGGCGTGAGATAATCAATGAGGTTATAGCTTTGGAATATAAAGGCCACGTTATGGCGGCGGTGATAGGCAAGGCCGCTCTTGTTGATGTTCTCGCCGTCCAGCAGGATTTCTCCGCTTGACGGCTCGTCGAGGCCGCCGATCAGGGATAACAGTGTAGTCTTGCCGCAGCCGGAGGGTCCGAGAATGGCGTACATTTTTCCCGTTTCAAAGCTGGCGCTCAAGCCTTTCAAAACAGCCTTTTTATTTTCATAGGCATATCCAATACCCGTACATTCTAAAACAGACATATCATAATCCTCCTAACTCATTTTTGAGAGTATTTCTTTGGGTTTCAGCCGGATAATCGTATAGGAAGCGATGAGCACCGCACAGATAATCAGCAGCGCGCCTATACCATAAACCCATACCAGATACTCCGGCGCAACCGTAACGCTGATTTCCTTGATGGAATTTTCTGCGGATGGCTTGCCCGATAGTCCATCCATCATGGAGGAAAAATTACCTTGTGGAACCGATGTATTGTTCTCGCCTTGCAGGGTTTGGCTATCGACCACCTGATCCATGATATAGTCTCCGGCTGTATCCGCAACCGCGTAACTGGCGGGGTAAGCAATTCCAAATGCAATAGCGGCTATGATGACCGCCTCCAGGATAAATTGACCGACGATTTTCGCCTTGCTCACACCGATTGACAGGAGGATGCCCGTTTCTTTCACGCGCCCTCGTGTCCAAATCGTAAGCAGCAGGGCGAGTATGGCTACGCTTACCACGGAGATGACGATGATCAATGTGCTGACAAGGCTCTGCAAGGATTCCAAAGGATTGGCGATTGCGTCATATTCCTGTGTATCAATGGCAAGCTTAAAGGTCTTTCCTTTGATCCCCGGGTGATTGGCGATTCGGTCGTATACATTTTGAACACTCTGCGGGTCCTCAACAAAAATCTCTAAATCAGCAGGGACCTCTTCCATATTCGCTTCATTCGCGGTGGGAAAGTCAACGATCCCCTGATTGCCTGGTATCATGGATGTGGTCAGCGCGCCGTCTCCCGTTCCCTTCGTGCCCGAGAAAATACCGATAATCTCAACTTCAATCACTTTTTCAGGGAAGGCTCCGGCGTAATCGATGTATAGCTCCAAAGAATCGCCCACACTCAAATTGTTGTACTCGGCGAGCTCGTCTGAAATCAGGATGACATGCTCATCTTCATCCGTAATATGTCTGCCGGATTCCAGCTTCAACTTCCCGCTGGTAAAGCCGCTGTATTTCTCAGACGATAACGCAACCGCCATATTGGCGCTGTCACCGTATGGCGTCGTGTTCATCGTAAATCCCGCAGGAAGATACTTAAAGTTTTTCGCGGCCGCGAACACAACGTTGGTTGCCGACATATTCATATCCAGTACGCCTTCGACCTCTTTCAACGCCAAGAGGGTATCCCGCGTGATTTTGTCCCCGGCATAATAACTCATCGGCCCATATTTGCCCTGTTCTGTTTTCATGTTTTGGGGACTCATATCAATGTTCAATGAGATCTTCCCGCTGACGGAAGTGCGCACATCCTTTGCCGCATTCTTTGCGGAGCTTTGAATCGCAATGCCGGTCAATACAAAGGTTGCGATAATCGTAAGCACCAAAAGCAGAATCAGACTTTTTATCCTATGCCGGACGACGTAGAGTCCGGCTCTTTTTACAAAACCCATGTTTAGCCTCCTAACTCATTTTAGAAAGAATTTCTCGTGGTTTCAGTTTTATGATCGACAGCGCCGATAAACAGGTGGCCGACAAAACGATCGCCAGCAGGCATACATAAATAAGCAGGGTTACATCTGCCGGCGCAGTAAGCAATGCAGAAGGCATTGGATTGCCCATAAGCCCTGTTTGTAATGCCTGTTCCTCAATCTGGAACACTTGCAGCTTGTCAAGAATTCCAGCTTCCACTTTACCTGAAACATACCCGGCGGCAAAGAAGGAACAAACAAAAGCAAGAACGGCCATCGCCAAAATCTCCGCGGCAAACTGGCCTAACACTTCTTTTTTTGATACGCCCACCGAAATCAATACGCCCGCTTCATGTACGCGCCCTCGCATTCGCATGGCCAGAACCAAAACCAGCACAGCCGTGCTGACCACGCTTACACATACCAGCAGGATTTTGATCAGATTCTGAATTGTTTGAAGCCCGGACGAGATTTTTTCATATTGAAAGTCGTCTTTCTGAATGAAAAATCTGTCCCAATCAATGGAATCCGTCTGCCGCACATGATTGACAATTTCATCTAAGTACAAAGGGTCTTGGATATAAAAGGATACGCCGCCGGTGTACTTACCGACCTGTGCCTCGCCCATGCCCGTCAGCAAAGCGTGGTCAGCGAATATCAGGTTGGAGCGGAGTCCCGCCGTAGGCTGATATTCCACATTCCCCTGCGGCTCCAGTTCCTTAAAAAGACCAATGATTTCAGCCTTGACCACCGCTCCGGTCTCTTTCCTCGCGTTGAAAAACAGGCTGCCGTCCTGTGCAAGCTCGGCGGGCGATAGCGATACCGTATCGCCCACGGATAACCCGTTCAGCGCCGCCAGCGTTTCGCTGAGCAGTATCCCGTTTTTGTCGTTGGGTGTAATATGCCTGCCTTCGGCAAGCTCCAGCACACCCTCCTGAAAATGGGGATGCAGAGCGGAGTAATGGTTTGCGGATACCTGGCCCATGCTGTTGTCCTCCGTGTGATGCGCTCCTGGCAAAAACTGCAAGCCCTTCGCGTACCCCGAATTCCTGCCGTTATAAAACTTGAGAGAATCGTTTTCCATGATTTCCTGTACCGCATCCTCGGTAATGACCGGACGTTTCTCATTGTCCGTTTCACTGGTTCCCTGTGCGGAAATATTCACAGCAGAGGAACGGATATGAAAGGCTGCCCCTACGGACGAGCGCATATTCGCTGCCACTTCTCCGGTAGCGTACAGGATGGAGAAGCAGGTCAGGACGAATGCTGAAACGGTAAACAGCAGCAGAAACAAAATCAGCGTTTTCCCTTTTTTCCGCGACAGATAGTACATCGTTCGCTTTAGAAAAGACATTTGCGTATTCATTCCCAATGAATATTTACCTCCCTTCGTGTTCTTTTTGTCTTCTAAGAAAGACCGGTCCCTTCCTAAAAGCATAGAATGAAACGGGCTTTGTTTATTGACAGGCTCATTGTAAAACACGAAGATCATTTTACTATCCCGTTTGCATCACATTTTGATCACATTTTTTCGCGGGCAAAAAAAATCGGAGCGGTTTCCTTTTAGGAAGCCGCTCCGATTTTACCCGTTTTATTTTTTAATGGAATAGAATTGAAAATCTCATCCCTATGTCCGTATTCTCTAAGTGATAATCAACCCCGTGTAAATCCAAAATGGACTTGACAATATAAAGCCCCAACCCGCTGCCGCCCGTGTCCCTGCTGCGAGATTTATCTGTTCTATAGAAGGGCTCCCATACCCGTTTGAGCTCGTCCTCGCTGATATGAACACCGGTGTTTTCAACCGTTATGGCCTTCTCAGTAATATGAATTTCCACAACGCTGTTTTCAGGCGAATGCTTAACGGCGTTTCCTATGATATTGGATAGAGCCGTTCGCATTTGCGTCTTGTCTCCTCGGATGATGGGGTTCGCCTCATAGTGTCCGCGAATTTCAATCCGCTTATGTTCCGCCAAAGCGCCGTGCAATTGACGGCATTCGTCCGCAAGGCCGCAAAGGGATAGCTTCCGCAAATCCAGACTGAGATTATCCAGCTTTGCGAGCGTTAAAATTTCACGCACCAGCTTTTCAATGGCTTCGGTCGTTTGGTACGCTTCCTGCAAATACGTATCCCTGTCCTTGAATTTTCCCACATTCAAAATCATCCCGTCAAGCTCGCCCTTGAGAATCGTCACAGGCGTTTTTAATTCGTGGGAGATGGCCGAAAAGAAATCCCTGCGCCGCTTGTCCTGCTCACGCTCTCTGTCAATATCCGCTTGCAGCTTTTCATTTGCGGATTGCAATTCACGAAGGGCGCCGTCCAGCCGTGCCGCCATGTCGTTCAGGTTGCAGGCAAGGATTCCAATCTCATCGGTTCGGTTGACATCACACCGCCAGGTCATATCAAGCGCAGTCATTCGTTTTGATACATTGCTGATATTCACGACAGGCTTTGCTAGAAAACGGGAATAGAGAAAGGCAGCAAGAGCAGATAGGATTAGTACGATAGCAAAAACATAGGGAAAAACTTTTGCAAAGATACCCGTCATCTGCTGTGCCGCGCCAGCGTTCAAATTGGCAACGATGGAGAAAGGCCTTCCATCCTGCTCAAAGGTAGAGGTTACGGATGTGGCGGATGCCCCATCCATTGGCTTAGCCACTCCATCGTCAGCGGTATAGACGGATACGCCGATACCAATCACCCGTTTTCCGTTTTCATCAAAAATACCGGCTTTGGTATTGTTCTCCGTACAGAATGTGATGAGCATGCTTTCCCATTGCTCCATCGGCGCGTCTTTGACTTGCGCCGTCAGATTTTGCAGGTTGGTGGTGAACTGGGCGGTCAATTCGCGTTCATATGTCTTTGGCATAAAAATCCGCAGGAAACCAAACATCAGCAGGCTGACGGCAAGCAGAATCGCGGCGATACCGAGAAATATTTTTGTGCTCAGGCTGTTTTTGATTTTACCCATCGATTCGATACCCCATTCCCCGAACAGTGGTAATAAAATCCTCGCCGAGCTTTTTCCGAATGCGCATGATGTGGTTGTTGACGACCCTTTCGTCACCTACAAAGTCATAGCCCCAAACGATACGGAGCAAATCGTCCCGCGTAAAAACCCGGTTCTTGTTCTCCAGCAGCAGCTTGAGCAATTCGTATTCCTTATAGGTAAACGGTGTTATGGTTCCGGAAACGCGCACTTCGCAAGCCTGTGTATCCATCATCACATTTTTGTGCACTAAAATAGGGGCGGCGTCCTCTGCGCTGTTTGTACCTCTCTGTTTTCTTCGCAGCACCGCTTCAATCCGCCGAATCACCAGATTCATGGAAAAGGGCTTGACAATATAATCATCGGCCTGCAAGTCAAAACCCTTCATCTGCTGTTCTTCTTCCTCCATGGCGGTGATGATGATGACAGGAACATCGGAGTCCTTGCGAAGCAGCTCCAGCGTTGCAAAACCGTCTATTTTCGGCATCATAATGTCAAGCAAAACCAAGTCATAGCTTGATTTCTGAAACATAGCCAGACCTTCCACGCCATTATAGGCGCTGTCTGTTTCAAAACCGTATTCCTGTAAAAATTCGACTAATATCTCTTGAATTTTATGTTCGTCTTCAATGACCAATATCCGGCTCATTCGTTCCCTCCTTTTTTCCTGTTTCTCTTTAACCGCGCGTCTATCGGCTTGGTCGCATCTTTGGGTATCGCCCATGCGTGGCCGAACCGGACAGCTCCGTCAATACGACTTTCTGTGCACAGCACCTGTATTCTCCGTTCGGAAACGCCCCATTTTTTTGCGGCTTCCATATAATCGAGCATGGAATCCCTCCGCTTAGAGTTTTCTTTATTATATACGGAGAAACGAACAATTACAAGCTGCACGAGCACCTCCGCCAGATCACTGCCGCCAATTCCTTTTCTCCGAAAATCCAACCATTCCTCCCGTGTGAGGTTGCTGATATCCACCATGACCTCCGATTCGTACTTTACTGCTGTGGCACTCATATTCATCCTCCTTACAGGTGAGGATTTCCTCCTGCCTATGCGGATAAGCCCGTTTCAGCAGCATCTGCAGCTCTGTTCGTATCATCGGGTCATCCTCAATAATCATAATCCTTCTGTCCATCATATCCCACCAGTCACCCCGATTATAGCACAAGATAGCAGCGGATGAAACAGTGTCGCATTTAGGCATCCACATAAAGCTGACAGAAGTGGTAAAGCCAACCCACAGCATTATTTTCTTCTTGACATGGTGCGCACACCATAGTGTATGCTGAACTGCAGAGGTGATAATATATGACTTACACAACAAAGGAATCACTGGCTTTTTTATTTGCACTCACGCTGCACAGAACAGGGAATGCTTTTTCAGTATCAGAAAATCTTTAGCAGGGCCTCTATGGAATCATTCTAAATCTTATTAAATGAGAAATTGCTACTATATGATTATCCCAACATTTGATATAATAAAAAGAAGCGTTAGGAGCTTGCCTTATGTATCTGAAACGGAAAGTCTATGACCAGCTTGTGAAGTGGAAAAAAAGCAACGATCATAGTACACTAGAAATTAATGGCGCCCGACAAGTAGGAAAGACCTATCTGATTACCAAATTTGCAAAAGAGAATTTTTCAAATGTAATATACATTAACTTGTTTGAATTAAGCGGAAAACAGTTTATGGTTACCTGGGGCGCATATATGAACCAGAGTTTCGCTATTCCAGCGGAGATGTCACCAGCCTGACCATCTAAACTCTTTCCTTTGAAGAATTTCTTCTGGCTTATGACGGAATGCTTTACGAACGGTACTGCAGTCTCCATGATACGCCTGCGGATGATGCTATCTATGACCAATTGAAATCCGCCTATCAAGTATATTGTCAAATTGGTGGCTATCCCAAAGTGATAGATACTTACCTGCAGGAAAGGGATATGCAGCACGCACAAGCCGAACTGGTAAAAATCATGGATACCTTCACGAATGAATCCATCCGGTATTTTACGGATATTCTGGACACCAGGGTCTTTACCCAGATATTCCTGTCCATCTGCCGGATTTTGAACCGGGAAAAGAAAGGACTTGCAGAAGACAGTTTAAGCGAAGAGCTGCAGAAACTAGTGATCAACGAATATTCCAGCAACATTTCAAAAGCCACCTGCAATCGATCCATAAGCTGGCTGTATTACTGCGGCATCATAGGGTTCTACTTCCCACTGGAAATTGCATTTGAGACACCTGCCTTTGCCACATATAAAGGCGGCGAGATTGATTTTGTAGCACAAAGCCTGCAGACGAGCACCCGCTATCTGATCGAGGTTAAATCCGGGAAAGGGAACGCGCCTACTTCCGTAAAAGCGCTGAATCAAGGAAAAGCTGATCGACTGCTGTACCTGAAAGGCGATACCAAGAGCGGCAAAGATGGAAAAATTGAAACACTACCCATTTACTTATTGGAAAAATATAAGTTTAGTTAAATATATCTGGAGAGACCTCGAAAAATGGATGATAAACGAACTTGGACCGCCCGATTTGGACGGTTCTTTTCATCTTTTCTTATCCTACTTATCCGCTGGCGCAGTAATAGTTCCGACTCCCAATAGGATACCGTTCCTTCCGGTGCATCCCTGATTTTGAACGGCAAGGAAAAAGTTGGAAGGCCATTTTTATTAAATTGTGTTCCACGCCCGCCGTAAGAGGGTAGCCCTAAAAATTTTTCTTACCTACAAATTCAAAGTCAATCAGCTCATTTAACTGTTACAGCAGCATCTTCTGTGAGATTCCTTCAATATCCCGCTCTAGTTTTGAAAGAGAGGTAGGGCCAAGGCGCAGCCGCCACAAAATAATCGGCTTCCATTTTCTTAACTTAAAGGCTCGTTTTTCTCAATCCCCCGTTCCTCAAAAACTTTTCTTGCCACAAACATTGCATTCAGCACTTTGGGAAATCCGGTATAAGGGATGCACTGTAAAAATGTCTCCACAACCTTCTGCGGCGTTACCCCTACATTCAGCGCCCCGTTAATATGCACCTCAAGCTGCGGCTCACATCCCCCGGCAGTCAGCAGGCTGGATATGGTGATAATTTCCCGTTCCTGAATATTTAGCTCCTTGCGGGTGTAAATATCGCCAAAGGCAAATTCAACAATAAGCCGCCCCAGATCAGGCGATATGTCCTGAAGAGACTGAATCACAGCTTCACCACCTGCACCGTCAATCCTCTGTAACTGTTCCATACCGTTTTCAAATCTTGTTTTTGTTTTCTCCATTTGCGTTATCCTCCTTAAACGATTACAATATAACCATATTACTTAGACTATACTGTAAGTCAAGGACTTTTTTCAGGAGATGATGATATGACCATTGGAGCACTATCAAAAGCAGCCGGAATCAGTGAATATACTTTGCGGTACTACGAAAAGAAAGGGCTGATACGGGTAGAGCGGGATTCTTCGGGCAGGCGTTGCTATGCAGACAGCGATATCGCATGGGTAGAATTTTTACAAAGGCTGAAGGATACCGGCATGATGTTGAAAGATATTAAAAAATATGCAGACCTCCGTTATGAAGGAAATAAGACCATGCCGGAAAGACTGTCCATGCTCAAGACGCATCGGAAGTATGTGCTGGAACAACAGGCTAGATGGGCAGAATACTTGCAGAATTTGGATGATAAGATCAGTTTTTATAAAACTGCAATCACAGAAGAAAAAATTGAGACAAGATAAGAAGATAATCCAAACTTTTTCCTGCCTTATTCCGGTGTTCCTTCCAAATACCGCTCTCCCCAACTGCACATCTCGTCCAGAATGGGAGCCAGACTCTTTCCGAAATCCGTAAGGGAATATTCAGTTTTAGGCGGCACCACAGGATATACCTTACGGTAGATCAGGCCATCCTTTTCCAGTTCCCGAAGCTGCTGGGCCAGCATTTTGTCCGTTGCCTTTGGCATCAGCCTGTGCAGTTCACTGTACCGCAAGGTTTGATTCATCAGATGCCATAAAATGACTGCTTTATATTTTCCGCCAATAAGCTGTATGGTCGCCTCCACCGGACAGGTAAACCCCTTACATTTTATCTCCATAAGATGATCTCACTTTCTTTTTGGGTAGTATCTACATAAAATCCTCACCGCTGCACATGTTGCGCCCACGGCGGCCAACCTGCAGCCGGTGCACATCATTGCAGTCCGTGGTGATGATGGCCTGTCCCGGATTGCAAAAGTTGCAAACATCTACCACGCACCTTTGGCTCTGATTGTCTGCGCTGATAAATCCAAAGCCTGGACACGCCCGTTTGACGGCATGAAAACAACGGACATTGACGCCTCTATACTGACTGACCATATGATGCTGGAGGCAACGGAACTGGGACTTGGTTCCGTCTGGATTTGCTATTTTAAGCCCGACATGCTGAAAAAAGAATTCCAGCTTCCTGAGAATCTTGAACCAATCAATATCCTGGCAGTCGGTTATACGGACGAAACACCTGCAAGTCCGGAGCGCCATTCCACTACACGGATTCCATTAGAAGAACTGGTGTCCTATGAAACCCTGTAATCAGCTGATAAGATATCCGCGATTGGCTGGGCATAAAGCACTTCGTTTCTCCCCAAGACCTTTGGAAGGAGGAGGATTTTACAGGCACAAAACAAATCCCCTGCCTGCATGCTCCAAGGATACAGGCTGAGACCATAGAGACGTGGATTGCCTCACTGAAAGAAAGTCTTGGGGAACTGCTATAAACCAATGCGGAATACCACGTCCGCCTGTTTCGCAAGCTCATTGGAGTGTGTGACCATCACCACGCATTTCTGCATCTTATGGGCACATTCAATCAAAATATTTGTAATTCCCGCCGCCGTTTCTTCATCCAGATTCCCAGTCGGCTCGTCGGCCAGAATGACCTTTGCATCCGATGCCAGTGCGCGGGCAATGGCTATCCGCTGCCGCTCCAGCCGCCTGTGGCAGTATTACGGCTGACAGTAAAACTTGCACCGGTAGTGCCCCTCAATTCCTCTGCCTGTTCCTCCTGCACATCGGCGATTGCATAATCCGCTGCGGAAATCTCCACCACAACTTCTGAAAGTCCTAAGTCTTGTACGGGCTGCCCCTTCCGGAATTTGAATTTGCCACAATCTTTCCTGCGTTTTCGTACCCTTCAGGTGTCTGCGCGGCTCCACAGCCTTTGTACAGAACGGGCAGACCTATCAGCTTTTTGCCATTGTTTCACTTGTGGCGGTTACACAGTCTTATGAGATACTGATAAAACTTGTGCCGTTCATTGCGCCTGTGATATTCCTAATCTCTGTCATGGGAACATTTATCTGTTCCCGGTACTTCTCAAAGCCCCTTGTTAATATATGCGGTGTTGTAAGACGGCTGACGAAGCTGGATATGACCTGGAAATGTGATATAAGCGGAAAGAACAGAGAAGGCATCATTTCCGTTTTCGTCTTTGATTTCAACGGGAGCATTGTTCTTCCGATCAATGCGATTCCCCTTTATATTGAATATTGTATGCAAAAAAGCCGCAAACCCTTTGTTTATAGTGGCTTGCGGCTTTGTGTTTAACGTTCCCGAGGTGATTCGAACACCCGACCTACCGCTTAGGAGGCGGTCGCTCTATCCAGCTGAGCTACGGAAACATTTGTAATACTTTTCACAACGATGATTGTACTATATCCGGCAGCAAATTACAAGATGATAATTTATGTTTTTGACTTCTTTTTTGGCTTGACAAATGGTAATTCACCTTTCTCGCATATTGCACGTTGACTTTCTTGAATTCATTATAGTTGACTTTCTTGTATCATTAACTTTCTTGTATATATAAACGCGCGCCCACAGAAAGGGGAAGTTGCAGACGCGCGTTTATGGCTGGTTAGAAATGAAGCTGTCCCTGCAGCCAGATGATGCCTTTGAAACGGCGGCCGACTTTCGGCTCACCCAGCAGATCAGCCTTGTTAATGCAGATATCAAACTGCATATCATTGCTTTCTACTGTCAGTTGGCAAATGTCTTCACCGGTAAGAATATTTTTAAACGTCATAAAATCCAGAATCTCACCCATTATATTATACTGGTCGCATTCAATGCCATATGGCATAAAATACGAGTCTACAATTGTAAAAATATCCTCTGTGGCAATACGCTGGGAAATCATGGAGTAAGTATCCATATCCTCCATTGTGAGGCTTTCCATTGCCTCTTCATCCCCGTTTCTGGCTGCAGCAATGAGATGGTTCCTGTTCTTTGTCAGTTCCCTCTCCACTTTTACTGCTTCTTTATCTTTCTGGACCGGAAAGAGGATTCTGCCTTCGCTTGAAAGTCCGGAAAGTGTCAATGGCTGGTTGCCCAGCGAGAGATTATCTTTATATCGTTCTAACATGTATTCCACAGGGTTCTGCAGATAAAAAATCAAGGTCACACCAATTCTGAGATCATCACATGCTCCTGCATAGGATTCTTTCTCTGCGTGTTTTTCGATAGCCACATGCTCCTGCGTGGTAATTCCCGTGCCGCGGAAAAATGGAAAGTAGTATTCCACATGAAATTCATTGTTCTCATCGTACTGTCCGCAGACGGTAATCCCACAATCACATCCGTAATTCTTAGAAAATTCCACGAAAACACCTTCAGGATGGTTTTCTACCGCTACTTTTTCATCATAATTCTTGATGACATCCTTGATGATCTCTTTCATTTCACTGCGCTTAGTGATTTTAGAAAAACCTACTGCTTTTAAATAACTGTGCACAAGAACACCTCCCTGAAAAAGTCCCCGAATTTTTTATGCCTGGGGCTTCTTCTCAATTTTGGTCATACCGCCCATGTAGGGCTGTAAAGCTTTCGGAATGTTGACAGAGCCGTCAGCATTCAGGTTATTTTCCAGGAATGCGATCAGCATTCGAGGAGGAGCAACAACTGTGTTATTTAAGGTGTGTGCCAGATATTTCTTTCCGCCTTCCCCGTTTACACGGATTTTCAGACGGCGTGCCTGTGCATCACCTAAATTGGAACAGCTTCCTACTTCAAAATATTTCTTCTGGCGTGGAGACCATGCCTCCACATCCACGGATTTCACTTTCAAATCTGCTAAATCTCCGGAACAGCACTCTAAGGTACGTACCGGAATATCAAGAGAACGGAAAAGATCCACTGTGTTCTGCCACAATTTATCAAACCACATCGGGCTTTCCTCTGGCTTACATACAACGATCATCTCCTGCTTCTCAAACTGGTGGATACGGTAAACACCTCTCTCCTCCAGTCCGTGAGCGCCTTTTTCCTTACGGAAGCATGGGGAATAGCTGGTGAGTGTCTTAGGCAGCTCCTCCTCAGGGATGATCTGATCAATAAATTTACCAATCATGGAATGCTCGCTGGTACCGATCAAATATAAATCTTCGCCCTCAATCTTATACATCATGGCATCCATCTCTGCAAAGCTCATAACACCGGTAACCACGTTGCTTCTGATCATAAACGGCGGTACACAGTAGGTAAAGCCTCTGTCAATCATAAAGTCGCGGGCGTAGGAGATCACTGCGGAATGCAGTCTCGCTATTTCACCCATTAAATAATAAAAGCCGTTTCCAGCTACTCTTCTGGCACTGTCAAGATCGATTCCGTCAAAAGCTTCCATGATTTCCGCATGGTACGGAATCTCAAAATCCGGTACAACCGGTTCGCCGAATTTTTCAACCTCTACATTCTCGCTGTCATCCTTCCCAATCGGAACGGACGGATCGATAATGTTTGGAATCACCATCATATTTTTGAGAAGCGCTTCTTCTACTTCTTTTTCTCTTGCGGACAGTTCCTCAATACGGGTACCGGATGCGGCAACCTGTTTCTTAACCTCTTCCGCTTCTTCTCTTTTGCCCTGGCCCATAAGAGCACCAATCTGCTTGGAAATTTTGTTTCTCTCGGCTCTTAAAGCCTCTACTTCCTGCTTTATCTCTCTGTTTTCTTTATCCAGCTCCAGGACCTTATCTACCAGCTCCAGTTTGCTGTCCTGAAATTTATTGCGGATATTCTGCTTAACAATTTCCGGATTTTCTCTCACAAACTTAATGTCTAACATGTCGTTCCTCCTGAATATGCACTTTTTTTATTCTTCTTCAATATCTCCCAGTCCAAAATTAACAGCCTTTCTAAGGGCTTCAACTTCCTCCTGGCTCAGCATGACATAGGATTCTCCCTTTACGATTTCCTTAAGATAAAGAAAACAGTTGTCACGGCTGTGTACCGCATTTAGAATGAGTCCTGAATTTTCTTTATCTAACATAGCGAGGGCGAAGCTGAGCTTTCCTCCTACATCGTCAAAAGCATCATACTTTTCTACACCATACTTGCCGTAGACCATGCTGAGATTTCTCTTTATAAAATTAAGATCATGCTCATGATCCTCTTTTGCCTCATACAGACGGTCAATCTGTGCGAATTTCCTTACAAACACTTTTTCCAGAGACTGGGCGTCGTTGCCTTTCATAAACAATTTATATTTACGTTCCAGGCGGCTCAGTCGCATATTGCTGCTGACCACATTCACTAAAAGGATGATTACCAGGATCAGCAATATTACGATGATTATTACCGGGTCAATTCCCAGGTTCTCAAACATACCGCTCATATTTTCCTCCAAACACCGGGGAGTTAACCGATAGATTCAAATAAATCTATGATCCGCTCCAATTCATCCTTAGAATAATATTCTATTTCAATCTTACCTTTATTGTTCTTCTTCCTGTGAATAAATACTCGGGTTCCGATAATTCCCTTCATTTTTTCTTCCAGGCTTTCGTAAATTGCATCCTCCGCTGTATCCTTCACTTGCTTTTTCTTCTTAGGAGGCTCCAGCAGGGCTTTAACCAGCTTCTCTGTTTCGCGGACACTTAACTTCTCATCGAAAATCTTCATGGCTACCGTTGCCTGCATCTCACCGTCTGTGATGGCAAGAATAGCCCGGGCATGTCCCGCTGAAATCATCTCGTCGATCAGCATTTGCTGAACCTTTTCATTCAGTTTAAGAAGGCGCATAGAATTCGTGACGGCGGTTCGGCTCTTGGAAACCCGGTCGGCTATTTCGTCTTGTTTAAGATGGAACTCATCGATCAGACGTTTATATGCCATCGCTTCTTCAATTGGATTCAGATCCTCCCGCTGAATGTTTTCTATCAGAGATATTTCGACAATTTCCTGATTGTTAAATTCTTTCACTAAAACTGGTACTTCTTTTAATCCCGCTAATTTTGCAGCCCGCCAGCGTCTCTCTCCGGCAATTATTTCGTAATAGTCCTTTTTATCGGACACTAATAGGGGTTGTAAAATACCGTACTGTTTAATGGACTCTGCTAATTCCAAAAGTGCGTCTTCATCAAACTGCTTTCTTGGCTGACTGCGATTCGGCTCTACGCTGGATAGCTTCACCATCATCTCGGCTGATTTTTCCTGTACAGGGGGTGTTTCTGTATTTTGCTGCTTTTGTTCAGCTTTTGCTTTTGGTTTCTTGGCAGGCTCTTTATCTACAGGAGTTTTTTCCGGGAAAAGAGCATCTAAACCTCTTCCAAGCCCTGTTTTCTTCGCTGTCATCATTCTTCCTCCCTGTTAATGACTTCCTCTGCCAGCAGACGGTAGCTCTCAGCACCGGCAGATTTTGAATCATACATAGTAATTGGCTGTCCATAGCTGGGAGCCTCCGCCAGCCTTACATTTCTCGGAATGATTGTTTTATAAATGTTCTGTTTTAAATTATCCTTAACGTTTTCCACCACTTGCAAAGAAAGATTGGTTCTGGCATCATACATGGTGAAAACGACACCTTCTATTTCAAGGCGCTTATTTAATCGTTCTTTTACCAGTTCTATTGTATGTATCAACTGGGAAAGTCCTTCCAGCGCATAATACTCACACTGAATAGGAACCAATACCGATGTAGCGGCTGTCAGCGCATTGATCGTCAGCATACTTAAGGATGGCGGACAGTCCATAATAATATAGTCATATTTGCGGCGTATCTTGTCAGTAATTTTCTTAAGTATGTATTCTTTCTCATCTACGCCAATCAGTTCTATTTCTGCACCGGAGAGGTTTACATTTGAAGGAATCAAGTCTACATTTGGTATTACATCTTTGATTATTGTATCCTTGACCTCTATTTCACCTAAAAGCAGTTCGTAAAGCGTGTTTTCTACAGAATTCTTATCAATTCCCAGACCACTGGTTGTGTTGCCCTGCGGATCTATGTCAATTGTCAGAACTTTTTTGTCTTTTTCTGCCAGACATGCAGATAAATTGATTGCTGTCGTAGATTTACCTACGCCGCCTTTTTGGTTTGCTACTGCTATAATTCTTCCCAATTTTGCCCCTCCTTTGATGAGGATAAGTCATAACGAATAAACCGATAGATTAATTATATCACTTTTAGTTTCATACGGCTACATAATGTTTCACGTGAAACATAGAAAATGATATTTATTTTGGTTTGTTTATTGTGTACTTTTTTACATTTGATGTTTTGGTTAAGAAGAAAAGCACAATAAAACGTGAGTAAATTTATATGATGTGCACAATGGGTGCGCAAAGTGGTTTTATTATAGCATATAAATTAATTATAGCCAAATGTTTTTGTGGGTAAACATGAAAAGTATGGGAAATATGATATATGGTTTGTTTCCCGGAGATGTTTTGAACGGTGAGCAGAGGGGAGGTGGGCGGAGGCACATGGTGCAGGTGAGGTTGATGCTCGCTTCCCTTCAACTAAGTGCCAACTGCAACTAAGACGCTCACGAAGAGCGTTCGCGCCTAAGTCTTAGTAGGCACTGGATTTTCAGGCGCGCTTCCGCAAATTCAACCTCACCTGCACCATGTGCCTCCGCCCACCTCCCCTCTGCTCACCTACCACTACTTTTTCGTTGTAACTTTAATACTTTTCTTGTCTCCGCTTGTTTATTACTTGTGTTTATCTGCTTGAGTTTTCCATCTTTTTTATGTGTAACTTTTCCCATTTTTTTATGACGCTGCGTATTATGTTTGAAGACTATCTGAAAGGACATTGATTTGTGAGCATCATGCTCTATGTTACTGTATGTACTCCATTGGCGCATTTTTTGTCTGTCTCTTTGGATTATTTGGGGTATTACATGTGGTTGAGAGGCAGTGGTAATGTAAGCCGGCCTGATATTCCTGTAGCTATAAATAATCTGTAATGTACCCATTAATACAATCTTTATGGTCACCATGCTACCATAATAAAAAATGGGCAGGTGATCTTAGCCAATAAAATGTATGATACTATGACTATGTTACATCCAACTGGCAATGCCTTAGATATTGTTTGACAATTATATTTTATAAATGACGTAATTACATTTTTTGTATTTTTTAGAAATTGTTCATTTACTGCGTTGGTCTACATATCATATACATTTGTCCATGCTTAAAGTGTAGAAGAATATAAATACTTTGCTGAATTGGTGAGGATGAGGTGAGGATGATTTCGTGCAAACTGCGATGGCAAACGCTAGGTGCAGCGGGCTACGGTGAGGCTTTTACATTGCAGTTATTGCGGAATAAAGACCAGCGAAGCAGAATGTATTTATACTTTTCTACACTAGTACACTTTCTTTAGTTTATTATTATAAACCAAACTTTATTTATTTTAAGAAGTAAAGAATATATAAATAAAATATTTTAATAAAGCCATATTCCAAAGATATTGAAGATATACGATAACTTATTAGTTAAAATTTTAGATAGAATAATTGATTCATAAATTATTGATTTCTTCTTATTATATTTATATATAATATTTGACGTTATACATTGGTTTGATGTTTCACGTGAAACGTTAATCGACCATCGTATAAAAAAATATTATATTATAAACACTTTAATCCCCTGATAATACTCTGGAAAAACAATTTTTTTTACATGAAATTTATAGAAATAGTTAAAACTTAGTTGTTGGGTATTAATTAATGTCTTATATTGACTAAGCGCACATTGCCAATTTCTTTATTTTACAATTCAAGTTAATTATGTCATTATATGCTCCGAGAAAAACTACAATATTCAAAAACACAATCCCTCCAGAAAATCATTGTAAAACCGCCTATTTTAGCGTATAATAATAACATCCAGACAAGGATTTTCCTATAAAACCTATTAATTTTAAAGGAAATCCCTCTATTTAAAAAAGGAGGTACAGCATGAAAAAACACAAACATAAGATACTTACTTTCACAGTGCTGATGACCATTGCAACTGCTATTATACACTTAGCCAACCGGGTTGTCGCTGCTACTGCACAATTGAAAGAAATGCTGGATGTGTCCGGCAGGAATTTCTATGAATGGCGTTTTGGCAAGGTTTATTATACGAAAAGAGGTAATGGCAGTCCTCTTCTGCTGGTACACGATATGCTCCCCGGTGCTTCCGGTTATGAGTGGTCCCGTGTTGAGAAGGAACTAGCTATGGAACACACAGTATTTACCGTTGATTTACTTGGGTGTGGGCGTTCAGATAAGCCTGGCATAACTTATACCAATTTTGTTTATGTCCAGATGATTACTGATTTTATTAAGAATGTGATTGGCGAGAAAACAGATGTGATTGCCAGTGGTTTCTCTGGTTCGTTTGTTACTATGGCTTGTCATAATGAAAAAGAGTATTTTAACAAGATTATGCTTGTGAATCCTCCTAGTTTAAGTAAGTTGAACCAAATGCCATCTCAGAAGGATAAACTTCTTAAGTTTTTCCTGGAGATACCGATATTTGGTACATTGGTTTATCATATGATAGTCTCATATGAAGGCACGAATAATTTGTTTATCGAAAATATGTATTATAATCCGTTTCACGTGGATCAGGATATGGTGGATGCATATTATGAAGGTTCCCATAGAGGCGGATGTTATGCAAAGTATTTGTATGCAAGTCTTGCTTCTAAATACATGAATATTAATATCAATCATGCACTGAAATCTATTGACAATAGTATTTATATTGTTGAGGGAGATGCTGAGGCGAATGGGATTTCAATTGTTGATGAGTATTGTAAGACAAATCCGGCAATAGAAACTGCTTGCCTGAAACATACAAAACACTATCCACATATTGAAGATCCGGAGCATTTCCTGGAGCAGGCAGGGGTATTTTTTTAACTAAATAAGTAAGAATTCTCCCACCTCTGCAGGTGGCGAGATGAATCACCAAAAACAAGATTAACGGCAGTGGTGAGCGGAGAGAAATCGGTATCCCCCACTGACATGAGGTCGAGACACGCAGCCATAAAAGTCGTACTCTGTGAAATTACCGAGCGTGGATTCAAACAAGTTAACTTTTGTATAGGTAATTGTGAATAAGAATATTGTTAAGTGTGTATTCCACGCAGGGTTTTTATATCATAGGCAAGTAATAGCCTTCCTTATAAAACAGATTGGAGTATTTGCTTATGATAAAAAAGTTCCGTACAATTTAATGTACGGAACTTTTTTATATTTAATTATCTTCTGCTTCTGTGCTATTTTGCTCAGCTGCGTCACACAATGTTTCAAACGCTTCAAACATCTCTTTTACAGACATTTTGTTGACCAAGTATACCTTATCATCCACAACTGCTGCGTAGAAGTTTGTATCATAGTTATAATATTTAACAGTGATATCCGTGTTATTATCGGTATAGAAGGATGCCTCCATTTCAGGATTTTTATCGGTTTTATACTCTTCTTCAAGACGTTTTTGCCCTGTCATGTTTACCAGTTTATTAAAGAAAGTCGAAAAGGATGTAGCATCTACCTCTTTACCGTCCATTTGATAGGTGGTAACTTCGCTTTCCTCGCCATCCTCATCTTCGGATGTTTCACGTGAAACATTAATTGTATGAGTAGTATTGTTATAATTCACTTCCATACTGTTTAGCTGGTTTACAGACACATAGCTTACAGTCATATTCCAGAAATCAGAAACCTTTTTATCCAAAAATGTTGATAATGTTTCATTTGACATCGTATATATCTGGTTACTTCCATTTACAGATACATATCGAGAATCTCCTTCAGCAGTATCACCAATCGATATTATCAGCTGCTTCTGCACCATCTCCGGCTCTTGTTCTTCTTCATTATCTGTTTCACTCTGATTATCTAAATCAGCGGATTCCGTTTGAGTCTGGGCGCCAGTTTCAGCATTTTCGATTTCATTGACATCACCTAGTTCAGCAGATTCCGTTTCAGTCTCATCATCTAGTTCAGCAGATTCCGTTTCATCTTGATTGCCTGTCTCAGAAGATTTTGTCTCAGTTTGATTCTCTATTTCAGAAGTTTCCGTTTCAGTAGTCTCATCAGAGTTTTCATCTTCTGCGGTTGGTGCTTCTTCCTCGTAATCGACGGTTATGGTTGCATACGGTTCTTTTAGTCCATAGTCTGAAAGGTCTGTACAGTTATAGTTGGCAAAGCTGTCGTAAGTCATACTGCCTAGTGCTGAAGTAAGATTATTCACACTGGATGTATCCGCTTGTTCAGAATCGGTGTCTCCTCTAAGATACCAGAATCCATCATCTGGTTCTTTTTCCAGAGTATAGGAGGTTTCGCTGCCGTTGACCTGAATCTTAGATACGTTTGCAGACTCAACTACAGGGAAGTCTTCCATTTCTGCATAATCATAAAGGTCATCCATGAATGGAGAAATCGAAGTGTCCGGAACTACATAAACAGTATTTTTGTCATCATCTTTGCTAACATAATACTGGCTGGTAGATTCGTTTTCCATTCCAACACGGATAGATGTTTGTTTATCATCGTTTGTCGTCACTGTGATTGTATTTTGTGGTTCATCCAGACCGTATTCGTATAAATCCTCTGCATCCTCCAGCACACGATCTGCATCAATAGAGGCAAGGGCTGACGCCGCTTCCTCTATTTTTTCTTGATTGACCGGAAATTCTTTTTCATCAGCCTTTACCCATGTGTCATTATCTTTCTCAAAGGTAACTTCTTTCTTGTCAATCACAAATTTCAGTGATTTAATATCCGATTCATTGGTGGAAATTACATTAGTAACAGTCTCTTCCTGCTGTTCCTCCTGCTCTTCCTGTTTTGCGACATAGGTTTTTACTCCAAAATAAGTGCCGCAGAGAACAGCCAATACAGCTACGGAAGCTGCCATTTTTATTGATTTTTTCTTCATTAGGCTTTTCTCCTCTTAAACCATATTACAAATCCTGCTGCAAGGAATATACCAGGTATTAGCCCTATTGTACAAATTTTCCAGAAGCTGGCATCATAATCCGTCATTGTCAGATAAGATACCTCCAGGCTCTTCGATGGAATTGATACAATGGTATTTTCATCTGTTTCTGTCATCCAGTTAAGGGAAGACATCACCAGTTTCTCATTGCCGCCGGATACCATTTGATTTACCTGTCCGTCTAGTATATTTGCAGTAGAGTAATATACGATTTTTGTTTCTTTATCGTCTGATAAACTCTCTGTAATGCTTACGCCCAGATCAAAGGGGCCTTCAATATCAGTGTCCTCTTTTTCAATGGTACTGCTATTCAAATTTGTCTTTGAGTAGGCTTTATCTGAGGTTGTAAGGATGCTCTCTATTGTAACCGTATCTCTGATATCCTCTATCTTCTGAATCCCCTGTGCATAGGGAGCAAGGACGTAGTAGCCGCCTGCTGCTGCTTCAGCGGAAGCCTCTGTGCTGTTCAGAGTTGGAATCAGATAGTATGGCATCTGCATCGCGTAATGCTGGGAATCTCCCTCAAATACAAAGCCATCAGCTCTTTTCACACCATAATTTTCCAGGATTGCATCAAAGTTATCCATTGAAACATCTGTATAATCGGAGAATATCATTGCTTTTCCTCCGTTTTCCAGATAATCGATGATGGCTGTTTTTTCATCCTCTGACACATCACTGGCAGGAGAATTGATCATAAGACAGTCAGCATCCTCAGGAACACTTCCCTCTGAAAGAAGGTTGAGGGATTTAATCTCAATATTTCCTTTTTCTATATCTTCCTTAAATGTAGAATCAAGCTCTGCTTCGCCGTGACCTTCAAGAGTATAAAGTACAGGAAGATTCTCTGAGGTGACATAGGCGATGGCTCCAGTGATTTGTCCCTCTCCGTCAAAGCCTGTTGTCTGATAGCTGTAAGTATTATAATCTATATTACTCTCATACATGTTATTATAATTGACAACCTTATTTCTATCACCAGATACAACAATCAGGCTGTTCGAAGATATATCTTCACTGGTATATTCTGAGACAAATTTGGGATTCACTACAGGGTCTTTTAACTCTACTTTTATATGTTTCGACTCATCCTTATATCTCTGCAGCAAATTGCTGATTACTTCATCTTCTCCACCTTTTTGGGCTATCTGATAAATCGTTACATCTTTATCCAGCTCTTTAAGCATACTTTTCGTCTGCTCTCCGATACTATACAGTTTTTGCTCACTAATATCCAACTGTGTGTACTTCGACGGCAGTTCGCCTACAATTAAATTTATAACAATAATAACAGCAATAAAAATTACCGTCATCATCATACTATAGCTTCCGTTCTTTAAATGCTTCTTGCTGATTGTTTGAACAAATTTCTTTTTGTCATTTTTGTTATTATTTTTACTTTTTATTTTATCTTTCAACTTCATTCCCCATCACCTCCTAATTCCATCTTCTTTTCAAAATCGACTGCATTGTCAGGAATACACAAACCGCAATGATAGATAAGAAATAAATAATTCCTGTAATGTCAAATATGCCATTTGTAAAATTTTCAAAGTGGCCGCTTATATTAAATATCTCTAATACCTTCTGGATGCCACCTTCGAACAAATCTGATTTTATAACATAAATAACAACTAATATAATTTCTCCCACTGCACCTATGATTGCAGAAATCACAACATTTTTTATCATTGTATAGATGATCAACGCCGCCGCCAAGATTAAAAGTGCAAATGTTACACAGGTGGACATTGATGTTTTTGAAAAGAAAGATGATATTCCGTTCATCATATAAAACGCAAACAGGAATACAAAGGTTAATACAGCCGCAATCACCTGGCTTTCTGTAAGGGCTGATAAGAAAACACCGATTGCCAGATTCGCGCAGCCCAGTAGGAAAAATCCCAGAATTGCTGTGTATGATGCCGTATAAGATACTTCACCAAACTTTGACATGATAAGTGGATATGTGCACATGATCAAAATCGGAATAGCATATACAGTGACTAAAGCAAGATATTTTCCCAATACGATATTTCCCACAGATACAGGTGCCGTTAAGAGAAGCTGGTCTGTTTTCTGTTTGCGCTCCTCAGCCAGTACGCGCATGGTTAAAAGCGGCACTCCAATAAGGAAGACAAAGGTAAGTGAGCTTAAAGTATATTCGAATTTCGGATAGGCAGCGGAAAGCTGATATGCCGAAAAATAGATTCCTGTGAGCACCAGAACAAAAAATATGAATAAATATCCGATCATGGAGGTCAGATAACTCTTTAATTCTCTTTTATAAATCGCTGTCATGATTTTTCTCCCTCCTTATCCACATCTGACTCCACAGAATCAATATTTTTCATTCTATTTTCCACAGTATCCACAAAGGAATCTGATTCTTGACTTCCTACTGGATCTGATACTGCATCTCCTTCTGTGAGTTCAAGGAATATTTCTTCCAGAGATACTTTCTTAGACTGCATTTCCAGTATCGGACATTTAATCTCTGCCATCTTATAAAAGGCCTGTTCGCGGATATCTGCATCCTCTTGTGTGGTGACTTTAGCGTTCCATAACCCTTGTTCCTGGTTATAGTCCATGGTTATCTCTTTTACGCCTTCAATCTGCTGCAGCGCTTCGCGGATGTCACTCTTTGAGCCTTTTACAAGCATGCTCAGATTGTTGGAGCCTGCTGCCAATCGGCTGAGATTATCCGGTGTATCGCTGGCGACAAGCTTTCCGTGGGAAATGATCATCACATAATCACAGACAGCGCTCACCTCTGAAAGGATATGCGAGCTTAGGATTACGGTATGCTTCTTCTTTAACCCCTTGATGAGCGAACGGATTTCTATAATCTGCTTGGGGTCCAGGCCTACAGTTGGTTCATCAAGGATGATAACCTCCGGATAGCCCATGATTGCCTGCGCAAGTCCTACTCTCTGGCGATAGCCCTTAGAGAGATTCTTAATCAGGCGGTTTTTCATGTCTGTTATTTTTACCATTTCCATAATCTCTTCAATCATGGAATTTTTCTTATCTTTAGGGATTTTTTTTAAGTCAGCCGCGAATTTTAGATACTCCATTACCGTCATATCGAAATAGAGCGGCGGCTGCTCCGGCAGATAGCCGATACATTTTTTCGCTTCCTCCGGCTCCTCCAGGATATCGTGTCCATCGATGACAACTTTACCCTCTGTGGAAGCTATATAGCCGGTAATAATATTCATAGTTGTAGATTTTCCGGCGCCGTTTGGGCCCAGAAATCCATAGATTTTACCCTTCTCTATCTCAAAAGAAAGGTGGTCCACAGCCGTATGATCGCCATATCGCTTGACCAGATTACTCACTTCAATCAATTTACTCTCCTCCTTATATTCCGTTTTCCTTTTAGACAGTAGAAAACGCCCTCGGGTGAAACAGAGAATGGGGGAACCCAAGGGCATCTCTACTCATCTAAGTCTATGAAAAACTTGTGATGAAAATAGGATAAAAGTGTGATGATTTTGTGAAACTAAAAAGTAAACAACCTCCTGTGCTATCAGAAAAATCAGACCATCGAATTGTACGGTTAGCAAATAGGCTCTTTTAGCGGTGTTCCGGCTTTGCGGGGGAATTTGCCCGGTGTTTCCTTTACTTTATCAATGATAACCAATGATCTTTCTATTTCCGTTCCGGGAAGCGTGAAGTATTGGATGTCTTTTACATGGCCGCCAAGAATCTTGACTGCCTTGGCCGCCTGATCTGTTTCCTCCTGTACTTTTCCGGATTTATAGGAGATAAAAGTGCCTCCTGTTTTTACATAGGGAAGGCAGTATTCGCTTAAAGTCGCCAGATTTGATACTGCGCGTGATACACACATGTCGTATTTCTGGCGGTAGGCTTTATCTCTGGCATATTCCTCGGCGCGGCCATGGATTGCGGTTATATTATCTAATCCGAGGAGGGTAAAGGTTTCCTCGAGGAAGTTCACTCTCTTTCTGAGAGAGTCCAGGAGGCATACCTTGAGGTGGGGAAAGGCAATCTTTAAAGGGATTCCGGGAAATCCTGCGCCTGTACCCACGTCCATAACTGTTTTAACCTGCTTCATATCAACTGCTTGCACACACGCAAGGCTGTCTACAAAATGCTTGACCAGAACCTCCTGGAATTCTGTAATCCCTGTGAGGTTCATGACTTTATTTTTCTCTATCAAGTACTCATAATAGCGGATAAATTGGTTTTTCTGGCGCTCAGTAAGAGTAATATTAAGTTCGCTGCAACCTTTTTCTAATATACTTAAATTGTAGGAAGTACACAGTTTATCATTTAGCTCAAAGGCCGTAGATTCTTTTTCCTTCATATTATTGATCATGTCATTGGTCATGGGTTGTTTCTCCTTTTTGCATATTGCTCCAGATATACGAGAAGCACGGAAATATCTGCGGGGGACACGCCTGAGATGCGGGATGCCTGGCCAATGGATATCGGGCGGTAGGCTTCGAGCTTCTGACGGGCTTCTATACGCAGACTGCCAACTTTTGCGTAATCAAGGTCCTGGGGAATCTTTCTTGCCTCAAGCTTCTTGAACTGTTCCACCTGCTTCATCTGACGGCGGATGTAACCGTCGTATTTTATATTAATGTCCACCTGCTCCATGACATCATATGGAAGCTCGGGACGGTCAGGGTCTATGGGTGCAACGGCTTCGTATGACAGCTCAGGGCGGCGGATCAGCTCTGCAAGGGTCGTCCCGGATTTAAGAAGTGTGCTTCCGTATGATGCAAGAAGTTCCTGTACCTCTTTAGACGCGCCAATATTTGTATGCTCTACCCGTTTGATTTCCTCATCAATACGTTTTTCCTTTTCCACTATCTTAAGGTAGGTTTCCTCATCGATCAGGCCCACCTGATAGCCTTTTTTTCTAAGCCGCAGATCAGCGTTGTCCTGGCGGAGGAGCAGACGGTATTCCGCTCGGCTGGTCATCATACGGTAGGGCTCGTGATTCTCCTTTGTTACCAGATCATCAATCAGAACGCCTATATATGCTTCTGATCGGTCAAGGATCAGCATATCCTCACCTTTAATCTCCATAGCGGCGTTAATACCCGCGATCAGTCCCTGGGCTGCAGCTTCCTCATATCCGGAGCTTCCGTTAAACTGTCCGGCGCTGAAAAGGCCTTTAATTGATTTAAACTCCAGGGTGGGATAAAGCTGGCGGGGGTTGATGCAGTCGTACTCAATGGCATAAGCATTTTTTACTATTCTGGCGTTTTCCAGACCCGGTACGGAGCGGTACATAGCATACTGCACGTCCTCCGGCAGGGAGCTGGACATTCCGCCGATATACATTTCATTTGTATAAAGACCTTCCGGCTCTATGAATACCTGGTGACGGTTTTTGTCGGAAAAGCGCACGACCTTATCCTCTATGGACGGGCAGTAACGGGGGCCTGTACCTTCAATCGCCCCGGAAAACAGAGGGGAGCGGTCCAGGTTGGCACGGATGATCTCGTGGGTCTTTTCATTGGTATAGGTAAGCCAGCAGGACTGCTGCTCAATCTGTACCTCCTCAGGGTCTGTAGAGAAGGAAAAAGGAACCACGCGTTCATCGCCAAACTGCTCTTCCATTTTGGTGAAGTCAATGGAATTCCCGGCAATACGGGCGGGTGTTCCTGTTTTGAAGCGGTACATTTCGATTCCCAGCTCTTTGAGAGAATCCGTGAGGTAATTGGCAGCCTGGAGGCCGTTTGGACCTGTATAATTGCTCACATCGCCGTAAATGCAGCGGGCTTTTAAATACGTTCCTGTGCAGAGGATTACTGCTTTACAGTTGTATATTGCACCAGAAAAGGTTTCTACGCCAACAATCCTTCCGTCCTCGACCAGGAGCTTTGTGACTTCTCCCTGTTTGATGGTGAGATTCTTGGTTTCTTCCAGAGTGCGGCGCATCCGGTTGCTGTATGCCTGCTTGTCCGCCTGGGCGCGCAGGGAATGAACTGCGGGGCCTTTTGAACAGTTGAGCATTTTGGACTGGATGAAGGTTTTATCTATATTTTTTCCCATTTCTCCGCCTAATGCATCCAGCTCTCTTACCAGATGGCCCTTGGAGCTGCCGCCTATATTGGGATTACAGGGCATTAGCGCAATACTGTCCACGCTTACTGTAAACATAATTGTGGACAATCCAAGTCGTGCGCCGGCGAGAGCAGCCTCACAGCCGGCGTGCCCTGCGCCTACCACAACAATATCATAATCCTCTACTAAAGTTTTCATATATATTCTCCTCGTACTATAAATCCTTATATCTGCAAATACATAATCACAGTTATTTCATACCCAAAATATTTGTTATTTTCCCATACAGAATTTACTGAATATCTCGTTTACCAAATCCTCACCCACAGATTCTCCAAGTATCTTACCAAGGCATTCGTATGCGTTCATCAAATCAATGGAAAAGAAATCCTCTGGCATTCCAAGTTCAATACTCTGTCTTACCAGCTTAAGGCTCGCCGCTGCTTCTTCAAGTGCTTCCTTATGGCGGGCATTGGTGATATATACCTCATCGTTAAAGGTCAGGCTTCCGCTGAAGAACATGGTCTTGATTTTCTCCTCCAGCTCACGGATACCTGTCTCCTCTTTGGCTGAAATGGGAATCACCGGATGTCCGGTGCGGGTTTTTAATGATTCTATATCAACGACCGGGGATAAATCTGTTTTATTATAAAGTACAATCGCTTTTTTACCTTCCAGCATGGAGATGATCTGTTCGTCGTTTTCATCCAAAGGAGTGGATGAATCCACAACATAGAGAATTAAATCCGCATCCCGGGCAATCTCCTTGGCGCGGCCTACGCCGATTTTTTCCACAATGTCGTCTGTATCACGGATTCCTGCAGTGTCTACCATTTTCAAGGTGATGCCGTGAAGGGTGATGTATTCCTCCAGAATGTCACGTGTAGTACCTGCTATGTCAGTGACGATAGCCCTATTCTCTCCGACCAAAAGGTTTAAAAGAGAGGATTTTCCGGCATTTGGCTTGCCCAGAATGACGGTCTGGATTCCCTCCTGAATCATCTTTCCATCAGAAGCTGTTTTCAACAAATTTTCTATCTCTTCCTGCTCTTTATCAACAATCTTAAGGAGTTCCTGTGGATAACCGTCGAGACTGATGTGTTCGGGGTCATCCAAAGCGGATTCTATATAGGCAATATGATAGATGAGGTTACTTCTGATTTCCTTAATGGCACGGTGTACAGAGCCTCGAAGCTGATCCATAGAACTCTTCAGTGCATATTCATTTTTTGCCTGGATGACATCCATGACAGCCTCGGCTTGGGAAAGGTCAAGACGCCCGTTCAGGAAGGCGCGTTTTGTAAATTCGCCGGGGGCGGCGATTTTTGCACCGTTTTTAATCACGGTTTCCAGGACACGCTTCATGGCGTAAACACCGCCGTGACAGTCTATTTCCACAGTATCTTCGCCTGTGAAGGTGCGGGGAGCTTTCATGACCATCACCAGGACCTCGTCTATGAGTTCATCTTTATCGTAGATATATCCGTAGTGGATTGTATGGGTGTTTACTTCTTTTATTTTCTTTTTCCCGCCCTTGGAGCGGTATATATGGGATACCACCTCCAGCGCTTCAGGACCGCTTATGCGGACTATGCCAATTCCGGAGGCACTCATGGCTGTTGATATTGCTGCAATTGTTGTTTCCATTCTTTTCCTCCTGCTAGATTCTTACTTCTCATTATCTTGTGTTATCATAGTTCATAAATCTCTAAAAAGCAAGTATCACCTTATATTTCAAAACCCATTTGATAAACAAAACCGCCCATGCTCCAACGGAGTGATGGGCGGCTTCTGTTCAGCCTCTTTTTAATTTAACAACTACATGGCGGTATGGTTCTTCACCTTCGCTGACTGTTTCTACAAATTTATTTCCCTGCAGTGCAGAGTGGATGATTCTTCTTTCGTATGGATTCATTGGCTCAAGTACTACTGGTTTTCTTGTTTTCTTAACCTTATAGGCAATGCCTCTGGCCAGGTTTTCCAATGTGTCTTTTCTGCGTCTGCGGTAGTCTTCTGTATCCAGCTTTACGCGGATGTAATTTACTTTACCTTTGTTGACCACCAGGCTAGTAAGATACTGTAAGGAATCTAAAGTCTGTCCTCTCTTACCGATGAGGATTCCCATATCCGCTCCTTCGAAATCTACTTCCAGGCATCCATCATTTGTATTATACTTGGAGGTAATCTCTACATCGCCAAGGTTCATGGATGCAAATACGTCACGAAGAAATACTTTTGCTCTTTCTTCGATTTCTTTGATTTCTTCCGGATCTGTAATCACTTCTACCGGCTTGCTTGCCTTAACTGGCTTCTCTTTTACAGGTCTTTCCTTCAAAGCCTTTTCACGCGGCTGTTTTTCCCTTAATGGCTTTTCCCTGAAAGATTTATCTGCTTTTTCCGGCCTGTCCTGTCGGTCTACTTTATCGGCTCTCTCCTTAGGCTGTCTCTCTTTCACGGGCTTGGGCTGTTTTTCTTTAAACTCTTTGAACTCTTTAACTTCTTTAAACTCTTTCGGTTCTTTGGTTTCTTTAATTTCCCTAACCGGTTTTGCATGCACCGGCTTTGGTGCAGGCTTCGGCGCTTCTTTTTTCTTCTCTTCTTTAATCGCGTCTATCTTAACCGCACCTAAAATCTCCTTAATTTCATCATCCTCGGATACGGTTTCAATCTTACGGGCCTTAATGACAGCGGGCTTGCTGCCAATACCGAAAAATCCGGAACTGCCTTCGCTGATTACCTGTATTTCCAGTTGATCACTGGAGGTACCGAGCTCTATACATGCCTTTGTGATCGCTTCACTTTTTGTCTTTGCTGAAAACTGAATGAAATCCTCCATTATGAACCCCTCCGTTCCTGATTATTTCTTCTTGTTTCTCTCGTTAAAATCTCTGACCATATTTGCTTTGGCTGTTATACTTCCGGGTTTCGCATTCGCTGCTTTCTGGTAGGATTCTTCAACTTTTTGCTTTTTCTCATTGACGTTTCCGCCGCCGCTGCCTTTGGTAATCTTAGCGGTATCTATATTTCTAACATTCTGATGAGCCTGATTCGTAATCTTCTGAGGCGGAAGTCCGGCTTTTTCGCGTTTCTTCTCCATCTTCTTGAGATTCTCGTTGATCAGATCATCAATCTGGATCTTGTCCATGTGACGGTTAATGATCACCTGCTGGACGCTTCGTACCACAGCACTCGCAATCCAGTAAATACCAAGACCTACAGGGAAAGTGAAACAGAAAACTGCAGACATGATAGGCATTACCATGTTCATGGTTTTCATGGAATTCATCATGGTGTTCTGCTCGCCGTCCTGAGTAGCTGCCTGCGGCATCAGCTTTAAGTTCAGCATCTGGGTAGCCCAGGCAAGGATTGGAATCATAATTGCCGCAATTGCCAGAATAATTGCTCCACCTGCAAAAGCTGCCTTAATGTAAGTTAAAGGCTGGTCGGCAATGTTCAGTCCAAAAAAGTTCTGCATCTTGGAAATCTCGTGAGCTGTGTTGTCAATCAGTCCGGAAAAACCGGAGAACTGGCTCATCTCACTGAAATCTTTCCACTGTGAGGGGGACAATGCATATAAAAAGTCAATAACAGAGTCTTTGGTAGCCACTTCGGTACCTTTTTCCATTATCAACTGTACACGGGTCATTTTGTTATCCGTGATAAAATTCTGTAATAAGCTTGTGTAGTCGCCTACACCGACGATGTGGTTCACTGCTTCTGTAAAAATGTCGCGGACACTTCCTACATAAGCGGGAATCTTATAGATAACCTGCCACAATGCCATCAATATCGGGAACTGTATGGCAAGCTGTACGCAGCTTCCTGTTGGGGAAACACCGTATTTCTGGTAGATTGCCTGTGTCTCCTCCTGCATTTTCTGCATGGAAACCTGGTCTTTCTTTCCCTGATATTTTTTCTGAACCTTCTGCATCTCGGGCTGCATGATTGCACTTAATTTTGAGAACTTCTGCTGTTTAATCTGCAGAGGTGTCATGAGCGCAAAAATAATGATACTGAAAATGATAATACAAAGACCTAGATTCTGGATGCCGAAAAGGCCGTCCAGCACTTTGTATATACCATTCATAATCCATCCCATCACTGACGCAACTTGTCCGATAATGGGAATACCGCTCTTTGTAGCTAAAAACATCTCCAAGTTCATTTCCTCCTAATTATGGCACAGGGTCATAGCCTCCATGGGAAAAAGGATTACATCTGAGTATCCTCCAAACCGCAAGCAGACCACCCTTGACTGCGCCATATTTCTCGATTGCTTCTAATCCGTATTGAGAACATGTGGGAATATAAGGACATTTCGTTCTCTTCATCGGCGATAAATAAATTTGATAGAGCCGAATTATCTTAATTAGAATTTTTTTCATCATTGTTTTTACCTGCTATGTGATGCTTGTCCGCCAGATGCAATAAAGCACTCTCAATTTCATGAAAGCTGATATTCTTTGCCGAAGGCCGGGCCACCACTACAATATCCAAACTCTTGTTAAAATCTTTTTCATTTAATCGATAACTCTCTCTGATCAACCTGGTGATTCTGTGGCGTACCACACTATTCCCTACTTTTTTACTTACAGATATTCCCAGACGATTCTTCATGTATTGGTTTTCCAATACGTACATCACCAGATACCGATTTGCTTTTGATGTTCCTTTTTGGTAAACTTTCTGAAAATCTCTATTCTTTTTTAAGGACTCAGAATGTATCATCGAATCCTCCTTCTTTAATAATACGTCTGCATCTACATTTCTGTACGGAGCAGCCGTCATTCATGAATAGAAGAAAAGACCACATAACTGCGGTCTTATATCTTACGCTGATAATTGCTTTCTTCCTTTTAATCTTCTTGCAGCTAATACTTTACGGCCGGCCTTAGTGCTCATGCGAGCTCTGAAGCCATGAACCTTTGCTCTTGATCTCTTTTTCGGCTGAAATGTCATCTTCATAGGTAAAGCACCTCCTTTATCTATTTATTTTCCCTATTAGAACATCATTTCAATTATATGCATAATCCCTCTTTTCGTCAAGTAAAAAAAATTGAAAACCTTTTGTAGTATTTTGCTTGAATGTGGAAGATTATTTTGGTTTACGTAAGATTATCCACAATTTGTGGATAACTTGTGGATAACTTGTGGAATAACTGTAGATATATCCACTTTTAACGACTTATTTTTACACATAGTTTTTTAAAAACCTTTTATTTGAGCCGTTTCGACAGTGGACAGAATTATACACATATTTTTCAACTTTTCCACGTTCCGTGTTGCTTTATGGTAACCTGTAAGAGGATATACACCTTTATCCACATCTATCCACATACATAATGTTGAAAAATAATGAAAAAATAATGCTTTATTTTGGGCATTGCGAAAAAGGATTATTTATTATAATATATAAAAGGATATTTATGTCTTTTACAAGACTTGAGAAGATTAACTACTTATTATATATAGAAGTTAAATGAACCGGGAGAGACGAAAATGAACAAAGTAATGGAAAAATGGGACGAAATTCTGAAAATCGTCAAGGCTGAACATGATTTATCTGATGTATCCTTTAAAACCTGGCTGGAGCCGCTGACGGTTTACGAGGTGGTAGGAAATGTTGTCACCATCATCGTGCCCTCTGAGCAGGTAGGTTTAAACTACATAAGCAAAAAATATACACTCCCCCTTCAGGTTACCATCAGTGAAGTGACCGGAATGGAGAGCTGTGAGGTGCGTTTCATTCTTCCTGAAGATGTTCCTGACAAGGATATCACTTCCTATCAGAATCATTCCCAGGATGCACGCTGCGAGGAAGCGCATTTAAACCCAAAGTATACCTTTGACACCTTTGTGGTGGGCAGCAACAATAAATTTGCCCAGGCAGCCTCACTGGCTGTGGCAGAATCTCCCGGAGATACTTATAATCCGCTGTTTATTTACGGCGGCGCTGGTTTGGGCAAAACCCACCTCATGCATTCCATTGCTCATTTTATTATTGAACATGACGATAATAGTAAAGTTCTCTACGTCACAAGTGAGGAATTTACAAACGAACTGATTGAAACAATCCGAAACGGAAATAATACGGCAATGACCAAATTCCGTGAAAAATACAGAAATATTGACGTTCTTCTGGTCGACGATATCCAATTTATTATAGGTAAGGAATCTACGCAGGAGGAATTTTTCCATACCTTTAACAGTCTCCATAGTGCTAAGAAACAGATCATCATCTCCTCAGATAAACCGCCCAAGGATATGGAAATCCTGGAGGAAAGGTTCCGATCCCGGTTTGAATGGGGCCTGATCGCCGATATTACGCTGCCGGATTATGAAACAAGAATGGCAATCCTTCATAAAAAAGAGGAAATGGACGGATATAATATCAGCGAAGATGTTATCAAATACATTGCCAATAATATTAAATCCAATATCCGGGAGCTGGAGGGCGCCTTTAATAAGGTCATGGCCTTTGCCAAGCTGGAAAAGAAAGAGGTAACACTTGAGCTGGCTGAACAGGCACTCAAGGATATCATTTCCCCGGATGAAAAAAAAGTCATCACTCCCGAATATATCATATCCATGGTGGCAGAGCACTATGATGTAAACGCCTCCGACCTTTCGGGAAATAAACGTAACTCCAAGATTGTCACACCACGCCAGGTGGCTATGTATCTTTGCAGAGAAATCATCTCCACCCCGCTTAAGACCATCGGCAAATGTCTTGGAAACCGTGACCACACAACCGTCATGCACGGCATTGATAAAATTGAAAAAGAAATAGACAAGGATGATAACCTGCGGAACACCATAGATATATTAAAGAAAAAGATTAATCCACAGGCTTAATTAAAATTTCCACATTACTGGTGTATAAGATGTTGATTGAATGTGAATTGATGTGTATAACTTTTCCGGTTAAAAATGGCCTCAGCGTTGTGCACAACTTATTCACATAGCCCAGCTTGACCTTTACACGAAGTTATCCCACTCCGAAACCCTTGGATTTTATGGGTTAAAGTGAGTTTTTCACAAATTCACACCCCCTACGGCGGCTACGGCGGATAACTTCTTTAATATCATTTATAAAAAAACCACTTTAACCAGGAAGGGAGTTATACACACTATGAAAATCATTTGTTCCAAAAACAGCTTATTGAAAAGCGTCAACATTTCATTAAAAGCAGTGGCATCCAAAACAACCATGCCCATACTTGAATGTATTCTTATAGATGCATCAACGAATCAGATTAAATTTACCACCAACGATATGGAACTGGGGATCGAAACCATTGTCGAAGGACATATCGAAGAGAAGGGTATGATTGCCTTAGATGCTAAAATCTTCTATGAGATCATACGTAGACTCCCGGACAATGATGTAACCATTAAAACTGACGATAAACTCACAGCTACCATCACATGTGAAAAAGCTAAATTTAATATTCCAGGTAAATCAGGAGAGGATTTTGCTTATTTGCCAATTATTGAGAGAGAAGAAGCACTTACAATCTCACAATATACTTTAAAGGAAATGATTCGTCAGACAATATTCTCAATTGCAGTCAACGAAAACAACAAATTAATGACTGGTGAGCTGTTTGAAATCAAGGATAATTGTCTGAAAGTTGTTTCTCTTGATGGGCACCGTATTTCTATCCGCCGTATGCCTCTGAAAAGAGAGTACTCTGACCGCAAGGTAGTTGTACCTGGTAAGACGTTGAACGAAATCAGTAAAATCCTTTCCGGTGAGATGGATGACCAAGTAAGCATTTTCTTTACAAAGAATCATGTTTTGTTTGAATTTGACCAGACAATGGTACTCTCCAGACTGATCGAGGGCGAATATTTCCGTATTGACCAGATGCTCTCCAGCGATTATGAGACAAAGCTTTCCATCAATAAAAAAGAATTCCTGGATTGTATTGACCGTGCCACACTGCTCGTAAGAGAAGGGGAAAAGAAGCCGATCATTATTCATATCACAGATAATAAGATGGAGCTTAAAATTGATTCTGCCATGGGTTCCATGAATGAAGATATTGATATCGAGAAGGATGGAAAAGATATTTTAATTGGATTTAATCCAAAATTCCTCATTGATGCCCTGAAGGTTATTGATGATGAATCCATTACCATTTATTTAGTCAATCCGAAGGCTCCGTGCTTTATCCGGGACGAAGAGGAAAATTACACGTATTTGATTCTGCCTGTAAATATTAACCAGAATCAGGCAAGATAAGGAGTTTTATGTTGGAGATTAAGATTAGAGACGAGTTCATCAAGCTTGGTCAGGCACTTAAACTGGCAGGTGTAGTGGAGGACGGTGTGGAGGCTAAGTACGTCATAACTGACGGACTTGTGAAGGTAAACGGCGAGGTAGATGAGAGACGCGGCCGTAAGGTTTATGAAGGAGATATTATTTCCTATGACGGAAAGGAAATTAAAGTAATCAGGTGACGGGATGTATATTGAATCCATTCAATTAAAGAATTTCCGGAATTATGAGACCCTGGAAATGGAATTTGACAAGGGCACGAATATCCTATACGGCGATAATGCACAGGGGAAGACCAATATACTTGAGGCTATTTATCTCTGTGGTACAACGAAATCCCATAAAGGCAGCAAGGATAAAGAAATCATTCGTTTTCATGAGGACGAATCTCATATTCGTATGATGGTGAATAAAGATGAAATGTCCTATAAGATTGATATGCACCTCAGAAAAAATAAGGCAAAAGGCGCGGCCATCAATGGTCTGCCCATAAAAAAAGCCAGGGAATTGTTTGGTGTTGTAAATTTGGTGTTTTTTTCTCCTGAGGACTTGAATATCATTAAGAATGGACCGGGGGAGAGGCGGAGATTTCTTGATCTGGAGCTCTGCCAGTTAGACAAGCTCTACCTTACTGACCTGGCCAGCTATAATCATATTGTAAACCAGAGAAATAAGCTTTTGAAGGACCTTTATGTAAATCCAAGGCTTCGGGAAACTCTTGATGTCTGGGATATCCAGATGGTGAGCTACGGAGAAAAAATCATCGAGAAGCGCAGGCAGTTTGTGGAGGAGCTGAATGAGATCATCCATGAAATCCACAGTAATCTTACAGGCGGACTTGAGCATCTTGAGGTGATTTATGAGCCAAGCGTGGAGAGTCATGATTTTGCCGCCGCGCTTGTTCGTAATAAGGACAGGGATACGCGGATGAAGCTTACCTCGGTGGGGCCTCACAGGGATGACTTCTGTGTGGTGGCTGAGGGGATTGATATCCGTAAGTACGGTTCCCAGGGCCAGCAGCGTACGGCAGCGCTTTCTCTGAAGCTTTCGGAGATTTACCTTGTGAAGAGAAAAATAAAGGATACCCCGGTGCTTTTGCTGGATGATGTACTATCTGAACTTGACAGCAGCCGTCAGACTTATCTGCTTGACAGTATCCACGATATACAGACTTTGATCACCTGTACAGGACTTGATGAGTTTATCAGCCATCAATTCCAGATCAATAAGGTTTTTCAGGTGGTAAAGGGTGAGGTTTATCTGCCTTACCAGAAGTGAATTTTTTTGCGCAGATGAAGCAATTAGTGTTTTGACAAGTATTATGGCTTATGTTAAACTGTTTCTAACTATGGAAAGTTGGTGAATACATTGGACAAAGAGGAATTTCGGATCAAACTGGAAGAAATTAATCACTTAGTGGAGCAACAGGACTATAAGGGTGCAATGAATGTAGTTGACAGCATTGACTGGCGCCGTGTAAAAAATGTCCATACCTTATGCGTAGTGGGTGAGATTTACGCTGCCAATAAACGCTATGAGGACAGTAAAGAAATTTTTCTTCTGGCTTATCACAGAGCCCCGATCGGTAAAAACATTCTTTACCGCCTGATTGAAGTTTCCCTGAAAATGGGGGATATTGATGAAGCCATGGAATTCTTTGAGGAATTTATGGAAGTGGCCCCCAATGATAATACGCAGTATATCCTAAAATACAAGATATATAAGGCTAAACGTTCTTCTCTCAATGAGCAGATTAAGATTCTCGAGGAATATAAAGAAAAAGAGTTCACGGAGAGATGGTCTTATGAGCTGGCCAAGCTTTATTATAAGGCCGGAGATAAGGAAAAATGTCTGGATGTCTGTAATGAAATCGTGCTCTGGTTCAGCGAGGGCAAATACGTAATGAAAGCCCTTGATCTGAAGATGCGTATGGGTGCCCTTACCGGTGCTGAGAAAGAGAAGTATGAGCAGCAGTTCATTCCGAAGCTGATTACTCCGGAGGAGGCTAAGGCTCTCAAGCAGAGCAGCAGCGAGCCGGAGGAAGTGCAGGCAGCAGCTCCTGGAAGCAGTGCGTCTCTTTCTGAGTATAAGGATGACGATACCAGGATTGACAGTATCCGTATCAATGACGAGAGTGTTCTAAACAGTGCCGAGAGCCTGCAGGATAAAATATCCAAAGGTATCCGGGATATTTTCGGCGGTAAGAAGAAAGACGAAGAGGATGAGTCTGATGAGGAAGGAATGTCCATGGAAGATGAGGATGTTCAGGAGGAAATGCTCAGAAGCTCATCATCAGATCAAGAATATGACAATGTGCCTGACCTCGAACCTGAGGGAGCAAAGCCAATGCGCACACAGACTGCAGATACAGGAGTTCAGACTGAGAAGCCGGATTTCTCTGCAACTATGAAAATGCCGGAGCTTAAGATTCCCGAATCTATGAAGAATGTGGATTTAAAGGATGCTCTGGTAACACCGGAGATTCCGATGCCGAGTACAGTTTCCGGAAGCTTTGGGGAAACGGAGGAAGGTGCGGATGATAAGTCAGACTTTTCCTTTAATCTTGAAGATACGATTTTGGCGGCAGCTTCAGCCCAGGGGATTGAGATTCCGGACGGACCTGTGACAGGAGGCAAGACTGAGCCAGCCGAATCTACAGAAGAATTGACAGAAGATTCCGCTACGGAACCAGTTTATGAACCTGAGGAAGAGCAGGAAGAGATTGTAAGCGAGTATGTAAAAGAAGAGTCTTTACCTCCAGCTATGGAAGAAGCTTTTGAAGAAGAGGCCGCCAATGATACGGAAGAGGATGAGGACGAAAGAGACAATGCCGCAAATATGGGTACAATTCCCCGTTTAGAGGAAGAAGAGATTCTTACCGAGGAGGATCTGCAGCAGGCTGAGGCAGAATTTCTCCATGGTCCTGCCCCAAAGATTCCATCTTTAGAACCGGAAGAATTCATGCCACAGGAAATTCCTTCTAAGAATAAAAAAGATTTGTCCCAGCTTGATGATGATGAGTTTATTGCAAACTTCCTCAAGCAGGAGGTAGAGAAGGAAGGCGAAGAGGCAGAAAAAAATATACAGATGGCTGTCCAGTCAGTCCCGAAACAAGCGAAACAGCCAAAACAGTCAAAACAGCCGATACAAGAGCCGGTTATTGAAAAGAAGCCTCTCACAGAAGAGGAAAAGCTCGAGCAGTTTATTGAGTCCATCCAGCCTAAGGTGGAGAGAGATCCCCTTGATATTGTTCCCAGAGAGAAAGAACTGAGTGACGATGAGAAAAAGCTCTTTACATACTTTGTAAAGGTGCCTGGCATGAAGGAACAGTTGATCAATACCTTGTGTGATGTACAGTCTGCCGCAGCAGATAAGACCTCTAAGACAGGAAATATCATTGTTATGGGCGGCCGCGAGACTGGTAAAACAAGGCTTATTTCCGGTTTGATTCCGGCAATCTGTAAAGAACTTAATCTGGAGGCTTCTAAAGTAGCATATGTTTTTGCAGACCAGATCAATGGCAAGGATATTGCTAAGATTGTGGGCAAATTGGCAGGCGGCTTCCTGGTAATCGAGAATGCGAACCAGCTTACGCAGGAAACTGTGGACCAGCTTGACAAGGCTATGGAATTCCGCACCGACGGACTGACCGTAATAATCGAGGATGAGAAAATAGGAATGAGAAAGCTCATTGCCAGATTTCCTAAATTTGCAAAAAAATTCACCTCGATGATAAACATACCTGTGTTTACGAACGATGAATTAGTTAATTTTGCAAGAGTATATACAAAAGAAAATGGTTATACCATTGATCAGATGGGAATGCTTGCCCTGTATAATCTCATTGGTATCAACCAGAAAGAGGACGAACCGATGAACATCGGCGCAGTCAAGGAGCTGGTAGACACGGCAATTGCCAGATCACAGGGAGGAATCCGCAAGCTTAAACGGAACTTCTCCAAGAAACGCACAGACCGCGACGGATATATTGTTCTTTATGAAAAAGATTTTAGTTAAGTGAAATATCCTGCAGCGAGTAAGCAGGAATAAAAATGAAAAGGAAGTAAAAATTATGACCAGACCTTATCTAGGAAACCCAAAGTATACCATTGAAGTCCTTCAAAAGTATGATTTTGTTTTCCAGAAAAGGTTTGGTCAAAATTTTTTGATCGACACCCACGTTCTGGAGAAAATCATAGACGCGTCAGAGATTACAAAGGATGATTTCGTGCTGGAAATCGGTCCGGGAATCGGCACCATGACCCAATACCTGGCAGAAACTGCCCACGAAGTAGCCGCAGTGGAAATAGACAAAGCTCTGATTCCTATCCTGAAAGATACCCTCAAAGAATGGGACAATGTGACCGTAATCAATGACGATATCCTGAAAGTTGACATCCGAAAGCTTGCTTTGGAAAAAAATGAAGGCCGTCCCATCAAGGTAGTGGCAAACCTGCCCTATTACATCACAACTCCCATTATCATGGGCTTATTCGAGAACCATGTACCCATGGAGTCCATAACCATCATGGTACAGAAAGAAGTAGCCGAACGAATGCAGGTAGGTCCCGGAACCAAGGACTACGGCGCCCTTTCCCTGGCTGTCCAATACTACGCCAAGCCAAAGATTGTAGCTAACGTCCCACCAAACTGTTTCATGCCCCGCCCAAAAGTAGGCAGCGCAGTCATCCGCCTGGACCGCTACAAAACCCCACCCGTACAAGTCAAAGACGAAAAACTAATGTTCCGGATTATCAGAGCTTCATTTAATCAAAGACGAAAAACTCTGGTAAACTCCCTAAAAAACAGCCCGGAGCTAAATTTTACAAAGGACCAAATAGAAGAAGCTATCAGTGCTTGTGGTTTCTCATTAAATATAAGGGGAGAAGCACTAACCCTGCAGCAATTTGCAGAATTGTCCAATTCAATCAATTAAGAAAATAAAAAACACCCGGTGGCTAGGCGGGTGTTTTTTATTATTTCTCGAATTTTTTATTTTAAAAGGAAGGAGAGTCGATTACCTCTATGAGGTAACCAACATATGAAAAAGAAATTTTATAAAAATAATGTTGGCTGTATTATTTTTATGGTATTAGTATATCCATAAATTATGATGTATTCGTGTGTAACTTGTGAAATATTAATGAACGAATGTCGAATGTTTTGTGAATAACCACCATTTCCCAGAATTTCAATAGAATGATTATAGAATTTTTATAGAAATTTTACAGCTGTATTTGTGGGATATGTTATAATTAGGAGGCAATTTGGAAGTATTGTCATTAAGAAAATGAATAGGAGGTTTTATTATGATGATAAAAAAATTAACAGCGATTATGATCGCAGGTGTGGTTGCCTGTACAGCGCCGGTGTCTGTAATGGCTGCGGAGAGCACTTCACAGACAGCATTTATGGAGGATGAGCTGGACTCTCTTCTTTCTGATCCGGATAAGGCAGTGGATGTGATCATGTATGTGAAGGAGCTTGTGGACCAGCAGGAGGTTTCCGATGAGGAGGTTGACCAAGCCATTGATATGGCAGCGGAGCATTTCCAGATTACCATCTCAGACGAAGATAAAGAGAAACTGATAGATCTCTTCCAAAAGTTTAAGGATTTGGAATTTGACGAAGAAGAACTACGCAGTAATGTCAAAAAAGTCTATGAAAAAATGGACGAGTGGGGCGTAGGTAAGGATGATGTAAAGAATTTTCTGGAAAAGGGTATTGATTTCGTGAAAAGTCTGTTTGAATAAGTGGGACAGAGTATACAAATCATACAACGATAAAGAGGTAAAGTGAAAAGAAGTATGTGTTAATGTAATAAAAAACAGCTAAAATAACGAAGAAATTTGTGCAAATGAACAATAATTTACTCTTTGTTCATATTTTGTACATAATTAATTGGTATGATATACCTAGTTCGGAAGAACTCACAAAAGACGTTGTAATGGTATCATTACACATAAAATTTTTTCATAATAATTGCCCCGGTAAACCACTGCCGGGGCACTCCTCGTTTAATTAGGCATTTCTCCGTATTTCTGGATTTCGTTATTAAGCTCTTGCATACGCTCATCTAAATCAGCTACATATTTGGCACATTCCCTTAATTCTTTCGTGATATAATCAGGTCCGTCCCCCTCAAATTTGTAATGCATTTTATGCTCTAAGGTTGCCCAGAAATCCTGAGCTACAGTACGGATCTGGACCTCCACCTTAGTGTCGATGACACTGTCGGACAGAAAAACAGGAACAGTGATAAGCATATGATAGCTGCGGTAACCGCTCTCCTTGGGATTTTTCATATAATCCTTAGTGGAGAGGATGGTAAGGTCGCTCTGTTTGGTAATCATATCAGCAATCAGATAGATATCCGAAGTAAATGAGCATGTGATACGAATGCCTGCGATATCATTGACGTAGCGGACCATATTTTCAATATTAGATTCATAACCGTGGCGTTTTAATTTTTTGACAATACTTTCCGGTGTTTTTATACGGGATTTTACGTGTTCAATAGGATTATATTTATGGCGGTTAAGGAATTCGTCATTGAGAATGTCGATTTTTGTGTCCATCTGTTTAAGGGCTGATTTGTACAGAAATATTACGGTATCCCAATCATTGATTTCTTTAAAATCGCGTAATGGTACTGATTCATGGTTCATATGCTGCATCCTTTCTTAAAGCCTGATAAAACCTTCTCTTGATTATTATATCATATTAGTCGTCTATTGCTAGGGGTGAAAGAGTAAAAACCTGTTTCCATTATTGAAAACTCTATGATATAATGAGCACAAAGTGCCAATTATAATATTGAGCATAATATCGTGAATACAAAGGAGTGTATAAGATGTCAGAGACAATGAAAGATTATGAAGTAGAGCTTGAGGCTTCTTTTAAGAAAATTGAAGAAGGTGACATTCTCACAGGTACTGTCATCAGTGTGGATGAAAAAGAAGTAATTTTAGACTTAAAATACTATGCAGAGGGAATCATACCAGCAGAGGATTACAGCAGAGAGCCGGGCTTCCAGATTAAGGAAGAGGTGCATGTAGGAGATGAGGTTTCCGCTACGGTTGTGAGAAGAGACGACGGCCACGGAAATATCCTTCTTTCCAGAGTGGAAGCAAATGATGTGCTGGCTTGGGATAAGCTTAAGGAGTTAAGAGATTCCAAGGAAGTCATTGATGTGGTCGTAAAGGGAATCGTTAACGGCGGTGTCATTGCTTATGTGGAGGATGTGCGCGGATTCATCCCGGCTTCCAAGCTGTCTCTCAACTATGTGGAGGATACAGAAGAATATTTAAATAAACCAATCCAGGTTCAAGTTCTGGATGTAGATAAAGAGAGCAATAAACTGATTCTTTCAGCAAGAGAAATCCTTAGGGAAAAAGCTGAGGAGGAGCGTAAGCAGAAGATTTCCAACGTAGAGGTCGGTCTTGTGACAGAGGGCGTGGTAGAGAGCCTTCAGCCTTATGGTGCATTTGTAAATCTGGGCGGCGGATTATCAGGTCTTGTCCATATTTCTCAGATTTGCGAGAAGAGGATTAAGAAGCCGTCTGAGGTTCTGGCAGTGGGTGATAAGGTGAAGGTTAAGATTACTGCAGTCAAGGACGGCAAGTTAAGCCTCAGCATCAAGGAAGCCTCTGATATGATGGCTAAGGAAATAGAGGAAGAAGTCATCGAACTTCCAGGTTCCTCCGAGCAGGCTACGACTTCCTTAGGTTCCCTTTTTGCCAATATAAAACTTGATTAAAAAAGGACGGGTGCAATGAAAAACCAGGAAAAGATATTTGTAATCGGCCACAAAAATCCGGATACGGATTCCATTTGTTCTGCCATCGCTTATGCGGATATTAAGAACAGGTCCAGCCAGGACCGGAAATATATTGCCAAACGTGCAGGGCAGATCAATGAGGAGACACAGTATGTATTGAATCGTTTTGGCGTACAGCCGCCGGGGTATCTGGGAAATATCGGTACACAGGTAAAGGATATGGATATCCGTGTAAGCCCGGAAGCAGATAAGAGCATGTCCCTGAAAAATGCATGGGATATGATGCAGGAGAACAGTATCGTGTCTCTGCCTATCAGGGACAACGACGGAAGGCTTGAAGGACTTATCACCATCGGTGACATTGCAAAAACCTATATGGATACGACAGACAGTTACCTTCTTTCCAATGCAAGAACACAATATAAGAGAATTGCCGAGACGATTGACGGTATTGTGATCGAAGGAAACGAACATGGATATTTTATCAAGGGTAAGGTTCTTGTGGGGACTGCGAATCCTGAGATGATGAAGTCTTACATTGAGGAAGATGATATGCTCATTATGGGGGACCGTGAGGAGGACCATCTCCAGGCCATTGAGCAGAATGTGAGCTGTATTATTGTTGGAATGGGCATTGAGGTTTCCGAAAAGGTCATTAAGCTGGCACATCAGAAGAATATCATTATCATTATGTCGCCTTATGATACCTTTACCATTGCGAGACTGATCAACCAGAGTATTCCTGTGCGTTACATCATGAAAACGGATAATCTTGTAACCTTTAACACAGAGGATTTTACAGATGATATCCAGGATGTGATGATCAAGCACCGCCACCGTGCTTTCCCTGTAATTAATAAACGTGGGAAATGTGTGGGTACGATTTCACGCCGTAATTTCCTGGATATGCACAAAAAGCAGGTGATTCTTGTTGACCACAATGAGAAGGACCAGGCTGTTGATAATATTGAGAAGGCGGATATTCTGGAAATTATTGATCACCATAAATTAGGCTCTCTGGAAACTATGAAACCCATATCTTTCCGCAACCAGCCGGTGGGATGTACAGCAACTATCATGTATCAGATTTATGGTGAGCAAAGATTAGAAATTTCTCCGAAGATTGCAGGACTGCTGTGTGCAGCAATCATCTCAGATACGCTTATGTTCCGGTCGCCTACCTGTACGCTCCATGATAAGATGGCAGCGGGGGCGCTTGCGCTGATTGCAGATATTGATATTGAAGATTTTGCTAAGGATATGTTTAAGGCCGGAAGCAATCTTAAGGATAAATCTCCGGAAGAGATTTTCTACCAGGATTATAAGAAATTTATCGCAGAAGGTGAAATCACTTTCGGAGTAGGACAGATAAGTTCTATGGACAGCGAGGAATTAAAAGAAATAAAGGAACGTCTTGTTCCGTTTATGATCAGTGAGTATGGACGCCATGGTGTGTCCAGGGTTTACTTTATGCTCACGAACATTATGGAGGAGTCTACGGAGCTGCTGTTTTATGGAGACGGCAGTGAGGAGATGGCCAAGATTGCGTTCCAGATGGACCCGGTGAACGGGACGTTCCATCTGAAGGGTGTGGTTTCCCGTAAGAAGCAGTTGATTCCTGCTCTTATGGAGGCTGCTCAGATTATTCAGAGTGATTATAATTAAAGCTTTGGTAATTATGAGTCAGGTAATATTCAGTAAAATTTTAGAGTGAATATAATTTTTCCAAAGATTAAGGTTAAAAGGAGGAGGAAGAAATGGCGAAGCAGACTTGGAAACCGGGAAATATGCTTTATCCTCTTCCTGCAGTGATGGTCAGTGTCACGGATGGGATGGGCAATGACAATATCATAACAGTAGCCTGGGCGGGGACGGTATGTACCAACCCGCCCATGGTTTCAATATCTGTACGGCCGTCGCGTTATTCTTACGAAATGCTGCGGCGGACAGGAGAATTTGTAATCAACCTCACTACCGAGAAGCTTGCCTTTGCCACAGATTACTGCGGTGTGCGCTCGGGCAGGGATGTTGATAAATTTGCGGAAATGAAGCTTACCAAGGAGAAAGCGCAGTTTGTAGGTGCGCCGATGATAGGGGAATCACCGGTGTCCATAGAATGCAGGGTTAAAGAGGTGTTTGAGCTGGGCTCACACCACATGTTTCTGGCCGATGTGCTGGCTGTACATGCGGACGAAGCTTACATGGACAAGGACAATAAGTTTCAGCTTAACAATGCCAGACCTCTTGTGTACTCCCACGGGGAATATCTCTCCATAGGAAAGTCCTTGGGAACCTTTGGTTACAGTGTGAAAAAGAAGAATAGGAAACCGCGGAAACCGGCCAAAAAGTAGGCGTTTTTGGCAGGGATTGCGGTTTTTGACAATATATGTTAGAATAAGAGGACGTTGACATGAATAATGTGACTTTGATAGGTATGCCCGGTGTGGGAAAAAGCACTCTGGGCGTTGTTCTTGCCAAGGTTTTAGGATACCAGTTTCTCGATGCGGACCTGCTCATCCAGAAGCAGGAGAAGCGCAGATTGTACGAGATCATTGATGAGGAAGGCACGGATGGATTTATGGAAATAGAGAACCGTGTGAATGCTTCTATTGACGTTGACAGTACAGTCATTGCCACCGGCGGGAGCGTGGTATATTGTGAAGAGGCAATGAATCATTTGAAATCAATTGGGAAGGTAGTTTATCTCAGATTATCCCTTAAGGAATTGTCTAAGAGGCTCGGTAATTTGAAGGGACGGGGCGTCTTATTGAAAGAAGGGCAGACCTTGAAGGATTTATATGAAGAGAGAGTTCCATTATATGAGAAATATGCAGACCTTGTGGTAGATGAAGAAGGGAAGGATTTGGAAGCAAGTCTGCAGGCAGTTTTGGAGATACTAAAGGGGTAAAAAGACAGTAACTGTTGACATGAGGAGAGCGAGACGGCAAAGGGGAAAATAATTATTATTTACAAATGGTAAAACTGTTGTTATAATATAAAATTGTATTTTTACAAAGTTAGGCCGTTGCGATGATAATTAGAAATTTTACGTGTCATTTTGATCAATATATGAGCTAAGATATGAATTGAAGCAAGATGTAGATCAAACCGCTCATGGAGTAAAATAATCATAGAGGTGTGTTATGGAACAGTATGTTATTAAAGGTGGTAATCCGCTTGTTGGCGAAGTTGACATAGCCGGTGCGAAGAATGCAGCGCTTGCGATTTTGGCCGCAGCCATTATGACGGATGAGACCATCCTGATTGAAAACCTGCCTGATGTAAGAGACATCAATGTCTTGCTGGAAGCGATTGCCGGTATCGGAGCCCAGGTGGAGCGTGTAAATAAATCTACTGTTAAAATCAATGGTTCTACGATTGGCGATGTTAGTGTAGATTATGAGTATATTAAGAAAATCCGTGCATCTTATTATCTGCTGGGCGCTCTGCTTGGCAAATATAAACATGCAGAGGTGCCTCTTCCGGGAGGCTGCAATATCGGAAGCAGACCGATCGACCAGCATTTGAAAGGTTTTCGTGCATTAGGTGCGCAGGTGGATATTCTTCACGGCGCTATTGTAGCGAAGGCTGAGAATCTGAGGGGCAGTCATATTTTCCTTGACGTGGTATCTGTGGGAGCGACCATCAATATTATGATGGCGGCATCCTTAGCACCGGGACGTACCACGATTGAGAATGCGGCAAGAGAGCCTCATGTGGTTGACGTGGCGAACTTCCTGAACAGTATGGGTGCCAACATTAAGGGCGCAGGTACGGATGTCATCCGTATCAAGGGTGTGGATAAGCTTCACCGTACCGAATATTCCATCATTCCGGATCAGATTGAGGCAGGCACCTTTATGTTTGCCGCAGCAGCAACCGGCGGTGATGTATTGGTTAAAAATGTCATTCCCAAGCACCTTGAAGCTACCACAGCGAAGCTGGAGGAGATTGGCTGTGAGGTGGAGGAATATGATGATTCTGTACGTGTGAGGGCTACAAGTAAGCTTCATCGTACACATGTGAAGACACTTCCTTATCCGGGATATCCTACAGATATGCAGCCCCAGATTGCTGTAACCCTTGCCATTGCTGAGGGGACGAGCATTGTGACGGAGAGTATTTTTGAGAACCGTTTTAAATATGCGGACGAGCTTTCCAGAATGGGAGCGAATATTAAGGTTGAGGGAAATTCTGCGATCATCGACGGTGTGAAGAAGCTCACGGGAGCCAGGGTAAGTGCACCGGATCTTCGTGCGGGAGCAGCCCTTGTGATTGCCGGACTGGCAGCGGAAGGTGTGACTGTCGTGGATGATATTGTTTATATCCAGAGAGGGTATGAGAATTTCGAGAACAAGCTCAGAAGCCTTGGCGCAGAGATTGAGAAGGTATCCAGCGAGAAGGATATCCAGAAATTCCGTCTTCGTGTAAGCTGAAAAGGACATCTTCGTATGGTATAAAAAAACAGCTTGACATTTGGCATAGTTAAGTATATTGTATACCTTGCAAACAACTAAATAGAAAAATAGCCTTTTATTCAGAGTGGTGGAGATACAAAGGATCTGTGAAGCCACGGCAACCCCTGAGAAATCAAGGAAGGTGCCAGCCTGAGCGAGAAATCGAACAATAAGAGGATTGTTTATATATATTGAACAGTCCGATTGTTTCGGGCTGTTTTTCGTACTCTAAGAAAAAGGAGAAAAAAATGGAAAAAATTTTATTTACCTCAGAATCTGTTACAGAAGGACATCCGGATAAAATGTGTGACGCCATTTCAGACGCCATCCTTGACGCATTGATGGAGCAGGACCCCATGAGCCGTGTGGCTTGTGAGACAGCTACTACCACTGGTCTTGTGATGGTGATGGGAGAGATCACCACCAAAGCATATGTGGATATTCAGAAAATCGTGAGGGACACTGTTCGTGAAATTGGGTACACTCGTGGTAAATATGGTTTTGACGCGGACACCTGCGGCGTGATCACTGCCATCGACGAGCAGTCCCCGGATATTGCCTTGGGCGTGGATAAAGCTCTGGAATTAAAGGAAAACGATATGAATGAGGATGAGCTGGACGCAATCGGAGCAGGCGACCAGGGTATCCAGTTCGGTTATGCCTCTAACGAGACAGAGGAATACATGCCTTATGCCATTAATATGGCACATAAGCTGGCACAGCAGCTTACCAAGGTGCGCAAGGACGGAACCTTAACATATTTAAGACCGGACGGAAAAACCCAGGTTACCGTAGAATATGATGAGCAGGGCAAGCCTGTGAGGATTGATGCGGTTGTGTGCTCGACCCAGCATGACCCGGATGTGACCCAGGAGCAGATCCATAAGGATATTAAGAAATTTGTTCTGGATGCTATCATCCCGGCAGAGATGGTGGATGAAAATACGAAATATTTTATCAATCCCACCGGACGTTTTGTCATCGGCGGACCACACGGAGACAGCGGACTTACAGGACGTAAGATTATTGTAGACAGCTACGGCGGTTACGGCCGTCACGGCGGCGGAGCTTTCTCTGGAAAGGACTGCACTAAGGTAGACCGTTCTGCAGCTTACGCAGCGCGCTATGTGGCAAAGAATATTGTGGCGGCAGGACTTGCGGATAAATGTGAGATTCAGTTGTCCTATGCCATCGGTGTGGCAAGACCGACCTCCATCAATGTAGAGACATTTGGAACCGGCCGTCTCTCTGATAGTAAGCTCGTGGAGATCATCCGTGAGAATTTCGATCTTCGTCCCGCTGGTATTATCAAGATGCTGGATCTGCGCCGCCCGATTTACAAGCAGACTGCTGCTTACGGACATTTCGGACGTACGGATGTGGAGCTTCCGTGGGAAAAGCTTGATAAGGCAGAGGAATTAAAGAAATATCTGGCATAATAGATAGAAATGATGAGGAAAGGGCTGTCGCATCAGTGATAAAAAATCATTGGTGCGGCGGCCCTCTTTTTTAGCTCTTATTTTATAGAAAATTAAGAGATGAGATTTTTAGTTTATGCTATAATTAGCTCATAAGATTTATTTGTAGAGATTTATAGATTATAGAAGGACGGAGATACCTATGAAACTTAAAACTCGGATTGTAGTTGGGTTTGTCATGATCATCTTAGTACCGCTGCTTTTATTTGCGGCTACGCTTTATGGATTCAGCCAGTCGCAGGCCCGTCATCTGCAGCAGCAGAGTGAATCCGGGGATACGGTTTATGATATTGCCATCACGGAATCAGCCAACAGTCAGGCACGGATTCAGCTCATGACAAAGGATTTGTTTTTTTCAGCCTTTATCATTCTTATTTTCACAGCGCTGGCTGTAGGCCTGTGGATTTACCGAAGCATTGCCACCCCTCTGGTTAAATTAAAGAAAGCGACGCAGAATATCAAAGAGGGAAATCTTGATTTTGTCCTTGAGGTGGAGGGGAATGACGAATTCTCTGAGCTTTGTCAGGATTTCGAGGAGATGCGCCGCAGGCTGAAGGAATCCACAGAAGAGAAGATTCTCATGGACAAGGAGAATAAGGAGCTCATCAGCAATATTTCCCATGATCTGAAAACTCCTATCACTGCGGTGAAGGGGTATGTGGAAGGAATTATGGATGGAGTTGCGGATACGCCGGAGAAGATGGACCGATATGTACGTACGATTTATAATAAGACAAATGAGATGGACCATCTGATCAATGAGCTGACCTTTTATTCAAAGATTGATACGAACCGCATCCCATATACCTTCAGTAAGCTGAATGTGGAGGATTATTTCAGCGATTGTGCGGAGGAAGTGAGCCTGGAGCTGGAGACAAGAGGGATAGAGCTTGTCTATGCGAATTATGTACAGGATAATGTGCAGGTTATTGCGGACGGAGAGCAGATTCGGCGTGTAATCCACAATATAATCGGCAATGCTATCAAATATATGGATAAGGCAAGGGGAATTATCCAGATCCGTATTAAGGATGTGGGAGATTTTATACAGGTGGAGATCGAGGACAACGGCAAGGGGATTGCGTCCAAGGATCTTACATATATTTTCGACCGTTTTTACCGCACGGATGTATCCAGGAATTCTTCGAAAGGAGGCAGCGGCATTGGCCTGTCCATTGTGAAGAAGATTCTGGAGGACCACGGAGGTAAGGTGTGGGCCACAAGCCGTGAGGGAATCGGCACGATTATGTACTTTGTACTAAGAAAATACCAGGAGGTACCAATGCAATGAGTAGAATACTGATTATAGAAGATGAGGAAGCCATCGCTGATTTAGAGAAGGATTATCTGGAGCTGTCCGGTTTCGAGGTGGAGATTGCCAACCGCGGGGATATTGGACTTGAAAAGGCACTGAATGATGAGTTTGATCTGATCATCCTTGACCTGATGCTGCCGGAGGTGGATGGTTTTGATATCTGCCGTCAGGTGCGTCAGGAGAAAAACACACCCATCATCATGGTTTCCGCGAAAAAGGACGACATTGATAAAATCCGGGGTCTTGGTCTTGGAGCAGACGACTATATGACCAAGCCTTTCAGTCCCAGTGAGCTGGTTGCCCGTGTTAAAGCCCACATGGAGCGTTATAACAGACTGATTGGTTCTAATGTCCAGAAAAATGATATCATTGAGATACGGGGTATCAAAATTGATAAGACTGCCCGCAGAGTTTGGGTGAACGGGGAGGAAACTACTTTTACCACCAAGGAATATGACTTGCTCACGTTCCTGGCGGAGAATCCGAACAGGGTGTTCACGAAGGAGGAGCTTTTCCGCGAGATTTGGGATATGGAATCCGTGGGAGATATCGCTACTGTCACTGTGCATATCAAGAAAATCCGGGAGAAGATTGAGTTTAACACAGCCAAGCCTCAATATATTGAGACGATTTGGGGTGTGGGGTATAGATTTAAGGTCTGACCTGTTAAATGTTTTGTCCGGATTGAATTGAGGAAGAAATAAGAAATGTAAGGGAAAGAATGAAACGATTATATAAAGAATTAGAGAGCTACAGTCACAAGGATTACTACCCATTCCATATGCCGGGGCACAAACGTAATCCTTTTTCTGTAGATGGGGAATTCCCTTTTGACAGGGATATTACAGAAATAAACGGATTTGATAATCTACATCATCCTATGGGGATTTTAAGAGAAGCCCAGGAGGAGGCAGCGCGTATTTATGGTGCGTGTAAGAGCTTTTACAGTGTGAACGGAAGTACTGCTGCTATTTTGTCTGCTGTATCGGCGGCGGTATCTAAGGGCGGGGAGATCCTTATGGCGAGAAATTGTCATAAGTCTGTTTATCATGCCTTATATTTAAGAGATTTACAGCCCACCTATATTTATCCACATGCAGATCACAAATTGGGGATAAACGGTGGGATTTCTCCGCGCCATGTGGAAAGATGCCTGGAGGAGAACCCGAATATTGAAGCTGTGCTTATCACCTCGCCCACATATGACGGGATTGTGTCTAATGTGAAGGAGATTGCGGAGATTGCACACAGCCACGGAGTTCCTCTGATCGTGGATGAAGCACATGGGGCGCATTTTTGTTTTTCTGATTATTTCCCTGTGTCCGCGGTAGATATGGGTGCGGATGTAGTGATCCAGAGTCTGCATAAGACTCTTCCGGCTATGACACAGACAGCGCTTCTCCATCTCTGCAGTGACCGTGTGGAAAGCGGGAAGATAAGGCGTTTTATGGGAGTGTATCAGACCAGCAGTCCTTCCTATGTGCTGATGGCAAGTATTGACGCGTGTATGGATAAGCTTGCACGGGAAGGAAGGCAGATGTTTAAGGAATTTACTGGAAATTTGGATACTACCAGGGAGCGTCTGCAGAAATGCCGTCATATCCGTCTGCTTGACGCGGATATGATGGGCGGCACGGAGATTTATGATTATGACAGGTCCAAGCTTTTGTTTTCCACAGTGGGCAGTAGTATCAATGGAAGTCAGCTCCATACGATTTTGAGAGAAGAGTTTCATCTCGAAATGGAGATGGAGGCGGAATATTATGTGCTGGGTATGGCTACGGTAGGAGATACCCAGGAAGGCTTGGAGCGACTTTGCAATGCTATAGAAGAGATTGACCGGAGAGAGGCTGAAAAAGCGTCTGCCGAAACATGGAAGGAGGCGGGAGAACCGAACATTCCGCAGGATTCCGGAGAATATAGAGATGCAAAGGGAGCGGAGGATTCCAGGGAATCCAAAGAAAAAACAGGTGAGGGTCATCCATATATCCGGATGAAGCAGATGATGCGTATTCCCCAGGCATTGGAAGCCCCGGAGCGCAGATACCCTCTTGAGGAAAGTGTGGGCAGGATTTCTTCGGAATTTGCCTATTTATACCCGCCCGGTATCCCGATTCTTGTCCCGGGTGAACAGATTACTGGACTTTTTGTGCGGAATGTGAGAAGATACATGGAGCAGGGGCTTGAATTACAGGGCCTCAGTGACAGTACAAACGAGACAATTTGTGTAGTAAAGGAGTGACCATGTGCCGTCGCTGCAGCGTATCTGCAGTCTGCACAACAGACAAGATTATGGGAAAGATTTTTTACATCATGGGAAAAAGCGCGTCCGGCAAGGACAAGATTTATGGGCGTTTGGCAGCAGACGCCGGACTGAACCTGAAAAAATTAATACTTTATACCACTCGTCCGATCCGTGCGGGTGAGGAATATGGGAAGCAGTATTATTTTACGGATGATAAGAAGCTGAAGGAATTCCGCAGAGCCGGAAAGCTGATCGAGGCCCGTTCCTACCAGACTATGCATGGGGTGTGGACGTATTTCACGGCTGACGATGGTCAGGTGAATTTAGAGAAGTCAGATTATCTGGGGATTGGTACACTGGAATCTTATCTGAAGATGAAGAAGTATTATGGCAGTGGAAGTGTGTGCCCTATTTATGTGGAGGTGGAGGACGGGGAACGTCTTGCCAGGGCTTTGCAGCGGGAGCGGAAGCAGGATATCCCTAAGTATGCGGAAATGTGCCGCAGATTCCTAGCTGACGAGGCGGATTTTTCAGAAGAGAATATTTTAAAGGCCGGTATTTGGAAGAGATTTGAGAATATTGATCTGGATATCTGTGTGGAGGAAATCGTAAATTATATAAAATCTTTGCAGTAATTCATTCCGGTGGTAAATAAATACACAAATAATTAGAAAAATTGTAATTTTTGTGTATTCCAATGTAATAAAAAAGTTTTTTAAATATGCATATTTTATGATATAATAGAATTGTGCAAAAGATACAAACGGATTGTTATAACAAATTCAGGGATAGTGAGGTGATTCTTATGATGGGTTTTAATAATATCATTGGACACGATGAAATAATCAAGCATCTGAAGAATGCTATACAGACAGGGAAAGTGTCACATTCCTATATTTTTACAGGTGAGCCAGGCTCAGGGAAAAAGCTCATGGCCAGCACCTTTGCCATGACTCTGCAGTGTGAGGCCAAGGGAACAGAACCCTGCCAGAAATGTGATTCCTGTAAAAAAGCCTCAGGTAAGAATCATCCTGATATAATCATGGTAAGCCATGAGAAGGCCGGCACGATTTCAATTGACGAGATTCGTGATCAGGTTATTCACGATGTGGATATTAAGCCTTACTGCAGTCCTTATAAAATATATATTATTGTTGATGCGGATATGATGACACCGCAGGCGCAGAATGCTCTTTTGAAAACAATTGAAGAGCCGCCGGAGTATGCAGTCGTCATGCTGCTTACCAGTAATGTGGACAGTCTCTTGCCTACTATCCAGTCACGCTGTGTACGGCTGGACCTGAAGGTGGTGGATGACAGTCTTGTGAAGCAGTATCTGATGGAGAGGCTTCATGTGCCGGATTATGAGGCTGAGCTTGACGCCTCCTATGCCCAGGGAAGTATCGGCAAGGCTAAGGCTGCGGCAACCTCCCAGGAATTTTCTGAGATGACGCAGAGTGCGCTTAAGATTCTTAAATATGCCAATTCTATGGAAGTGTATGAGCTGGCAGATGCGATAAAGAATCTATCTACAGAGAAACAGAACATAAATGATTACCTGGATATTTTCCAGTTTTGGTTCAGAGATGTGCTTATGTTCAAAGCTACCAGGGAGATTGATAACCTGGTATTTAAGCAGGAAATAAATTTTATCAAGGAACAGGCGAGTGTGCGTTCTTATGAGAATCTGGAGAAGATTCTTGAGGCGCTGGAGAAGACGAAGGTGCGTCTACGGGCAAATGTAAACTTCGAGCTTGCATTGGAGCTGTTGTTCCTGACGATTAGGGAGAAATAGAATGACAAAAGTAGTTGGCGTTAGATTCCGTAACGTAGGAAAAATATATTATTTTAGTCCAAAGGGATATGAGATTAAGGCCGGTGATCATGTGATCGTTGAGACTGCGCGAGGTGTGGAGTACGGCAAGGTTGTTCTTGCTCCCCGGGAGGTCGGCGATGAGGATGTAGTGCATCCTTTAAAAGAGGTGGTCAGAGTAGCTACCAAAGAGGATGATGAGAAGGAAGAACAGAACCGTTTAAGGGAAAAAGAAGCATTTAAAATATGCCAGAAGAAAATCCGTGAGCATGGTTTGGAAATGAAGCTAATCGACGCGGAATATACCTTTGACAATAATAAAGTGCTGTTTTATTTTACAGCAGACGGGCGTATTGATTTCCGTCAGCTTGTAAAGGATCTGGCAGCAATTTTTAAAACCAGGATTGAGCTGCGTCAGATTGGTGTGCGTGATGAGACTAAGATTCTTGGCGGTATCGGCATCTGCGGAAGATGTCTCTGCTGTCATACGTACCTGTCTGAGTTTGCGCCTGTATCTATCAAGATGGCCAAGGAGCAGAATCTTTCTTTGAATCAGACGAAGATTTCAGGTGTCTGCGGAAGGCTGATGTGCTGTCTGAAAAACGAGCAGGAAACCTATGAGGAGCTGAACAGAAGGCTTCCGGGAATTGGGGATATGGTGACCACAGCGGAAGGACTGCAGGGTACTGTGCAGAGTGTAAATGTGCTGCGCCAGAGAGTTAAGGTGATCGTAGAGGTAAACGATGAGAAGGAAATTCAGGAATATCCGGTGGATGAACTGAAATTCCGACCCAGAAAGAAAAAAGTTAAGATTTCGGAGCAGGAGCTGAAAGAGCTTGAGGCACTGGAAGATAAAAAGGGAGATTCCAAATTAGATGCGTGATCTGGTAAAAGAGAATGAGCGGGTGGATGACCTGCAGAACGGGTATTATGTAATCCAGGACCCGGAGAAATTCTGTTTTGGCATGGATGCGGTACTTCTTTCCGGATTTGCGAAGGTGAAAAAGGGAGAGAATGTCTTGGATATGTGCACAGGGACCGGGATTGTTCCGATTCTTCTGCGTGCCAAGACCCAGGGAAGACATTTTACCGGGTTGGAAATCCAGGAGGCGTGTGCGGAAATGGCATGCCGCAGTGTCCGTTATAATGAATTGGAAAATGAGATAGATATATTGCAAGGTGACGTAAAAGAGGCTGCTGATATTTTTGGGGCAGCTTCTTTTGATGTGGTCACATGTAATCCTCCTTATATGATTGATTCTCATGGATTGCAGAATGCTTATCAGCCTAAGGCGATTGCGCGGCATGAGATCCTTTGTACTTTGGATGATGTGGCAAGGCAGGCTTCTAAGGTGCTTAAGGATAAGGGGAGATTTTATATGGTGCACAGACCATTCAGGCTGGTGGAGATTTTTGCGGCGCTTACGAAGTATAAGCTGGAGCCGAAACGGATGCAGCTTGTGTATCCCTTTATCGATAAGGAGCCGAATATGGTTTTGATCGAGGCGCTTAAAGGGGGGAATTCACGGGTGGCTGTGGAGAGGCCGTTGGTGGTGTATGAGAGGCCGGGGGTTTACACAGAGATGGTAATGAATATTTATGGGAAGGTATAATCATGGGGATGTTGTATTTGTGTGCTACGCCGATTGGGAATTTGGAGGATATTACGTTAAGGGTGTTACGGGTGCTCCGCGAGGTGGATTTAATTGCGGCGGAGGATACCAGGAATAGTATTAAGTTGTTGAATCATTTTGAGATTAAGACGCCTATGACTTCTTATCATGAGTTTAATAAGATTGATAAGGGGAGGATTTTGGTGGAGAAGATGTTGAGTGGGGTTAATGTGGCTTTGATCACGGATGCGGGGACGCCGGGGATTTCGGATCCGGGGGAAGAGTTGGTGAGGATGTGTTATGAGGCAGGGGTTGAAGTGACTTCTTTGCCGGGGGCTGCGGCTTGTGTGACGGCGTTGACGCTTTCGGGTCTTGGGACGCGGAGGTTTGCATTTGAGGCTTTTCTTCCGACGGATAAGAAGGAGCGGAGGGCTGTGCTTGGGGAGCTTGCGGATGAGACGAGGACGATTGTTCTTTATGAGGCGCCGCACAGGCTGTTGAAAACTTTGGAGGAGCTTCGGGAGGTGCTTGGAAACAGGAGGATGACGCTCTGTCGGGAGCTTACGAAGAAGCATGAGACGGCTTTTCGAAGTAGTATTGAGGATGTTTTGAGGTTTTATGAGAATGAGAAGCCTCTTGGTGAGTGTGTGCTGGTGATTGAGGGGAAGAGCAGGAAGGCGATGGAGGAGGAAGCCAGAGCGTCCTGGGAGGAAATCAGTATTGAGGAGCACATGGAGATTTATGAGAAACAGGGTAAGGATAGGAAAGAGGCAATGAAGCTGGTTGCCAAGGACAGGGGTGTGACGAAGAGGGATATTTATCAGTATCTCTTGAAGTAGGGAATTTGGTTTTATGAGGGAGTAGAATGTTTCAGATTGCTATATGTGATGATCAGCTGGATGAGTGTAATGTACTGAGAGATGCGATTGCAGATTATAGTGCGGCTTGCGGTATGGACTGTAGTGTCACCAATTATGGTGATGGTAAGTCTATTATTTTTGAACTTGAGGATGGCATAAGGTATGACCTGATTTTTATGGACATTTTTATGGATGGAATGTCCGGTATGGAGGCGGCGCATCAGATACGGGGATATGATAGGGAGATTCCGATTGTATTTTTGACAGTATCTCCGGATTATGCGTTGGAGAGCTATGAGGTACAGGCGTTTGATTATCTTGTGAAACCTTTTACAGCGGAACGTCTGCAGGTGACAATGGATCGTTTTCGTGGTATATATGAGGAAAATGAAAAAGAGAGTATTATTGTTTCTGACAGTGGGCGTTTGATTCGTATTGCATTGAAAAATATTGTTTTTATGGAAAGTCAGCATAATAATCTTTTCATATATTGTAATGACGGTCAGGTAATTAAGACGAGGACCCGTATTGCTGATGTGGAAAAGGAATTGTTCAGACGGGATAATTTTATGAAAACACATAAGAGTTATATCATTAATATGGATTTTGTGAAATCTGTGGATGATGAGTTTCGTATGGACGGAGGTTTTCGCGTGCCTATGAGGGTGCGTGAAAGAAGAAATATTAAGAAACAATATTTTTCATACATATCGGGAAAACAGGCGGGGGGTAAAATTTGACTCTTTATACAAGAAATATAATTTTGACCTTTTCTATGATTATTTGCCAGGTGAATCTTTTTACTGCTATTGTCCCGTCTAGATTCAGTCGTAGGGGTACGGTTATATTTGGAAATGTTTTTAGCGGGATATGTATGATCGTATATGCAATTGTAGGTGCAGTGCTTGGAGAATCGATTGCGAGTCAGATGATGTTGACTATCTTTATTATTCCTTGTCTTGGTGCGGCATTGTTTGTATCACGTTATCATGACGGAAGATTTTGGTTTGTGTTTTGGTTTTGCGTGACTATGCTTGCAACCATTTCTGAGGCAGGATATCTGCTGGCTTCTATGCTGTTTCCGGGAAATAATGCGGCTATGCTTGTTTTTCGTATTCCACCTTTGCTGGCTGCAACAGTTTTTATATTTTTATTTTTGCGGAAACCATTTCGGAGCATGATGGAAACAAAGGATATTTTGTGGACGCCTCTTGCTTTAACATCAGGGTTATTACTGGCGCTGATGTTTTTTATCAGTGCTTATCCGGAATCCATACAATTCCGCCCAAGGGATTACCCGGCTACGCTTGCGACAACTATGGTGATTTTTGTGGTTTTGATTACGGAGGTTTTGATATTAGGAAAAATGAAGCAGGCAGCAGATGAACGGATGCTGCTTGCTATGTCTAAAAAGCAGTATGAAACGATGATGCATAATCAGCAGCAGATTCGTCATATTCGTCATGATATCCTCCATCATCTAAAAATCATTGAAGGTTTGGCGAGACAGGGAAATTTGGAAAGAGTGCAGGTATATACGAGTGCGATGGTTGAGGGAGTGAATACTGCACGTTTGAGTGATTTTTGTAAAAGTACGGCTGCAAATATGGTGCTGAGCTGGTATGAGGCGGAGGCGAAGGAACATCAGATTGCTTATGAGTGTAAGGCTGATATTCCGGAGGAACTACCTGAGGCTACTATGGATTTATGCGCGGTACTTTCTAATGCGCTGCAGAATGCATTGGAATACTGCAGAAACGAGAAGGATTCTTTTATCAGGGTGACGGCGTATAAGATAAGCGGCACATTGTTTTTATGTGTGGAAAACAGCTGTACGCATATTCCTGAATTTTGTGATGGACTTCCAAAGACAACAAAACTTGAGGATGGGCATGGCCTGGGGCTTTCCAGTGTGAAGGCTATTGCGGAAAGAAGGCGTGGATATTTTAAGGTGGTTGCGGAGGAGAATATTTTCCGAATTTCGGTGGTATTGAATAAGGTTTTTTAAGTAAGTGTTGTACAGGAGGGTACTTGGATTTTCCGGGTACCCTTTTAGATTGTTTTGTTGTATGAGCTTTAGCCCTCAAAACTTGCGTTTTAGCCCGCTTTTCGTTAGCGGGCTCTTTTTGTGCTAAGGTTAATCTGTAAATGCAATTTGAGGGCTTTATATACTATATATATATTGAGCGAATGATTGCATGAGATTAAGAGATTAGATAAAAGGCAGGAGGTTTTTTGATGAGAAGTAAAGGTTATTGGAAGAAGATAGCGGCAATCGTTTTATCTACAGCTATGACTGCAACGACTGCTCCGGTATGGGCTTATGCTGAGGCAGAAGAGGAGTTAGCTTGTGAGACATTAGACGGGGCTGACGAATCTGGGGAAATGGATTTATCTGCTGAGATTCTGACAGAGACACTTAGTGATAGTCAGGAGATTGACGATGCGGAATTTTCGGATGGGAATGATGCTGTGTTGTTTAGCGAAGAGATGGATGATGACACGGGGAGTACGGAGAATACGTATAGAGATGGTGAGGTAACAGAACCACCAACAGTGGAAAAGAATGGTTTTTCGGGTAATATTTATGCAAATGGCAATGCATTGATTTTAAAGGCAGGAAACGAAGAAAATAGTAAAAAAACAGTAATTTATATTGACAGCAATGGAAACGGGGAGATTGATGACGGAGAAACTTTTTGGGTAGATGGAACTATCCTTACAAATCAAACAGACGAAGGAAATGATTTAAGTGCCTATACAATTTATGGTGGTTCTAAAGAAAGAGATATTGAAGGCAATACTCGAATTACCATGCTTGGAGGAAAAGTTAATAATATTTATGGCGGCGGCTATAACTATAGTGTGAAAAAAAACACAGTAATAGAAATAAATGGTGGTTCAGTAAATGGTTTAATTTATGGCGGAGGATACAATGGCAAAATAGAGGGAAATACGGATATTAAGTTGACAGGTGGTCAGGCGGCATCTTCAGTTTTTGGTGGTGGAAATTTTAAAAATGCAGATAATCAAAATGCAGATGTTTTAGGATCAACGAATGTTAGTGTTTCTGGTGATTTTAAGTTTAAGAATAATAATAGTTTAATTTGCGGAGGTGGTGAAAAGAGTTCATGTGGTAGTACGAACGTCTATGTTGGTGCAGGTGTGCAAGTTGAAGATATCTACGGTGGATGTCGTCAAGGTGATGTAAATGATGATGTATCTATTAAATTAGACGGTGAAGCCACTAACATTTATGGTGGAACTAATAGCGGAAAATTTGGAAATAGTCAGATTGATATAAATGGCACTGTTACAGGAATGGTATATGGCGGCGGATATAATGCAGCATCAACAGAAAAGGCTACTATTAATATTAAAGGGAGAGTTCAAGGGAATGTTTATGGTGGTGCGTCTGGTGGAACAATAGGTAATGTAAATATAACAATATGGGGTACTGTAGAAAGAGATGTTTATGGTGGTGGTTCGGAGGAGTATGAAAATACTGTAAATGGAAACATTCACATTGGAGTAAGGGATGGAGGAATAGTAAAAGGAAATATTCGTACAATAAGCAGTAAAAAAACTTCTTTAAGTAACGGCAGCACCTCTCAACTAGATATTATAGGTAATGTGCAAATAGGTTCTGAGTCCGGAGATGAAAGTAAAGGAATTTATATTAATAAAAACAGTGAAGAAAAGATAGGGTTTAATGAGTTTAATGCCGTTGGATTAGGTGATGATGCTTCTATATGCGTAATATTACAAGAAGGTTTTAGCGGTTCATTTATAAATGGGGACAATAGTGTTGTTAAAAGCAAATTTTCTTTCCCAGGTATTGATGCAGAAAAAATTACTTTTAGCGATGGTTCTGTTAGTGTAGAAGAAACAGTTGCTCCAGCTAAATATAATATTACATGCCATGCAAGCTGCTCAGCAAATGGGACGACAACAATACAAGGTGCAGATGGAAAAACAATTAATGGAGCGGCGGAAGGAGATAAAGTAACCGTGGTCACCAATGCAGATAACGGTTACCAACAAACATCGATTGAAGTTTATACTACAGTTTCAAACCAAGAAGTTGTTATTGAAAATGTGGATTATGGTGTCTATGCTTTTACAATGCCTGCAGAAGATGTTACAGTTTATGTAACTTATTCAAAAGGCGACCCAGGCCCGGATCCAGACCCACAGCCAGATCCAGATCCGAATCCACCCGCGCCAACAATATACGGCGTCACCTACACTCTTGAAAACCTGACAGCAAAGAACCCGGTTTCTTATGTTACTTCAGGATATTCTTTTAAAACTGTATTGGAGGCAGCAGAGCATTTTCTTCTTCCTGAGACAGTGGAATTAAAGATGGGAAGCCGTGTACTAGAGGCAGAGAGGGATTACACCTATGACAAGACGACAGGCGAGATTTATTTAGCAAGTGTTTACGGAAGCATCACTCTGACGGCAGCAGGTACACCGGAGCCGACACCCAGTCCGACACCAACGCCGGAACCAAGCCCAACTCCAACACCGCAGCCGGATAAGCCCGGAAATGCGATGATTGCAAGCGTAGATGTTTCTAAAAATAAAGCTGTTGTAAATCTCACAGAAGAGAGTGAGAATGCAGATGGTTATGATTATGTCATCGGCAAAAAGAGCAATTGTATTAAAACAAAGGACTATTTAAAGGTAAATAAAAATACAACCAAAACAGAGACAACCTTTACATACCTTCCGAAAGGCACGTACTATGCATATTGCCACGCATGGAAGCACGTGGATGGCAAAAAGGTATTCGGAAAGTGGTCCAAGGCCTATTCCTTTAAGGTTACAACAGTAACTCCGCAGACTCCTAAGATTACGAATGTGACCAGAAAGGGCAGCACAGTTACAGTTACCTACACCAAAACAAAGGATGCCACAGGTTATGACATTGTGCTGGGCAGGGAGAAGAAAAAAGTTAATAATGAGCTCCGTCCGGTAAACTATAAGCCTTATGTAATAAGTGCGAAAGGTACAGACAAAGTAACCGTTACTTTCAAAAACGTAAAGAAAGGTACCTATTATGTCAGCCTCCATGCCTGGAACCGTACAGGCAGTGACAAAACCAAGGTATTCAGTCCATGGGCAGGAATAAAAACAGTAAAGGTGCAGTAAAAGGACACCAGGAATATTAAAAGCTTAGTTATTTGAGCATAGGTACAAACATAAAAAGACAGGCTGATCGCCTGTCTTTTTATGTTTGTGAAGTGAGTCAAAGGGATCATTTTGATTCGCAGCGCTATCTTTTTACCACAGCAATACCGGCATCCAGAAGGTCGACCTTGGCGCCTTCATCCGGGCGTGGACCGTAATAGAGTTTAGCACATTGAACCATCTCATCGTTAATTACGTCGTCGAATTTGCTGTAGGCTACGGCGCACATCGGGATAAAACCTCCGCCGGGAGCCATGAGAGCGAATGTATCGCGGATATTTTTACGGATATCGTCTTCTGTTACATTGAGATTACCGTACATCTGTATATCAAGAGCTCCGACCATAACCATGCGATCACCATAATTTTTTTTCAGATTAGCAAGGTTGTTGGAGATGTGTACCGGATTGGTTGCGCCGATTCCGATTTCAAGCATGTCCTCTATAATGGATTCAAAATATCCGCAATTGTGGTGCTCATAGATAACACCCTGAGATTGTACACTGTCAACGATTCTCTTAAGGTGAGGCTTAATCAGCTCTCTCCAACTTTTGGGAGACATGAAGAGGTTTTTGTGATTGCCGTAATCATCGTGCATGATGAGTACATCGGGTTTATAATGTTTGATTGCCAGCTCATGAAGGCGGATTTTATGGTCGGCAATTGCACCAAAGAAATCATAGCAGGCTTCCGGTTCTTCAATCAGAGCGCATAAAGCATCCTCAAAGTTCATGATTGAGAAAAGTCTTTCCCATAGTCCGAATCCGATTGTAATGCGGCTGAATTTGTTTTCGCGGTCCCAGTTAGCAGTATCTTTGGCTGCATGGCCTTCCCAGTCTAATTTGTCTAAGTCGGGGAATTTAATGACATCTCTCCACTGTGTGATATCTTTCAGCAGATGGCACCCCGGAGTGGGATTGCAGGCGGAAGACAGCTCTTCCCAGGTCCAGCTTTGTCCGAACCAGTCCTTATTTACACCCGGAACCTCGGGTCTTTCATTTACAAAATCCATACCTACCAGGAAGGCTGAGTTGAAATCAGTCATAAATGGCATAAACTCTGGTACTTTGTGGTCATATACTAACCGCATGTTTTCTTTTAATGTGATCATAAATATTCCCTCCGTTCATTTAATTGTTATTTATAGTTTATCATGGGGACATTTTGGTTACAAATTCCACTTTGTATTGCTTATGCAGAAATGGAATGGGTCCTGTCAGTGCTATGTATTAAATGTTATTGATACTATAATTTGGGTATGGTATATTGAATTTAGATACGATTAAATTAAGATTTTGTTATATTCAGACATATGATTGATGTAGTGAGCGGATAGTCCGATGAAAGGGCAAGGAGGGCGCTTATGAAGGAAGATATAGCGGCAATGATACGAAATCTGAACTTTCAGCATGTTTTTGCTTTTTTTGCAGTGATGGAAAGCGGAAGCTTTACAAAGGCCGCGGAAAAGCTAAATATGTCTCAGGCTGCTGTAAGCCGGATCATTGCCAATCTTGAATGCGAAACAAAGCTGATATTATTTGTCAGAGAGGTGCGGGGGACGGTTGCCACACCGGCAGGGAGGATTTTGTACAAGGAGTGGAAGGATGGGCTGCGCGCGATTTCCTACGGATATACCGAGGCGTATAAGGCTCAGATGGGATTCATCAATAAAATAAGTATCGGAAGTATTGATATGAACCAGAATCTTTCACATCATGTTGCATTGATAGACTGGTTCGGGGATACCTACTCGGAAGATAATTTCAAGATTGAATATGAACGGACAGAGGTATTGTGGGAGGGGCTTATTTCCCATAAATTTGATATTATCCTTGTGAATGCTCTCGATGCAGAGTATCTTAAAATGCAGGGGGCAAAATGCAAATTAGTGGTCGAGAGAAAGTGCGCCCTTTATATACACTGGTCCCATCCGCTTTATGATAAAGAGGTGTTGGAGGTTAAAGATTTCAGCGGCGAGAATATTACTTTTTTTGGTACGCCGGATATGAAATCGTCCGGTCAGTTTCAGAAATTCTGTAGGGAATATAAGGTGGATGTAAGTAATATCCGTTTTGAATCTGATTATAAAAAAGCTTTGGTTTCCTTTATTCGGGAAACCGGAATCCTGTTCTCTGAGGGGATTTTCTGCGAGGGGCAGACAGAGAATGCCCGATGTCTGCCATTGGAGGGAATCACGTCAGGACTGGCAGCGGTGTGGACGAATGAAAATATGAATGTGCCTGTAAAAAGAATCATGCAATATGCACAGACGTTGTAAATATTCTAAAACAGCTGTTTTGACAATTTACTATATAGAATAATTAATGCCCCTAAAAGCCTATAACATACCATGCCCTAATACTACTCTTGTGGAAATTGGGGCATTTTTTATGTGAATTCGTACGATTTTAATGGAAAACGGACATTTTTTGTGATATAATAAATTTGTATCAGTGTGTCCAAATTTAGATTTTGCGGTTGTGGAGCGTATAGACGCTATACAATCGACTTTTATTATAGAAAAATAGCAGGAGGAATAACATGGGCGTAGAAAATACAGAATACGGAGCGGATCAAATCCAGATTCTGGAAGGATTGGAAGCCGTACGAAAGAGACCCGGTATGTATATCGGAAGCACATCCAGCCGCGGACTTCACCATCTTGTGTACGAGATCGTGGATAATGCTGTGGATGAGGCATTGGCGGGTTATTGTACGGAAATTCAGGTAGTTATCAATCCTGATAATTCAATTACAGTAATTGACAACGGACGTGGTATTCCTGTTGGTATCAATCATAAAGCAGGAATTCCGGCTGTGGAGGTGGTATTTACCATTCTTCACGCTGGTGGTAAATTCGGCGGCGGGGGATACAAGGTATCCGGCGGTCTGCACGGCGTAGGCGCATCGGTTGTAAATGCTCTTTCCGAGTATCTGGAAGTTACCATTTACAAAGAGGGCAAGGAGTACAAACAGCGATACGAACGCGGCAAGACGATGTATCCGCTAGAGATATCCGGTATGTGTGAACCTGGCAAATCAGGGACAATGGTTACGTTTCTGCCTGATAAAGAAATTTTTGAAGAGACAGTTTATGATTATGACATTCTGAAACAGCGACTAAGAGAGATGGCATTTCTTACGAAAGGCCTGAAAATCGTTCTCAAGGATACCAGAGAAGGTATGGAAAGGGAAAAAGTTTTCCACTATGAGGGCGGTATACTTGAATTTGTTGCTTATCTTAACAGAAGTAAAGAGACGCTATATCCGGGAATTATTTATTGTGAAGGTGAAAAAGACGGCGTAGCTGTGGAAGTGGCTATGCAGCACAGCGATTCCTATACAGAAAACAGCTACGGATTTGTGAACAACATCAATACCCCGGAGGGTGGTACCCATATTGTGGGCTTCCGTAACGCCCTCACCAAGACATTTAACGAATATGCGAAAAAAAATAAGCTGCTCAAGGACAGCGAACCGAATTTAAGCGGCGACGATATCCGCGAGGGTCTTACTGCTATTATCAGTGTGAAAATTGAGGACCCGCAGTTCGAAGGCCAGACAAAGCAGAAGCTTGGAAACAGTGAGGCCAGAGGAGCAGTAGACAGTATTGTTAGTAAACAGCTTGAGATTTTCCTGGAGCAGAATCCCGGCGTGGCAAAGGCTACGGTGGAGAAATCACTCCTTGCCCAGAGAGCAAGAGAAGCCGCCCGTAAAGCCCGTGACTTAACGAGAAGGAAATCAGCGCTTGACAGTATGGCACTCCCGGGTAAGCTTGCCGACTGTTCGGATAAGGACCCTGTAAACTGCGAGATTTACATTGTAGAGGGTGATTCCGCCGGCGGTTCCGCAAAGACAGCCAGAAACAGATCCACCCAGGCAATCCTGCCCTTGAGAGGTAAGATTTTAAATGTAGAGAAAGCCCGCCTTGACAAGATTTATGCAAATAAAGAAATTAAGGCCATGATCACTGCTTTCGGTACAGGTATCCACGAGGATTTCGATATCACGAAGCTGCGTTATCATAAGATTATTATTATGACGGATGCCGATGTGGACGGCGCGCATATTGCTACGCTGCTTTTGACTTTCCTGTACCGCTTTATGCCGGAATTGATCAAGCAGGGTTATGTATACCTGGCACAGCCGCCGCTCTATAAGGTGGAGAAGAATAAAAAAGTCTGGTATGCCTATGATGATATTGAGTTGGGCAAAATCCTAGAGGAAGTGGGCCGTGACGGAAATAATAAGATCCAGCGTTACAAAGGTCTGGGTGAGATGGATGCCGACCAGCTCTGGGAGACGACCATGGACCCGGAGAGAAGGATTCTTCTGCGCGTGACCATGGATGAGTCAGCTACCTCTGAGATTGACCTTACATTTACCACTCTGATGGGTGATAAGGTAGAGCCAAGACGTGAGTTTATTGAAGAAAATGCAAGATTTGTAGAGAATCTGGATATTTGATCAGGTTAGCAGCCTGAATAATGGCGCAGTGAAATGCGCTGCAGGAGGTAAGAATGGAAGACAATATTTTTGATAAGGTCCATGAGGTGGACCTACAGAGGACTATGGAGAAATCTTACATTGACTATGCCATGAGTGTAATCGCCTCACGTGCCCTGCCTGATGTAAGAGACGGTATGAAGCCGGTACAGCGCCGTGTTTTGTACTCTATGATAGAGCTTAACAATGGTCCTGACAAGCCGCATCGTAAATGTGCGCGTATTGTCGGCGATACCATGGGTAAATACCACCCCCACGGTGACAGCTCCATTTATGGCGCGCTTGTAAATATGGCACAGGAATGGTCAACCAGATATCCGCTGGTGGACGGTCACGGAAACTTTGGTTCTGTTGACGGAGACGGTGCGGCTGCGATGCGATATACAGAGGCCCGCCTGAGCAAGATTTCCATGGAAATGCTGGCAGATATCAATAAAGATACCGTTGATTTCCAGCCGAACTTTGACGAGACGGAGAGAGAGCCGGTGGTGCTTCCTTCCCGTTTTCCCAATCTTTTAGTAAACGGTACCTCAGGTATCGCTGTCGGTATGGCGACGAATATCCCGCCTCATAACCTGCGTGAGGTTATCGGTGCGGTTATCAAAATCATAGATAATATTATCGAAGAAAACAGAGACACCAGTATGGAGGAGCTTCTGGAGATTGTGAAAGGTCCGGATTTCCCAACAGGCGCAACGATTTTAGGCACGAGGGGGATTGAGGAAGCTTACCGTACAGGCCGTGGTAAAATCCGCGTGCGCGCAGTGACGAACATTGAGACTTTGCCAAACGGAAAGTCCCGTATCATTGTCACTGAGCTTCCTTACCTTGTGAACAAAGCTCGTCTCATCGAGAAGATTGCGGAGCTTGTGCGTGACAAGAAAATCGACGGTATTACAGACCTTAACGACCACTCCAACCGTGAGGGAATGCGTATCTGTATTGATCTGCGTAAGGATGCTAATGCCAATGTTATCCTTAACCAGCTTTATAAGCATACACAGCTTCAGGATACTTTCGGCGTGATCATGCTTTCCCTGATTCCGAACAGCGGCAAGCTGGAGCCGAAGGTGCTCAATCTCCAGGAAATGCTGAATTATTATCTGGCACACCAGGAGGATGTAGTAACCAGAAGGACGAAATATGACCTCAATAAAGCACAGGAGCGCGCCCATATTTTAGAGGGTCTGCTCAAGGCTTTGGACAATATTGATGAGGTTATCCGCATTATCCGTAATTCCCGTAATGTGCAGATTGCGAAGCAGGAATTGATGGACCGTTTCGAGCTTACAGATGTCCAGGCACAGGCAATTGTAGACATGCGTCTGCGTGCGCTGACAGGTTTGGAAAGAGAGAAGCTGGAAGCTGAATATGCAGAATTAATGGAAAAAATCCGAAAATATAAAGCGATTCTTGCGGACAGAAATCTTCTTCTCCGTGTAATCCGTGAGGAAATCCTCATGATTTCTGAGAAGTATGGAGATGACAGAAGAACGTCCATAGGGTTTGATGAATTTGATATTTCCATGGAAGACTTGATTCCTAAGGAAAATACGGTCATTACCATGACGAAGCTTGGTTATATCAAGCGTATGACGGTTGATAATTTCCGCAGCCAGGCCCGGGGAGGTAAGGGTATTAAGGGAATGCAGACATTGGATGATGATTTCATCGAAGAGCTTTTGATGACCACCACCCACCATTATCTGATGTTCTTTACCAATACGGGACGTGTGTACAGGCTTAAGGCTTACGAAATCCCGGAGGCCAGCCGTACGGCGAGAGGAACTGCAATCATTAACCTGCTGCAGATGATGCCCGGAGAGAGGATTACGGCGGTAATTCCAATCAATAAATTTGAAGCCGGACAATATCTGATGATGGCGACTAAAAAGGGTCTGATTAAGAAAACCCCGATTCTTGAATATGCCAATGTGCGTAAGACAGGACTGGCTGCCATTATTCTAAGGGATGATGACGAGCTGATCGAAGTGAAGTTTACGAATAATAAAAAAGATATCATACTGGTGACCAGGGACGGCATGTGTATCCGTTTTAAAGAGACGGATGTGCGCAGCACAGGCAGAAATTCTATGGGCGTGCGCGGCATGAATCTTTCTGATGATGATGATGTTGTGGCTATGCAGCTCAATTCCCAGGGCCACTATCTGCTTGTGGTTTCCGAGAACGGAATGGGCAAACGGACCTCCATGGGTGAGTTTACCAGCCAGAACCGCGGCGGAAAAGGCGTGAAGTGTTATAAGATAACAGAAAAGACCGGTAATGTCGTGGGCGCTAAGGCAGTAAACGAAGAGAATGAAGTGATGCTTATTAATACAGAGGGTATCATCATTCGTCTGCAGTGTGCGGATATTTCTATTCTGGGAAGAATCACTTCAGGCGTCAAGTTGATCAATCTCAATGAAGGCGTGACTGTAGCGAGTGTGGCTAAAGTCAGAGAGAAGGACGAGGAGAAGCCGGGGGAAATCCAGGAGAAGGATGCAGAGAACCTGCCGCAAGACAGCGAACAAATAGAAGAGCCTGAATCATCAGAGGAAACGCAGGATGAATATCAGGAAGAAACGCAAGAGGAAACAAAAGGGGAATTAGAATAGTCATGAAAAAAGGTATGAAGTATATTTTATTAGGCATATCCATTTTGCTTATGCTTGGGATGACAGGCTGCGGTGTGAGCCATAAGTCACCGGAGGGTGTGGTAAAAGCTTTGATCCAGTCTTATGTGGACGGTAAGGAGAGCAAAGTGAAGGAGTGTTACGGAGTTAAAAAGGACACAGACAAGGATATCCAGACTGAGATTGACGCCACGATCAAATATTTCAAAGCCCATAATGTGAGTAAACTAAAAATTGACGAATGTGATATTCTTTCTGAAAATAAGAATTATGCTTATACTTATATCACCTATAATCTGGTGTTGGAGAATGAGCAGGAATATCCTTGCGTCGGAACTTATATGGTGGGCAAAGAGGATGGTAAATATTATGTACTTCCGCCGTCAAAGATTACTGAGGATATGAGTAAACAGGCTGCGACGGATTTTGCCAAATTCATGACAACTGATACCTATAAAAATTATACCAAGGCTTATGAAACTTTCATAAAGAAAAATCCGGGGTATGAAGAAAAGATTGCCGGAAAAGTAAGTTAAACTTTGATGGTGAAAAAGGCTGCCCGCAAAGCAGCCTTTTTCACCATGTGAAAGATACCTTAAGGATATGGAGGGAACAACAGTGAAACATATTCAGGTTTCGGAAATTACCAGGAATATAAAGGAAATGTGTATCGAGGTGAATCATAAGTTATCCCCGGATATGCAGGAACGGCTGAATGCGGCCGCACAGGAAGAAAAATCTCCTCTTGGCAGGCAGATATTGGGGCAGCTTCAGGAAAATCTTCAGATTGCGCATGAGGACATGATACCCATCTGTCAGGATACAGGCATGGCAGTCGTTTTTCTTGATATTGGTCAGGAAGTGCATTTAGAGGGCGGTAATATTGAAGAGGCGGTCAATGAGGGCGTGCGTCAGGGATACCAGGAGGGATATCTGCGGAAATCCGTTGTTAAGGATCCACTGATCAGAGAAAATACAAAGGATAATACTCCTGCAGTTATCCATTATCAGATTGTTCCCGGGGACCAGGTAAAGATAACGCTTGCGCCAAAAGGCTTCGGAAGTGAGAATATGAGCCGTGTATTTATGCTTAAGCCAGCGGATGGCATAGAGGGAGTGAAGAATGCCGTACTGACGGCTGTGCGTGATGCAGGTCCTAATGCGTGTCCTCCTATGGTGGTCGGAGTGGGTATCGGCGGTACCTTTGAGAAATGTGCTCTCATGGCGAAACAGGCGCTTGCCAGACCTGCGGACAGTCATTCGGACATACCTTATGTAAAAGAACTGGAAGAAGAATTGCTCAAAAAGATCAATTGCCTGGGAATCGGCCCGGCTGGTCTGGGGGGAAGTACAACTGCTCTTGCGGTAAATATTAATACGTATCCCACGCATATAGCAGGGCTGCCGGTGGCAGTGAATATCTGCTGTCATGTAAACCGCCATATCAGCAGGACACTTTCAGCAGCGGAGTAAATAAAAATACTGAGGGCAGGCAGAGAATGGAGGAAAATATGGATAGAAGGATAGAGGTGCCGATTGACAGGGAGACGGCTAAATCACTCCGGGCAGGAGATTATGTGAAAATATCCGGAATAATTTACACGGCCAGAGATGCTGCTCATAAGAGAATGGCCGAGGCATTAGAAAGTGGAGAAAAATTACCTATTAATATAGAAGGAACAACAATCTATTATCTGGGACCGACTCCCGCCAGAGAGGGCAGGCCTATCGGGTCTGCGGGTCCTACTACCTCCAGCAGGATGGACAAGTATGCTCCTGAGCTTTTAGATTTGGGATTGGTAGGAATGATCGGAAAAGGAAAAAGGACAAAAGAAGTGATTGATGCCGTAGTGCGTAATGGCGGTGTGTACTTTGCGGCTGTAGGCGGAGCAGGCGCTCTTTTATCTAAATGTATCTTATCTTCGGAGGTAGTAGCTTACGAGGATTTAGGCACGGAAGCTATCCGTAAACTGGAGGTCAGAGATTTTCCTGTGATCGTGGTGGTTGATTCTCAGGGTAATAATCTCTATGAAACAGCAATCCAAGATTGGAGGACAGAAGAATGAAAAGAATTCTTATGATGGTATTTAGAAATTTTTTCTTTGTTCCTTTTGGATGGATTAAATTGTGCTGGTATGCGTCGCACGTGGACAATTATACAGAGGGGCAGCGTTACGCCATGCTCAAATATATTGTTAAGCGTGCAAACTGGGGAGGAAATATTACGATTGACTCTCATGGTGTGGAAAAGCTGCCGAAAGAGAACGGTTTTATGTTTTATCCCAATCATCAGGGACTTTATGATGTGCTTGCCATTGTGGAGGCTTGCCCTGTCTCGCTGTCAGTGGTTGCAAAAAAGGAGGTCGCCGATGTTCCTTTTTTGAAACAGGTATTTGCTTGTATGAAAGCATTTATTATTGACAGAGAAGACATCAAACAGTCCATGCAGGTCATTATTAATGTGACTAAGGAAGTAAAGGCCGGAAGAAATTATTTGATTTTTGCGGAAGGCACCAGAAGCAAGAAAGGAAATCATCCCCAGGAGTTTAAGGGTGGGAGTTTCAAGGCTGCAATGAAAGCAAAGTGCCCGATTGTCCCGGTAGCGCTGATCGATTCATTTAAATCCTTTGATACCGGCTCCATTAAGAAGCTGACTGTACAGGTACATTTCCTTGACCCGATCACTTATGAGGAATATAAGGATATGAAGTCTACGGAAATTGCGGCGGAAGTGAAGAGAAGGATTGAGAAAACCATCCGTGAAAACGGTGGAATGGACGATTAAATAAGCAATTGGAAAAATATTAAAAAAACTTTAAAAAAACCGTTGACAAGATAGGTTTTCTTAAGTATAATTATCAATGCGCTTCGGAAAAAAGCGCTCTCCAATTTAATAAGAAATTATAAGTTCGGAGTCCGGAGAAGTACTCAAGAGGCCGAAGAGGTGCCCCTGCTAAGGGTATAGGTCGCTAACGCGGCGCGAGGGTTCAAATCCCTCCTTCTCCGTTAAGTTTTTAAGACTTGCAGAAAAAAGTCAAAAAAACTTGAAAAAAGTTGTTGACAAGCGAATAAAGATGTGATAATCTATATAAGCTGTCGCAAACGAGTACAGCAAACCAACCTTGATAACTAAACAGTGAAACACATACGATTCTCGAAAATTCTTTACATTCAAAGAACGGTTTTCGAACCAAAACAGTAATAACGAAACGAGAGATAGCTAGTAGTTATCTTGAGAGATTAAACTTTATCAGAGAGTTTGATCCTGGCTCAGGATGAACGCTGGCGGCGTGCTTAACACATGCAAGTCGAACGGAGATTATTTAAACAGAGACTTCGGTTGAAGTTTTTCTAATCTTAGTGGCGGACGGGTGAGTAACGCGTGGGTAACCTGCCTTGTACTGGGGGATAACAGCCAGAAAT
>JNKJ01000015.1 GCA_000702025.1 Blautia schinkii DSM 10518
CGATCGTTTTTACAAGATACATGATGCTTTCCCTGGAGAGCCGGGAATCAAAGGATACCCGTTCTATGGGGGAACTCTTTTTATACTTTTCTGATGAAATGTCTGATATCACATGGATACAGGCTTTTCAAATGATGCTTCAAATGTTCCGGACACTGCTCGCTGATCAGATTGATATATCTGACGAAAAGATCGATGAGCTGGTAGATGCATTTATGGATGCAATCCCAGCACTGCTAAAATCGAAACTGCAAGCAGCGTGATCCACTGAACATTGACAACTGAATAACTGCCAGGTATTGAATTTTCAAGGTGCATAGCTAATATCTATGTGCGAAGTTTGAGTTACTTTAGTAGAAAACCGTTCAATTCAATTTTACCTGGGAGGTGGAGAAAGGGATATGGTTTGTAAAATAAGAAAATGGGTGCTGTCGGATGCAACGGATTTAGCAGTGGCTCTTTCCAATAAAAAAGTACAGGATAATCTTCGGGATGGATTGCCGTATCCTTATACCGAGCAGGACGGGGCGGACTTTATCTCTGCGATGCTTTCCGCAGATGAAAATGAAACATTTGCTTTTGCTATAACAGTAGATGAAAAGGTGGTTGGCAGTATCGGGATTTTCCGACAGGGGAACATACACAGGCAGACTGCCGAGCTGGGATATTACATTGCGGAAGAATATTGGGGCAGAGGAATAATGACAGAAGCCATAAGACAAATCTGTGCGTATGTTTTTGAGAAAAGCGATATAATCCGTATTTATGCAGAACCGTTCGCATACAATACCGCTTCCTGCCGTGTGCTTGAAAAGGCAGGGTTTCGATACGAAGGAACATTAAGAAGTAACGCTGTTAAGAACGGCGAAGTTATCGACATGAAGATGTATTCGTTACTGAAAACAGAATTATAGTGTCTCGCTGAATAGTCCTGACAACATTTTTATATTATCCATCAATTGTGATAACTAAGGGTAATTTACAGTAAATGGAATTGGAAACTAAAGATTAAAGGTTGAAAAACGATATAGGAGAAAAACATGGACGGATTAACATCTATGATGAATATTGGTAAGGAGATGGCAACCAAGCTGGATTCTGTTGGCATTGGTTCACCGGAAGAGCTTATCCGAATAGGCTCTGAACAGGCTTTTCTGAAATTAAAAGAAGCCTATCCGCAGGTTTGCCTGGTGCATTTGTATGCCTTAGAGGGAGCAGTGTGCAATACGGAGTTTAACAGCCTTCCGGAGAGCAGGAAAAAAGAGCTGAAAGAGTTTAGTGACTTTTTGAAGAAGTAGTGGTTGGCGGGAATATGGCCTGATTGGGAAAGAGAAAAATTCATGGGGGATATTAACCCGACAGGCATTAAGCTGGGGTGGGAGGAAAATAGAGGCAGTTATCCATAATGCACGGTGTTTTTTGAAGTTACAGGAGGAGTTTGGTACATTCAGTGATTATCTGTGGGGTTTTTCAAAAGGAAAGACCATTTTGTATATGGGGCATCAGAAGGGAAGCCAGACAGTCCATAAGCGGAGGGATAAAGAGAGTTAAAAAAATCGGATGATTGTACATAGGCACTTGTCAGAAACGGCGGGTGTCTTTTTCTATACCTTTAAGGGGGCCAGGGACGGCTTTTAAAGATTTTCCATTCATTCCTTGATAAAATCTATTAGATATGTTACTATTAGTAATAACGAAAAGGAGGTTGACATGGACATTATTATATTAGGACTTCTTATGCTTCAAAATTGCACAATCTATGAGATGAAGAAAATCATCGAAAAAAACTTTGGCAATATCAGCAGCAGTAGTATAGGAAGTATGCAGGCAGCGATAAAAAAGTTAATGGGTAAAAATATGATTTGCTTCAGCGAGCATGTTGAAAACAGCATAAATAAAAAAGTATATGAAATTACGCACGAGGGTAAGGAGCACTTCCTCTCCATTATTTCAGAGCCTATGCTTTACAAAGAAAAGAATATGGAGTTGAGTAAATTTTTCTTTATGGGTTTTGCCCCAAAGAGCAAGCGATTGGAACTTGTTGCAGCATATATTTCAGGGCTGCAGAAAGAACTCATTCGTCTTGAACAGATAAAGTCAGCTGCCAAAATGCAGCCCGATTTTGATGAGGATTCCCTATCAATGCTCAAAGAGAAGGGTGCTGCTGAAATCCAAAGCGTTACAGATGTACAAGAAATCGCTTTTTTCCAATTGGCAATGCTGGATTTGTCAATTGCAAAAATTAGATTTGAAATTGAGTGGTTTGAAAACTTCAAAAAGAATATAGGGTAGGAAAGGACAATGCTTATTATGACCTGCCACTCAAGATGGAGAAACTTGCTTGCAAATATTTGCAATAGGAAGGACAATATGGAAAATAATAGCGAATACGAAATCAAAAAGCTCTCTGAACTGAATTCCTCGCAAGTCGAACAGGCTGTTGCAATTTTTATAGACGGTTTTTATTACATCTATGCGAAAACTGTTTCGAAGGATAAAAGTTTACTGAAAGAGTTGTTTATGGATGCTCTTGATTATGATATGGTTTTTGTCTGCCTATATGAGGAGCGAGTAGTTGGCTTTCTCGGCTTAGGCAATAGAAATAAACGCTGTGTAGCTTTGAACAAAGAAACCTGCAAGCGTTTATTCGGCAATTTCAAAGGTGCTATGATATATATGCAAATGGGTGGAATACTGCACGAAATAACGGTTCATGAGATAAACGAAGGATATATTGATTACATAACAACCGATGATAACTATCGAGGAAAAGGGATTGCAACACGGCTCATAAAATATGCTTGTGATACACTCCCCTATGAAAACTATACCCTTGATGTGTTGTCAAAAAACACAACTGCAAAAAGGCTGTATGAGCATTTAGGGTTTGTACAGACTCATATCAAGAAAAATCTGTTGGTAATGCTTGGAGGCTTTGGCAATCAAATTGTGATGAAACTTGAAGTTGACAAAGCTCAACAAAGCTAAAATGGGAAATTAAGTATGTGAAAATGTAGGTGGGAGTGGTAAAATATAATTGCGTGATAATAGTGAAGTTAATTGAAGCATGTGTCGAGGCTTGGCGTTAGAAGAAATCGTATCATCGACAATGCGTAATACCGATACCAGCATGAAAGGGAGAATTGGCAATGCTTATTAGAAATGAAGAAGAAAGAGATTATAAGGAAGTAGAAGCCATTACACGAAAGGCTTTTTATAATTTATACGTCCCAGGCTGCGTGGAGCATTATCTGGTTCATATCATGCGTGGGCATGAGGATTTCGTGCCGGAACTGGACTTTGTGATAGAAGAAGACGGGCATGTGATTGGAAATATCATGTATACAAAAGCGAAGCTGGTTGACGAAGCAAAGAAAGAAAAACAGATTTTAACATTCGGCCCGGTTAGCATTTTGCCGGAATATCAGCGGATGGGGTTTGGAAAAACACTGATAGAATATTCATTTAAGAAAGCTGCGGCTCTTGGATATGATGCAATTGTCATATTTGGAAATCCCGGCAATTATGTTGCCCGTGGTTTCAAAAGCTGTAAAAAATACAACATATGTCTGGAAAACGGCACATACCCCGCTGCAATGCTGGTAAAGGAATTAGAAGAGGGGATTTTTGACGGAAGAAAGTGGATTTATTATGATAGCCCGGTCATGAACATTGACGAGGCGGATGCGCAGCGCTTTGATGATGCTTTAGAAAAAATGGAGAAGCGGCACCAGCCAAGTCAGGAGGAATTTTATATCCTCAGTAATTCATGTGTACAGTAATAGTAATGTGATGAAACATCCGAATACGGATTAAAAGGAACGGAGATTGTGTAAAATCAAGGCGCGGCACACAGTTTAGAATTTGGGTATTAGTGAAAAGTTTGAATTTGGAGAGGAGAGAGCTTTGAATATAGAAAATAAAAATATAGATGGCGGCAAAGCGTTTGACTGGGGGAAAACATCAGCGGACTACGCGAAATTCCGCGATATTTATCCACAGGAATTTTACGATAAAATCATAAGCCGCAAATTATGTATAAATGGTCAAAGGGTACTTGATCTGGGAACAGGAACCGGTGTTTTGCCCAGAAATATGTATCGCTATGGAGCACAATGGACAGGTACGGATATATCTGAAAATCAGATTGAACAGGCAAAAATTCTATCAGAGGGTATGAATATTGATTACTACCCACTATCGGCGGAAAATATAAATTTTCCGGCTGAATCCTTTGATGTAATTACTGCTTGCCAATGTTTTTGGTACTTTAACCATGAGTCATCGGTATCTAAATTTTATGAAATGCTTAAACCTGATGGACGGATTCTGGTATTGTATATGGCTTGGCTGCCTTATGAGGATAAAATTGCAGAAGCAAGCGAAAAACTTGTGCTGAAATATAGTCCTAAGTGGAGCGGCGCGGGAGAAACGATGCATCCAATATCCATACCGGATTGTTATAATGAGAAATTTGAGTTGGTGTATCATGAGGAGTATCCTTTATATGTGCATTTCACTCGTGAAGGCTGGAATGGTAGAATGAAAGCCTGTCGGGGAATCGGCGCTTCACTTACGGAAAAAGAGATTGCCGGATGGGAAGAAGAACATAAAAAATTACTTGCTGAAATTGCACCTGCGGAATTTGATATTCTGCATTATGCTGCTATTGCGGAATTAAAAAAGAAATATTGAGCGGATACCAAATGTCCAGTGTTAATAGATATGCTCCCTTATAGGTACACAAGTTAAGCACTATTCAAATAGTAGTAACTTGATGCTTGGAAGGGAGCATATTTACTGAGCCATACATGCATACGCGGACTTGCCTGCATACCATTTCGCGCTACCATTTTGCCCTACCGTTTCCGATGCTCTTTCCTATATTGCAGCGGCGGAACCCCTGTCTTTTCTTTGAATATTTTCGTAAAATAAGCCTGATAATTATAGCCAATCTGCTCACAGATTTCCGCAACGGAGGCGTTGGTATCCGCAAGCAGGGCTTTTGCTTTTTCAATCCGCATGTCAGTTATGTATTCGGGAAGGGAAAGGCCGGTTTCTTATTACAAGTGGTTAACAAAAGGCGCTTTCAAATGTTGGAAGTGCCTTTTATAAAACTGCTTTTATCTATGGCCGGATGAACCATACTCCATAGACAACTATGCACTGCTATCCCGCATGGATACGGAAGATATGAGAATCAGTGAGGCATCTATGGCCAAAGTTGGGCTTTTAGAGGGCACGACATATTAAAGGCTATAAACGTAATGGCATCTCTATTTTGAATGCTTTACTCTTTGGAAATGTCTTCTGTCATGCTTAGTTGGTTACGGACATCACGACCACCATACATAATCCGAACAACATATACTGTTTCAGTTTCAAAATCTGTCATGTAAAATATCAGATAATTATCTACTGGAAAGAATCGAAGTCCTTTGCTGTGCCAAGGTTCTTCCTCGTAAAGTCGGTTCCTGTTTGGCATGGAATCTAGCTTCCGAATTGCATTCATAATTCTCTCTGTCTGCCCTGCAGCATTTTCAGGAGCTAACAATTCCTCGGAAATATATCTGAAAATGTTCCGAAGATCTTTCTTCGCCCCTGCTGTATACATTACTTTATATTTCATATACCAAATTCCTGTTTCATTTCTGCTTCCACTTCATCTGACGTATACACTCTGCCTGCGCGGATATCTTCCATGCCTTTCTCTATTTCTGCATCAAACTGTTCGTTTGTCAGAGAACCATAAGCAATCGGTTCATCATAAGGCGGAAGTTTCATTTCAAACGGAATCCCTCTTTGAAGCACAACCTGTCTCAGAAACATTCCTACTGCATTTGACATCGGAATGCCCAACCGGTCAAGCACCTGTTCTGCCTGCTCTTTTACTTCCGGCTCAACACGTGCAAATACATTTGCTGTTCTTGCCATAGATATCGCCTCCTTTTTCTTTATTATATTCCGTTTGCTTGCGAATTGCAAGCGTTTAGCAGTCGTTTTGCAAATCATCCAATCCATTCCTTTTCCAAAAAAAGTTCTAACTGTGGGAAATTAGTTCCTCAGTTGGGACTTATTTGTATCAAAGAAAATCACACCAATTTGTTTCAATAAGGAGATAATCAACTTGACTTTCAACTCTTACTGATGTAATATTTAACAATAAAGCAACGGATAAGAATTCATATAACTGTTTTTACATCTAAATCTTACAAACGTAATAAAAGGAGAGGTATTTATTGAAAAACATTAGCAAAAAGAAAAACTATTGCGTCAGAATCGTTTTAGCACTTATTGGAACAGTTGTGTTAGGGATTGGTGTTTATGCAGGGATTGTTTATCTGAAGCACTCTACATGGACGACCCCGGAGGAACTTTTGGCTGAATATATGTCTTACATCCCAAAAGCAGAATATGAAAAAATGTATGAAATGCTCAATATAGAGGCATCAGGAAATATTTCGCAGGTAGATTTCGTAAAGCGCAATTCAGCTATCTATGAAGGCATAGAAATGTGGAATATGACTGTGGATATTATCATGTACGATGAAAAAGAAAACAGTGTGACGTATCACACCTCATTCGATACAGCTGCCGGGAATATTAGTTTTGAAAATGAAGCGGTTTTTACTGAAGGTAAAAAAGGCTATGAACTGCTATGGGAGGATTCCTTGATTTTTCCTGACTTGTATAGTACAGACAAGGTCAGGGTTTCCACCATAGAGGCAAAGAGAGGCCGGATTTTGGATCGGAACGGACGTGTCCTTGCAGGACAGGGGGTGGCATCCTCAGTCGGAATTGTGCCGGGAAAATTTGTAGAGAACGAAAATGTAAATGGACAAAATGTAAATGATCAAGCTGCAAATGACCAAAATGTATATCACCAGCTGGCGGAATTGTTGGAAATAAGTCCGGAAGTTATCAAGGAGAAATTATCGGCAAACTGGGTAAAGGAAGATTCTTTCGTGCCAATCAAAACCATACCAAAGGTAAAGGAATTAGACTTGATGTCGGTCAGTCCTGATGAGAAGGTTCTGGAAGAGAAGGGGCGTCAGGATATGCTATTGGAAATTCCCGGAATTATGATTACTGATATAGAGGTACGGGAGTATCCATTTGGGGAAGCAGCGGCCCATTTGACCGGATATGTACAGGGTGTTACGGCAGAAGATTTAGAGGAGCATGCGGGGGAAGGATATACAGCGAATAGTGTAATAGGAAGAAGCGGTATGGAGGGTTTATTCGAAAAAGAGCTGAAGGGGCAGAATGGATGTAAAATTTATATCATAGATGGAGACGGAAATGAAAAAACAGTGCTCGCAAATCAACCTGAATCGAATGGGCAGGATGTGCAGCTGACCATTGACGTAAACCTGCAAACAGCGATTTATGAGCAATTCCAGGAGGATAAAAGCTGTACGGTGGCTATGCATCCTTTTACCGGGGAAGTATTGGCCTTGGTCAGTACACCTTCTTTTGACAGCAACGATTTTATTCGGGGACTTTCCGATGAGCAATGGGCAGCTTTGAATGAATCTGAAGATAAACCGATGTACAACCGTTTCCGGCAGGTATGGTGTCCTGGTTCTGTTTTTAAGCCGATTACGGCTGCCATTGGACTTGAGTCAGGAGCAATCAATCCGGCAGAGGATTATGGAAATGTGGGACTAAGCTGGCAAAAGGATACTTCCTGGGGTTCTTATTATGTGACGACGCTTCACGCTTATGAGCCTGTGATTCTGGAGAATGCTTTGATCTATTCTGACAATATATATTTTGCAAAGGCGGCATTAAAGATTGGCGCGGAGGAGCTGGAAAATTCTTTGACAAGACTTGGTTTTCGTGAAGAATTACCATTTGAGATTAAGATGAGCCAATCACAGTATTCCAATACAGAAAACATAGAAACGGAGATACAGTTGGCAGACAGCGGCTATGGGCAGGGGCAGATTTTGGTGAATCCGTTGCATATGGCAAGTATTTATTCTGCGTTTTGTAATGACGGCAATATTATTAAGCCCTATTTGGTCTATCGGCAGGATAGGGGTTCTGAATATTGGATTCCCAATGCATTTGGGGCAGGCACTGCCGGACAGGTTTTGGAAGGGACAAAAAAAGTGGTAAATGACCCAAACGGAACCGGATATGCGGCTCATAGAGAGGATGTTATTATGGCAGGAAAAACCGGAACAGCTGAAATTAAAGCTTCAAAAGAGGATACTTCCGGTACGGAATTAGGCTGGTTTGCAGTTTTCACGCCCGAAAAAACGGTGGAACGCCCTATACTGATGATTAGCATGGTAGAAGATGTAAAGGATAGAGGAGGCAGCGGTTATGTTGTGGAAAAAGACAGTCTGGTTTTGGAAAAGTGGTTTTATAATAATTAGTATTATTATGGTTAGCATTATGTTTATGCTGTCAACCACTGCCTTAGTGCATGGTGATTCATTGCCAGAGCAGCTGGAAAAAGGCTATAATCTTCCGGTGGACGATAGCATAAGAATGGAAACGGAAGAACAGTGCAAGATGGTTATGGAATACGTTTCTGATGTTTATAATCGGGCGGATAAGGGTGAGGCATCAAATGTTACTCTATCGGACGAATCAGTTTTTGAGATTCAGAATAAAGTCAAGGAGCTGGGATATCCGGTTGCTGCAGCGGTCACATATTCGGATATGGAAAATCAGGAGGGCGTTGAGAGCTTTCTTGAGAAATGTGAGGAAGGCAAAAGCGGTTCGATAGTGATTTATGAGGTATATAAAGATGGCGGCATAGGGAGAATGGAATACAGCTTTGATGGAACGGACATGTATGTTGTAAGTGCAAGAGGAGTTTGGAACGGTGAAAATAATCCGGGGATTGCCTATCTTTCGAGGACGAGAATCAAAGAGTGGAAATATACGGATAAAGGATGGTTTTGTTATCAGTTGTGTGTGCCGGAGCCCCCGGAGGTTGCTGAAATTATGGACGGAAGCTATATGCTCAGAGTAAAGCCAATGAAAGAGGCGCTTCGGGAGATGTCCGAAAAATGTGTCAAGGGTCTTGGATATCAGGGACAAAACCTTTTATGTTCTAACTGGGATGTTGGCCATATGGAACAACTGGATTACAATGGGATGTATGAGTATCTGTACGAAATGAAATATCAGGAAAAGTTTCAATCAGAGAACTATCCAAATGGAATCCCCAATGAGGAATTTGAGAGCCTGATTATGGAATACCTTCCGGTAACAGCAGAGCAAATACGGGAATATGCAGTGTATGATGAAAATAATCAGACGTATGCCTGGTCCCGGCTTGGCTGCCTTAACTACGCACCAAATTTCTTTGGAACCTCTTTGCCGGAGGTTATTGATAATAAAGAGAATGATGATGGAACCATTACGTTAACAGTTGATGCGGTATGTGAAATGGTAATCTGTGATGATTCAGTCATAACTCATGAGCTTACAGTACTATTTGCCGAGGATGGAAGTTTTCAGTATTTGGGGAATAAGATTCTTGATGATGGAATTATGAACATACCAAAATACCAATACCGGGACCGTTCCGCTTCGGGTGGTACTTGAGCGTATGTCGCTGGGCACGCCTCACAACCGTCGCGAAATGGTTATGTAAGCACGTCCGCTAGGCCTTTTACCCGCGGAAATAAAAATAGAAATATACGGAAGAAAATCGGGCTAATGGTGACGCAAAACCATTGCCCGATTTCATTTTTATTCCCAGATATTCAAATCAGATAAGATGGATAAGGTGATTTCAGAAGCATTGCTCCCTGCAGCGTCCTTATCAGCGTTGATGTTAGTTGCAAAAAAGTATGTATTCCCGTTCGTTTCAATATAACCAACAAACCACCCATTAACATCCTGGCCGTCTACACAGCCGGTTCCGGTTTTTCCGTAGAGGGTGCCGGCTTCAGATGAGAAAAGGAGGATGGAGTCTTTTACTGCATTGATATTTTCAGTGTCAAACAGAAATTCATTCGTATACAGCTTGGTGAGAAGTTTGACCTGCTCAACAGGAGAAATCTTTAAGGAAGATTCCAGCCAATAGTGGGATAAACCGCCGCTTATGTCTTTATTGCCATATCCGATTTTCTGAATATAGTTAGAAACCGCGTCAGCCCCCAGAACGGTGTCTATTGTCTGGAAATACCAGTTTACCGAAGAGTGCATGGCAGACTGCAAAGTCTGATCTACATTCCATGCTTCAAACGGATAGACTTCACCATTCCATGAGAGGAAGGAATTCCGAGGAGTGATAATACCTTCTTCTAATCCAAACAGGGCATTATATATTTTATATGTCGAGTTAGGTGCTGAGCGAAGAGTGGCGTGCTCCATATCATGTATGCTCCATTTGTCATCCTTCAGACTGTATAGGACAAAACTGCCTTCATATTTCCCAAAGTATGCAGAAAGGTCTACGTTGGAAATGTTCTCGGAAGAAGACTTCCATTGGTAGCGGCTGACCTCCGCTGCGGAGACAGACAATATTGGTGCAAGTCCGAAAAGCAGAACAGCCGTTAACATAAATGCAGACATGCTTTTTAGCTTTTTCCGAAATGTTGGCCTTTCGTAGGAGGCGATGTTGATAATGCGCCGTTTCATCTGCTTCATATTTCCGCTAAGTCCGGCAAAAAACGGGAAAGGGGTAAGTGACACTTTTTTCGCAAAATTAATCAATGTGATGCCATAATCCTGGTAAGCATCATTTTTAAGCATATTTAAAACAGAAGTATCACACGCAATTTCCCTGTCATTACGCATTTCCCGCAGTGCGTACCAAACAATGGGATTGAACCAATATATGACTCCGGCAATATTCATCAGGTAACTGGTAAGAGCATCCTTGTGTTTGTAATGCTGCAGTTCGTGCAGGAGCATATACCGCATATCGGATTCCTTGTAATCGGAGATTAAGTGGATTGGCAGATAAATGCACGGTTTTAAAAATCCCACAATAATAGGTGATTTCAAAAATGCGGTGCTGTATATAGGGATTTTCCTTGTGATATCCAGCTCCTTCAGACATTGCCGATATAATCTGCGGACCTTTGTGTTTTGAAGGGGAAGTGCGGATTGTCTGATACGGCGTAATCGCAGGGACGACTTGATTACCAATATAAGCATCGCCAAAATCCCTACAAACCATATCCCGAATAGTGTACTTCCGGCAGCGGAAGGCATCCTGCTATTCACGGAAAGCGTAAAATCATTTATCCAATTTGCATTTCCATTTAGAGCTCCACTGGGCCCCTCACTCATTGTCAGTCCTGCATCGGGCAGAGGAGCGCTGTGCAATGAGGTAATCCATGATAGAATTTGCGAAAAGCCAGTCAGGCGAAATGGCAGAAAAGGAACCGCCAGTAATCCCAGCATCAGGAACCACAGATGATATTGCATCCGACTGGACAGCGTGTTTTTGAAAATTCGCTTCAGGATTAAGAGGAACCCAATAATAAAGCTCAGGAAAACATTGCAAATCAAAAAGCGTATCATGAAATCAGCCATGTGAACCGCCGCCTTTCTTTGAACTCTTGGAAAGAAGGGAACGAAGCGAGTTGATTTCTTCTTCCGACAGTTTGTCATTTTCAATAAAAGAGGACAGCATTGCAGTGATGTCGCCATCGTAATAACGATTCAGAAAGGAATTACTTTCCTGATTGAGATATTCGCTTTCCTGTACTAGCGGCGTATAAACAAATACCCTGCTCTGTTTTTCATAGGTGAGCGCTCCTTTTGTTACGAGACGTTTGATCAGTGTTTGTATTGTTTTAGGACGCCATGATGTGGATTGGACTAAACGTTCTGTAATTTCATTTGTATTAATTGGAGCATATTTCCATACGATTTTCATCACCTCAAACTCTGCTTCCGAAATCTGTGGTAGTTTTGCCATGAACAACCCCTCCTGATATCTTACGAACGTAATAATTATATTATAACATTTCATGTGCAAATGTCAAATAATCTGCTGTTTTAAAGCTTTACTAATCAAATTGTACAATATTAGGCCAATGGTCAATATTACTGTTTAAAATTGTTTATGTTTGTCAGCGCTACGGTTTTAATGGTATAATAGAGCTAGTAAGAAAAGCTATCAGGAACCTATTGATTAAACACAGGAGGATGACTATGAGCGGAACAAAGGAAAGATTTGTAGTTGAAGTAATTGTTAACAAAGCATGGGAAGTAGAACCATTTTTAGATGCAATGCTGAAATTTGATACCTTTTCAAAGCCATATGTGCTCTTGTCTCCAAGGGACAAGACAAACTATATGGCTTCCTGCCGTGCTGAATTTCACTGGCAGAGAGAGGATGGGATGCTCATAGATGTGATTGTGAGATGCATTCAGGATATCATGAGCAATCCAAATAAAGGAAAATCAAATTCACAGGAGAAGGAACGCCTGCTTCCGGATTATATTCGTGCAGATAAGCCGGACCTGATCATCAGTGTAAGTACTGCAGAGTCCACACCTTATATGGAAGAAGGAGGGAAATCATGCAATGGCAGTGTCCTCATAGGAGAGACATTCTTTATGTATGATGCAAGAAGCTTTGATCCTTCGACAGAAAGCTACTTAGATGTGACAAAAGCGCTTCAGACGGGCTCTGTTCTTGATTCGGTTTCAACTGGATTTGATGGCATTCAGGAATACATAGATTATTTTATGGTGCCTCCCCATTCGCCTGCAGATCCAATGCAGATTATGGTTAAGACAGATGGTGTTTCAATAGGTGTGGTAAATGTCGAGAATTATAAATGCTACAAAGAAGCGGATGCGGCAGCATATACCTGTTTTGTAAAAGAATATAGGAAGGATAATGTACCGATGTGCATTGAGACAACACATGGTATTGTCAAGCTGGCAGCGGGCGATATTCCAACGTTTTTTGTTTCACCAATCGTTGACAGATATGAAAAGTTCGACATTGATGTAGACGATGAGCAAAACTATATTGCAGCTTATAATTCTGGTGTAACAGTAGCTGCATTTCTTGCTAAACTTTATGATAATAAATAAAACAAATAAAATCAAATAAAAACGAATATTTTTCCATAAGAGATCAGGGGAGCCAATGAATCAGACGAATCATTGGCTCCCCTGCTTATGTTTTAACAGAGTTGCAGGATTATAAATATTATACCAAATGGGGCGTTTATCATAGACGGATTATCTTTGATATAGTAAACTAAACGGAGAGAAAACATTATTGAGGTTTTTTATTTGATTTCAGGCGGGGAAACTCAAAAAGGAGAAAAATGGTTGGTATTTATTTCAGTGGTACAGGCAATACAAAATTTTGTGTGGAGAAGTTTTTGACTTTTTATGAGAACAATGTGAAGGCATTTTCAATTGAGGACAGACAGGCGGTTGAAGCGATAAAACGAAATGTGGAAGTTGTATTTGCATACCCGGTATATTTTAGCAATATGCCTAAAATTGTATGTGATTTCATCAATCGTAACCGTTCTATTTTCTCAGGAAAGAAGATATTTGTGATTGCAACAATGGGTCTATTCAGCGGAGATGGAGCGGGATGTGCGGCAAGACTTTTTATAAAATACGGAGCGGAGGTTATTGGAGGGCTCCATCTGAAAATGCCGGATTGTATCGGGGACGAAAAAGCACTGAAAAAGACAAAAGAGCAGAATCATCTTCTTGTAATAAAGTCGCAGGATAGGATAAAAAAGGCGGCAGAAAATCTAAAGCTAGGTAAGCCGCCAAGACAAGGGCTAGGCTTTTGGTATCATATGGCGGGGTTATTTGGTCAGCGATTATGGTTCTATCGTAAGACCATGAATTATTCGGATAAGCTGCACATTGAAAAAGATAAATGTATTGGCTGCGGAATATGCGTATCTGCCTGCCCCATGGATAATCTAGCGCTGCAGTCGGGGAAAGCGCAGCAAAAAGGAAGGTGTACAATGTGTTATCGATGCGTAAACCATTGTCCAAAACAGGCAATTACATTGCTGGGAAAGAAAGTGTATGAGCAATGCACAATAGAGAAGTATTTATAAAACTTATTTAAGTTGGAGGGAGAATCATGAGTCAAAATAGTCGTTTTGAAATTACACATAAAGAGGATAATGCTGTTACAAGCAGCTTAAAGATGGTACTAGTCGATAAGGAAACAGGTGTTAATTATCTTTTCGTACAATCAGGCGGTGCAGGAGGATTAACTCCATTATTAGATGCAGATGGAAAGCCGATTGTCACAAAATAGATTATCAATCAAATTTATTGAAAGAATTTGTGAAAAATCGATTAACGGATTTAAAGGAGGATGGCGTAAATGAAAAAACTACAGCAAATAAGTGTATGTATTGTGATTCTTACATTGCTGATTATGGTGCTGAATCTATTGTTTTTCTCTTTGCCGGATTGGGTGGTAAGAATAGACGGAATTGTGATGATAATTGGCATATTTTTAGCCTCTTATAGCACAGTGAAATGTATGAAAAAATAACAGATAAACATACTATTTGAAATCAGGAGAACGCATACTATGGAAGAATACATAAAGAACCGGGTGCACGATTTATACTGGAAGGATGATATGAATTGTGCAAGAACAACACTCATTTGTTTGAGTGAGTTATTCCAAATCCCTATCGAACAGCAGACTTTATGGTCTGCAATCGGATTGCATGGCGCTGGTAAATACCGGGCACAGTGCGGTTTGGTTGAAGGCGCACTTATGTTTATAGGAATTTATTTCCATACGCTTGGAAAGACAGAAGACGAAATTGTATCTGCGTGCTATAATTTTGCATCCGAATTTGATAAAGCATTCGGTTCGCTAAGATGCCGTGAGCTTCGGCCTACAGGTTTTTCAGAGAATGATCCGCCACATATGTGTGAAAGACTGACTTGCGAAGCAATCGGATTCGCCTGCCAGTATATTTCAGGAATTACAAGGAAGTAGGAGTATTTCATAAAATGTACATCATGGAATTGAAGCTGAGCGGTAATCCGAGGAATTTGATCTATTAAAACCAGGAGGATTTTGAATATGAAAACCATTCGATTACTATACCCTGATCATGTTAGCGGGGGACTGGACACGTATTACTTTGGAGCAAATCTTCTGCAATATATACTGCCGGAGAATAAAAACCAGCCGCTTATAAAAGTGGCAGTTGCGCCCCCGGATGATAAAGAAAAAGCTGTGACCAATGGGATTTTTGCGGAGTCTGAAGTGCTTGCGGGAATCAAGGATGCACAGGAAAAAATCATTGCAGAGAGACCGGATAAGATTATCACAATCGGTGGAAACTGTCTGGTGTCGCTTGCACCGTTTGATTATCTCCATGGCCTGTATGAGAATACGGGGATTATTTGGATTGATGCCCATCCTGATGTTTCTACCACAGAGGATGGTTATCCCAACGCTCATGCCATGGTGCTGGGGTCGCTTCTGGGATTTGGAGCACCGCAGCTTTCCGCGCAAATGAAGAATAGGACATTTAAGCCGGATGAAATAATGTATGTTGGTTTACAGCCGCTGCATGATTATCAGGAGGGATTCTTAAACCGTATAGGTGTGGATTATAAAGTGCAGGATAAAGCATTTGTGTCTGATGAGGAAATCAGGCTCTTTATGAACCGTTTTGATCATATAATGGTTCATTTTGACATAGATGTCCTGGATGAGCGCTTCTTCCATTCTACTTATTTTGCCAATCCCGAATTGGTGGGTGACGGTTCCGGAGGCGGACGGATGACGATTGAAAATCTGACTAAACTGTTATCGATTATTACTGAGGAGTCGGACGTGGTCGGCTTTACGATTGCAGAGTATCTGCCTTTTAGCGAGCATAAATTGCACAAAATGTTCTCAGGGATTGATATATTTACCGAGTCTCCTACTTGACAAATAAAATTTATCTTTTCAAAACAGCCTCATTGCATTACCCTTAAAATAGTATTATGCTGAAAAGAAAGGGGTGACGAACATGGCTAATGAGGATAAAAAAGATTTTAACGCTATGCTGCATAATAGTAAGGATATGCCGAAGATTCAAACAATTACGGACCAGAAAAGTATTGAAAAATATGGCGGCAGCAGAATGTATTTTGCACCGCCAATCGATTATGATAAAGTGATGAAACAGATTCCATACGGAAAGGTAATCACGATAGGAGAAATCCGTGAATATTTTGCAGAGCAGAGTGGTGCGGATTTTACAGAGCCGATTACCGCGGGGATTTTTGTGTCGATTGCCGCGTGGGCCAGCTATCAGCGCACAGAAGAGGAAACGCCGTATTGGAGAACTTTAAAGGCCAAAGGAGAGTTGAATCCCAAATATCCGGGTGGTGTCCAAGCGCAAAAAGAAAAATTGGAAGCAGAGGGACATACCATCATCCAAAAAGGGCGGACAAATATCAAATACTTTGTAAAGGATTATGAAAAAGTTCTTTTTTCATTAGACCAGACATTAAAATGAGGTGACAGGTTATGATAATCAGTGCCATCAGGCGTACAGATATCCCTTCTTATTATGCCGAATGGTTCTATAATAGAATGCAGGATGGCTATGTTTTGGTGAGAAATCCTATGAATTTTCATCAAATCAGCAGAGTAAATCTGGCACCGGAGGTGATCGACGGCATTGTTTTTTTGACCAAAAATCCGTCGCCTATGCTGTCGCGGCTGGATGAATTAGACAAATACACATATTATTTTCAGTTAACCTTAACACCATATAGAGAGGACATAGAACCAGGGCTCCCATCCAAGAGAAACGTGATTATACCGAGTTTTATCGAGTTGTCCAACCGGATAGGGGCGGACCGAGTGATTTGGCGATATGATCCTGTTTTGTTGAATGAAATGTATACTGTGGAAAAGCATTTTTTCTATTTTGAGATGCTGGGGAAATTACTAAAAGGGTATACGAGAAAATGTATTATCAGCTTTGTGGACATGTATAAGAATACGGTAAACAATGACAAAGAGCTCAAATTGCAGAGGATTAAAAATGAGGATATGCATAGCCTGGCAAAGGGATTTTCAGTGATTGCAAAGCAATATGGAATTGAGCTGTGCACGTGTTCGGAGCAGATTGATTTAAGCGGGTATGGAATCAGTCATGCGCACTGTATTGATAAAGAACTTCTTGAGTATCTGGGCAATTGTCCGCTTAATGTGGGAAAAGATAAGAACCAAAGAACAGAGTGCGGGTGTGTGGAAAGCATTGATATAGGTGCTTATAATTCCTGTAAAAATCTATGTAAATACTGCTATGCCAATTACAACGCCAATATCATAGATAGAAATTTTCAGGCACATAACCCCACCTCCCCGCTGTTGTACGGTGAGGTAGGAGATTTGGACAGGATTACAGAGCGTAAAGTACAGTCATTCAAAGATGTGCAGATGAGATTATTTTAATCTCTCCGGGTTTGCTTCCCCGCGCTTGCTGCGGGGGAAGTTTAATTGGGTCGAAAGGTACATCACGGCTTCAAAATGACTTTAATACACCCGTCCTCTTTCTTATCGAAGATACTATAAGCATGGCTTCCTTGTTCCAGGGAGAGCGTATGGGTTATGATATCTGTGGCATCAATTTCGCCTTTTTGGATTTTGTCCAGCATCAGGTCAACGTATCCGGTTGCGGGGCATTGGCCCATTTTCAGGGTAATGTTTTTGGAGAAAAAGTTGCCGAGAGGGAAGTTGTTATATTTATTTCCGTATACGCCTACGAAAGCCACAGTACCGGTTTTTCTGATGCACTGGGAGGCTGTTTCGATAGCTGACTTTGCGCCTCCCTGTAATTTCAGTGCAGTTTCGATCTTTTCCACAACTGAGGATTTTCCGTCTAAACCAACACAATCAATCACACAATGAGCGCCGCCATGGGTCATTTCCTTTATGTGTTCTCCAACCTGTTCATACTCTTCAAAATTTAAGGTTTCCACGCCATAACTGCTTGCATGTTTGAGGCGGTAGCCTACACGATCGACAGCGATAATCCTGCCGGCACCCTTTAAAATACACCATTTGATCGTCATTAAGCCAATAGGTCCGCAGCCTAAAACAACGACTGTATCTCCTGGTTTTACGTTGGCGATTTCCGTGCCCCAATAGGAGGTGGGGAGAACGTCTGTGACAAATAAAACCTGCTCATCGGTTAACCCCTCGGGTACCTTTTTCGGCCCCACATTTGCATACGGAACACGGATATATTCGGCCTGTCCTCCCGCATAATTTCCGTGGTATTTGCTGTAGCCGAACAATCCGCCTGCTTCCGCATAGTCATTGGAATTATCGCACTGGCTATACTCACCTTTATTGCAGAATTCGCAATGTCCGCAGGCAACAGGGAAGGGGATTACGACCCGGTCGCCCTTCTTTAGATTTTTCACTTCTTTGCCAACCTCTTCCACAATGCCCATTGTCTCATGTCCTAAAACATATCCGTCATACATCCCTTTTACCAAACCGTGCACCAAATGTAAATCCGAGCCGCAGATAGCCGTGGATGTAACCTTTACGATAATATCATCGTCTTTCTCAATCCATGGGTCCTCAACCGTCCTGCATTCAACCTTCTGCAGTCCGTCAAATACGATAGCCTTCATTGGTAATACCTCCTTATTTTTATTCCCGCGAGCAACGGGCAAAGCGGCCATGCTCGCATGGATATTTGGCAACTGCCGTGAGAGTCAAAAGAATTTTATTTAGGAAATAGTATTTGTAGATGAAGCAAATCTATACTAAGGATAATTATGGATAGTAGGTAATTTGCAGAATTTCGAAGTGACGGAACAGAGCGATTAACAGAGCGATTATGGTAACTTGGCATTGTATAGAATAGGGTGAGTAAAGTATAATGAGAGAAGTATAGTAAAGTATAGTAATAATAAAAAATGTAAAATGGCAGTGATTTTCAATGCGCTCAATGCGGAAAAATTAAGGATGGGGTATGTAAAGTGGACAAGGAAGTACAAGAATGTATTAATAAACAAGAACAGATTGTGAAACAAGAATATATGTATTCGCTTGCAGAACAGGATTTAACTGAAAGATTCGAGTTCAGGAATATCAGGGCGGACGAAGCAGAGCAGGCTGCGGAGATTGAGAGTATCTGTTTTTCTGCTGAGGAGGCGTGTTCAAGCAAGATGATGTATGAGCGTGTGGAAATGGCACCGGAATTGTTTCTGGTGGCGGTTGACCGGAGTACAGGGAAAATAGCAGGCTTTTTGAACGGGATTTCTACAGATGAATGCTCATTTAGGGATGAGTTTTTTTCAGATGCGTCCCTGCACGATGCAGGTGGGAAAAACATCATGCTTCTGGGACTGGATGTGCGCCCGGAGTATCGTGGGCAGGGATTGGCCAGGGCATTAATGTGCTGCTATGTCCGCAGGGAGGGTCAAAACGGAAAACAAATGCTTGTGCTGACATGCTCGCAATCCAAAGTGAAAATGTATGAAAAGATGGGGTTTCTTGATCATGGTATTGCAGATTCCTCCTGGGGAGGGAGCCAGTGGCATGAAATGAGATATATGCTTCATGCGTAACTCCCTTGAAAATTTGCTATTGCTACAAAGTATAATTATTCTGCTGATGCATACTGTCGATGTATGTTTCTGATATTGGTTTGTACTCTCAAATATTTTTGGGGCATACATATCTTGGCAGTCCTTTGCTGTGTGTTCCATACTCAATAGCTTCGCTCGGACAGCGGCAGATACAGGCCATGCAGTGCGTGCATTCTTTTCCCCACACGGGCTTTCCGGATTCAATACGGATGTTGCTGAGGGGGCATAGCTTTGCGCATTTTCTACAGGAAATACAGGCATCTGTGGCATAGAATTTCTTTGCGTGGACAAACATTGGATAGAAAATATCATTCACAATCCCGCTGTTTGTTTTATCCATAAATGATATGTCAGGCTGCGGAAATTTTTGGCTGTTTTTGATCAAAAGAGCTGCCTGGTCAATTGTTTTTTGCGACTGCCGGATAGTCTCTAAAGCTTTTTCCTGTGTGGGAGTGGTAAACATGGCAATATAGTTTTCCGGCATGACGATTTCCATACATCCCATATAATTCATCTTCATTGTGCGGCATAACTTTTTTAGGTAATTCCCTGCGTTTCCGATACTTCCGCCGCAGGTCATCACAAAATAGATATCTTGGCTTCCTGTAAGCTTCACGTTTTCTAACCAATGCTGTACGATACGGGGGATTCTCCATGCATAAGTGGGAACCACCACAACCCAGGCACTGTCTGAATGCAGTCCGGAATAATCGTGGCTGCGGATTTTTTCAAACAGATTCACCACCTCGCCGCCAATTTCCTTGCCGATTTTCTTTGCCGCATATTCACTGTTGCCTGTTCCTGAAAAATATAAAACCATAGTTAATTTCCTCCCGCATTCTTACGATTCGGTATGTCTGCATCGGCAGACTTATCAGATTAATCTATATTATAACCCGCAGAGGAATGTAATACAATATTGGTAAACAAAATCATGACCAATACTTTTAGATGTTTTTAGATAAAGAAAATCATAACTAATACTTTTGGTTGTAGACGTATTGTTAAAATGGTATAATCTTTCAAACGGCGATTCCTGCTGATACAGGCATCGCTAATTATGGATTCAGGCTATGAAATCAGGCATGGCCTGTTACGAAATCGAATTGAGATTAAAAGGAGAAAAAAGTGGAAAACCAGGAAAATAAACATAAGCGCCGTGTGCGTTATTCGGGTTCTTATCCGAAGAATTATAAGGAAAAATATAAGGAATTGCATCCCGAAAAATACGGGGATACAGTCAGCAAGGTAATCCAGAAAGGCAGTACGCCTGCGGGCATGCATATCTCAATTTGTGTTCAGGAAATCCTTGATTTTCTGCAGATTAAGCCCGGACAAAAGGGGCTGGATGCAACGCTCGGATACGGCGGCCATACTTCAGAGATGCTCAAATGTCTGGAATCCCAGGGGCATATATATGCCCTGGATGTGGACCCTATCGAGTCATCTAAGACAAAGGAACGGCTGAGAAAGCTTGGCTATGGGGAGGATATTCTCACTATTAAGCTTGAGAATTTCGCAAATATAGACAAGGTGGCTTCGGAGACAGAGAAGTTTGATTTTGTGCTGGCGGATTTAGGTGTTTCCTCTATGCAGATTGATAACCCGGACCGGGGATTTTCGTATAAAACTGACGGGCCGCTGGACCTGCGTATGAACCCGGAAAAGGGGATCAGTGCTGCTCAAAGGCTTAAGGATATCACGAAAGAGGAGCTTATGGGCATGCTCATTGAGAATTCTGATGAGCCTTATGCAGAGCAGATTGCCCAGACCGTTACCTCGAAATTAAAGAGAGGAGCAGAGATTGCCACCACCAGACAGCTTTATCAGGCCATTGAGGAGGCTTTGGCATTTCTCCCTGCCCAGGACTGCAGGGAAGCGGTGAAAAAATCCTCCCAAAGGACCTTTCAGGCACTGCGGATTGATGTGAACAATGAATTTGAGGCGCTCTATTCGTTTTTGGAAAAGCTCCCGGAGGTGCTTGCACCTAACGGCAGAGTGGCGATTCTTACCTTCCATTCGGGGGAGGACCGTCTGGTGAAAAAGTCTTTCAAACAGTTTTATAAAGAGGGCGTGTACAGCGATATTTCCCAGGAAGTCATCCGTCCAACGCCCCAGGAGTGTGTCAGGAACAGCCGCGCGCGCTCCACGAAGATGCGCTGGGCTGTCCGCGCGGAATAAGTGTGAAGCATTATGCGTTGATGAAGTATGCTTTGATGGTGTAGAAGACAAGCTCAAATATACCGCAGAGTACCATCACTAAGATAGGGTTTAATTTAAATTTGCGCAGCATTACCAGAGCGGCGGCAAAGTAGAGGACCATCCGCAGGGAGATATTTTCGCGTACCAGGGATATGGTGTTGTTGAGGAAAAATGCGGAGATTAGGATGGTAAGTCCGGCCTTGGCGATCATGGCGACCACAGCGGGGCGCAGGGAGGAAAGCGTACCCTGGAGTAATGCCAGGTTGCGGTATTTGGTATAAACATAAGCAAGGGCGGTGACGAAAATGCAGGATGGGAGGATGCAACCCAGGGTGGCGATGAATGCGCCCGGCATCCCGGCGGTCTGTGTGCCCACGAAGGTCGCGGCATTTACTGCGATAGGGCCGGGAGTCATCTCGGCAATGGTCACCAGATCGGTGAAGGTATTCATGCTGAGCCAGTGGTGAAGGGTTACCACCTGCTCCTGGATAAGCGGCATAGCTGCATAACCGCCGCCGAAGCTGAAGCAGCCAATCTGCAGGAAGCTTAGGAATAATTGTAAATATATCATGACTTGCGGCCTCCTTTTTCTGCGGCTATGGTACGGAGCATACCGAACAAAGCCACAGCAATAATGATGATGACAACATTGATATTCAAAAAGTAGCTGAGGCAGAAGCTTAATATCATCACAGCGATATTGACAGAATCGTGTGTGCGGATGACATTAAGGCTCATATCATACACCACAGAGGCAATCACTGCGCCCACACCTGCTTTCATGCCGTTTAATACTGCGGAGATATAGGCATTTGTGCGGAAGGCTTCATAGAAAAGAGAAACCAGAGAAAGTATGACCATGGGCGGGATGATGGCGCCTGTCACAGATACTATGACTCCGGGAATGCCGGCAAGCTTATAACCTACGACAATCGCTCCGTTGACTGCGATGGCACCCGGTGACGACTGGGCTATGGCTACCATATCAAGCATTTCTTCATCAGTGATCCAGTGAAGCTGGTCCACAAATTTGTCTTTGAGCAGGGTCACGATCACATAACCTCCGCCAAAGGTAAAGGTGCTCAGATAAAGTGTGGATATAAATAATTTCTTTAAAATATAACTCTTCTTTTCACTTTGCGTTTCTTCCATTTTGTATTCCCTCCTGATGCTTTGAGTATATTGTATGTTGATATATAATTCAAATAGTATTATTCTATAGATATATATAATGTTTTTATTATGAATTCTGGAGGGGACAAAGATATGACGCGCAGACATTTATTGATTTTTGTCACGGTTTATCAGGAGATGAGCATTACCGCAGCATCCAGGAAGCTGCACCTGGCACAGCCAAGTGTAAGTCTGGCGGTGAAGGAGCTTGAGGAGGCTTACCGTATCAAGCTGTTTGACAGGATAAACAGGCGGTTATATGTGACGGAGAAGGGCAGGGAATTTTATGGCTATGCGAAGCATATCGTAGACCTTTTCGATGAGATGGAGAGTGTGATGGTTTCTCCGGATATGCCGGGGACGCTGCATATCGGCTCCAGCATCACCATCGGAAATTTCCTGGTGCCTTCGGTGGCTGCAGAGTTCAACCGGGTCTATCCCAATTGTGAGGTGAAGGTGCGGATTGAAAATTCCAGGCAGGTGATCCAGGCAGTGCTTAAAAATGAGCTTGACCTGGGTCTGGTGGAGGACAAAGCGGATGTGGGGCTTTTGGAGGAGATTCCTTTTATGGAGGACAGGCTTTATTTTGTGTGCGGAAGCGGACATCCGCTGGCGTATAGAAATAAGGTGACGCTTAAGGAGATTGCGGCCTATCCTTTCTGTTTAAGGGAGCAGGGCAGTGCCAGCAGGGAGATTACGGACAGTGTATTTCAGGCAGAGCAGCTGAAATACAGGCTGCTCTGGGAGAGTGTGAGCAATCAGGCGCTCATTCATGCGGTGGAGCAGAATACCGGGATTACCGTGCTGTCCGGCAGACTTATCTCCGAGGAGCTTAAGGCGGGCAGACTGGTGAAACTGCCGCTTTATCCGGCTGCGTTTTTAAGAAGCTTTACTTTGATTTATCATAAGAAAAAATATCTTACGGAGTCTCTTAAGCTTTTAATTGAATTGTTTCGACAGCGGTGTGATTTGACTTAATCTGTGCCAGACGACAAATATTTTTGGGTATAGGGGCAAACCTCAATGCACTTTCCGCAGAGCGTGACTTCCTTATTAAGCATGTCAAAGGCCAGTTTCCGGGCGGTTTTACGACACGAATAAGGGTTGTAAAATTCATCTCGGTCTATGTCCGGAGCCCAGTTTTTGCCGGATACTGCATTACCTGGACACGCGTTTGTACAGTTTGTGCAGGAACCGCAGCGGGAGCTTGTGATGGGCGTTCCGTAATCAAATTCCGCATCGGTGAGAACCGAAGTGAGACGTACTGCTGAGCCAAATTCCGGTGTTACAAGCAGCGCACTTTTACCTATCCAGCCGAGTCCTGCGTGTACGGCTATTGTTTTATGAGGCATAGGCGTGCGGTAATCCGGGCCTTGTTTTACCACATCCTTGGTCTGAGCAAGCGCATGATATCCGTGGGACTTTATGTAGGCTTCGGCTTCCAGGGCGAGGGAATGAAGCGTGGCGTTGAGGGAATTGTAAGCCTCATAGTATGGGAGTGTGGGACCGTCAGATATAGAGCGTATCACGTGACGGGGAATCGCGGTGGCGATGGCAAGGCCTGATTTCCACCGACCATCGGTAATGGTTTGAAGCTGTGCGAAGCCGAGCAATGCTGCGCCTTTATCCTTTAAAAGAGTAATTAAATTTTCCTGAAATGCATTCATTGATTACTGCCTCCTTTGGGGTGGGATGGTGAAGCTATGTCTCATTATATGATTGAAATGCAGGAATGTCAAAGACTTGCATAATATGCGCTGCTTCGCCATATACTTTCATGAATAAGGTTCAGGAGTGTTCTTGATGAAAAAAACTTCGGGGACCATTTTTGTACGGAAAAAACAGATTCTCATTGTGGGGATTATGGCGCTTACGCTGTTCTGCCTGTGCGGACGGCTGGTACATAATAGGCTGGTGAGTGTATCTTCCGGCACTGCAGCGGTGGAAAAAGAGAAAAAGTATATCAAATGGGTGGAGTTCCATGTCACGAAAGAAGCACTTCAGAAGGCCTACGACTATGATGTGGACACCCACAATTCAAAGCATCCGTTACATTGGGTGGAGCTGCTGGCATATCTGGGAGCCAGGTATGGAGGGGATTTCAGCAGTTATAAAGAGAGCGATATGGAGCAGGCAGCAGAAAGGCTTGCTTCCGGAAAAACGACCATAGAAGAGCTTACCAAGGATATGGAATATTACGATTATTACCGCCAGGCTTACGGGGCTGTGCTTGATGGGATGGTGGGCGAGTATGAGGTTGAGGAAGCTGGTGCAGATGGTGTGAAATGGGTGAAAAAATATGGTCTTAAGGCCTTCCATCCCATTGCAAAGGGCTTTCCTTATACTGACTATGATGACTTCGGAGTATCGCGCAGCTATGGGTATAAGCGGAATCATCTGGGCCATGATATGATGGGACAGGTGGGGACTCCGGTGGTGGCTGTGGAGTCGGGATATGTGTATCTTCTGGGCTGGAATCAGTACGGAGGCTGGCGTGTGGGTATCAACAGCTTTGACGGTAAACGGTACTATTATTATGCACATCTGCGCAAGGATTTTCCTTTTGCAAAATGGCTGAAAGAGGGGAGTGTAGTGCAGGCCGGCGATGTGATCGGTTATATGGGACGCACCGGTTACAGTGCCAATGAGAATGTCAACAATATAGATATCTACCATCTTCATTTTGGGCTGCAGCTTATCTTTGATGAATCGCAGCGAGAAGGAAATAATCAGATTTGGGTGAACGTATATCCGCTGGTGCGGTTTCTATATCAGAATCAATGTGAGACTGTGCGCGATGATAACACAAAGGAGTGGTCGAGGGTAAAGCAAATCAGGGACCCGGAGGCCGAGGTGTACCGAAAAGCACAGGCACAGGACGAAAAATAAAGCTTGCTTCTTTCTGACAGTGGGTGTATACTCATATCAATTATTTGTTTGTGAAGATGGAGAAAAGGTATTATTTTGCAAGTATGAGAGTTGATCGTACAGTTAAAAAGAGATGGCCGTATCTGTTCTGAATGTGCAGGTACGGCCTTTTGTTTTGTATGAAGATAAAGAATTTAAGAGAGGAAAAGAATAAATTTGGCGAAAAAAGATAAATCATTAATTAAAGGAAGTAAGGTAAAGATCATCCCCCTTGGAGGGCTGGATAAGATTGGTATGAACATTACCGCTATTGAATATAACGATACGATCGTGGTGGTTGACTGTGGGATTTCTTTCCCGGATGACGACATGCTGGGAATCGATAAGGTAATCCCGGATGTGAGCTATCTGGTACAGAATAAGGAAAAGGTAAAGGGCTTTGTGATCACGCATGGTCATGAGGACCATATCGGTGCGCTGCCGTATATTCTGCCGCAGATCAATGTGCCGGTGTACGCGACCAGACTGACCATGGGCCTCATCGAACACAAGCTGGAGGAGGCCAAGATTCTGAAAAAGACGAAGCGCAAGGTAGTGGAGCAGGGCAGCTATGTGCACCTGGGAGAGATGCGCGTGGAGTTTATCAAGACCAACCACAGCATTGCCGGAGCATCGGCGCTGGCTATTTATACGCCGGCCGGAACGATTGTGCATACAGGAGATTTTAAGGTGGATTACACTCCGCTTTTCGGTGAATGCATTGACCTTCAGCGTATGGGGATTTTGGGCAAAAAGGGCGTGCTGGCAGTGATGTGTGACAGTACGAATGCCATGCGTCCGGGCTTCACACCGTCGGAGACAAAGGTGGCAAAAACCTTTGATACTCTATTTGCAGAGAACACCGGAAACAGGATTATTGTTGCGACCTTTGCCTCAAATGTAGACAGGGTGCAGCAGATTATAAATACTGCATATAAGTATGGAAGAAAGGTAATCCTCCAGGGCAGAAGTATGGAAAACGTGATCAAGATTGCCGAGGAGCTTGGGTATGTGACCATCCCGGAAAATACACTGATCAGTGTAGATGAAATGAGGCGTTACCCGGATGAAAAGCTTGTCTTTATTACAACGGGAAGCCAGGGTGAGGCCATGGCAGCGCTCTCTCGTATGGCGGATTCCACCCATAAGAAGGTGACGATCAAGCCGAATGACGCGATTATTTTCAGCTCCACACCGATTCCGGGAAACGAAAAGGCAGTGTCAAGAATCGTCAATGAGCTTGCCATGAAAGGTGCAAATGTAATCTTTCAGGATACCCATGTTTCCGGCCATGCGTGCCAGGAGGAAATCAAGCTGATCTATTCTCTGCTGAAACCGAAATTCGCCATTCCGGTACATGGAGAGTACAGACATTTGATCGCCGGAGCGAACCTTGCCAAAGAGGTGGGCGTAGATAAGGATCATGTATTTGTGCTGGAGGCAGGCAGTGTTCTCGAGCTATCCCAGGACGCCGGAAAGGTTACTTCCAAGGTTACGGCAAAGGGGATTTTTGTGGACGGACTTGGAGTTGGAGATGTGGGAAATATCGTGATCAGGGACAGGCAGAATCTCTCTGAGGACGGGATTATCATCGTGTCCATGAGCCTGGAAAAGAATACCAACAGACTTCTGGCAGGACCGGATATAATTTCCCGGGGCTTCGTTTATGTGAGAGAATCTGAGGACCTTATGCGCGAGCTGCGTAAGGTGGCGGCTAAAGCAGTGGGAAAATGTGAGAGCCAGAATCACAGGGAATGGGGCCAGATCAAGTCTGAGATTAAGGACAGCATCGACAGTTATTTATGGAAGAAAATTAAGCGCAGCCCCATGATTCTGCCGGTGATAATGGAAGTATAAGGCGACATTCAGACAGGTCTGTATATTTAATGTGGCGACCTTATGCGGTTGCCGTAAGAAAGAAAATATTGCAGGATAATAGACAGGTGGCCCGGATATATTTTCCGGGCCGTTTTTAAATCTGTGTGGCAGGGTCAAGGATTGGGCCTTTATTGAGCCTGCGGTTGTAGAACATGGACAGAAAAATAGTTGCAAATTCTGCCAGAGGGATTGCCAGCCAGGCTCCGGTCACACCGAGTACTGCGGGCAGAAGCAGCAGTGACAGCAGTATGAACACAAAGGTGCGGCTGAAGGAGAGGATTGCTGAGGTTTTCCCGTCGGACAGAGCAGTAAAAAGCGCAGACGAATAAATATTATAACCGCTGAACAAAAAGGAAAAGGCAAAAATACGGAATCCCTGTCTTGTCAGCTCGTACACGGCAGTACCCGGCTCTACGAAAATCTTTGCCACAAAATCTGCCATAAAAAGTGACAAAACTGTGATTCCCACGGCAGAGCCAAGGGTGAATAATTTACTGATATGGTATGTGTTTTTCAGCTCCTCCTTTTTGCCTGCACCGTGCTGGAAGCTGATGACCGGCGCCACACCCATGGAAAATCCGAGGTAAAGGGAGTTAAATAAAAATTGGGCGTAGAGCAGGATGGTGATGGATGCCACACCGTCTGCACCTGCCAGACGCATCATCACAATATTGAACATATAAGTGACCACGGCGTTTGAGAGGTTGGAAACCATCTCAGAGGAACCGTTCAGGCAGGACTGCACAAGCACCTTTGCTTCTGCACGGAATCGGCGGAAACGCAGGCTGCCTTTTGAAAAGCCGAAGTAAAACAAACCGAACACAGCAGGTACGGCCTGTCCAAGCCCGGTTGCCAGCGCAGCGCCCTCTACTCCGAAGCCCAGTACGCCCATAAAAACATAGTCAAGCACAGCGTTGGCGATTCCGGCGGTTATGGTGAGGATCAGCCCGTAGTGCGGCTTGCCCGCAGTCACGAAAAATGACTGGAACATGGTCTGCAGCATACACGCCGGTCCGAAGAGGATCGTCACTCCCAGATAAGCACGGCAGTATGGCAGCAGCTCCTGATCAGCACCCAGCGCCAGACTGATGGGATCAATGAACAGCAGTGTCACGATCAGCAGGATAACACTTGCCAGCACACTTGTGAAAACCAGCAGGGAAAAATGCTTCTGTGCGTCTTTTGGCCTGCCCTCGCCAAGCTCCGTGGCTACGAACGCGCTGCCTCCGGTGGCGAGCATGATGCCCACTGCAAACAGTATATTGATGACCGGATAAACAAGGTTGACCGCGGATAGTCCGTGGCTTCCCACAAAACGGGAGATAAAAATGCCGTCCACGATGGTGTAGCAGGACATAAATATCATCATTACCATAGACGGCAATGCAAAACGGATCAAAGTCAGCGGCGTAAATTTTTGCGCGATAGAATTTGACAACATAAAAACCTCCTTTTCTTCATCTTTGGTAGACGAGAGTTCAAACAAATGATATGATAAAGTATATTGTAACCATATAGTCAAGAAGAATTTTAGGAGGCTGTGATGGACAGAAGAAAATATATGACGACCGGAGAAGTTGCCAATGTGATGCATGTGACAAAGAACACCTTGTTTCATTATGATAAAATCGGGCTGTTTTCCCCGGAGGTTAAGCTGGACAATGACTATCGTTTCTACAGCACCCGGCAGCTTGAGGTTCTGGAGGCCATACTCTGGCTGCGGGAGCTGGATATGCCCCTTGAGGACATCCGGCGCTTTCTCAAAGACAGGACGCCCCGGAAGCTTTTGGAGCTCTTTGAGGTGGAGGAGAAGCTGGCTGCTGCACAGATGAAACGGCTTAGGGACAGAATGGAATGGATGCGCGAGAAAAAGAAGGAAATCGAAGAGCTTTTAAACCTGGACCTTGACGGCATTTATATGAAAAAAATGGCGAAGCGCTATTATATTATAGACGATGTGGGCGGCGGCAGTGAGCAGGAGTTTGCCAAGAGTGTGGGGAATCTCATCACTGTTTACGGCGAGAGCAATGACAGTATGTGTTATGACATCGCATATTTACAGGATGAGAAGGACATTAAGAGCGGAGTTTATGACAATTACCGCAATGTAGCCCTGCTGACGTCGAAAAAGCCAAAAGCCTTGAAATGGTATGAGATTGTAGAAGGCGATTATCTTCTTGCATATCATAGGGGGCATTGGGAGAGTATCGGGGAGGCTTATGTTCGTTTGATTACATATGCTAAAGAACAAAGGCTGAAGCTTTGCGGTGATTTTGTGGAAAGATATGTGATTGACAATCTGGCATCGGAAAACGAGGAGGAGTTCGTGACCGAGATTTCCGTACGTGTGGATACCAGCGCGGGAGCCGTAGCAAATGTCAGAGTAAATGCCGTAGCAAATGTCGGAGTAAATGTCGGAGCAAATGTCGGAGTGAATACCGACGTGCATGTGGGACAGACATGGCATTGTGGAGAAAAGCCCAAGGCTGTTGTTTTTGATCTGGACGGGACGCTTCTGGACAGCGCCAAGCAGATTACTTCGTGGAGTAAAGAAGCGCTTTATAGGCTGACTCAAAAGGGAGTCATGGTCGTGATCGCCACGGGACGACCATTGAGCGCACTTCCTTCAGAAATCATGGAAATGGATTCCATTCGCTATCTGATTACTTCCAACGGTGCGGTAATCTACGATAAAAAAGAAAGAGGCATACTTCGTCAGACCTCTATTCCCAGAGGTATCCGGGAAAAGGTATTTGCGGCCTGTGAGGAAGAGGACATTGCTTTTGAGGCGCTGATTGGAGGGCAGGCTTATTCGGAAGCGCGTTTTCTTGGAGAGCTTGAGAATTGGAGTGTTCGAAAAGAGTCCATGAAATATCTGAAAGATACAAGAAAAGGCGTGGAGGATATCACCAGACTGGTTCTTCGCAGTGAAAAGGTAGAGGGGATAGGCATACGTTTGCGCAGACCTGAGCAGGAACAGAAAATCAGGGAAAGACTGAAAACAATCCCAGGTATTTATGTGACCTCATCCGTACAGTGTCTGGTAGAGGTGGCAGAGGAGAGCACGAACAAGTGCAGGGCTTTGGAAGAGCTTTTGAAAAGAGAGGGCCTGTCACTTGAGAATGCAGCGGCCTTTGGGGATGCAGACAATGATGTGGAAATGCTTACAAGCGCGGGCGTGGGAATCGCTATGGAGAATGGTACTTCCGTTTGCAAGGAAGCGGCAGATTTTGTTACCAAGTCAAACGATACCGAAGGAATCAGCTATGCGCTGGAGCATATCCTGAATCTCATATAGGACCTTAACAGGGAAGATATTAATAGAAGTCAGGGGTGACAGAGAGATGGATTCATATTTTACAGCGGGGGAGATGGCGAAGCTGTTCGGCATTAATATCCGTACCTTGAGGTACTATGATGATATCGGCCTTTTGAAGCCTGCATATGTTAATCCGAAAAGCAAATACCGTTATTATACAACCGAACAGTTTGATCTTCTTTCTACAATCATGTATCTGCGGGAGCTGAAGATGCCGATTGAGGAAATTCAGACATTTTTCAACAACAAGGATACCGCGGTTCTGCTGTCCCTTTTACAAAAGCAGCAGGTGGAGATTGAGCGTCAGCGGAGAAAGCTGGATTTGATTGAGAAGAAGCTGAAACGGCGCACCAGGCAGATTGAGGACGCGGTGAATTCCCGGCTGGATGTGGTTGAGATGCGTCAGATACCTGAACGGCGTGGTGTAATCCTTGAGAAAGAGCGCTCCAAAAAGGATGACATTGAGCTGTACATGCGTGATGCCAGAAAGAGCCAGCCCCTTGGAGCCACGGTGTTTCTGGGAAAGGTGGCTTTTACGGTTGCCAGAGAGAAGCTTCTTAGCCGTCAGTATGATGTTTTTTCCTGTAATGTGATTCTGATAGAGGAAGAAGATGAGTATGAGGGCAATTGCAGCGTCATCCCCGGCGGCGAATATCTTACCCTGCGCTACCGGGGCACGCACCAGGAGGCGGGCTGCTATTATGATAAGCTCCTGGATGCAGTGGATAGGGCGGGCCTGGCAGTGGCCGGGGATGCACTGGAAATTACATTGATCGATTACTGCTTTACGAAAGATGCCTCTCAGTATATCACTGAGTTGCAGATTCCGGTTAAGCCTGCGCCATGATATGCCAGGCATGGAGTCACGGTACTCCGGATGAGGCCATCCGCAGCTTCAAGGATGGGCGTGACAGCGTACCAACCGGATGACATAGACGAGGGTATAGACTGCCATAATGCCGGACACCAGCGGCGCTACGGTGCCGATCACACCGAGGTTATTCGGGAAAAAGCGGCACACAGCATAGATGAGGGGCATACGCAGGACAAGTGCTCCGAAACAGCAGCTTATCATGGTGAAAATCGTTTTGGAACGGCCGTTCAGGTAGCCGTTGAGGGTAAATACAAACAGGGTACACAGATAATCAAAGCTGCAGGTGCGGAAGAAGGGGATGCCTGTGGATACGATGTCCGCATTCTGGGAAAAGATTCCGATCATGCTCTGCGGCGAAAGCTGCGCCCAGAGGAAAAAGCCCAGGGAAAAGGGCAGGGCCAGCAGGATTCCGATGACCAGGGATCGGTTCATGCGCTTATATTTCCCGGCACCGTGATTCTGGGCCACAATGGCTGCCAGGGCATTTGCCACAGAGGTGGCGGGCAGCATGGCGAACACGTCATATTTGCTGGCGATTCCCACTGCGGAGGCTGCGAGAACGCCCAGCTTGTTTGTCTGTGCCGTTAAATATAGGAAGGAAAGCCTCACCATACATTCCTGGAAGGAGATGGGGATGCCAAGCTTCATCAGTTCCCCGACCTTGGCCTTGCGCATACGTAGGCTGGAAAGATGGAACCGGAACAAAAAGTTCTGCCGGTTGAGATATATCATGGCGAAGACCATGCTCACTCCCTGGGAAAGGATGGTAGCCAGGGCAACACCCCTCACACCCAGATGCAGGTATTTCACAAAAAGGATGTCGCACACAAAGTTGAGAACTCCGGCCACAGCCACAAAGTACAGCGGCCGCCGTGAATCCCCGTATCCCCGGAGTATGGCGCTGACCGCGTTATAACCGCAGATAAAAATACAGCCGCAGGCACACACGGATACATACTGTACCGAGAATTCAAAGGAGTCTGCCGGGGCCTGGAGCAGAGTCAGGACAGGCCGCACGAAAAGCAGAAGCAGGACGGAAAGGACCGCGCCGGTTATGAGAAACAGTGTCAGGCTGGTGGCAATGGTTTCTTTTACATCTTCCTTTTTCTCCATGCCTGTGTATTTTCCGATGAGTACCGTGCCGCCCAGGGTCAGGCCGGAAATCAGGCTGGTTATGATCTGGGTCACCTGAGTGCCTGTGGATACACCCGCCACGCTGGCTGGATCACAGTACCAGCCGATGACCATCAGGTCAGCCGCGCCATAGAGTGCCTGGATAAGGTTGGCGAGAAAAAACGGGATGGTAAAGGCAATCACAGTTTTGACAAGACTGCCCTGGGTCAGATTGTTGGATTCTTTCATAGTTTATCACCTCGAAGTAGTTACTTACTAAAGGATAAAGTATCCAGTAACTAGAGAGTCAAGTATAAAAATCGATAAAACCAAATTATGATAAAATGTTGGGAGCGGTCCGGCAAATGGCTTCCCGGAATACGTGAAATAGATATAAGCAGAATAAATTTAGGAGACAAAAATGAGACAAGAGAGCATAGGCAAGACTTTTATAAAATACACTTCTCTGAATGTGATCGGAATGATAGGGTTATCCTGTTACATTCTGGCTGATACCTTTTTTATATCCAAGGGGCTTGGGGCAGACGGCTTGGCAGCATTGAACCTGGCAATCCCTATCTACAGCTTTATCCATGGCCTGGGCTTGATGCTGGGAATGGGCGGCGCTACCCGGTATTCCATACTGCGGGGGCAGAAGGACCAGAAAAGAGCAAATACTTATTTTACGGTATGTGTACAGGCTGCACTGGCTATCGGAGTGGTGCTGGCACTGGTGGGACTTTTTTTCTCAAAGGGGATTACCACCTTGCTGCGGGCGGACGGCAGTGTTTATGAGATGACAAACACTTATCTCAAGGTGATTCTGCTGTTTTCGCCTATGTTTATGATGAATAATGTGCTGCTCTGCTTTGTGAGAAATGACGGCAAGCCGCGGTTATCCATGACGGCTATGCTGGCGGGAAGCTTTTCTAATATTATCTTGGATTACATTTTTATCTTTCCGCTGGGATTGGGGATATTCGGAGCGGTGCTTGCCACAGGGTTTGCGCCGATCATCAGTATCGGCGTGATGTCGGTCTGCTTCTTTAAGAAGGACCACAGCTTTCATCTGGCAAAGGCAGTGCTGCCTTTTAAATATCTGCCGGATGTGGCCTCCCTTGGCCTGCCTTCTCTGGTCACGGAGGTTTCGTCCGGGATTGTGATGATCGTCTTTAACATGATCATTCTTGGGCTTATGGGAAATACCGGCGTGGCGGCTTACGGTGTGATCGCTAATCTGTCCTTGGTGGTAATGGCAATGTTTAACGGTGTTGCGCAGGGAATCCAGCCGGTGATCAGCTCAAGCTACGGCTACGGCAAGCGCGACAATGTGGGCAAGGTTTTCCGGTATGCACTGGTTACGGTGACTGTGGCCGCGCTCTTGGTGTATGCGGGGATTTTTATCTGGGCGGACCCTATTGCGCTTATTTTTAACAGTGGACATGATATGCTGCTCCAGGATACGGCTGTGTATGGGCTTCGGATTTATTTCACCGCTTGTCCGTTTGCGGGGATTAATGTGATCATGGCTGTGTATTTCGCATCGGTGGACAGACCGCAGCCATCACATATCATCTCGCTCCTGAGAGGATTTTTCCTGATATTGCCGCTTACCTTCGTGCTGTCCTTTGCATTAAAGATGACGGGGGTCTGGCTGGCGTTTCCTGCGGCTGAGCTTTTGACGGCTGTGTTTGGGGCTTGGTGTTATTGGAAATATGGGAGAGTTGGTGGTCAGGGCGGGCGTCGATAAAAGAGAATCCCTATAGTTGGAAAATCTGCATTTGGAAAATCGGCCGTCCAGTCTTTCGTATGTCTTGCAGGTTATTGTGATTTGTGATACTATGGCGGCAAGCCGTGAAATGTAGGAAATTAATTGTGACGGGAAGCAGGGAGGAGCTCATGAATAATGTATACAGCCTGCGCATTTATGACACTGAACTGATGCGCTTTACAATGGAAGAACAGGGCCTGGAAGGTCTGGTGGCGGATATTCGGACTGTCAATGCAGAAGCGGAGCATTTGATGCCGTTGGATATGGAGTGCAGCGGTAAGGGTGTCATCCGCTGGCTGGAACGGCGGGTTATCCCTAAGAACCGTGCCTTTGTAGATGAAATCCTAAAAACATTGGGTCTCAGTGCCAATGACACGAAGGGCATTATTGATGTATGCAAGGGTTTATCCTTAAACGATAGCTATTGGGTGGTACCGGAAGGCTTTGAGGGAAAATTTTCCCAGTACAATCTGTACGAGAATCGGTTTTCCGAAATGCTGGCCCTGGTGGCCTACACTGGCGCAGGTCAGAGCCGCCAGGCATTTACCACCTCACCCGAGCTGACCACGGGCGGAATGCTGCCTAAGGCGTGGCGTTTTGTGGAAAGCGACGGGATTTATCTGTATAAAGGCGGTACCACTGGTGCGTCCAACACCGGACGGGAGCCGTATAGCGAATATTATGCCTCTCAGATTGCGGAAAATATGGGATTGAACGCTGTCCATTATGACCTGGAGAACTGGAAGGGTATTACAGCCTCCAAGTGCCTTCTGTTCACGAATATAGATACAGCCTATCTCCCCATCGGGCGCATTGTCACATCAGGTGGAATTGCCGCATGTCTAAAATATTACGATGGCTTTGGCGGAGAGTTTTCCGAGCAGATTCGCAGTATGCTGGTGTTCGACGCACTGATTTACAACGAGGACCGGCACTTTGGAAACTTCGGCGTCCTGCGGGATAATCACAGCGGCCGGATTGTTGCCCCGGCACCAATCTTTGACAATGGGTTGTCATTGTTCTGTTACGCCGGGAAAGAGGACTATGCGGATTTGGAAGCCTATGCGAGAACCCGCTCCAACCCCTACGGCGTTTCTTATGAGAACATCTGTGCCGAGGTCATGGGGGCTAAGCAGAAAGCGCAGCTCAGGCGGATGATCGGCTTTCGGTTTAAAAGGCATCCCAGTCTCAACCTGCCGGAAGAGCACCTGGCTGCTATTGAAGAGCATATCCAAATACGGACACGCCGGCTGCTGGATATTCCTACCCGTGACAAGGGGAAAAGGGGATAAAAAGGCTGCAACGATTAAAAAAGTATAAAATTTAATTCAAATTACAACAACGCATAAAAAGTATGATATAATGGGTTCACCGAATCGGTACACGGAAAATCAAGGGTTATGGAGGAAAAAAGATGAAGAAACGAAACATACTTGGAGCATTGCTTTGCAGCATGTGCCTGATCACAGCAAGCGCCATGCCCGCAATGGCAGATTCTATGAAGGTGGTAACCTTGGGAGCTGATTTGTCCCAGGAGCAGAAGGATACAATGATGAGATATTTTAAGGTGAATTCCAATGAGGTCCAGATCCTCACGATCACCAACCAGGATGAGCGGGATCACTTAAGCGCTTACGTTCCGCTGGAGCAGATTGGCACCAGGACTGTAAGCTGCGCATATGTGAAGCCTACCCAGTCCGGCGGTATCAAGGTGCGTACCGCGAATCTTAACTGGGTTACCTGTAATATGATCGCCACGACTCTTTCCACCTCAGGTGTGAAGAACTGTGAAGTTGTGGCAGCCTGCCCGTTCGAAGTATCCGGAACCGGCGCGCTTACCGGTATTCAGATGGCATATGAGACTGCCAGCGGTGAGAAGCTGGACGACACCAAGAAGAAGATTGCTACTGAAGAGATGGTAGTTACAGGCACTCTCGCAGAGCAGGTGGGACAGAATGACGCCACCACAGTAATCAACCAGGCGAAGATGCAGATCATTCAGAACAATATTCAGGATGCAGATGAGATTTATAACATTGTCATCAATATCGCTGAGCAGAACAATGTAACCGTAGACACAGAGCAGCTTGACAAGATTGTAGCTCTCCTGGAGCAGATTGCGCAGCAGAATTACAATTATGACGATGTAAAGGAAACCCTGGAGCACGTAGATGAAAACGTGACAGGCGAAGTAGAACCAGGCGATCCGGGCTTAGAGACAGACGGCGATGATGACAGTATTGTGGACGGGCTGGATGAGAGTATCCTTGGAAGCGATGTAATCGCAGGCTCCACCGAGGACCCGGAACTGGAAGAGCAGACAGGCGGAAACATGCAGGGCACAGAGAATCCTGACGCTGACTTAGAGGGAGATATCCTGGATGAAGAGTATCAGGGTGGCGAGGAGATTCCTCCGGCTGAGACAGACGGCGGTGAGGAAATGCCTCCGGCTGAGTCTGTAGGCGGCGAAAGTACAGAGCCGAGCGCAGATACACTGAGTGAGGAAAATAAGACCCTTTACGAAAAAGCAAAGAGCTTCTGCGTTGGAGAGTTTGAAGGCGATGCAGCATCATTACAGGCAGCCGTTGGCGAAGGTGCTACAGCTTCAGTCGTACTTGATCCGGAGGTTGGCAAGCAGGTATCCGCAAAAGTGGAGAAGGCTTACCTTAAGGTTTTAAGCCAGGGTGTGGACGCTTACGTACCCGGGGACAGCGATTACTACATGACACCGGAGCTCAACATGATCAATACTGAGCTTAAGAAACTGTTTACCATTGATGCCACGGATACAGATTCGGAAATGGAAGATATCCTGCTCGATGTTACCCAGGATGAAAGACAGATGCTCTATGACGATACTCTGAAGTTCTTCGAGAAGCTCTACGGAGAGAGCACAGAAATGGATACCTATTCCGAAACAGAAGGTACCGATACAATGGATGAAGGTATGGAAGAATAGCAGTATGACAGCAGTACAGAGTAACTGAGATGTTACAGTCATATGCAGCTTGAGATTTTACAATGCCGCGGGAATTTCCTGCGGCATTGTTTGCGCCATGGGAGCTGCGGCATTGTACGCTATAGGATTTGAGGTATTATTTGCGCCATAGGACGTGTGATATTCTACTATTGTATATTGTAGACACATAGGGTGTTTTTGTAGAATTGTTTGCGAAAAGATATTTTGCGGCACGTTCTATTTCATGGGATATTGTAAGTGTTTAGCGTAGGAGGAAATGATGGGATTTATAATAAGAAGAGCTTCCGACGGGGATGTACCGGGGATTATGGCGGTTATGGATGAGGCGAAAAATTTATCGGAGCATCCGGAATGGTTTGTGGCGGACGATGAGGATTTTGTGCGGCGTCATTTAAGTGAAGAGGGCTTTGTCATCGTGGCTGTGGCAGAGGATGGACAGATTGCAGGTTTTTTTCTTGTAAAAGAGCCAAGGCCGGACGAAAATCTTGGAGTTTATCTTGATTTTGACAGCGAAAAGCTCAAACAGGTAGCAGTGATGGATTCCGCCGCCGTGGGCACGGCTTACCGGGGAAATGGCCTCCAGGGGCGGATGCTCAAGGAAGCAGAGAAAACGCTGGACACACAGAAATTTCGGTATCTCATGTGTACCATCCATCCGGAAAATATTTACAGCCTTCAAAACATGCAGCGCCACGGCTATGAGGTCAAAAAGACCGTACAGTGTTACGGCGGACTGCCGAGACACATATTATTAAAAGAACTTTCGTAAACTGTCCCCTTAAAAAAAGTGAAAATTGGACATTGAATCAATACCACTTTGCCGTTATCATAAGGCTAACACATAAGGAAAGGCAGTGGAACAGATGAATACACAGAACAGTACAATTTTAAAATTAGCAGAGACTGCCATTTTAGCGGCACTCTGTTTTGTAGCATTTACTTTCTTACAGATAAAAATCCCGGTACCCGGCGGAGACGCTACTTCGTTACACATCGGCAACGCCTTTTGCGTGCTCGGGGCACTTCTTCTGGGAGGCTGGTACGGCGGTCTGGCTGGAGCCGTTGGGATGACGGTTGCGGATCTCATGGACCCGGTATATATTGTAGGCGCTCCTAAGACCTTTGTCCTCAAGCTCTGTATCGGCCTGATCACCGGACTGGTGGCCCACCGAATCGCTAAGATTAACGAGAGCACGGACAGGAAATACGTTTTTAAATGGAGTGTGCTCGCTGCAGTTGCGGGCCTGGGCTTCAATGTGATCGCGGATCCGGTGGTGGGATATTTTTATAAGCTTTATATCCTCGGACAGCCCCAGCAGATGGCGGATGTGCTTGCAAAGATGAGCGCTGCCGCGACTTTCATCAATGCGGTGGTGTCTGTGGTGCTTGTAGGCTTCCTCTACAATGCGGTCAGACCGGCACTTATCAAAATGCAGGTGCTGAGGATTAAGACGCATAGTGCGTAGGCTTTAAAGGGAATTGCGTATGAAAAAGTTCACGTGGAAATTAAATGGCGTGTCATAAAAATAAAAGGCTGCTGCAGCCTGGCGGGATTGCCGGGAGGCGGCAGTTTTTTTTGTGTGATTCGGAAGGGGGTTGAACGGTGAGGCGGAGGAACATGGGCGCCGGGGCAGGGCTTATCCGTGTCAGGCTCATGCCCGCTTCCCTTCAACTAATTGCCAACTGCGACTAAGCGGCTCACGAAGAGCGTTCGCAGCTAAGTCTCCGTAGGCAATGGATTTTCAGGCGCGCTTACGCAAATGAGCCTGCCCCGGATAAGCCCTGCCCCGGCGCCCATGTTCCTCCGCCTCACCTACCACTACGTTTTCACGCCTGCCCGAAAAAACTGCCGCGAGAACCAAATGCTCAACAGCTCAGCTACTCAACTGCGCTGCTAAATTGTTGCGCTGCTAAATCGTTGCGCTGTTAAATCGCTGCTCTGCAACATATTGCAACATATGGCAGGGCATTCCCGGCTCATTACCCCTCCTCAGACTGTTCGAAAACCATTTCAGACTGGTTGCCGTTCTCCACTTTTACATCCGAATATGTTACAAATCTTTTTTTGACTCTACATCGCTTTTGATTCTTACATTGTATTGAAGATTATCTTCCACTTTCAAAAATAGTTTTTGGGTTTTCGGACAGCCTCCCCTGATATTAAAAAAACTTCCGTCGAAAGGGACAGGCACTAGGAAGGGGAAAAAAGGTTGCGGAAGGTAAGGAGAAGGAGATTTGGGGCGGAACCGCCTCAGGCAGAATTTGCGGAAAGCGCGCCTGAAAATCCATTGCCTACGGAGACTTAGACTCGAACGCTCTTCGTGAGAGTCTAAGTCTCCGTAGGCAATTAGTTGAAGGCAAGCGGGCATCTGCATGAGGCGGTTCCGCCCCAAATCTCCTTCTCCTTACCGTTCACCACCTTCCAGGGGACACCCCTTCCAACTATGAATTTTTTGTGTCCCACCCGAGACAGTTCGGTAATGACTGGAAAAATGATTTATTCTGTGTTAGAATGTATTCTAAATTGCAGCAGACAAATAATGCAAAGGAGAAAAAATATGAGCCTGGCAGTAGTAAGCTTAAAGAAGGGTGAAGGAAGACTCCTGAAATCCGGTGGAATGTGGGTGTTTGACAATGAAATCGCCAGTATAATGGGAAGCTATGTGAACGGTGATATTGTCCTGGTCCACGATTTTGACGGCTACCCTTTGGGAAAGGGCTTTATCAATATGAATTCCAAGATTGCGGTGAGGCTTTTTACCCGTGATGAGCATAAAGAGATTGACGAGGAATTTATGGAGCAGCGGGTACGTGACGCCTGGGAGTACCGTAAAAAGGTGGTGGATACCGGAAGCTGCCGCCTGATTTTCGGCGAGGCGGATTTCCTGCCGGGATTGGTGGTTGACAAATTTTCTGACGTGCTGGTGGTGCAGTCCCTTGCTCTGGGCATCGACCGCTATAAAGAACTGATCGTGAAGCTTCTCATCAAGGTGCTTGGAGAGGACGGCGTGCAGATACGGGGCGTGTATGAGCGCAGTGATGTGAAGGTGCGGCGTCAGGAGGGGATGGAGCTGAAAAAAGGTTTCCTTGGCGCAGAGTTCCCCACCCTTGTGAAGATTGAGGAGAATGGAGTAAAATACGAGGTAGATGTGAAGGACGGGCAGAAAACAGGCTTTTTCCTTGACCAGAAATATAACCGTCTGGCAATCCAGAAGCTGTGTAAGGACGCAAAGGTGCTTGACTGTTTTACCCATACGGGTTCTTTTGCCCTGAATGCAGGGATTGCGGGGGCCCGAAGTGTACTGGGTGTGGACGCGTCGCAGCTTGCAGTGGACCAGGCGGAGAGCAATGCACGGCTTAATGGTCTTGAGGACAGGGTGAAATTCCTCTGTGCGGATGTGTTCGAGCTTTTGCCCAAGCTTGAGGAGGAAGGCGAGAAATTTGATGTGGTGATTCTTGACCCGCCTGCGTTCACGAAATCCAGGAAGTCTATAAAAAATGCGGTCAAGGGGTATCGGGAAATTAATCTGCGTGCCATGAAGCTTGTGAAGGACGGCGGCTTTTTGGCTACCTGTTCCTGTTCCCATTTTATGGATTATGAGCTGTTTACACAGACCATCGGGCAGGCGGCAAAGAATGTGCACCGCCGGCTCCGTCAGGTGGAATACAGGACTCAGGCGCCAGATCATCCAATCCTGTGGGCGGCAGACGAGTCTTATTACCTGAAGTTTTATATTTTCCAGGTGTGCGCGGAGAGATAGAGGCGCACAGGAGAATATGTGTGGAGAGACAGAGGTGCCCGCAGGAGAGTATTAAGATATGGCTGACACAGAATATGGGAATTAGAAAGAATCCGGACCGTTATCCGGATATAAGAAAGTGAGGATAAATCATGAATTTTAAGGAAGTTAAAGCAGCAGAGCTGACAATGAATCCGTTTACAAAGATTGGTAAGGAGTGGCTTTTGATCACCGCTGGCAATGAGGAGAAATGCAATACTATGACAGCGAGCTGGGGAGCCATGGGCGTGATGTGGGGCAAAAATGCAGTGACCATATATATCCGTCCCCAGAGATATACCAAGGAGTTTGTGGACCGGGAGGAAACCTTTACGATTTCCGTGCTGCCGGAGCAGTACAGAAAGGCTCTGAATTACTGCGGCACCGTATCAGGCAAAGGCATTGATAAAATAAAAGAGGCGGGCCTTACGCCCTGTTTCGTGGAGGGGACCGCGGGCATCGAAGAGGCAGAGATGATCATGGTATGCCGCAAAATGTACCACGATGACATTAAGCCGGAATGCTTTGACGAAACCGCCAATGACGGGAAATGGTATCCGGAAAAGGATTACCACACTATGTACATTGCCGAAGTTGTAAAAGTTTTGGTAAAAGAGTAACGAATCATTACAGAATCATAAGAGGATCACTATAGAATCGTAAGAGAAGAGGGATTTACTGTGAAAGAAAAATTTATCAAATTTATGCAGGGTCGCTATGGAGTGGACCAGTTCTCCAAGTTTACCATGGGAGTGGCTCTGGTTGCGATTGTTGTCTCCATTTTTGTAAAAAGAGGCAGTGCGCTTGGGACTATTTTGGATCTGGTTGGCCTGCTGGCAATCGTGTATACGTATTTTCGTATATTTTCCAGGAATATTCAGAAGCGTTATGCGGAAAACCAAAAGTATCTTGGAATGACTGGGAAGTTCCGTCTGCGCATGAATAAAGAGAAGAATCTCATGGAGCAGAGAAAGACCCATCACATCTACACCTGCCCCGGCTGCGGGCAGAAAATCAGGGTACCAAAGGGCAAGGGTAAAATTGAGATTGACTGTCCCAAATGTCATAACAAGTTTGTGAAGAGGAGTTAAAATGTTCGGTTATGTGGTGATGAATAAGCCGGAGATGAAGTTTAAAGATTTTGACATCTACCGGTCCTTTTATTGCGGACTCTGCCGTGAATTGCGGGAAAAATACGGTATCAGCGGCCAATTGACCCTGACCTATGATATGACATTTGTCATCCTTGTGCTGAGCGGATTGTATGAGCCGCCCACCCGGAAGGGCACTACGCATTGTATTGTGCATCCGCTGCGTGCTCAGCAGGTGCGGAAGAATGACATTACCGAATATGCGGCGGATATGAATCTGCTTTTAACGTATTATAAGTGTATTGATGATTGGAATGACGAGAAGAATTTTTTTCGCCTTGGATATGCTAAGCTTCTGGAAAAAAAGAACTCTGCTCTTGTACCAAGGTACCGGAAAAAGGTGAAATCCATTGTCTCTCATCTGGCTCAGCTTTCCGCATGGGAAAAAGCCGGTGAGACGGATATTGACAAGATGGCCGGCTGTTTTGGGAAAATCATGGAGGAGATATTCGCCTACAGAGAGGACGAATGGGTACTATCCCTGCGGCGAATGGGATTCTTTTTGGGTAAATTTATTTATCTTCTGGATGCTTATGAGGATGTGGAGAAGGACGTGGAAAGCGGTAGTTACAATCCGTTTTCTAAGGATTATATAATGGAAGGGTTTGAAGAGCAGGTACGCCATATTTTGATTTTGATGTTGGCGGAGGCCTGCAGGGAATTTGAGAAACTTCCTATTATAAAATACGCAGACATTCTGCGGAACATTTTATATTCCGGTGTCTGGCTGCGCTTTGAGGCAGTGAGTAAAAAACGGAGGGAAGTACGGGAGAAAGAACATGTTAGATCCATATAGTGTGCTGGGAGTGACCAGAAGTGCATCAGATGAGGAAATCAAGAAGGCTTACCGCCGCTTGAGCCGCAAGTATCATCCCGATGCGAATATTGACAATCCAAATAAAGACCAGGCAGAAGAAAAATTCAAAGAAGTGCAGCAGGCATATGAACAGATTATGCGGGAACGGGAGTATGGTCCTGACACCGGAAACAGCTATGGTGGGAACGGAGGCTTTGGTGGCTTCGGAGGCTTTGGCGGTTTTGGCGGCAGCCAGCGTACCTCTGGTTACCAGGACGAGGAGAGTATCCGCAGACAGGCAGCGGCCAATTATGTGCAGAGCGGCCATTATCAGGAGGCGCTAAATGTACTCAGTTCTTTGGGCCAGCGAGATGGCCAGTGGTATTATCTTTCTGCCATGGCGAATATGGGCATGGGAAATAACGTGACAGCACTGAACCATATCAGAGAGGCCGTTCGTCTGGAGCCTGACAATGCCCAGTACCGTATGCTTTTGCAGAGGATGGAGGGTGGAGGCACCTGGTATCAGGAGCAGCAGAATCCGTTCGGGGGTATGCCTTCCGGTGGAGACGGCCTGTGTATGAAACTCTGTCTCGCTAATGTGGCGTGTAATCTGTGCTGTCCGGGAGGCGGGATGCTTTGCTGCTGACAGAGCGGAGGGCGTTACCATTGCCCATCGAATCCTGCGAGAGTGCAGCGTGAAATTTATATTTTCAGAAAAATAATTGACAATTGGCTGTTCTCATATTAAGATGTTAAAGTGTTAAAGGGTGCGGCAGTCCGGAGTATTGGAATTGCTGCGTAAGGATTATGAGCAGAGGAGGAAACAGATAATGAGTATTCGTATTGGAATTTTAGGTTATGGAAATCTGGGCCGTGGAGTGGAATGTGCAGTCAAGCATAATCCGGACATGGAATTAGTAGCCGTGTTTACCCGTCGTGACCCGAAAACCGTAAACATCCTCACAGAGACAGCCGCCGTCTATTCTGTGGAAGAGGCGGAGAAAATGAAAGATAAAATCGACGTTTTGATTCTGTGCGGCGGAAGTGCCACCGACCTGCCGAAACAGACACCGAAATTTGCCCAGTGGTTCAATGTGGTTGACAGCTTTGATACCCATGCAAAAATCCCGGAGCATTTTGAAGAAGTAGATAAGACTGCTTCCAAGAGCGGTCATGTGGGAATTATCTCCGTTGGCTGGGATCCGGGAATGTTTTCTCTTAACCGTATGTATGCAAACGTTATCCTGACCAACGGAAAGGATTACACTTTCTGGGGCAAGGGCGTGAGCCAGGGACATTCCGATGCCATTCGCCGCATCGAGGGCGTGAGAGACGGCAAGCAGTACACCATCCCGGTGCAGGCTGCGCTGGAATCGGTCAGAAAGGGCGAGAATCCGGAGCTCACCACACGCCAGAAACACACAAGAGAGTGCTTCGTGGTAGCTGAGGAGGGTGCAGACCTCAAGAGGATTGAGGAAGAGATTAAGACAATGCCCAACTATTTCGATGAGTATGACACCACGGTACATTTCATCTCTGAAGAGGAGCTGAAACGTGACCATAGCGGAATCCCCCATGGCGGATTCGTGATCCGCAGCGGCAAGACCGGTTGGAATGATGAGCACAGCCATGTGATTGAATACAGCCTGAAACTGGATTCCAATCCTGAATTCACTTCCTCTGTGATCGTGGCTTACGCAAGAGCAGCGTACCGCATGAATAAAGAAGGCCATAAGGGCTGCAAAACTGTTTTCGATGTTGCACCGGCATATTTAAGCGTACTGGACGGAGCGGAGCTTAGAAAACACCTTCTGTAAAATATATATTGAAGATTGGTACAGAGTAAGTATTGCATTTTTGTTAATTATGATGAAAAAGGATGAAGCATTTTTGTATGCTTTGTCCTTTTTATATGGGCAAAATTATCTGAACTGGTAAAAATGTTACAATAATCACTGGAAACTGGATGGAAATGGGATAAATATTACAGCTTGTACTTTACTGTTGACGAATCTGTGAGAATGTTATATAATGGAGACACAAAATTGTAACAAGATTGTAAAAAGTGACGCGTTAAATAAATAAAGCATTAAAAGAAAAGGAAGGTATGTATGCGAAACGTATGTAAGAAGTTTAGAATCTGGGGGTTGCTTCTGTTTCTGATGGTTTTTGCCGCCGGCGTGGCAACGTATGCCGCTTCTGCTACTGAAGTACAGGCCGCCGTTAAAACCGGATTTCAGACCATTAACGGTAAAACATACTACATAAAAAAGGACGGGTCAAAACAAAAGGGCTGGCTGGAGCTGAACGGCAAGAAGTATTATTTCGATACTAAGACAGGCGTTCAGGTAAAAGGCTGGTTGAAAGACAGTAAAGGAAATAAGCGTTATTTCACCAGCAAGGCAGGAGCCATGGTGACAGGCTGGATAGAGACCAGCAAAGGTCAGAAGCGCTATTTCGATCCTTCCACAGGCATCATGAAAACCAAGTGGATGACACTGAACGGTAAGAAATATTATTTTTACAGTAATTCAGGTATTGCTGCAGAAGGCTTCTTAAAAGACAGTAAGGATAATACAAGATATTTTTATAATAAAGTATGTTATATGGCCACCGGCTGGCTGGAGAATTCTAAAAAAGAAAAGCGCTACTTTGAGACGAAAGACGGCGTGATGGCTACCAGCTTCAGTACCATTGATGGCAAAACCTATTACTTCTACACCGGTAACGGCAAGATGGCCAAAGGCTGGGTAGAGAGTAAATCCGGTGATAAATATTATTTTGATGAATCAACAGGCGTGATGGCCGTAGGTAATGTGACCATCGACGGCAAGAAATACGAGTTTGATAATAACGGCCGGCTGGTAGTTGACAGCACAACAGGACCGACACCGAATCCTACAACGGGCAGCAAAACGATTAAGAATTATCTTGCAGGTGCGTTACAGCCCGTAGGACAAGCCCTCTATGTATGGGGCGGAGGCTGGAATGATTCCACCAGAAAGGGTGTAAGCCCGACCTGGAAGCAATGGTATAATAGCCAGAGCAGCAGCTATGATTACAATAATTACCGTGATTTAAGTTCAGCCAACAGAGCGAAGGGACTTGACTGTTCCGGTTTCGTAGGCTGGGCAGCATATCAGGTAATGCACAAGACATCTAATCAGGGTTCCGGTTATACAGTTGTTTCCGGTAATATTGGTTCCTATTATAAGTCACTCGGATGGGGCTCCATTCTGACACAGGCTAACCTCAAAAGCACTAATTATACTTTGAAGCCGGGTGATGTAGGTTATAACGATGGACATACCTGGATTGTTCTTGGACAGTGCAGTGACAAGAGTGTTGTGATTGTTCACTCTACACCGCAGGCAGGGTGCCAGATTTCCGGTACACCTACACCTTCAGGTGATTACAGCAGCCAGGCAATCACTCTTGCTAAGAAGTATATGAGCAGATATGCCGGTTACAACAAGTATGATTATCATACATCAAGTGGAAATTACATCCGTAACGGTAACTTCCTCAGATGGAACAGAAATACGCTTGCTGATCCGGATGGATATATGAACATGTCTGCAGCACAGATTCTTGCAGATCTTCTTGATTGATGCTAAAGCGATAGGAAGCAATACTTAATATTAATGTAACAAATACTGAGGGAAGAACCGTAGAAATACAGGTTCTTCCCTTTCTTTATTATCTGTTCATTGTAATAAGTGTTGAAAACCCGTGTTGACGAACGTATGAGAATGTTATATAATGGAAACACAGAATTGTAACAATTTTGTAAAGAATGGCGCGTTAAATATAGGATTAAAAGGGAAGGTATGTATGCGAAACATATGTAAGAAGTTTAGAATCTGGGGGTTGCTTCTGTTTCTGATGGTTTTTGCCGCCGGCGTGGCAACGCACGCCGCTTCTGCGACTGAAGTTCAGGCTGCCGTAAAGACCGGATTTCAGACCATTAACGGTAAAACATACTACATAAAAAAGGACGGGTCAAAGCAAAAAGGCTGGCTGGAGCTGAACGGCAATAAGTATTATTTCGATACTAAGACAGGCGTTCAGGTAAAAGGCTGGTTAAAAGACAGTAAGGGAAATAAGCGTTATTTCACCAGCAAGGCAGGAGCCATGGTGACAGGCTGGATTGAGAATACCCAAGGCCAGAAGCGCTATTTCGATCCATCCACAGGCATTATGAAAACCAAGTGGATGACATTAAACGGTAAGAAATATTATTTTTACAGTAATTCGGGTATCGCTGCAGAAGGCTTCTTGAAAGACAGTAAGGATAATACAAGATATTTCTATAAAAAAGTATGCTATATGGCCACTGGCTGGCTGGAGAATTCTAAAAAAGAAAAGCGCTACTTTGGCATGAAAGACGGCGTGATGGCGACCAGCTTTACTACGATTGATGGCAAAACCTATTACTTCTATACCGAAAACGGCAAGATGGCCAAAGGCTGGGTAGAGAGTAAGTCCGATGATAAATATTATTTTGATGAAACAACAGGCGTGATGGCTGTAGGCAATGTCACTATTGACGGCAAGAAATACGAGTTTGATAATAACGGCCGTCTGGTAGTTGACAGCACTTCAGGGCCGACACCAAATGACGGAGGTAATCCGGGAGCTAAGACTATCAGGAATTATCTTGCAAATGCATTGAAGCCCGTAGGACAAGCTCTCTATGTATGGGGTGGAGGCTGGAATGATTCCACCAGAAAGGGTGTAAGCCCGACCTGGAAGCAATGGTATAATAGCCAGAGCAGCAGTTATGATTATAATAATTACCGTGATTTAAGTTCAGCCAGCAGAGCGAAGGGACTTGACTGTTCTGGTTTCGTAGGCTGGGCAGCATATCAGGTAATGCATACGAAATCCAACGAGGGCTCCGGTTATACAATAGGTTCCGGTAAAATTGGTTCCTATTATAAATCACTTGGATGGGGTTCCATTCTGACGCAGGCTAACCTCAAAAAAACTGATTTTACCTTGAAACCGGGTGATGTGGGTTATAATGATGGACATACCTGGATCGTTCTTGGACAGTGCAGTGACAAGAGTGTTGTGATCGTCCACTCTACGCCGCAGGCAGGGTGCCAGATTTCCGGCACACCTACACCGTCAGGTGATTACAGCAGCCAGGCGATCACTCTTGCGAAAAAGTATATGAGCCGATACGATGGTTACAACAAGTACGATTATCATACATCGAGTGGAAATTACATCCGCAACGGTAACTTCCTCAGATGGAACAGAAATACGCTTGCTGACCCGGACGGATATATGAATATGAGCGCAGCACAGATTCTTGCAGATCTCCTTGATCGATAACATAAAAGACGATAAGAAGCAGTACTGAGCTAAAATAAGTAGTGTTATCAGCTGGGAAGTAATATTAATGTAACAAATACCGAGAGGAGAACCGTAGAAATACAGGTTCTCCTCTTTTTGATTTCATAATCATTAATAAATGTTACAGAATTTTAAACTTTTTTAAAAATAAGACTTGCAAACTTTGTGACGGTATGTTAATATATAGAAGAATTGAAGAAAGATATTTCATAAATATTACAGATAAGCAAAATAAGTTACGAGGGTGATAGTCATGAAGAAAAGAATTGTATGTCTGACATTAGCACTTATAATGAGCGCAGCACAGGTAGTCAGTGTAAGCGCATCAAGAGAAGAAGAATTGAGAGAGGAACAGGCCTGGACAAACCAGCAGCTTGACGCTACATATTCCCGGATCGATGAACTCTGGTGGGCGAAGGAACAATTAGAAAATGAGATCGCTACCCTTGATGCCAACCTTGTGGACGTGATGGTTTCCATCCAGGTCCTGGAAGGTGACATTTCTAATAAAGAAGTAGATATAGTGAGAACCAAGCAGGACTTAGGCAAAGCGCAGAGAGCCAAGGATAAACAGTACGAGGCAATGAAGAAGCGTATCCAGTACCTGTACGAAAAAGGCGGAAACGACGCTTGGTTCCAGATGATGATGAACGCTGAGAGCCTTGCTGATCTTCTTACCAGAGCAGAATATACACAGAAGATGTATGAGCAGGACAGAAAGAGTCTGGAGAAATATGTGAATACCATCGAGCAGGTGAAACTGCTTGAGGATAAATATCAGCAGGAAAAGGCTGAGCTGGAGGAGATGAAAGCTGCTTATGAAGAGCAGTCAGCAAACCTTCAGTATCAGATTGATGTGAAGAGAGCTAATTCCGCGGACTGCGAAAATGAAATCGCATATGCGCAGCAGCAGGCTACAGAGTATGCGAATCTTTTAGCAGAGCAGACAGCTGAGATTGAGAGATTAGAGGCTGAGAGAATTGCTGCAGAGGAAGAAGCCAGAAGACAGGCTGAAGCAGAGGAAGCTGCAAGACAGGCGGCAGCTGAGGCAGCAGCAAACGGCGAAAGCGAAAATGATGTTGAATATGACGAAGACGGCAATGTGATCGAGAATGAAAACAGCGGTTCTTCTGATGATGTAGAGTACGACGAGTACGGTAATGTCATTGATTCCGGAAACACTGTTGAGAGCGGCGATGACGGCGGTAGCGAGGAGTCCGGCAGCACCGGCAACTATTCTTCCGGATCTGGTTCAGGTTCTTCCGTAGTTGATTACGCGACACAGTTCGTAGGTAACCCCTATGTATGGGGTGGCACCAGCCTGACAGGCGGCGCTGACTGTTCCGGTTTCGTTCAGAGCGTATACAATAACTTTGGCGTGAGTCTGCCGAGAACTTCTTATGAGCAGATGAATGCAGGTTATGAGGTACCTTATTCTGAGGCGCAGGCAGGAGATTTGATCTGCTACGGCGGCCATGTGGCAATCTACATGGGCAACGGACAGATTGTCCACGCATCCAACAGCGCACCGTACCCGGCAGGTGGTATTAAGGTCAGCGATAATGCGGCTTATAGGACGATTCTTTCGGTTAGAAGAGTTGTTTAATATTCAATGGCTGATAGTTGATGAAATTTGATGGGAAATGCCGAAATATTGGGGCTGTACAGGGACGAAAGTTCTTGTACAGTCTTTTTTTGTGGGAGAAGGGATTCCCCGGGAAGGTGTTGAACGGGGGTGAAGGGGATTCCCCGGGAAGGTGTTGAACGGCGAGGATGAGGGACTTGGGGACCGGGACAGGTGTTGTCCGTATCGGGCCGATGCTCGCTTCCCTTCAACTAATTGCCAACTGCGACTAAGACGCTCACGAGAGCGCTCGCGCCTAAGTCTCCGTAGGCAATGGATTTTCAGGCGCGCTTCCGCAAAATCGGCCCGATACGGACAACACCTGTCCCGGTCCCCAAGTCCCTCATCCTCGCCTTCCACTACGTTCCCACCCCTTCGTGACGCTTGTGCTTTTCTCAGGGAGATTTGTTCAGTGTTGAAATGATAGACGATTTATGTGGTAGACAGTATTTTGCATTGTTTTGCATTGTTTGCATTGCTTTGCTTTGCATTGCTTTAAGATGAACATTGATGAGCCATACAAGAAAAGGTGAATGCCAAAAAACGACTTAACAAAGTAGTAAAAATAAACAAGAATAGCATGTGGAAGGAACAGAGCAGAGGTTTGTGCGAAATTGCGAACTCGAAAATCTATCGGCGAAAACGACAGCCGTTACGAAGGGGTGGAAACGTAGAAGTAGGTGAGGGGGAGGAAAACGGGGGCGGAGGTGCTGGAGTTGGCTCGTCAGGCAATTTGCGGAAGCGCGCCTGAAAATCCAGCGGTTACGGAGACTTAGACGCGAGAGCTCTTCTCGAGCGTCTTAGTCGCAGTTACCGATTAGTTGAAGGGAAGCGAGCATTGCCTGACGAGCCAACTCCAGCACCTCCGCCCCCGTTTTCCTCCCCCTCAGCGTCCGACACCTTTCCGGGGCCCCTTCGCTCCTCATTTTTCAGTTGACAACCCACCCCCAAAAGTGCTACTATAGTCTCAGTATAATTCCATATTGAACATATCCAGTGCTATCCACCCAACCGTGGATAGAAAAGGGAATCAGGTGTAAGTCCTGAGCGATCCGGTCACTGTAACAGAGGAGCGAATCTCACGATCCATTGTACAAAACGTATGAGAAGGAGAGACGAAGCGTTGATTCTGGAGCCAGGAAACCTGCTTGATATGGCGAGGTTAAGCTTCCGTGTAAAGTGTATCAACCAATTTCGGGGAATCCGCAGCCCCGGGACGTTGTCTGCTTTTATTTAGAAGCAGGCATTTTTTTATGGAATGCGCCTGTTCATTATGAATTATACATGATTAAATGGCAGGCGATACTGCTTCGGATGCATTCGTTCCCTCCGCAAAAACTCATGAACGGAGCATATTCTACCCCGAAGCAGCATCGCTACCTCTTTTTTACCGGAAAATATGTATAAAGTTGATTTGTGTGGATAAAGGATGGGACAGGAGGTTTTTAAATGGATAAAGAGTATTGGAAAGGAAAAGAGTTTTCCTTCTATAGTCATAAAAAATGTGAATATTTCCCCTGCCATGAGGGCGCGGATGTGGATAACTTTAATTGTTTGTTTTGCTATTGTCCGCTGTATGCTCTTGGAGATAAGTGCGGCGGGAATTTTCGCTACACAGATAAAGGAATTAAGGATTGTACCGGATGCAAGCTGCCGCATATGAGAGATAACTATGGATATGTGACCGGGAAGTATGGGGAGCTTGTAGAGATGATGAAAGCAGCGGCGGATTCCATTTGATAGTAGTCAGATGGAATCCGCATTATAATCTTATCAGATTCATTCTTTATGCATGTCAGTCATATCATTTTGCATGTCAGTTATTTCCTGATTGCCTTTTTCCCATATAATACTTATACTTTTATATACCAGGTGCAGTCCAGCCAATGTCAGCCGGATGGAAAGCATTGGATGTTCAGGATGGAGGTACTACATTGTTACTCAAGCTGGAACAAGATACAGCCCGGAAGGAAATCGAAGTTTCCATAAAATATCCGGAAATAAACCATGATGTAAGGAGGCTTATCTCCTTAGTCCGATCGGTAGAAACAAAAATCATATGCACTGCCGGCGGGAATGAGAAGCTGCTCAATGCCTCAGATATTTACTATATCGAAAGTGTAGATAAACATACCTTTATTTACTGTGAAACTGAAGTCTACCGTACAGAGCTGCGCCTGTATCAGTTATTAGAAATGCTTTCCCCGGCAGGGTTTGTCAAAATCAGCAAATCATGCATCCTGAACATTGATGTGCTGGACTCCGTACGCCCTTTATTAAACAGCCGCATGGAAGCTACGCTAAAAAACGGGGAGCGGCTGAATGTTACCAGGAAATATCTGACCGATATTAAACGCAAATTACAGGAGGGTATGTAGAGATGAAAAAAGTTGTGATTCATATTATGGCATCTACAGGAATTATCCTACTTGCTCTTTCCTTCGTTGCCTTACTGTACGGCGGAAAAGCCATTTTTATCAATACGATTTTTGAGATTACAGTGCTAAGTACCTTGATGCATTTGGGATTCCTTGTTACTCACAGGCTTGATGTCCAATATCCGGTTTTTGAGATTATTCTGGATATCAGCTACACCCTCTTTGTGACACTGCTGCTGGGTGCTGTTTTTCAGTGGTTTCAGAGTACCCCTGTATGGGTATTAGTCATTATGGTTTTCGCGATTTATTTGGTTGGTTATCTCACAGACCTCTACCGGGCAAAGGAAGAGGTCAGGATGATTAACGAATTACTGGAAAACAGGAAGAGGAACACTGGGAATGAATAAGGAGAAAAGTAGCATGGAAACAATTATGAAAGCGGAGAATCTAACGAAGGATTTTGGGAAAGAGCATGTTTTAAAGGGAATTACCCTCGCGGTCCATGAAAATACATTTACGGCAATCCTGGGACCCAGCGGTTCGGGTAAAAGTACCTTGTTAAATATTCTTTCCGGGCTGATAAAACCTACAGGTGGAAGCGTGCGGTGTGGAGACGCTGTTATCACGGATTATAGTGAAAAACAGCTTGCCGGATGGAAGCGCAGAGATGTGGGAAATGTTTTTCAGGATTACCTGCTGCTGGATAACCTGACAGTGCAGGAAAATATTAAAATCGGCATAAGCCCCCAGAAGCCCTCTTTGTCTTTCAGCCGTCTGGTGCGTATCCTCCAGTTGGAAGAATTGCTACACAAGTTTCCCGCCGAATTGTCCGGGGGACAGCAGCAGAGGACCTCTATTGCCCGGGCAGTGATTAAAAGCCCGCGGCTGCTGTTCTGTGACGAGGCGACTGGCTCTCTGGATGAGGAGAATAGTAAAAATGTGGTGGAGCTTTTGCATAACCTGCAGTCTACCTTTGGAATGACCATTCTTTTTACCACACATAACCCGCAGATTGCCAAGACTGCTGACCGGATTATAACGATGAAAAATGGCATGGTTCAAAGTGATGTCCTGAATGCACATCCGATAGCTGCCAGAAACATGGTATGGGGGTAAGATATGAGTCTGCTATACAAACAATTGACGAGACAAATCGAGTGTAATCAAGTTTTTGTTACACTTTTGTTTTTACTGTCCGGTCTGACATCACTTTCCTTTTTCTTTGTGATGTTTTCCGTTGACGGGAATATGGCAGTACTGGATTCCCTGGCTTGGTTAAGTGAGAATCAGCAAAAATATAGAGATGCTTTGCTCTCCAATACAAGGCTCGCTTATGTTTTTCTCTTTGCCATGATGATGCTTACCGCATTTGTTTTTATTATGTTTTTTTACCGTTTCTTCCGATCGGCCGGAAAGCAGATTGGGTGTCTAAAATCATTGGGATTTACAGACATTGCCCTGCGTACTTATTTCGTCCTCTTTACTATATGCGTATCAATTACAGGCGCTGCAGCAGGTATGCTGTGCGGATATTTTCTTTCGGATATACTGATTCGGGCAAACGAAAAGACCTGCTCTGTAAGCGGGCTTATAAGACAAGTCAGCCCTGCAAGTGCAGTTATTGGCTTGCTGGGAGGTACGGTTGTGTTCAGTATAACAGCTGTTCTCTGCTATTTTTTTGTCCGAGGGAAAGAGCCGGGACTGCTCATTGCCGGGAAAAAAGCGAAACAGAAGCTGTCGGGCGGATTATCTGCAGCCGAACGTATTGTAAGCATTATTCCTGTAAGAGATAAGTTTCCTCTGCGCATTGCTCTGCGGAAGCCTTTGGCAGTATTCCTCATCTTTGCCGCTGTAATGGCGTTTAATGCATGCTTTATCCTTGGGCGTTCCCTGAATATCAGCAGCCAGAAGATTATGGACTCACAGACAAAGGGGCATCATTATCAGTTTAATACAAGCTATACGGAATATAAAGATGGAACACTTCCGACTGATGCGCTGCCATATCTATCCAGCAGCTGTGTGATACAGGCAGGCGGTCATGAGATGGAGGAAAGCATTTGCGGATTGTACTGGCTTGGGGATGTATTTGAATTATTGGATAAAGAAGGGGCGGCATTACCTGTGCCGGGGTCAGGGGAGATTTATATCAATGCCGAACTTGCGGAAATTTATGATGTTAAGATTGGTGACAGCCTTACTGTTACGATGGATAGTGTAACAAACTATACCGTCAGTGGAATTGCCGAAAATGCACAGCTAAAAACTGTTTATGTAAATGCAGCCGCATTATCCAAGGATACCAAAGCTCCGGCAGGAAGCTATAATGGTGTGTGGAGCATGAGCCCGGTATCAGAGGATGGTGCGGCTGTCAGCAAAGCACAGATGAGACAGAGGCTGGAGCAGGATGCAACCTCGAATGAAACAAGCGCAGTCATAAACCAGGTGATTGGGGCAGTTATAGGGTGTATATTGCTTTTTCTTGCATTGTACCTGAATTTTCAGGATAACCAAAGGGATATATCCATACTCAAGCTTTTGGGATACAGCCAGAAGGAAATCCGTAAAATGCTGATTCTTATTTACCGCCCTATTGTATGGATTGCGTTTGTGATAACGCTCATTCCCGGTATTATGACTGCCAGGTCTGTTCAGAAAACATTGTCCGTTGCCATTCAGGACTATATGCCTTTTGGGGTGAATCTAAACGTGGTGCTTCTGCTGTTTGTTTTTCTGAATGTGGTCTATCTGTTGGTAGAGAGCGTGTTTTCCATTGGAATAACGCAGATATGCAAAAAAGGAAATCTGAATGAGATATCAGCGTTATGAGGTTTTACGCTCTTGTCTCGGGGAACTGGCTGATTTTTTTGAATTCCCTGATGACCAGAACAATAGCCAGGATTCCGGCTGCTCCGTCGGCTATGGGGCCTGCGTACATGACACCGTCGATTCCCATAAAAAGCGGGAAGATAAGGATCAGCGGTACCAGGAAGATGATCTGCCGGGTCATGGAGAGGAAGATACCCTTGGATGCCTTGCCGATGGAGGTGAAGAAATTCGAGGTTACCGGCTGCAGTCCATTAAAGAACGTGCAGAACAGGAAAATTCGGAAAAATTCAATGGCAAATTTGTAATATAATTTGTCGCCGTTTCCAAAAAGGCTGATAATCTGCCGCGGGAAAATCTGGAAACAGAGCATTGCGATCACAGCCACAATGGTTGCGGCTCCTGCAGCCTTGAGATAGGCCTCTTTTACCCGGGAGTATTTTTGCGCTCCGTAGTTAAAGCTGATGATAGGCTGCGCGCCCTGGGAAAGTCCGATTACTATGGAGAGGAAAAGCATGTTTACCTTCATGACGATTCCAACCACAGCCAGCGGAATTTCGCTGCCGTATTCGGAGATTGCACCGTAATGGCGTAGGGTATTGTTCATCAGAATCTGAATGATCGTGATTGCCAGCTGGTTTAGGCAGGCGGCTGAGCCCAGGGATATGATTGCAGTGAGGCAGTGGAATTTTGGGATCAAATTCCGCAGCTTAAGGGTTCCTGATAGGTATCTCGGCAGATAAAAAAAGACCATAAAGGCAGAAAATATCTGGCCGATCACAGTGGCCCAGGCAGCACCCTTGATACCCCAGCCGAACACGAAAATAAACAATGGGTCGAGTACGGTGTTGATGAGTGCGCCGGAAAGCATGGATATCATAGAGTAGGTAGGCTTGCCATCCGCACGGATAAGGTGGTTCCCTCCTGTGACCATCATGAAGAACGGAAAACCCAGGGAGGTAATACCCACGTAATCCAGGGAATATGCAAGTGTCTGGTCTGTGGCGCCGCAGGCAAGCACGATGGGCTTCAGGAAAAGGCGGAAAATAATACTCAGCGTAATACCGAGCAGCAGGAGTGTGCCAAAGGCAGTGCCTGCAATATTGCGGGCTTTGTCAGTTTCCTTGCGGCCGAGCGCCAGGTTAAAGTTGGCGGCTCCTCCGATTCCCAGAAGAAGGGAAATAGCAACCGTTACGGTGGTCATGGGAAAGGCTACGTTGGTGGCGGCGTTTCCCAGCATTCCTACGCCCTGCCCGATGAATATTTGGTCTACAATATTATACAATGCATTCACCAGCATACTGATAATGCTGGGAATGGCAAATTTGCGCAGAAGGCTCCCCACCGGGGCTGTACCCAGTGGGTTTTCTGCGGGGCTTATCGTGTGTTCCATATAAAATTCCTCCTCAAAAATGTAAAAAAGCCTTTAATTTCGGTATCTGATTATTATATATCAGCGCCTCCGGAAACATTGCCTCATGGACAAAAGCTGCCGCATAGGTGAAGTCACCGATGTGCTCTGCGCCGTGGCTGTCGCTGGATAAAAGGACAGGTACCTCATATTTCGCGCAGCAGCGGAGGATTTCCCGGTTATTCTCGCGAGTGTCGCCGCGGTAGCCATAAGGGGCCAGGGAAGCTTCGTTGATTTCGAAAAGAACGCCGTTCTCGCGGGCACACAGGGCCATGGCATTGTAATCCACAGGATATTGCGGATTGTCGCAGTGGCCGAGAATTTTGACATGTGGGTTCTTCATGACATTTATGAACGCTTCTGTATTTTCTTCACGGGTGCCTGGGCGGTAATTCTGGGCGTGCATACTGGCGATCGCATAATCCAGCCTGCACAAAAGCTCGTCGTCTAAATCCACCGTACCTGAGGTATCGAGAATATTCAGTTCGATTCCATACTGAAGCTCTACGCCGAAGCGCTTCTTTGGGGAAAATGTGAGGCTACGGAAATATGACGTGGTGCCGGCTGCGAGTGTGGCGGGACCGTGGTCCGTAATGCCCAGAAGCTTCAGACCCTTTTGGGAAGCCTTTTTTGCCATGTCGGAGATGGTGCACGAGGTGCCGTGACCGCTGGCGATGGAATGCGTGTGCATATCGGAAAGATACATCTTAACTCTCCTCTCTTGTTGTAATGATTACAGAAAAACAACTGTGTAAGCCGGAGGGGCTGCCTGAGGTTTTACGCAGATATTTCCGGTAGCTGCTCTTTGAGTTACCGGTCAATAGTTGTCATATGAATTTTAATACAAATTCCGATGATTCCAGTATGACAGAGGAAAATTGTCTTGTCAATAGAGAAAAGTGAGTTCCAAATGAAAACAAACAAGAAACAACATCAAAACAAAACAAAAACCACATATAGTACCACGAACGAGTGTTGTTTTGTGTTGACATTTTGGGGCTTATAAGGTATAATGGCATACATGAGAGACATGGAACGGTGTTGCGGATAAGAAGCGGTCAGGGAAAGCGATGGGACTGTTCTGCCTGTGAATAAAAGCCTTCCATGAGAAAGGAGAATTGTGGAGAAATTTAATACGACAGATATCCCCAAATCTTCCAGAATTACGAGACTTGTAGAGAACCTGTATGAGAAAATGCCGGTGATCGAATCCGCCCGGGCGCGGCTGCTTACGGAATCCTACCGTGAGACAGAGGGAGAGCCGATGATCACACGCAGAGCCAAGGCTTTTGCACACATTTTGCGGCATATTCCTATCATTATCCGGGATGAGGAGCTGATCGTGGGCAGCAGTACCATTGCCCCTAGAGGCTGTCAGACTTACCCTGAGTTTTCCTATCGGTGGCTTGAGGACGAGCTTGATACTGTGGAGACCAGGAGTGCGGACCCCTTCCATATAGAGGAGGAGACAAAGGCAGAGCTTCGGGAGATACATAAATATTGGAAAGGCAAGACGACCAGCGAGCTGGCGACCTCTTATATGGCGCCGGAGGCCATCCGGGCCATTGAGCACAATATTTTTACACCGGGGAATTACTTCTATAACGGTGTGGGGCATGTGACGGTCAAATATGAGGAAGTGCTTGCCATTGGTTATGAGGGCATTATTGCCAGGGCGCAGGATGAGCTTGCCCATTGCCAGGTGGGCGACGGAGATTATGCCAGGAAATCACACTTTCTGGAAGCGGTAATCTTAAGCTGTGAGGCTGTGATCGAATATGCGCAGCGTTATGCAGAGCTGGCGCTTGAGATGGCTGGCAGATGCACGGTCAAAGCCAGACGTGAGGAGCTGCTTGCCATTGCAGAGAACTGCAGCCATGTTCCTGCGAAGGGCGCGCGGAGCTTTCATGAGGCGTGCCAGTCCTTCTGGTTTGTGCAGCAGCTCATACAGCTTGAATCAAGCGGTCATTCCATTTCACCGGGACGCTTTGACCAGTATATGTATCCTTATTATAAGCAGGATATAGAGAATGGGAATATTTCCAGAGAATTTGCCCAGGAGCTTATGGATTGTATCTGGGTGAAGCTCAATGACCTGAACAAATGCCGCGATGCCGTATCTGCGGAGGGTTTTGCGGGCTACAGTCTTTTCCAGAATCTGATTGCCGGAGGGCAGAATAAGGACGGGGAGGATGTGACGAACGACCTTTCCATTATGTGCATCCAGGCGTCCATGCATGTTCGCCTGCCCCAGCCGTCTCTTTCCGTGAGAGTGTGGAACGGTTCTCCTCACGAGTTTTTGATCAAAGCGGCTGAGCTTACAAGGACGGGGATCGGGCTTCCGGCCTACTATAATGACGAGGTGATCATTCCGTCGCTGCAGAACCGGGGGCTTACCCTGGCAGATGCACGTGAGTATAACATCATCGGCTGCGTGGAGCCGCAGAAAGCCGGTAAGACAGAGGGATGGCATGACGCAGCGTTCTTTAATATGTGCCGTCCGCTGGAGCTTGTATTTGCAAACGGCATGGACAAAGGCGAGCTGGTGGGCATCCCCACCGGAGACGTGACACAGATGAGCACCTTTGACGAGCTCTATGATGCTTATAAGAAACAGATGGAATACTGTATTTCCCTTCTTGTAAATGCAGACAATGCCATTGACGTAGCTCATGCGGAGCGCTGTCCGCTGCCGTTTTTATCCTCTATGGTGGATGACTGTCTGAAACGCGGCATATCTGTGCAGGAGGGCGGTGCAGTGTATAACTTTACCGGACCTCAGGGCTTCGGTATTGCCAACATGGCGGATTCCCTTTTTGCACTACGTAAGCTTGTGTACGAGGAACGGAAGGTCACCATGCAGGAGTATAAAGAGGCGCTGGCTTGGAATTACGGCAAAGGACTTGACGGACAGTCAGCTGCAGAGATTACCACAGTCATTCTCAAGGAGCTTCAGGCAGCAGGACAGACCGTGGATAAGGATTCCGCCGCTGCTGTGCTGCAGACAGTGCTGGGCATGTCCCCTGACTCGCAGAAAAAGGCGCGGTATGAGGAAATACATAACCTGATCGAGGAAGTGCCGAAGTTCGGAAACGATATTCCTGAGGTAGACTATTTTGCCAGGGATGTGGCATACACCTACACCAGGCCGCTGCAGAATTATAAGAACCCCCGTGGCGGACAGTTCCAGGCAGGTCTTTATCCTGTATCGGCAAATGTGCCTCTGGGTGGCCAGACAGGGGCTACCCCGGATGGCCGTTATGCCCATACTCCGGTGGCGGACGGTGTGTCACCCTCCGCGGGCAAGGATGTGAACGGGCCTACCGCGGCAGCGACCTCGGTTTCCCGGCTTGACCATTTTATTGTGTCAAACGGAACCCTGTTTAACCAGAAATTCCATCCCTCTGCATTGTCGGGGAGAGAGGGACTGGAGAAGTTTGTGGCTTTGATCCGCTCTTATTTCGACCAGAAGGGAATGCACATGCAGTTTAATGTGGTGGACCGCAAGACCCTTCTCGACGCGCAGGAGCATCCGGAGAAATATAAGCATCTTGTAGTACGGGTGGCCGGGTACAGCGCCCTGTTTACCACTCTTTCACGGTCGCTGCAGGATGACATTATCCGCCGTACAGAGCAGGGATTCTAGGGAGACGACACTATGGACTATTTAGAAACAACAGGCAGGATTTTTGATGTCCAGCGCTATTCCATCCACGATGGACCCGGCATCCGCACCATTGTTTTTCTGAAGGGCTGCGTGCTGCGCTGCCGCTGGTGCTGCAATCCGGAATCTCAGGAATACGCAATCCAGACCATGAAAGTGCAGGGCGAGGATAAGCTCATCGGCCGTGACGTCACTGTGAGGGAGATGATCGAGCTGGTAGAAAAGGACAGGCCTTATTATTACCGCTCCGGCGGCGGCCTCACCCTTTCCGGCGGGGAATGCCTCTGTCAGCCTGGATTTTCCAGGGATCTGCTGCGGGCGGCAAAGGAGCGGGGCATCAATACCGCAATTGAAAGCATGGCGTGTGCGGAGTACGGACGTATGGAGGAGCTTTTTCCGTATCTGGATTTATACCTGATGGACATCAAGCATACAAATCCGGTAAAGCATAAGGAATTTACGGGCAGGAGCAATGAACTGATGCTCGAAAATGCCAGAAAGACGGCGCTCTCCGGGCAGACGAAGCTTGTGATCCGCGTTCCGGTGATTCCCACCTTTAATGATACAGTGGAGGAAATCCAGGATATTGCCCGTTTTGCCGCTACCCTTCCCGGCGTGGATAAGATACATCTACTTCCTTATCACAGGCTCGGACAGGATAAATACGAGGGCCTGGGAAGGGAATACCTGATGGACGGAATCGAACCTCCGTCCGCGGAACATATGGATACATTAAAAAGGGCAGTACACGCAGTGTGTAATCTTGACTGCCAGATAGGAGGATAAAAATGGGATATACAGATCATCTGTCTCCGGAAGTGAAGCAGCGTATTGTCCAGGAGCTTGTTCCGGGCAAACAGATTTCACTGGCGCACATCATCGCCAATCCGGATAAAATCCTTTATACGAAGCTGGGCCTGGACCCCGCAATCGAGTATTCCCGCTCTGCTATCGGCATTCTGACCATCAGCCCTGCGGAGACTGCTATCATCATGGCAGATATCGCCATCAAATCGTCAGGCGTTGACCTGGGATTTGTGGACAGGTTCAGCGGGAGCCTGATCATCACCGGGACTGTGTCCGAGGTGGAGGCTTCTGTCAATGCTATTCTGGACTATGTCGGCGAAAAACTGGGATTTGCCGTTTGTCCGGTCACCAGGACCTGATGCGCGGACAGACCGTACCCGCATGCGGAAACTTTGCATGCGCCGCGGCTTCCGCTGTCTTAAAATAAATCATTGAAGAAAATCGTTCTCATCGGACGCAGCGAGGCGGGGAAAACCACCCTCACCCAGGCGCTCCGTGGAGAGAAGATCCATTATCACAAAACCCAGTATGTGAATAACTTTGATGTGATCGTAGACACCCCTGGCGAATACGCCCAGACAAAAGGTTTGGGACACGCGCTGGCGCTCTACACCTATGAGTCTGATATCGTGGGACTTCTGGTGGCAGCCACAGAGCCATATTGTCTGTTCCCGCCGTGCATCACCTGTATGGCAAACCGCGAGGTAGTGGGAATTGTCACCAAAATCCACGAGCCTGGCGCCAATCTTGCGCGTGCGGCCTCCTGGCTGCAGCTCACAGGTTGCGAAAAGATTTTTTATGTGGATTCCAAAACTCAGGAGGGTGTGCCTGAAATCCTGGAATATCTCCGCGAAGAGGGCGATGTGATGCCCTGGGAGCGGGAAAAATTGGAATCACAATAAAAACAACATAAAAAATACGACAAAAACAACACAAACCAACATGTTTCTCTTGACTTTTCTTGTGGGATGAAGTAGAATGTCAACAGAAGCAAAAGAAACCCAAGCGCTTAAGGAGGAAGAAAGCATGGTAAACGAATTTGAAATCAAAAAAATGATCTGCGAAGTTGGAAAAAGAATCTACAACCGCAACATGGTTGCTGCAAACGACGGCAACATCTCTGTAAAACTCAATGACAATGAATATCTCTGCACACCGACTGGTGTATCCAAGGGCTTCATGACCCCGGAGTACATATGTAAAGTAGATGCAAAGGGCAATGTGATCCAGGCGAACCCGGGATTCCGTCCGTCATCCGAGATTAAAATGCACATGAGAGTTTATGAGAAAAGACCGGATGTAGGAGCTGTTGTACACGCTCATCCTACCTTTGCAACCAGCTTTGCAATCGCAGGTATTCCGCTTTCCCAGCCAATCATGCCGGAAGCAGTTATCGCTCTTGGATGTGTTCCGATCGCTGAGTACGGTACACCTTCCACAGTTGAGATTCCGGACAATCTGGAAAAATACCTTCCATACTATGATGCAGTTCTTCTTGAGAACCACGGCGCACTGACCTGGTCCACAGACCTGATGGCTGCTTACATGAAGATGGAATCCGTAGAGTTCTACGCAGAGCTTCTTTACAAATCCAAAATGCTCGGCGGGCCGAAGGAATTCGACAAAGAACAGATTGCAAAACTGTACGAAATCAGAAGAAAAATGGGATTACCGGGCAAACATCCGGCAAACCTTTGCCAGAATAAAGACGGCGTGAACTGCCATAACTGTGGCGCAAGCTGCTCCTGTGGCGCCGCTGAAGAACCAAAGGCTGCAGATGCTGAATTAGTAGCAAGCATCACCAAACAGGTAATGGCTCAGTTAGGACTGAAATAATCTAGTGACGAAACATGAAGGAGGACAATCTCATGCCAATCAGTGATAGCATGGTACAGGAAATTGTACAGGAAGTAATGGCAAAAATGCAGATTGCAGACGCTCCGGCCGGAAAACATGGGGTTTTCAAGGATATGAACGAGGCTATCGAAGCCGCGAAGAAGACAGAGAACATCGTCAAGAGAATGTCCATGGACCAGAGAGAAAAAATCATTACCTGCATCCGCAAGAGTATTAAGAAAAATGCGGAAATTATGGCGCGCATGGGTGTGGATGAGACCGGAATGGGAAATGTGGGAGATAAGATCCTCAAGCATCATCTGGTAGCAGACAAGACACCTGGTACAGAAGACATCACAACCACCGCTTGGTCCGGAGACAGAGGACTGACCCTGGTGGAAATGGGACCGTTCGGTGTCATCGGAGCGATCACTCCCTGCACCAACCCAAGTGAAACCATCCTGTGCAATACCATGGGTATGCTGGCAGGCGGAAACACGGTTGTATTCAACCCGCATCCCGCTGCCATCAAGACCTCTATCTACGCAGTTAATTTATTAAATGAAGCTTCTCTGGAAGCAGGCGGACCGGACAACATTGCCGTGACAGTAGAACAGCCTACTCTTGAGACAAGCAATATTATGATGAAACATAAAGATATCCCGCTCATCGCAGCCACAGGCGGCCCCGGCGTAGTTACCGCAGTGCTTTCCTCCGGGAAACGCGGAATCGGCGCAGGCGCAGGCAATCCTCCGGCGCTGGTGGACGAGACGGCAGATGTACGTAAGGCTGCTCAGGATATCGTGAATGGATGTACCTTTGACAACAACCTTCCCTGTATCGCAGAGAAAGAGATCGTTGCAGTATCTCCCATCGTGGACGAGCTGATGCACTATCTCGTATCTGAGAACGACTGCTATCTTGCATCTAAAGAGGAGCAGGACAAGCTTACAGAAGTGGTTCTCGCCGGTGGCAGACTGAACCGTAAATGCGTGGGACGCGACGCAAGAACACTGCTCTCCATGATCGGAGTCAATGTTCCGGCAAACATCCGTTGCATCGTGTTCGAGGGACCGAAGGAGCATCCGCTCATCGCAACCGAGCTTATGATGCCAATCCTCGGTGTTGTAAGAGCTAAGGATTTCGACGATGCGGTAGAGCAGGCTGTATGGCTTGAGCATGGCAACCGCCATTCCGCACACATCCATTCCAAGAACATTGACAATATCACCAAATATGCGAAAGCAATCGACACAGCCATCCTGGTTAAGAACGCACCTTCCTATGCGGCTCTGGGATTCGGCGGAGAAGGCTACTGTACCTTCACCATCGCCAGCCGTACGGGCGAGGGACTGACAAGCGCCAGCACCTTTACCAAGAGAAGACGCTGCGTAATGTCCGACAGCCTTTGCATTCGATAATAAGGAGGAGAGAAAAAACATGGATATGAATAATATTAATATAGAAGAAATCGTGAAACAGGTTCTCTCCGGCATGACAGGAAACGCTCCGGCAGCAACCGCCAGCGCTCCAGGCGCAACAAGTGCCGGAATCCCGAAAACAGCCAGAGTAGCAATGCTCACAGATTTAGAGCATTATGAGCTCAAAGAGTTCCCGATTCCGCCGGTTGGCGACGACGACATCCTCGTTAAGGTTGAGGGCTGTGGTATCTGCGGAACAGACGCACATGAATTCAAGAGAGATCCATTCGGCCTTATCCCGGTAGCACTGGGACATGAGGGAACCGGAGAAATCGTTGCAATGGGTAAGAACGTTAAGACAGATACAGCCGGCAAACCGGTGAAGATCGGCGATAAGGTTGTTACCTGTATGATTTTTAAGGATGCTCCGGAAATCACTATGTACGACTTAAACAAGCAGAACGTGGGTGCAGCAGATGTATACGGCCTGCTTCCGGATGACGATATCCATCTCAACGGATGGTTTTCCGATTACATATTTATCAGAGGCGGCTCCTTTGGCTCCACTTTCTTTAATGTAAGTGACCTTGATCTCAAATCAAGAATCCTCATTGAGCCGTGCGCCGTACTGGTACATGCAGTAGAGAGAGCAAAAACAACAAACATTCTCCGCTTCAACAGCAAGGTAGTGGTACAGGGCTGCGGACCAATCGGTCTTATCTGTATCGCAGTTCTCCGCACCATGGGTGTTGAGAATATCTGCGCAGTGGACGGAGAGCAGAAACGTCTTGATTTCGCTAAGAGAATGGGTGCAACCCATACCGTAAACTTCAAGGACCACAAGGGAATTGAAGCTCTGGCAGCAGCAGTGAAGGATGAGTTCGGCGGACAGCTTGCAGATTTCGCATTCCAGTGTACAGGTTCTCCTGTAGCTCATGCTAACATCTACAAATTTATCCGCAATGGCGGTGGACTTTGCGAGCTTGGTTTCTTCATCAACGGTGGAGACGCAACCATCAACCCGCACTTTGATATCTGCTCCAAAGAAATCACAACAGTCGGCTCCTGGGTTTACACTCTGAGAGATTACGCGACTACCTTTGATTTCTTAAAGAGAGCAAACGGAATCGGACTTCCGATGTCAGAGCTGATCACCGACGAATTCCCGTTAGAGCAGATTAATGAAGCTCACAAGACGAACTTAGCAATGACAGGGTTGAAGATTGCGATAATTAATAAGTAGAGCACCCGCCTTAGAAGGAGAAAACAATGGCAGAAGCTGTAGGGATTTTAGAGGTATTCGGGCTGACTACAGCCTTCGTAGCAGGCGATGCCGGATGTAAGGCAGCGAATGTCCGCCTGGAGGTATTTGATAAAAACAAGCCTGCCAACGCAGACAGCCTGCCGGTACCCCTCCTTGTGTGCATCAAGTTCCGCGGAAGCGTGACAGACGTAACTGCCGCTGTGGAAGCCGGAATGGAAGTTGCAAACAGAATGACCGGAGTGGTACAGCATTACGTGATTCCAAACCCCGAGGAGGGCACGGAAAAAATGCTGAAGATCAGCGCCCTTGATAAAGTGTAACAGGCCGAACGCTTTCAGATATTGAAATGCAGATAATGCTGAGAAGGAAAGCCGGTTGCATATCAGAGGAATTAAGTGTAAAATAAAAAGATAATACTGATAAATTCAGGTAACTGTGAAGGTACTGAACAGATTCAGTTCAAATTCAGGAGGAATTAAGCATGGCACAGGAAGCTTTAGGAATGGTAGAAACCAGAGGACTTACCGCTGCAATCGAGGCAGCAGATGCAATGACAAAAGCAGCAGAGGTTACTTTAGTAGGAACAGAGAAGATTGGTTCCGGTCTTGTAACTGTTATGGTTCGCGGAGATGTAGGCGCTGTGAAAGCAGCAGTAGAGAGCGGAAGCGCAGCAGCATCCAGACTTGGCGAATTAGTGGCTACCCACGTAATCCCGAGACCTCATAACGATGTGGAGAAAATCCTGCCCTCCATCTAATACATAATCACAGTTTTAAGGAGTTCGCTCATGAGTAAATCATATGGTTTTATTGAAATCACAGGTGTGGTTGCGGCTATGGATGCCCTGGACATCATGTGTAAAACTGCAAACGTTGAGCTGGCGTCATGGGAACGTAAGCTGGGCGGACGACTGGTGACCATTATTGTGGAAGGCGATGTGGCGGCTGTGACGGAGGCCGTAGAGACGGCTGCAGCCAAAGCAATCAAAAAACCGGCATGTTACGCAGTAATTGCCCGTCCCCATGAGGAAATCGTCAAGATGGTGGAATTAAGCGCAAGTCGATGGAAAAACAAGGATAAATAGGGGGATGAAAGATGGCTGAAGAGAAGAAACCAGCAGCAAGAAGCACAGCCCCGAAAAAGGCAGCCGCTCCCAGAAGAACGGCAAAGACAGCCCCGGCCAAAGCACAAGCTCCGGCTGAGGTAACAGAAACAGAAGCAAAGAAAGCAAATGTTGAGAATCCAACAATCCATAAGGAGGAAAAAATCATGACACAGGAAGCATTAGGAATGGTTGAAACCAGAGGACTTACAGCAGCAATCGAAGCAGCTGACCAGATGTGCAAAGCAGCTAACGTTGCATTAGTAGGAACAGAGAAGATTGGTTCCGGTCTTGTAACTGTTATGGTTCGTGGAGATGTAGGCGCAGTGAAATCTGCAGTAGAGAGCGGAAGCGCAGCAGCATCCAGACTGGGCGAATTAGTAGCTACCCACGTAATCCCGAGACCACATACTGACGTAGAGAAAATCCTTCCGGTACTGAAATAAAGAATTATCGAGCTGAAAGGCGAGATAATTCGCCCCAGATTGACCTTATGTCAGTCTGGAACCGACAATAAATCGGAATTTTAACCGGAAAGCAGGTGTACTCTTGGAAACGAATAACATCGAACTGATTACAAAAATGGTGATTCAGGCAATCAACCAGAGCGAGAGCAAGAGCAACGGCTTTGTCGTGCCGATCGGAGTTTCCGCAAGACACATCCACCTGACACAGGAGCATGTGGAGGCATTGTTTGGCCCGGGATATCAGCTCACCAAGAAAAAAGAGCTGATGGGCGGCCAGTTTGCATCCAATGAGACAGTCACCATCGTGGGACTGAAGCTTCGCGCCATTGAGAATGTCCGCATCTTAGGACCGGTGCGCAAAGCCTCCCAGGTCGAGGTATCTGCTACAGATGCCATCAAGTTGGGAATGAAGGTTCCGGTACGCGAGTCCGGCGACATCAAAGGCAGTGCTCCCATTGCCATCGTAGGACCAAAAGGCGCCATCTATCTGAACGAGGGCTGTATTGTGGCTATGCGTCACATCCACATGTCCCCGAAGGATGCACAGGCAGCCGGTGTCAGAGACGGGGATATCGTCTCCGTAAAAGCTGACAACGAGCGCGGAACCATTTTCAACCATGTGAAAATCCGTGTGGACGACAGCTTTACACTGGAAATGCATATTGACACAGATGAAGCAAATGCAGCAAAAATTGCCACAGGCAATACAGTTACCATCATAAAGTAAGCGGATATGTCTGCTGATGCAGACATCCTTAATAATGAAAGTTGATTCCTCCTATAGATGCCGGTGGCTCACGCCATCGGCTATGGAGGATTCAGAGAAAATGCGGAGGCTCATATGATTGTAGGCAAAGTAGTCGGAAGCGTGGTTTCCACGCGGAAAAGTGAAAAATTAATCGGAAATAAATTTATGATTGTCGAGCCGGTGCAACATATGAAAGCTGACCATGGCACGATTGTTGCAATCGATATCATCGGTGCGGGAATCGGAGAATATGTATTGGTGGCACAGGGAAGCGCAGCAAGAATTGGCTGCGGCGTAGAAACGGCACCGGTCGATGCGGCCATTGTCGGCATCATTGATGACGGTGCGGGATTGGAGTAACGCCATGGAAATCAAAGAATTACAGAAAATCATACAGGAGAATGGTGTTGTCGGCGCCGGCGGCGCAGGTTTTCCAACCTATGCGAAGCTTGACGAGCGGGCAAATACGATTCTTATGAACTGTGCGGAGTGCGAGCCTTTACTGAAATTACACAGACAGTTATTAGAGAAGCACGCGTATGAGATCATGAAAACCTTCCAGCTGGTGGCAGATACCGTTGGTGCTTCTGAGTCCATCATTGGAATTAAGAAATCTTATATACAGACCGTAAATGCCTTAAACCAGCATATCGAGGAATTTCCCAATATGCGGATTCATCTTCTTGAGGAAGTGTATCCCATGGGCGACGAGGTTGTGCTGATCTACGAGGCGACCGGACGTGTGGTAAGACCAGGCGGGCTGCCCATTGAACAGGGCGTGGCCGTGTTTAACGTGGAGACCATCTATAATGTTTACCGCGCATTGGAGAATCAACCAGTAACCGACAAATATGTGTCTGTTGTAGCGGAAGTCAGCAATCCTGTGACAGTCCGGGTTCCTATCGGCTGTACACTGGATGAGGTAGTGGCACAGGCCGGAAGTGTGACGATCAAAGATCCTGTCTACTTTGTAGGCGGACCTATGATGGGACGCATCGGCAGCGGTTCTGAACCTGTTACGAAAACCACAAATGCGATATTGGTCCTTCCAAAGGATCATACCATTGTTACGAAGAAGCAGCGTACTTCTTCCATAGATTTAAAAAGGGCGGCATCCATCTGCTGCCAGTGTAATACCTGTACAGATCTTTGTCCCCGGAATAATCTGGGACATCCGATCGATCCGGCTCTCTTCATGAGAGCAGCGTCCAACCAGGATTACAGAGACTTAAATCCTTATCTGGATGCAAACTTCTGCAGCTCCTGCGGTGTCTGCGAAATGTATTCCTGTCCTCAGAGCCTGGCTCCCAGAAGTCTTCTGGCAGATATGAAGGCAGGACTTAGAAAAGCAGGCGTAAGACCGCCACAGGGCGTACAGGCCTCACCTGTACCTTCTGCGAGAGAATACCGGAAAGTACCGGAGGAACGTTTGATGGCACGTCTGGCTCTGACCAGATACGACAAGGAAGCGCCCATGGATGAGAGCTTAGTGCCCGTGTCCAAGGTAAAAGTGCTTTTGAGCCAGCATATCGGAGCTCCGGCGCAGGCAATTGTAAAGCCCGGCGACCAGGTGACAAGAGGCCAGATCATCGCAGCCCCGGCGAACGGATTAAGCGTCGCCATTCATGCGACGATCGACGGCAAAGTAACCGAAGTAACAGACCGCCACATTATAATTGCAAAGAAGTAGGCCGTTCGGCCCTGATTTAATGAAAGGACGTGCAGAATATGAGCAAAGCAATCGGAATGATTGAATTTAAAACCACAGCCACCGGCATAACTGCAGCAGATGCAATGGTTAAGACATCTGATGTGGAAATTGTCGAGGCACAGACCGTATGTCCGGGTAAATATATTGCAATTATTACCGGTGATCTGAGTGCGGTGAAGGCTGCCGTTGAAGCGGCTGTGACTACATACGAGGACAAGTGCATTGACAGCTTTGTACTTGGCAACCCTCACGAATCTATTTTCCCGGCAATCTATGGAACCACTAATGTGGAGGACATAAGCGCACTGGGAATCCTCGAGACCTACGATGCTGCTTCCATTATTGAAGCGGCTGACCAGGCGGCAAAGACAGCCATTGTGGATCTGATTGAGCTGCGTATTGCAAAAGGCATGTGCGGAAAATCCTATATGCTCATCACAGGCGAGGTTTCCGCTGTGGAAGCTTCCATTGACAGAGCGAAGGAGCTTGTGGCGGAAAAAGGTATGTACCTGGATTCCTCCGTTATCGCTCATCCTGACAGGCGCATGATCGACACCATTCTCTAAAAAAGCAGCAGTTCAGATAATCCGGACTGCCGGCTGAAAAACATCATCCTCAGCAAAGGAGGCAGATATATGCTTGCACTGGAGAGAAGAAACTTGATTCTCGGAAAATTACAGGCAGAGAAGCGGGTTGTGGTAAGCGAGCTCAGCCAGCTTTATAATGTCTCTGAAGAGACCATCCGCCGTGACCTGGATAAACTGGAAAAAGAAGGACTGGCAATCAAGAGCTACGGCGGCGCGGTGATCAATGAGGACGTGAGTATTGATTTGCCCTTTAACATCCGCAAAAACCAGAATGTAACCGGAAAGCAGAAGATGGCTGAGATTACGGCCTCACTGGTACATGACGGAGATCATATTTTTCTTGACGCGAGCACCACGGCCGTGTTTGTTGCCAAAGCGCTCAAGGACAAGGAACGTCTTACCGTCATCACCAATTCCATGGAGATTCTCCTGGAATTGTCCGATGTGTCCGGCTGGAATATCATTTCCACCGGAGGCGCCATGAAGGAGGGATATCTGGCCTTCCTCGGCTCCAGGACAGAGGAAGCGATCCGTTCCTATTTTGTGGACAAGGTAATCTTTTCCTGCAAGGCTCTGGATAAGGACTGGGGGATTATGGAATCCCAGGAGCCCTTTGGCTCTACGAAGAAAGCCATGATGGCCTCAGGAAGAAAGAAGATTCTGGTTATTGACAGTACGAAATTTGACCAGACCGCGTTTTCCGTTGCCGGAAATCTGCGGGAGGTTGACGTAGTTGTGACAGACAGGAGGCCCTCTGAGAAATGGCTGCGCCATTTTGAGGATTTGGGGATCGAATGCAGATATCCTGCCTGACAGCAGCGAAGAAGGAGCATCCTATATGAATACCTTTGAAATGAGAACCGTCATCCATTTTGGCGATAACGCGCTGGACAGACTGAAACAAATTCCGTATAAAAGAGTTCTTGTGATCACAGACCCTTTTGTTGTCCAGAGTAAAATGATAGATCTGATCACTGCGCCGCTACAGAGCGCAGGGATTGCATACGATATTTTTCATGACGTAGTTCCGGACGCCCCGGTAGATAAGATTGCCGGAGGCGTGAAGAAGTTTCTTGAGTACCAGCCTGAGGCCATTGTGGCAGTGGGCGGCGGCTCTGCCATCGATTCTTCCAAAGCAATCCGTGAATTCGCACTGAAAATAAATAATTACGGTAAGGTTGGCCTCATCGCCATCCCGACCACCAGCGGCACAGGCTCTGAGGTGACCTCCTTCGCGGTTGTGAACGACACAGCGGCACAGGTGAAATATCCCCTGGTAGCCGACAGCCTGACAGCAGACGAGGCAATCCTCGACGCGGAGCTGGTGAAAAGTGTGCCTCCGGCAATCACAGCAGACACAGGAATGGACGTATTTACCCATGCCCTGGAATCCTATGTGAGTACGGAGCATAATGAGTTTTCCTCTGCCCTGGCGGAGAAATCCATTGAAATCTGCGGCGTATTTCTGCTGCGCGCTTATCTGGACGGAAATGATATGCATGCCCGCCAGAAGATGCATGTGGCTTCCTGTCTGGCCGGACTTTCCTTTAATACGGCAGGTCTTGGAATCACACACAGTATGGCGCACCAGCTCGGCGCGATTTTCCACATTCCTCACGGACGTGCGAACGCAATGCTATTGCCGCACATTGTGGAATTTAATGCCAACATCAATAAGCACAGCAAGAGCCAGAAGGAATATCTGCCCGCTGTGAAAAGATATTCCAACATTGCCCATGTTCTGGGCCTTAGTAATTACAATAAAGTAATGAGTGTACGCTCCCTGGTGAACTGGATTCAGTTCATGCAGAAGGAGATGAATATTCCATTGACCATACAGGAGCTTGGAACCATCACCCCGGACGCATATTTTGCGGCGGTAGACAAGATGGCGGACGCGGCCCTTGCGGATACCTGCACGGCCAACAACCCGAGAGTTCCCACAAAAGAAGATATCGTTAAGATATATACGAAACTGTGGTCATTCTAAAGTCCTCCGGCGTAAATGCATGGTGTATTTACGCCGGGTGGAACTAGAGTCCGAAAAGACCTGGCAGCTTCGCCGGGTCTTTTCTGAAAAGGCGGAGAACCAAACTATGAGAAGATCAAAGAGAATTGAGACTTTGGACCAGAGGGCGGTAAATAAGGACGGTTTCATCGACGAATGGCCGGAGATGGGCTTTGTCGCTATGAAAAGCCCTTATGACCCGAAACCCTCTGTGAAAGTAGAAAATGGAATTATCACAGAGCTGGACGGAAAGCAGAGAGCAGACTTTGATTTCATGGACCAGTTTATTGCAGGCTATGCCATCCGCATTGACAGGACGGAGGCCTCCATGGCAATGCCGTCTCTGGAGATTGCGAGAAAAATCGTGGATATCCAGACTCCCAGAAAGGAGATTCTGGAAATCATTTCCGGCATCACCCCGGCGAAGATGGCAGAGGTCATCAATCACCTGAATGTGGTAGAGATGATGATGGGCATGCAGAAAATGCGTGCCAGAAAGGTGCCGGGAAACCAGGCACACATCACCAATCTTAAGGATGATCCGGTACAGATTGCAGCCGACGCTGCGGAAGGAGCGCTCCGCGGATTCAGTGAGGAGGAGACGACCACAGGTGTGGCAAGATATGCACCCTTTAACGCCATCGCCCTTCTGATTGGTTCCCAGGTGGGACGCAAGGGTGTGCTTACCCAGTGTGCCGTTGAGGAGGCGACTGAGCTTGAGCTTGGCATCCGCGGGCTTACCACCTATGCGGAGACGCTTTCTGTGTATGGCACAGAGAAGGTGTTTATCGACGGAGACGACACCCCGTACTCCAAGGCATTTTTGAATTCTGCTTATGCTTCCAGAGGACTGAAGGTCCGTTTCACCTCAGGCTCAGGCTCCGAGGTGCTCATGGGAAGCAGCGAGCGCAAATCCATGCTTTATCTGGAATGCAGGTGTCTCTATGTGACCAAGGGCGCAGGCTCCCAGGGAATCCAGAACGGTTCCGTGAGCTGTATCGGCGTGGCGGCAAGTGTGCCCTCAGGCATCCGAGAGGTGATGGGGGAAAACCTTGTGGCAGCGCTTCTGGGACTTGAGTGTGCATCCTCCAATGACCAGAGTTTTTCCAATTCCGACATGAGAAGGACAGCCAGGACCATGCTCCAGTTTATGCCGGGCACAGACTTTATTTTCTCCGGCTATGCGGCGGAACCCAACTACGACAACATGTTCGCAGGCTCCAACTTCGATGCGGAGGATTTCGACGATTATAATGTATTACAGAGAGACATGCAGGTGGACGGCGGACTGCGCCCGGTGACGGAGGAGGAAGTGCTCCGTGTGCGCCGTGAGGCAGGACGTGCCGTGCAGGCAGTGTTTAAATATCTGGGCCTTACCGAGGTGACGGATGAGCAGGTGGAGGCAGTAGCCTACGCCCACGGAAGCAAGGACACACTCAAGAGAGATGTGGCTTCCGATCTGATGGCAGCGGACGATTTAATGAAACGCGGCATCACCGGAATCGACGTGGTGAAGGCTTTGGCGGAAAGCGGCTTTACCGACCTTGCAGAGAGCATTCTCAATATGCTCAAGCAGCGCGTCATTGGCGACTATATGCACACCGCGGCTATCCTGGACGAGCATTTCCAGGTAATGTCCGGCGTGAATACCCCCAATGATTATATGGGTCCGGGAACCGGCTACCGTGTAACAGGCAAACGCTGGGAGGAGATTAAAGCAATCCCTCACAGAATCAACGTAAATGAATTTTAGGAGGCTGTGCCATGGAGATAAATGAACAATTGATTCGTGCTATCACCCAGGCGGTTGTGGAGCAGCTTCACAACGGCAATATACAGCCGCAGGAGATACAGAACGCACTCAATGCTGTGAATGCCGGGAGTGCTGTAGACACCAGGAGCGCCGCAGGTGCGTGGACAGGTACAGGCAGTCAGACAGGTACCCAGGCAGGCACTCAGAGCCTTGCGGGCAAGACAAGGATGCGCCCGAAGCGTTCCTATGACGGTGCTGTGAAAGCATTGCAGGGCACCAACCCCAAGGAAGTAGTCATCGGCGTGGGGGCCGCTTTCCAGACAGAAATCAATTCCACCATCTGCGGTCTGCCTCTTAATGAGGTGCTCCGCAATGTGAAAGCCGGAATTGAGGAGGAAGGCATGGTATCCAGAGTGGTAAAGGTGCTTGACACCTCTGATGTGGCCTTCATGGGCCTTCAGGCAGCCAGGCTTTCGGGCTCCGGCATCGGTATCGGCATCCAGTCAAAGGGAACGACGGTCATCCACCAGAAAGACCTTTATCCCCTCACGAACCTGGAGCTTTTCCCCCAGGCGCCGCTGATGGATCTGGAAACCTACCGCAAGATTGGCAGAAATGCCGCCAAATATGTAAAGGGTGAGAAGGTTACGCCCATTGAGTGTACCAACGATCCCATGGTCCGCGCCAAGTTCCAGGTGAAAGCAGCACTGATGCATATCATTGAGACGGAGCAGCTTGACCCGGACAAGGGCATGATTGTATGGGAGGGTGCAAAATGAGTAACTATCCTTTAGGGCAGAACGAGGCCGAAACCATCACCTCCAAGACAGGGAAACAGCTTTCCCAGATTACCCTTGACGAGGTGAAGCGCGGCAACGTGACTGCGGAAGATATCAAGATTTCCTCAGAAATGCTGAGACGTCAGGGACAGGTGGCCGCAGCCGCCGACAATCCCCAGATGGAGGCCAACTTCGAGCGGGCCGCCGAGCTGGTGAATGTGCCTGACGATGTGATACTGAACATGTACAATAAGCTTCGCCCCAACCGCTCCACCAAGCACGAGCTTGTGCTTATGGCAAAGGAGCTTTTGGAGAAGTACCAGGCTCCGCATTGCGCGAAGCTGGTGCTGGAAGCTGCTGAAATATACGAAAAAAGGGGAATCCTTCTTTGAAACTGATTGCTGGTGTTGATATAGGAAATTCCACAACCGAAGTATGTATCGGCGCGGTGGGAGATGACGGGGCTTTCCGCTTTCTCTCCAGTGCCTCCCGGATGACCACGGGCACAAAGGGAACACTTCCCAATGTGCTGGGGGTCAAGGCGGCGCTTTTCGAGGCCATGGATAAAATCCGGCAGCCCATAAGCGCCCTTGATTTGGTGCGCCTGAACGAGGCGGCCCCGGTAATCGGTGACACGGCGATGGAGACCATCACGGAAACCATCATCACGGAATCCTCCATGATCGGACACAACCCATCCACTCCGGCCGGAGCCGGGGAGGCGGTAGGCGAGCTTCTTTTCCTGGAAAACATCTGGAAAGGCAAGTCCGGCGTACCTTACCTTGTGGCTGCATCCAACAAGTTTTCCTACGAGGAGATTGCAGCAAGGCTGAACCAGCATATCCCTGAACTGGATGTGCGGGGCCTGATCCTCCAGGCGGACGAAGCTGTCCTTGTGGAAAACCGTCTGAATAAGAAGATGCCCATTGTGGATGAGGTGCGCCATATCAGCAAAATTCCGGAAGGAAAGCCCGCGGCCATCGAGGTGGCGTTGCCGGGCACAAGCATCCGTATGCTGTCCAACCCCTACGGAATCGCCACACTTCTGAAGCTGAACGCCGACGAGACAAAGGCAGTGACACCCATTGCCAAAAGCCTTGTGGGCAAGCGCAGCGCAGTGGTAATCCGCACACCTCACGGAAATATCAGAGAAAACGTCCTGCCTGCCGGGGAGATCACCTTCCATGGCAGCAGGGATTTACACATCAATATAGACGCCGGAGCAGACGAGATCATGGACACTCTGGCAAACGCCGGAGAAATCCGCGACATTGACGGACAGCCGGACACCAATGTGGGCAACATGCTTACCCGCATCAAGACCAGCATGGCCGATGTAGCTAAGAGCCACGGCAGCGACATCCGCATTACGGATATTCTGGCGGTGGACACCCTGGCTCCGGTGGAGATATCCGGTTCCCTGGCAGGGGAAACCTGCATGGAAAAGGCTGTAGGCATTGCCGCCATGGTAAAGACCCAGCATCTCCCCATGCAGCAGATTGCGGAAAAACTGGAGCAGGAGCTTCATGTGCGGGCAGTGGTGGCTGGCGTGGAGGCTGTGATGGCCTCTCTGGGCGCCATGACCACTCCGGGAACCAAGCTTCCGCTTGCTATCCTGGACATGGGCGGCGGTTCCACGGACGCGGCGCTTCTGAATCCTGACGGCAGGGTGGCGGCCACGCACCAGGCAGGAGCAGGAGAGCTTGTATCCATGCTGATCCAGACAGAGCTCGGCCTTCACAGCCGGGTGACTGCAGAACAGATTAAGAAATATCCCTTAGGCAAGGTGGAGAGCCTTTTCCATATGAGACTGGAAAACGGCTCCATGCAGTTCTTCGAGGAGTCCATAGATCCCAGATACTACGGCCACGTAGTGCTGCTCGCGCCGGGAGAAATGCTCAAGGTGGAGGAGGATATCCCCATGGAGCGCATTTTGGAGGTGCGCCGCGATGCTAAGAAAAAAGTGTTCGTACGCAACGCCATCCGCGCGCTTAAGACAGTAGCACCGGACAACGACCTGAGAAAAATTCCGAATGTGGTTCTGGTGGGCGGTTCAGCCGAGGACTTCGAAATTCCCGAGATGCTCATGGAGGCACTTTCCGAATACCGCATTGTGTGCGGACGCGGAAATATCCGGGGCGCGGAAGGACCGAGAAACGCGGTTGCCACGGGATTGCTGTTGTCGTATCTTGGAAACTGAGGTGCACGAGGTAATGCATAGGCTGAGGTGTAACGCAGCCGCTGTAAGTTATCATGTGCGGTTCTGGAGGAACCGGCAGAGCCCATACCAGAATGTAGCAGCAGTTAATGCGGCACTGGAGGTAATATGGTTGTAAATAAACCTTCTATTATAATATACTGCCGCGAGGCAGATGAAGATTTGCTGCGGGAGGTATGCGCAGGTATTGAAGAAGAGGGTGTGCTTTATCAGGTGCTTTCCCACGAGGGAGAGCTTGACACCCTGGCCTATGACGCAGCGCGGGAGTCCATGCTCGGTTCGGGTGTGGGAATCCACGGCACACGCCTTGCCATGCAGATGCAGCGCCTTCCAAAAGGGAAAAATGTTTTTGAATTAAATGCCCCTAAGTTTTGGCAATGCCGGAATCTTGGGGCAAACAGTGCAAGAGCCATTAAAAAAATGCCATTTAAACCGGTGTATTGATACCCAGGGGGAACCGTTATGAATATATACACAAAAAACGGAGATAAAGGCACCACTGACCTGATCCGTACAAAAAATGTCTCCAAGTCGGATGACCGTATCCAGCTTGTGGGTACCATAGACGAGCTGACCAGTCACCTCGGCCTGGTAAAGACAATGCTGGACGACGGGGATACCATCCGCACCCTGGAAGGAATCCAGGGAACGTTGATCACGGTGATGGCAGGAGTGGCAGACCCTTATAACAGAGAATACAAAATAAATGACGATAAGACAGAGCTTCTGGAGGCTGAAATCGACCGCATGGAGGCAATGTTTGAGCGTCCGAAAAAGTTCATACTTCCGGGAAGCTGCCGCCTTTCCGCCGAAATCGACGTGGCCCGCACTGTGGCCCGCAGGGCAGAGCGCGCTCTGGCATCTGTGAGCGTGAAATTCGGCGCGGACACCGGAACCAAGAAATACATGAACCGCCTGGCGGATTACCTTTATGTGCTTGCAAGGTATATGGATGCCAGGGGAAATTCTAAGAAATCAGGACAGGGGCAGACAGTAGGATTTGGTCAGGCAGCAGTTGCTGTAAACAACGCTGCTATGTCGGCATCAGGTTCAGGAGCGGCAGCCAATTCTAGAATACTACAGGTCAGTTCAGGGAGCGGGGCAGATATGACAGAGAACCAAAACGGGGCAGTGAGCGAGACTGTCATTCAGGAAGTGTTAAAGCGTATGGGTATCCAGGGGAAAATCACTCTTGATTCGGCCAAGCGTCTCATTGAGAAGATTGAGCAGGAGGCTGCCCGCCGCGGCAAAAAAGCAGTAATCGCTGTCTGCGGCCCGGACGGAAACCCCATTGCCGTGCATGTTATGGACGGCGCTTTTCTGGTAAGCTTCGACGTGGCAATGAAAAAAGCCTATACCTCCGTTGCAGTGAAAATGTCAACCATGGAGCTTTCCGCTCTCGCCCAGCCCGGCGGAACCTTCTACGGCGTTGACAAGATGGACGGCGGAAAAATCGTTATCTTCGGCGGCGGCGTGCCCATTAAGGTGGGCGAAACCATTATCGGCGGCCTTGGAATCAGCGGCGGCACAGGCGAGGAGGACCATAGCCTTGCCGAGTACGGATTATCTCTGCTCAATGAGGTGCTGTGATTGGACTTACTTTAGGAATACTCTGTACTTTTCTATCCTGAATAAAGTAAATCTGGTCACATAAGTACGTTATATCTTCGCGTGTATGACTGGCAAGTAATATCATTTTTCCCTGGCGTTTTTGTTCAAGCAGGAGGGCACGGATTTCGGCAATACCCTTTTGATCCAGCCCATTCATTGGCTCATCCAGAATCATTAATTCCGGGTCCTCCATAATAACCTGTGCAATTCCAAGGCGCTGTTTCATTCCTAGTGAGTATTGTCCTGTCTTTTGGGAGGCAGCATCAAGAATGCCTGCTTTTTCCATTGCTGCCTCTACCTCTGATCTCCCTATCAATCCCTTTATTTTTGTGAGATAAAGAAGGTTCTGTAAACCTGAATAGTGGGCAAGAAAACCCGGATTTTCTATCAAAATCCCCATACTTGGAGGAAAATCTATATCCTTTCCAAGCGTTCTGGAATCTAAATAAATATTACCTTTCGTAGGGCGAAGAAGTCCTGCTGCCATTTTGAGAATAACGGTTTTGCCCGAACCATTTGGGCCAATAAATCCGTATATCATTCCACGCTTAAGTTCTATACATACATCTTCTAAAATTATCCTATTTCGAAAGCTTTTATATACATGGGAAAATATCAGTTTGTCCATTTTAATCCCTCTCTCTTGTGAGTGTTCAAATATCTTTATCCATGATATGGTAATCCATTCTCCCTGATCGCCAATAAGAAACAATGGCAATCACAATAAAAATAATATAGAATGGATAAAAATTAGGATTTAGTGCAGGGTGATTTTGGAAGATAATCCAAAAAAACTGGCTTAAAACAAATGGTAACAGGAAAGGGGCATATTTGTTTTTTAACAGGAAAGAAGCTAAGAAACCAACTAATGCCCAGAAACTACCAAACAGAAAGCCTAAACACACCTTAATGCAAAGCACCGCAGGAACCCCAAAAGTCTCTATTACTATTCTTACTCTCATTCCCTCAAAAATGTAACCCAGTTCCCGGCTTCCTATCAGATAGCAATAAGAAAAAACAATTGCCAAGGGTATGGCTATAATTAAACCGCCAGATATTCCTACGGAAAGAATACGCATGATGCCATATCTTCTCCATGACATGCGGCTTGCAATAAAATAATCGTAGTGATTCTTAGTCTCCTTATAATACTGATTCGCAAAAGCCCAGGAAGGAAATGCTGCTGAAAATATTGTAAACCCGGACATTGCCATAGGAAGTGAACAAATTTCCAATACCGGAGTTGTTCCCGGCGTTTTTGCAAATTCTAAAACCGTCCGCATTAAAATCACCGTGAGAACTAATACCCCCATAGTGAAACCACTATTATTAAAAATCGTATAGTTGACTTACCTTGTATATTTATAGCTGGAATTTTATAACATGAACCATGATGATCGTTTTAGTGTTATTTAGTAACATAATATTTATATGCATATAGTATATTGATTTCTGACTTTTGTAAAAATATTTTCTGGAAATTGTAATTCATTTGTAACTATCTCATAAAAATATAAATGCGGATTATAAAAAATATACAATACAATTTGCTATATCCCGGCATTTTCTGTTATCTATCGATTTCAATGTTTAGAGCAGATTATTTATAATCCTATTGACATTCATATTATCATAAAGGGGCAGTTGAGTTGTTAAACTCTCTTGTTCATTTGAGCAAAATATTCAATAGGAAGTACAAAAAATTATATAGGAACGTTTCCTCCCCGGTGTTAAGATAAACCTATCAAATCAAGAGACGAACGAAGGAGGTTCAACAAAATGAAAAGAAAGCTTTTAAAGGCATTGGCAGTTGTGCTCGCAGGAACCATGGCATTATCCGTACCGGTATATGCAAAGGACGAAAAAACAAAACTCACCTTATGGCACATCCAGACCGGAACCATGGCAAGCTGCCTGGAAAACAGCGCACAGCGTTTCATGGAGCAAAACCCGGAGTATGAGGTAGAAGTAATCCAGATGCAGAACGACTCCTACAAGCAGAAACTCTCCATGGCCATGAGCGCAGGAGAGACACCGGATATCTACATCCACTGGGGCGGCTCCTCCATGATCGACTATGTGGAAGCCGGACAGTGCGCAGACTTAACCGAGTTCATGGAAAAAGACAATTACAAGGATCAGTTCGTAGATGCAGGTATCGAGCAGTGTACCTACAATGACAAGATTTACGCAGTACCGGTAGAGAACATTTCCGTAGCAGGAATTTTCTACAACAAAGATGTATTCGAAAAATACGGCCTTGAAGAACCAAAGACCTTAGCCGAGCTGGAAGCGCTCTGCGACAAGCTGGTGGAAGAAGGCGTTGCACCTTTTGCTCTGGCAAACGCTACAAAATGGACAGGCTCCATGTACTATCAGTATTTTGCAACCAGAAAAGGCGGCCTTGAGCCATTCAAAAATGCGGCAGCAGGAACCGGAAGCTTTGAAGATGAAGCCTTCACCTACGCAGGCGAAAAAATCCAGGAATGGGTTGACAAAGGATACTTCAACGAAGGCTACAACGGAATGGACGACGACAGCGGCCAGGCAAGACAGTTATTCTACACAGGCCAGGCAGCAATGGACCTGATGGGCTCCTGGTTCCCGGGAACCGTTATCGGCGAAAATCCGGACTTTATTGAAAAAGTCGGCTTCTTCCCCTTCCCGGAACTGGAAGGCTCCGATGCAGACCAGAGTCTGTGTGTAGGAACCGTAGGCGACAACCTGTACTCCATCTCCGAAAACTGCGAGGACAAAGAAGGCGCATTCAAGCTGATTCAGAGCTTACTTGACGAGGAAGCACAGAAAGAGCGCAAGAGCTTCGGCAAAATCGTTCCACTGAAAAACTACGAGGCAGAGGATGAGCTGACCCAGGAAATCCTTGACACTGTAAATGCGGCAACCGGCATCCAGCTTTGGTATGACCAGTACCTTCCGTCCGAGGTAGCAGAAGTACATAAATCTACTTCCCAGGAAATCTTCGGAAACCTCAAGACACCGGAAGAGGCAAACAAAGAAATGCAGAAAGCCATGCAGGATTATCTTGCAAAATAAGAGTTAAAATAGACAAAGCCACTGCACAAACAGCACAACCGATTGTGCGGTGGCTTTTTTTGCCCAAAAAGGAGGTATTCTTGTGCAGACAACAAGCTTGCTTGCCAGAAAGCGGGAGCGGGAGGTCCGAAAGGTTTCAGCCGTTTTTCTCATTCCCGCACTGCTTATCATTGCAGTTTTTATCATCTATCCCATCGTAGATTCCTTCCGCACCAGCCTTTTTGACTGGAACGGTATCACGGCAGGGAAAAAATTCATCGCTATGAACAACTGGAAGGAACTGATTTCCGACGATACATTCTGGAAAGCCTTTCGCAACAACATTATTGTCATGGTGCTTTCCATTGTGATCCAGATGCCAATCGGCATGGCAATTGCCACCTTCCTCGACAGAGTTGGAAAAAAAGGCACAATCTTCAAAGTGCTGTGGTTCCTGCCCATGCTGATGTCCTCGGTTGCCATTGGCTACTTATTCAAATATGCCCTTGACACCAATACAGGCCTTGTATCCACCATATCCCGGATGTTGGGCGGCAAAAACATTGACCTCTTAGGAAATCCCAAGACCGCGCTTCTGACCATCACAGTGGTTATCTGCTGGCAGTTCATCCCGTTCTATATGGTATATTTCATGGCAGCGTACAGCAGTCTGCCCGCGGATGTGTACGAAGCAGCGATCATTGACGGCGCTACCAGAGGCCAGTATTTCTGGAGAGTAGCCCTGCCTATGATGAAGCCTTCCATCAAGAGCGCGATCATCCTATCCATGGTAGGTTCCCTGAAATACTTCGACCTGATTTACGTCATGACAGGAGGCGGGCCGGGAGACGCCTCGGAATTGATGGCTACCTATATGTACAGCAACGCCTTTGAATCCTACAGGATGGGCTATGCATCGGCCATTGCTTCCGGTATGTTTATCGTGATTACCGTTATCTCTCTGGTAACGATGAAGCTGATCAACGGAAAAGAGGAGGTGTGATGATGCGTGAAGAATCAAAAGCAAAAAAAATAGCAGGAAAAATCATCGTCGCAGCACTGGTCCTTCTATGGTGTGTCATTGCATTTCTGCCCTTTTTCTTTATGGTAATGGGCACCTTCAAGGAACAGTTTGAAATGCTGATGGGCGGCGTTTTCAAAATGCCCCAGCAGTTATATCTGGATAACTACATAGAAGTATTCCAGGGAAATATCTGGAACTACCTGAAAAACAGCGTTGTGGTCCTTGTGATTTCCCTCACAGTGCTTCTGTTTGTAAGCGCCTGCGCTGCATACCCCCTGTCCAGATTCAAATTCCGCATGAACAAGCCGATTTACAGCCTTATCGTAGCGTGTATGTCCGTGCCCATTCATGTGACCCTGCTTCCGATCTTTCTTATGATGGTAAAAATCCATTTATATGATTCCATCTGGGCGCTGATCGGACCGTACATTGCATTTAACCTGCCAATCTCAGTCTTCATCCTCGTGACGTTCATGCAGGGAATCCCCAAAGAGCTTGAGGAAGCGGCAGAAATCGACGGCTGCGGCAAATACAGAATTTTCTGGTCCATCATGTTCCCACTGGTAAAACCGGGCCTTGCGACCCTGGCTATTTATAACAGCGTAAACATGTGGAACGAATTCAGCTTTGCCCTCACCCTGACACAGAGAGCCGAGAACAGGACGCTGCCGCTGGCAATCTGGGAATACCAGGGCCAGTATGCTATGAATGTACCTATGATCATGACGGTGCTGGTGGTGTCTGTACTGCCGATGATTATTGCGTTTATTTTCGGTCAGGATAAACTGATCAAAGGTATGATGGCAGGAGCTGTGAAGGGATAATAAAGGGGTCCCCGGAAAGGTGTCGAACGGTGAAGGGAAGGAAATTCGGGGCGGGGCGTGGTTCTGTCTTGTCAGGCATTGCTCGCTTCCCTTCAACTAATCGCCAACTGCGACTAAGACGCTCACGAAGAGCGTTCGCGTCTAAGTCTCCGTAGGCGCTGGATTTTCAGGCGCGCTTCCGCAAAATGCCTGACAATACAGAGCCAGCGCCCCGCCCCGAATTTCCTTCCCTTCACCTTCCACTACATTTTCTCCCCTTTATAACGGCTGTGGCTTTCACAGGAAGCTGACTCCTGCGGAGAGTAGGTGTTTTACAGTTCTGCTGTATCGCAAATTTGCAGCCATGACTGCCCGCTGTAAGGTATTTGACTGCCAAGAAAGCTGGAGATTTATACAAAGCAACAATTTTACTGCGTAGCAGGCTACGCTGAGGATTTTTGATATGTGCTATCAGGAAAATAGGCAAGTGAAGCAGAAAGTTATTTGAAATCGACTACACTAAATGTCTACAAAGACAGATTGGCATGGACTTCAGTATATTGCAATACATAGTGCTTACCCAATCACACAATTTTTACGGGAAAACCAAGGCGTAAAGCAACCCAGAGCCACCAACCGAAGGAATAATCCATCCGGTGAAAACGACAGCCGTTTCGAAGGGGTGGAAACGTAGAGGAAGGTGAGGAGGAGGCGCTTGGGGGCCGGGAGGCATTAGGCACGGTCAGGCTGATTTGCGGAAGCGCGCCTGAAAATCCATTGCCTACTAAGACTTAGCCGCGAACGCTCTTCGTGAGCGGCTTAGTCGCAGTTGGCAATTAGTTGAAGGGAAGCGAGCATCAGCCTGACGTGCCTAATGCCTCCCGGCCCCCAAGCGCCTCCTCCTCACCGTTCAATAACTTTCCGGGGTCCCCCCTTCTTACTATTGGAAGAGATTTCTTCTGCATATTGTGTTATAATATGGAAAGATTATAAATCCTTTCCGATAACATAAAAAAGTAAGAGATAATACCCACCGTAGCAGCATAAACCGTCTCCTACAACCACCACAGATTGGAGTACCGCACCCCATGGAAAACAAAACCGAAAAACTCCGCGCATCCATCCGCAAATGGAATTTCGACAAAAAATTTGCCGTAATCCTCACCCTGCTTCTGATTGTATCAAACATGACAATCTTATTCGTGACCTCGCAGTCAGCCATCCGCTCCCTGCGGGATAAATCCGGCCGATTTGCCCAGGCACAGCTTGCCACGATCAATCAGATTTTAGAGACAGAGTTTAAAAACATTGCAAGCGATATGGAAACTATCGCCTTCAGCGACTACGTGAAGGATTATGTCACCTATGAGGAGCAGTCCCAGGAAAACAGCCTTTTTAATATAAACAGCGCGTACCAGACTCTCAATAATCTTACAACAGGCAACCCTCTGGTAGACTACGCAGCCATCATCGCAGAGGGCAAAAAGACGGTTTTATATTCAGGTGAGGTGTGGACAAAACCTGATTTTAAAGAGAAAATTGTTGAAAACTATGGCAACTCAACCCAGAAAATCGAGAAAAATATCCGCTATAATACAATGCAGAAGGTGTTTTATCCGGAGGAAAAAGTACTGAATTTCTACCTCCCCATAAACAAAAAGTATGATATCCGCCCTGATCATCCCGTGGCTGTTCTTGTGGTGGGAATGGGAGAAAAGGTGCTAAGAAATTATCTCCAGACAACAGAGGATTCCCTTCCTATGAACGTCTATCTTTCGGATTCCACAGGCAGAAGTCTGGTATCTAATACTCTGGGAAATGGAGATGGGGCGGAGACACTGGAGTTGGAATTTAAGGAAAAAAGAGGCACGCTTGAAAAGGATGGAGAGCTGTTCATGTATCAGAAAATGTCGGAGTGGGACTGGTATACAGTGAGTGCCATTAAGACGGATATTCTGTATCAGGATACAAAAAATACAGTCCTTTTCCTGGTGGGAATGATTGCGGCTTTGTGCATCTGCGGTGTGATTGTGATACGTGTGATCTGCCGGCGCATGTATCGTCCCATGCAGGAAATCGTGGTCCGCATGAAGGAGGTTTCCGCAGGAAATCTGGATACAAGAATGAAGGAAGAATACTCGGGGGAGGACTTCCAGAATCTTGCAAGGGGATTTAACTCTATGGCGAGCCATATTCATACGCTGATGGAGGAGGTACTGAACGAGCAGCATGAGCTGGAGCAGTCCAAGTTGAATGCTCTGCAGAGCCAGATTAAGCCACATTTTCTCTACAATACATTGGAATGTATCCACTGGCAGGCGCTTTCTGAGGGGAATCAGGAGGTCTCTCGTATGGTGAAGGCTCTGGCGAATTATTACCGTTTGTGTCTGAGCCACGGCCAGGATATCATTACCCTGGGCCAGGAGCTTGCTCATATACGCAATTATCTCATCATCCAGAATATGCGCTATGACGACATTGTGACAGAGGACATTCATGTGGAAAAAAGGCTGGAGGGTGTGCTCATCCCGAAGATGACGCTGCAGCCTCTTGTAGAGAACGCCATCTATCACGGGCTGAAGGTGAAGGCAGGTAAAAAGGGAACAATCCGCATTGATGCCTGGGAGGAAGAGGAGCGCTGTGTGGTAAGTGTTTCTGACACAGGAGTCGGCATGACGCAGGAACAGTGTGAGGAGCTTAACCGCACCATATCACAGTTGAATTCTGATAAAGGATACGGGGTGCGTAATGTACATAAAAGGATAGAAATTCTATTTGGAAAAGAATACGGTTTACATTATTTCTTGAATCCGGACTGCGGTGTTCGGGTGGAAATTTCCCTGCCGCGTCTTTGCAACAGTGAGGATGGAGAGGACTAGGTGCGTTATGTATCGGATTATTATAGTGGACGATGAGAAGATCATCAGGAACGGAATTGCCAAGATACTTCCCTGGGAACAGATGGGGATTGGAGAGGTTTTTACCGCGGAATCCGGCCTGGAGGCATTGGAGATTATGGATGCCCACGCCATTGATATCATGATCACAGATATCCAGATGGCAGAGATGGACGGGCTTTCCCTTGTGGAAAAGATTAACGAAACGAATCCGGGCATGAGAATTATCGTGCTTACCGGATACAGTAATTTCGAGTATGTGCAGAAGTGCTGCAAGATGGATGTGCACGATTACCTGCTAAAGCCGGTGGATGAAGTGGAGCTTGAGCAGACCGTGCGCAGACAGGTGGAGGCCATCCAGAAGCGGGAGGTAAGTATCCGCAAAAAGAGGATTTTAAGCAGGGCAGAGGGTACGGTGGAGCAGATGAAAATCGAGCATGCCATGCAGAATCTTCTTTCTGGAAGGTGTGAAAATGACAAGCTTCAATGGATTCTGGAGGAATATAAGATTACGGAAAATCAGCCTCTCCAGGCAGCAATCATAGCGCCTATCGTGTATGATTCAGAGAGCTGGAGCCAGCACTATGAGCTTCTGAATCTTTCGATTAAAAATGCCTGTATTGAGATGTTTGACTACAACAGAGAGGGCATTACCTTTGAGGATGAGAAGAAAAATATTGTGCTGGTGCTCTTCAACGGGGATGAATTTGAGGAGAGTGTGGAGCAGGTAGAGACGTTGAGTGCTTATCTTAAGGAAGAGTACGCCATCCGGCAGCAGGTGCTTCTGGGCAATGAGGTGGAGGGGCTCAAGCAGCTCTATATCTCATATAATGACGCAAACCTTCTTCTTAAGGAACCTCCGGAGGAGGGGAAAATCCGACAGACACAGAAATCCGAGCTCCGCCTTCGATTATTTTACGATATTTTCCGGGAATTAAAGAAAAATATTGAGACAAATATCGGGGATTTTGATAAGGCAGAAAGAGCAATGCAGGCGTTTTGTCAGGCAATCCAATCCTATAATCTGTCCCATTCTCTGATGAAGAGGACCTGTTTTGAGATGGCCTCCAGCATCTATTTTTCTTATCTGATGGAGACAAACGAGAGCCCGGACAATCGTCTTAATGAGTTTCTGAAAGCATTGCAGGGATGCAGTAAGGAAGACGTGGGCCCCATTACCCTGCAGTTTGTCGCAAGGCTTTTGAGTCCGGGAGAAGAGAAGGTCCATGAGGTCATCATACAGGCCAAAACCTATATTAAGGAGCACCTGGAGGAGGAGATTTCCGTAACCCAGCTTGCCCGTCAGTTTTATGTGACTCCCAGCTATTTTTCTAAGCTGTTTAAAAAGAATATCGGGGAGGGCTGTAACAATTATATTGTTAGAAAACGCATGGAAAAGGCACAGTCCCTGCTTCTGAGTACCAATATGAAAATTGGTAAAATAGCAGATTTATGCGGATACAAGGACGTGAATTATTTTTCACTTGCGTTTAAAAAATATACAAGGCAATCACCTCTGGAATACAGAGAGAGCGCTAAGAAATCAAATTAAGGAGAGAATCATTATGAGAGAGTTTCATGTTTCATTGCAGGGCTGCGATCTGGCAGCAGGAACAAAGGAGCAGCCGTTCCGTACAATTTCCAAGGCTGCAAAGACAGCACAGGCGGGCGACAAGGTTATCGTTCATGAGGGAGAATACCGTGAGTGGGTGAAGCCGGAGCACAGCGGCCGCAGCAGCATTAATCGTATTATCTACGAGGCAGCAGAGGGCGAAAAGGTTGTGATCAAGGGCTCTGAGCGCATCCAGACCTGGGAGCAGGCGGAAGGTGATGTGTGGAAGACAGTGCTTCCCAACAGCTTTTTTGGCGATTACAATCCTTATAAAGAGACTTTGGGCGGAGACTGGTTCCTTTATCCGGAAGAACCCTGGCTCCATGCAGGAGATGTATATTTGAACGGAAAATCTTTCTACGAGGCAAGGACATTGGAGGAGGTCAAAAATCCGGTGATGCGTCTGGAAGGAGAAAACCCGCCGTGGACAAAGCATAAAGAGCCAATCCTTTGCCCGGAGGATACGGTTTACCAGTGGTATACGCAGTCTGATGACGAAAAGACAGAGATATATGCCAACTTCCACGGCAAGAATCCCAATGAAGAGCTGGTGGAGATCAATGTTCGTAAATGCTGCTTTTACCCGGAGAAAACAGGAAGAAATTATATCACGGTACGGGGCTTTGAGATGGCTCAGGCTGCATGTCAGTGGGCACCGCCAACGGCAGACCAGCCGGGACTTCTGGGGGCGAATTGGAGCCGTGGATGGATTATTGAAAATAACATCATCCATGATGCGAAATGCAGCGGCATCAGTATCGGAAAAGAAGCTTCCACGGGGCATAATCTCTGTACGCTGACACACCGTAAGCCAGGCTATCAGTACCAGATGGAAGCAGTATTTTTAGGCAGGCAGATTGGCTGGAGTAAGGAGACAATCGGCTCTCACATTATCCGCAACAATGTAATTTATGACTGTGGACAGAATGGCGTGGTAGGCCACATGGGATGTGTGTACAGCGAGATTTACGGCAACCATATTTACAATATCGGCGTGAAGCATGAGTATTTCGGACACGAGATTGCAGGTATTAAGCTGCATGCTGCCATTGATGTTCAGATCCACAACAATAACATCCACAACTGTACGCTGGGTACCTGGCTTGACTGGCAGGCACAGGGCACCAGAGTGAGCAGAAACCTGTATTATGCCAATGACAGGGACCTGATGGTTGAGGTAACGCATGGTCCATACATGGTAGATAACAATATATTTGCTTCGGATTATAACTTTGATAATATCGCTCAGGGTGGCGCCTATATCCACAATCTTTGCTGCGGCACAATGAGAAGAGAGCAGGTTTTAGACAGGGCTACACCGTATCATTTCGCACACAGCACCGAGGTTGCGGGAGTCGCTCTGGTATACTGCGGAGACGACCGTATCCTGCAGAATATTTTCCTGGGAGGCACGGTTACCTATACGGAACAATCTCAGAATGGTACAAAGGATTACAACATCCATCCGGCATCCCTGGAGGAATACAGTGAGACGGTGGCCTCACTTGGAAACGGGGATCATGACCAGTTTGTTAAGGTAATGCAGCCGGTATTTATCAATGGAAATGCTTATCTCAAGGGTGCGAAGCCGTATGATAGGGAGAAGGACAATTACGTAAGTGATACAGACCCACAGGTGAGCATTTTTACAGAGGGCGGCAAGACATATCTCAAGCTCTACCTGGAAAAAGGAGTGCTGGATGTCCCCACACGCGTGTACGCTACGGAGGATTTGGATATCCCGAGAATCACAGAGGTTCCGTATGAGGCACCGGATGGCTCCCCGATCACCTTTGACAAGGATTACTTTGACGTCCAGAGACCAGAGGCGCCCGTTCCGGGTCCAATTCAAGGTCTGAATGAGGGATGGAATACCATTAAAATCTGGGGCTGAAAACCTGAGGTCAAAGATTGGTATTTTTATTCAAAAATGGACGTAAACGTCCATCAATCAAAGGGTGCACGAAATCTCAACTCATCCCAAACAAGGTCCTCTATTGATGACTACAAAATTGACAATAAGAAAATAAGATAAAAAATAAGATAAGAAATAAGCCATATTAGGAAAAGGATTAAGCCAGCGGAATGCTTCGCAGGCTTAATCTTTTTTCTATACATTTCGTCGGCTGCTGCACACTACCTGCTGCACACTACCTGCTGCATTCTGTCGGCTGCACTCTACTTGTGGCGCTCTACTCGCTGCATTCTATCGGCTGCACTCTACTTGTTGCGCTCTACCTGCTGCATTCTATCGGCTGCATTCTACTTGCTGTACTCTACCTTATGCCATAAATTCTGTCTCTTGCGTAAAAAATATTGCGCACAATTACAGTACGATTTATACTGTAGTCAGTCAAAACAAAGGAGTTAAAAGTCGACATGTTGAAAATTGCAATTTGTGATGACGATAAAATTATGCGCCTGCGGCTTGAGGAATATCTTCGTGACTTTGAGAAGCTGTTTCAGGTGGACAGCTATGCAAGCGGAGAAGCGCTTCTTTCCTCTGATGTAGTCTATGATTTTATTTTTCTTGACATAGATATGAAAGGGATATCCGGCATTGACACTGCCAGGCTGCTGCGGCGTAAGGATAAGAAGGCGAAAATCATCTATGTCACAGCTTACGATGATTTCCGGGATTATGCGTTTTCTGTCCATGCGTTTGCCTATCTGGTGAAGCCCGTGGATAAGGCAAAAATTCAAAAAATCTTAAGAGAAGCCTTGGCTTACCGTTCTCAGGAGGAGCCGGAGCAGACGGTCTGTTTCGAGACAGAATACGGACTGCGTGAGATTGACACAAGAGATATTTTCTATTTTGAGTGTGAGGGGCGCAGGATATGTATGGTTACAAAGGCTGGAAAGGTATGGCTTAAGGACAGTATAAACAAAACCGCACAGCGTATGGAGGCATATGGCTTTCTCATGCCTCATAAGAGCTTTGTGGTGAATCTGTATCATGTGAGAAATCTGAAAGGATACGATATTTATCTGACCAACGGCGGCACAATACCGCTGTCGCAGAAGAAATCTGCTGAGTTTCGCAGAAAGCTTGCCGCATATCTGGCAGCGATGATATAGGAGGCAGGGATGATACATGTGATTATAAATTTGGTTTTATCTGTGGTGGAGATTTGTGTGATTTATGGTTCTTTGTATATCTTTATGAAGAATAACAGCCGTACGGTTCACCACAGAAAGGCGGTAAATATTGTAAGCTTCCTCCTGATCATAGTTGTGGCGTATGGAACTGTGATTATTTATCCCAACGGATGGGGTGGGATTTGCCTGCAGCTTCTGTTAACTGTGATTATGGGAATGTGGATGTTTCACAGAGAAATTCTTCCTATTGTATTGGATGTGGTTTTTTCAGAGGTGCTGATTCTGTGCATGGAGATTGGCATATTTATTGTTAATCTTTTGGCACCCGGATTTTCATCCTCAAATTATTTGATGATGGGAAATCTCAACATAATCATTAAGCTCATGATTATGCTGCCTGCTGCGTGGGCGATGGTGAGATGGCGTAAGAATCAGGCGGGTAGTTTCCTGGACTTCAGGCAGGCGCTTTCGCTGTTGGTGCTGCCGACCTGTTCTCTGTTTATTTTGTATTCTCTTATGGAGTTGATGCTTGTCTATGTAACGCTCAATGGAGTGGGGCTGGTACTTGCGAACATGATTATACTTCTGCTGCTGAATGTATATTTTCTGTATCTGTCGGGATATCTGTTCCAGGCAGGAAGACTTAAGCAGGAGATGCAGATTTTTCAGGTTCAGAATGAAGCGCAGTTTCATTATTACGAGGAATTGGAACGTAAATACAGGGAGTCGAGGAAGATTTTCCACGACATGAAGAACCATCTGCAGGCTGTGGAGCAGCTCTATGAGGAGCACGATAAGGAAGCCGGGGATCATTATGTGCAGGATTTATATCATTTGATTAACAAGCTGGGGGAAAAGTATTACAGCTCCAATCATATGCTGAATATTATTCTCAATGAAAAGCTTTCCGCTGCCGCCGAGGCGGGAATTAATGTTACGGCGGAGGTGGGAGACGCGTTATTTAATGATATCAAGGATATTGATATCACGACGATTTTTGCCAATCTTCTCGATAATGCAGTGGAGGCTGCGGTAAATGCCGGAGAGGGAGCGTTTCTCCGGCTTAAGGTAGACACGGTGCAGGATTTCCGGGTGATTCAGATACGAAATTCCAGAAGTGGGAAGGATATGACACGAAGGCATAGTATTGGGGAAGAGCAAGTCGGAAGGGATAGCATTGGGCAAGGCAAAGTCAGAAGGAATAGTATTAAAGAAGACAAAGTCGGAAGGAATAGCATTAGGGAAGACAGCGCAGTAAGAAATAGTGCCGGAGAAGACCGAGTCAGCAGAGGTCATGAGGGACTCGGCCTGGCGAATGTGCGATGTACACTGGAGAAATATCATGGCAGTCTGGAACTCAGAATGGCGGAGAAGGAATGCCGGGTGAGTGTCATGATTCCCGGCTCGATTTCAGAAGGGAGGAGTTAGGATGGGGACAGTGTTATGGGTTCTTGTTTGCGTGGGGATTCCGCTGGGAGGGGCGATTTACTTTATTTACAGGCGTGACGGGACAGTTTTATCATTCCTGGTGGGGGTATTTGGATTTCTTATTTCGCAGCCTCTTTTGCGTCTGAATCTGCTGGATCTATTGAATACAAAAGCCCAATGGTATATGCTTCTTCCATATACGAACGTGGTTTTATATTTTATTTTTATGGCATTCACAGCAGGGATTTTTGAGGAAAGTGCCAGATGGATTGGGATGGGGATTTTCCGTAAGGGGAAGACTGATTGGATGGACGGTATGGCCTATGGGCTTGGACATGGAGGGACTGAGGCTGCCTGGATGTTCTTTTCACAAGTGCTTCCTGCCATACGGAGCGGGCAGGAAATCTCCGGCTGGAACGCGGTATTGGGTTCGTGGGAGAGATTTTTCACCATGATGGTGCAGATTGGCTTTACTTTCGTGGTTCTCTATGGGCTGAAAACAAAGAAAATCCGCTATTTAGGGCTGGCGATTCTGCTGCATGGTGTGGTGGATTTCCTTATCATAATCGGGAATGTATGGATTTTAGAGGGACTGATCGCCCTGGAGGGAATTGCCGCGATGCTGTTGGTGTTTCGTGTACGAAAAAGTTGGAATCAGGATGGAATCACGCAAGGGTCTGTGAGCGCAGACAATTGCAATCAATGAAATGGAATGGATTGGATTGGAATGGAGGAAAAAGAATATGAAGAGATTAGTTAAGTTCATGGCTGTGTTAGTATCTTTGGTGATTGTTACCGGACTGCTTGTGGGCTGCGGGGACAAAAATAAGCTGGCGGATGTATTTGACGAGGAGACGGTAAAGCAGCAGGCTTTGGACGATATCACCGTAGGAGAATCCGGGGATTTCGACGCGTGGAAGGCAAGGTTTGCCGAGGAGGTTCAGGCAGGGCTGACCCAGGAGATTTATGACAATTATATCAATCTGTTAAAAGAAAAAGGCGAGTTTAAGGAATTCGGAAAATGTGCCGTGGTCGGACAGGAACAGGACGGGAAGAATTACGCGGTGGCAGTTTACATGGTAAAGCATGAAAAGGGTGACATTAAGTATACCATTGCCTATGACGAAGAGATGCATTTGATTCAGTATGTTATTTAGTGAATGGGGGAGGTTCGGATGCGTTTGCCGAATATCGCGTGCAGTATTGTTATGGTCCTTACGCAGCTTTGCGTGGTGATTCCTTGTATGCATTACACCTGTTCGCTGGACTGGAAGCCTAAGGATAACCGCCCCTTTATGGTGCTGCTTCCGGGAGAGGCCATGGATATGCCGGATTTTTCCCGGATTCTGGTTTGGTACAGGCAGAAAATTGTGCGGCTTTCCTGGATAGAAGCCTTCATTAGTCCTTTGTTTTTGTTCCTGGATGTGGGCTGGCAGCTGGCGCTGATGACAATAGCAATTTTTGCTTATTTGTTGGTGCCTCCTGTTTTTGGAAGAAGGGCAAGGGAGGAATTGCTGGCGCTTAAAAAAGAGAAGGGATGGATTACACAGTATACCGCAATTCACCGTGCTGATCTGAGACTGGGGAAAAAGGATATTAAGAGGCGTACGCATGTTGTACTTTTTCTTCTGGCAATGATTCTTCCTGTTGTTTATGCTGCTGTTGCTTTTTATACAGTTGTATACAGGGAGGGTGTGCCGTCCTTTTCCTCGCTGTCAGGAATGGGGATTTTGGAAATAGTAATCCTGACCGCGGCATTTTGGAACCTGCGGAAATACCGTGTGTGGAGTAAGGAGGTGCAGAATCCCGATGGTTTCTATTCCGGAGACGAGGATGATTACTGGCATATGGGTAGGTTTGGGATTTATTATGATAATCCTTATGATCCTGCGGTGTTGAAAACCAATAACAGCGGCGGTCTGAATATGAATCTGAACCGGGGCAGGCCGGGAAGCTGGATTTTTTTTCTGGTAGTGTGGCTGGTGGTTGCAGTGCCGTTTGTTTACTTTCTGGGATATCCATACTATGTGGATTTTTCCGGAGAACTTGTGGATATAAGGCTGTCGGAGGATAGCGGTTCACTGGAGATAGAAGGAGCTTTTTACCACGCTGACATATCTCTGGAGGGGATGAGTTCCGTAGAGCTCATTACAAGTCCTGAGGAGCTTGGCAGCGGGGAAAAGATAAACGGAACCGGAACCTCCGTGTATGGAAAGGGCCGTTACCGCTATGAAAAATGCGGCCCTGTGATCAGTTATACCGCGTACCGCCACCCGCCCTATATTCTCATGACGGTTGAAGAGGACTCTGAAATTACAAAATATCTTTTTAACGATGACGAGGCGGAAGTAACAAGGCAGGTGTATGAAACATTACAGAGTATGGCGGATTCCGGGCTGTGAACATTTCCACTAATTAATTATGGCTTTTAATGTCTTTGTGCACATTTTGAAGGCTGTACACGATTTCTCCGTCAATTATGGTGTAGAGTGTTTTTGTAAATATTTCCATGGGATTCCCGGTAAATACCGCGATGTCCGCATCCTTCCCTTTTTCCAGACTGCCCACACGGTCGTCGACACGGCAGATTTTGGCAGGATTGATAGTCAGGGCTTTCAGTCCTGCTTCCATGGAAAGTCCTGCTTTTACGGCCAGACCTGCGCACAGAGGGAGGTATTGGATCAGGCTTACCGGATGGTCTGTTGTGAGTGCTACATCTACGCCTGCCTCAGAAAGCACATGGGCAGTTTTGAAGCTCAAGTATTCCACTTCGATTTTAGAGCGGGCAGTGAGATCCGGGCCTACGATGGCAGGAAAGCCGGATTTTACAATTTCATCGCACACAAAATGGCCTTCTGTACAATGGTCAAGAGTGAGGTCTATGTCAAATTCTTTGGCAATACGGATAGCGGTGAGGATGTCATCAGCACGGTGTGCGTGGGTTTTCATGGGGATTTCTTTGTTCAGTACGGGAATCCAGGGTTCCAGCTCAAAGTCAGGCGGTGTGCTGGGGTCCTGTTCCCGGCTCTTTTTATACTGGACCGCGTGGAAAAGCTCTCTGCGGAGTATATAGGCAATGCCCATTCGTGTGGAGGGACAGATATTCTGATTTCCGTAATTATTTTTCGGATTTTCCCCGAAGGCGGCTTTCATTGCCGCGGGCTGCTTCACGACCATGTCATCGATACAGCGGCCGTGGGTTTTCATAAATACAAATTGTCCGCCTACCACATTTGCGCTTCCGGGACCTGCCATGACAGAGGTAATGCCTGCCTGGATGGCGTCGTGAAAGGCCGGGTCCATGGGATTGACAGCATCGATGGCGCGCAGTGCCGGAGTCACTGGGTTTGTCTGCTCGTTGCAGTCGTCACCGCTTATGCCATTTTTTTCTTCCGTGATGCCGATGTGTGCATGAGCCTCTATAATGCCGGGAAGGACCCATGCTCCGTGGACATTGAGCACATTCTCATTTCTCATTAGTTCCTTATTTTCTTTCAGCTCTGACATTCTTCCTGTCTGAGCAATTTTTTGGCCATCTGTAAGAACAAAACCATTTTCGATTACGGGACCGGCCATGGTATAAATTTTACCGTTTGTAATCAGCATAAAAAATCTCCCTTCGTATGAATACCAGTACAGTGAATATTGAGTCAACATATCATGAGCTTACTATTCACTGTATTAGAGCGTGTCTGAAAATTTATTCCGACAAGCTGCACGCCCCACTTTGCGGTATATTTGTCTCCAATTCAGTCAGCGTAGCCCGCTACGCCTCCCTCATCGGAGCCAAATCTCCCACAAATTGTGACGCACATCTTGCCGAAAGTAATTTTCAGACACACTCTAGTATTTACGAAGAGAGAAATTCTCATACCTGTATATGTGTGCTTATCTTTTGTCTTTTTTTTCGATGCTTTGCTGTGTTTCCGCGTCAATCCTCGTGCGCAGATCCTCCAGGATTTCGGAACCTTTAAAAAGAGTTTTACCGTAATCAAGATTAAATTCATAATCAAAATCAGCGGGATTTTGGCCTTGGTTGTGCTGAATGATGGTTTCGGCTTTATCAAGTGCTTTGACGAGACGTGCTTCTTCCGTTTCTCCTTTTTCGTATTCTTCCCAAAGCTCTGTGATTTGGGTGCGGAGAGGTTGGCCGAGGAGAGAGACAGCTCTTTGCACAGCCTCGGATTCCTCCTTATATTTTAGAACGGAATCGGGAAGCTCTGCAGCTGAGATATCTCCGTCATAAAGCTCTCCGATGTCATGCACCAGGGCCATGAGAAGCACTTTTTTTCCGTCCAGACAGGGAAACTCATTGAGCATCAGTCCTGCAAGCAGAGATAGACGCCAGGTGTGCTCAGCAGTGCTTTCGCGGTGGCCGTCGGAGGTCCAGGCTGTGCGTGTAACGTTTTTTAACTGTTCCATTTCTTTAATGAACCTTAGGTATTGGGAGCTGTCTTTCATTATAAATCCCTCTTTTCTTATACCGCCGTTCCCTATGGAGGATGGCAGGCTATATCATAGTAAATTGTATTTTTCCATCATTTTCTTACGGTATTCTGTGTTTTCTAATTTGGGGATATCGTCTGTCAGTCCATCGTCCATCATTCTTTTTACAAGCTTGATTGTTTTCATGCTTCCCTGCGCTTCCCCGCGTTTTTCTCCACGTTTTTCTCCACGTTCTTCGGCCAATTCTTCACGTTCGTCTAATAATTCTCCAAATAACATATACTCCATCTCCTTATCTCTGTTTCTTTTGACCTCCCGTACTTTCTGGTGCAGCCGTTGGATGAAGAGGTCATCAGGGTACTTCCGGGCACATTCGTCCGTGGAATTCTCCACATATTTGAGGAAATGTACCAGCTCTTTGGAAACCTCGTCATCGTTTTTCCCTTTTGTGTTTAAGTATATTTTACAGGTGCCGTCCCTGAGGGGAAGGTTTTCCTCGCGGCTGCGGTTTTCATAGATGTAGCGGTATTTGCCGCCGCAGAAAGGGTCAAAGGTACAGATAAATATCACATAATTGTCATATAAATCAATAAAATCCTGCCCTGCGGTCAAAGAGAGTGCATCCTCCAGGCTTTGGTGATAACGGCTGCGTTTAGGAAGCTTAAGGCGGTGTGCATTCTGCATTTCCGTATTGTATTTTGCCTGGGAATTCCAGGCTTTTACATCCAGGCGCAAAGCTCGTTTATGGGGATGGTAGTGCCGGTTCTCTTCTGTATGTACCTGCACCTTTGCCACATATTCCCCGGTGCAGAGCTCCAGCATGTCTCTGCATAGGTCCTGATCCTCCATCACAGTAGGAAACAGAAAAAAATTGCTTAAATTCAAGTCTTTAAAATTTGTTTTATTACTCATGTTACCTCCGTAAAGACGGACAGCAGCCCTGCCTTGGGCTTCCGCAGCAAGGCTTTTGTCCCAAGAATTTGTCTCACTACAGCCAGATACCGCAGTGGAAAAGCTTCGTCCAGGATATCTTAAAATCCGGACGCTATGGTAAGTGACGACAGAATCACTTCTCTTTTGTATTTGATAAATAGAAACGTATAACGAACTGTTTATTACTCATTATCGGGTGTAGGTATTATGTCAGTAAATATGGTCAGCGAAGCTTCTATTTATCGGGTGTATGCTGCGATTAGCAAAGTTTTATCTATAGAAATGTACTTGTTGCCGAAGCAGAATACGACGGCAGATTTGTATGGTGTACTTTTTTTATATTACCTTCCGGGTTCCGACCGACGGAGTCCGGAAGGTTTCTATGTATTTCTCTTTTGTTGGTTATATTTTAACAAATCTGCTGACGGATTACAAGAGAAATTAGCCCAAACTGGACGCAAGTTTCGACGGCATCTCTATATGAATTTGTTAGAATATGTCTATTCAAGTAGGCATAATCAGGTCTTGTTTGTAACCTCCAGAAATCTTTCGCCGTATTTTGAATATTTATGTTCGCCTACTCCAGTGACCTGCAGCATCTCTTCTTTTGTTTTGGGCTTAAGGATGCACATATGGACCAAAGTTTTGTCGGAAAAGACAATGTAGGGAGGTACTTTTTCTGCCCGGGCGATTTCTGTCCGTAAGGTGCGCAGACGCTGGAAAAGAGGTTCGTCGGCTTCGCTGAGTGCTCCGAGAGTTCCTGATTTGGCTGTGCGGTCTGATTTTTGCTTCTTTTCCGCCGCTTTCTGGGGCTGTTCCTTGGAGAGCTTCATGAGGAGCGGAGTATCTCCGGCGAGGATTTCCTCAGAAGCGGAAGTCAGCTTGACAATGGTATATTCATCGTTTGTCAGGGCAAGGTATCCTTTTATGAGGAGATGATTAAAAATCTGCCTCAGACTGTGGATGGCCACATTGGAGCAGGCACCGTAGCAAGGATTCTCGTCCATGCGGTACTGGCGGATTTTGGCTGTGTTCGCACCTCGGACAGTATCCAGGATTACTGTGATTCCGTAGCGCTGGCGGCACGTTTTCACACATTCCACTAACGTACGGGCCTCCTGTGTGACATCAGCCTCCTCGAATTTGGTGAGGCAGTTGGAGCAGTTGCCGCAGTAATTATCTCCGTATTCGCCGAAATACCGAAGAATATAATCCCGGAGACAGTCATGGGTAAAGCAGTAAAAGGTCATCTGGCGCAGCCGTTCCCTGTCGCGCTCCAGCACAAGCTGTCTTGTGATGGGGTCCAGTTCCTGATTGTCCTGGTTATGGTCGATGAAAAGCTGATTAGTGACCACATCCTGCCCTCCATAGAGAAGAATACAGTTGGCCGGCTCCCCGTCACGCCCTGCTCGGCCGGCTTCCTGATAATAGCTTTCCATATTTTTGGGCATGTTGTAGTGGATCACATAGCGCACATCAGATTTGTCAATGCCCATGCCAAACGCATTGGTTGCAACCATGATGCGGGAGCGGTCGTAAATAAAATCATCCTGGTTATTCCTCCGCTCCGAATCGGAAAGCCCGGCGTGGTAACGGGTGACCTGATAGCCGTCCTTGGTAAGCTTTTCGCACACTTCCTCCACAAGCTTGCGCGTGAGACAGTAGATGATCCCGCTTTCATTCTCATGCAGGCTTACATAATTATTTACACATGCATATTTATCCTTGGGAGATTGTACGGAAAAGAAAAGATTGCTTCTGTCAAAGCCTGTTGTGAGCACTGTGGGCTCCCGAAGCATCAGAATGTCGATGATATCGTCCCGAACCTCTTTGGTGGCCGTGGCGGTGAAAGCGCTGACCACCGGGCGTTTGGGCAGACGGTCTATGAATTCCACGATTTTCAGATAGCTGGGCCGGAAGTCTTGTCCCCACTGTGAAACGCAATGAGCTTCGTCCACAGCCACCATAGAGATATCCGCCCCTAAGGCAAAATCAAGAAATGATTCCGTCAGAAGCCGCTCCGGCGCCACGTAGATGATGGGATAGCGGCCTGCCTTTGCAAAGGATAGTGCTTTATAGTACTGGTTTGTGGTGAGGGAGCTGTTAAGATACGCGGCAGAAATGCCGGCCTGGTTCAGACTGCTGACCTGATCCTTCATCAGTGAGATTAACGGTGAGATGACGAGAGTGATACCGTTCATCATCAGCCCCGGAATTTGATAGCACATAGATTTTCCGGCGCCTGTGGGCATGATGCCCAGCACATCCCTCCCCGACAGGATACTGTCAATCAGCTGCTCCTGTCCGTCCCGGAAGCTGTCGTAGCCAAAGTATTTCTTTAAGATTTCTTCTTTGCTTAAATTGAACAAATTTATACCTCTCTTTAAAAATAATCTATATGTACTTAGGGTTTATTTGATTTCATATACATATTGTCATGCAAATTCCCTGACTAGTTGGCGTTTGATATCGTCTCCCAGATCATCAATCCTATATCCATGGTAATCTATATCTCTTTCATTTTGAAAAGCATAATAGTAACCATTTTTCTTGGCATACAGTCGCCCCTTGATTTCAACCGCTTTATTCAACAATTCCTGTGCCTCTTCATCATGCAGATCCATTCTGCTTCCAATTCTTCCTTTTCCATATGGATTTTCTCTGTCGAATTTATGTTTGGCGTTGTTTGCAATATACCTCCTAAGGCCCAATTCCTTCCTATAATGATTTATATGCTCCATTTTAGAAAGATTTCTCAGACTGATCTCTGCTCCGGCAACAATACCTCTTACGACCGGCATTTCAAATAATGTGTTTGATAACAGGCTTATCAATATATTATCTATTGCATATGCACATACGGATGATTCCTTTTCACCAATTTTGCAAGGTTTCCCCTGTTCTGAATGATAGGTTCCCTGATTTGTGAGCAGACCAAGCAGAAACGTCCGCTCTTCTCTTGTTTGAAAATCTTGCAGCAGCTGGATCAGCTTAAAACCAGGGCTTATTTCCTTTTGTGTATCAATGACTCCTGTTTTTATTTCGTGAACATTAGTCATTTCTTCCTTTTTTATTCGTTTACAGATATCAAGAAATTTGTGAACATATTCTATTGCCAGTTTCTTTGTAGTAAATGGGTATTGAAACGAAATATCATTGATTACAGCTATCATTTTTGTCACCTGCCTTACAGTAACTCTAAAAGCGCATTATCCCATTCATCAAAAAATCCTTCCGGCCACTTGTCTAATCGGCCATTTTCATCCAATGTCGGACATACCACTTTGTGCCTATAGGAATCATTTGTATCTTTGTAAAAATAGAAAAATCGGGTATTTTCCGGGTCGAGTCTTCTTTTTTTGACGGCAACACGAATTCCATTCATTACATGGTCACTGTGAGTTTCAAGAATAACCTGAACGCCTCCGGCTCCAACAGCCGCCAATAATTCACCTAGCATTCGTTGGCCTTTTGGGTGAATATGTGCTTCTGGATTTTCAAGCAAAATAATATCTCCTGGCTTTGCAGAGGTCAGGGCGATCACTACGGGAAGAACATAGGTAATACCAAATCCAACATTAACACTTTTATACGAATTCGTTTTATCTCTTCCCTCAATATATTCATATTTTAATTCTGCTGTTCTGGAAGATGTATTAACAGTGATCACTGGTGAAACACCCGGTGAGATTAAATCCATCCATGCTTTCACCTGATCGGCGATTGTCTTTTTACTGCCGAGCAGAACGGAACGATTTGCCACATCATCTCCACCATGCAATTTTAAATATTGAATGGAAAACTCTCCATTTTTTGCGAAATATCTCTCAGAAACTTCTTTTTCATTTTCAATATGATAAAGAAATTGTGGCTCAATTCGATAGGCCGACAGGTAGTATAAATGATTTTCCCATGCCGAATCTCCACTTTTGTCTATATTTCCAACCCTGCTTTTTAAAGGTAAAACATCTGCTTCCGGTTGATACCCGAAAAGGTACTGTTCTGTTGTATTTTCAGTCCCAATACTAATACCAATTTCGTCCTTCTCTGCTTTTTCAAACAAAATATCCTGACCAACGCCAAGATTCACAAATTTACCTTTTAACGACAGTGCCTGTTCCGACATAATACTGTGTTGGGATTGTCCTAAAAGCAGAATACCCTGCATGACTGTTGACTTGCCCATTCCATTCAGGCCCGTTAAGACATTCAAGGCAGAAAAATCCAATTTGATTTTATCAAAGCACTTAAAATTTTGAAGAGTTAATTCTTTAAGCATAAAAACTCCTTTACAAATTTTTGACATGTTTCAACTCGTTTTATTAGAGAATACTGGTCACCTGATTTTAGCGCGGTTGAGAACTCAGTGCTCGCAAGAAGTTCTCCAAATCCCGCCATAAATTTATCTTTATGTTCCTTTATTTTATCTAACTGTTTATGATCCAATTCACTGAAACATATTGCCCATATTTCAAAAATCGCTTTATTGATTGGTCCTCTCCGAAAATCTTTGTTGTATTTTCTAAAGGCATATTTTCCAAATATGTCTTTACATGCGTTCATTATACGTACAAACCGTTCGGTAACACGTGCGATATCTTCGTCGTTAAAATTATTGGCCTTTTTTAATCCTTTTATAAGGAAGTTATCAATATTTCCTTTATATTCTTTTTTGTAATCCAGCTCTGTAAAAGAAAGAAAACGCAGCGCATATTCGCGATCCAGCATTCGTTCCGATTTTACCGCAAACTGGGTGGCATCCAGGAACTCAGTTCGTGTTGCCAGCTCTTTGATCAAATCAGTTCCTTTTCCAGAGTAAAGAGCTTGTCTGATTTCCTGATCGTTTAATTGAATTCCCCCTGTATTAATCCTTTGGAAAATATTAAAGACAACCTCATCCGGAGTTCCCTGTGTAACAGTATATGCTACTATTGATGACTCCTTGATTCTTCTTATATATTGCCTTGGTAAATCATCAAAAGTTTTTCCATTAAAATCTGTGAGATACTGCATACCTTTAAAATGGTTCTTTTTCCTTGATCCATCTTCCAGTCTATTGCCCACCAGATAGTTTTGAAAAGCGGTAAGACGTTGTAATCCATCGATTACAATCCACTCATCTTCTTTTGATGCATCGAAATAAAATGCCGGAAGTGGTATTTTTAACATTAACGATTCAATTAACTGGCTCTGTTTTTCTTCATTCCAGAGTCCACCATGTCTCTGAAATGCCGGGGTCAAATCAAATTCTCTATTTTCTAGCCGATCCATGATATTTGAAATGTTGGTCGGAGCCTGGGTGATGTTTACGTCAGAAGGAATAAATTTATCAGGTTCATCCAAATCTGCTTTATACCCTTCGTCCATATCCAAAGGAAGAATCTTTATCCCTTGTTCCTGTAATTGATAAATGACCATATTCAGCAGCTCTTCATCAATCCCTGTTTTCTTATTCTTAATAATATCCTGAACAATGAATAAACTAATCTCGTTATCATTTGTTTTAGCAAAATTTTTAATTTCTTCTATGCGATCTGATATATCTGGTAAATTCGTCATTATCCTTTTGCACCCTGCTTTCCACATAAAAAGTTTTTTATTCAGAAGTTATCAATACAGAAAGATTAATCTGATAATTAGTTTAACATGAATTCTCCATCCCAACAACCGGGAATCGTATAGAAAGATTGTTATTATTGAGAAATATGGTATGATGGATTCATATCGAAAACTACATATTATGGAAAAGAGGTATCAGGATATGAAGGTCAATTGTTTGTATTTCAGCCCCACAGGTGGGACGAAGAGAGTGATGGATTTTATGGCTGAGGAATTGCCGGTGGACTGCTGGGTGGATTTGTCGGTGAGAGACTTCGATTACAGTCAGTTCAGTTTTGATGAAAAGGATGTGTGTCTGATCGCGGTGCCTTCGTATGGCGGGCGGGTGCCGGGGATTGTATTGGAGCGGCTTAGGAGTATGCAGGTTCGTGGGGCCAGGGCTGTGCTGGTGGCAGTGTATGGAAACAGGCATTATGATGATACGCTTCTGGAGCTTAGAAATGAGGCCGTGAGTAGCGGTTTTGTGGTGCGTGCGGCGGTCGCGGCGCTGGCGGAGCACTCGATTGTGCGTCAATATGCCGCAGGAAGGCCGGATGAAGAGGACAGGAAGCAATTGCATGAGTTAGCGCGGAAAATAAAGAGTTCGCTGGAAGCAGAAGGGGAGTGTGCCCAGGTGAGCGGAGCGGATTCCGAGGAAGAGGATGAGCGTGAGCCTCTGATTCCAGGGAATATGCCGTACAGGGAATACCATGGTGTTCCTGTTAAGCCAAAGGCAGGCAAGGCTTGTAATAAATGTGGCAAATGTGCGCAGCTTTGCCCGGTAGGTGCGATTCCTAAAGACGAACCGGGCTCTGTGGAGGAAGAGAAGTGCATTTCCTGTATGCGCTGTGTTTCCGTATGCCCGCAGCATGCCAGAAAAGTAAACCCCATTATCATAATGGCAACCGCAAAGAAGCTTAAAAATGTGTGCAGTGAGAGAAAAGAGAATGAGCTTTTTATAGGCTCTCAACAATAACATAATTGCATTATAGCAGGTAACCTCCGGGGATGCAATGTCTGATATTATCATTGCATCCCCGTAATTCTTATTTATCTGCATTTACAGTGGACGATTCAACCACGGTTTTGATCCGATCTTCAAATACATCGGCAGGGACAAGGGCTATTCCTTCGCCATCTTCGCTCAGCACGATCAGCCGCTGCCCTCCGGTCAAACCGAAGCAGTCGCGGGCCGCTTTGGGAATGACAAGCTGGCCGCGTTCATTGATGGTGACGGAACCCCAAATGTGTTTTCCTTTTGGGGCAGGGGGTATTGTGCCAAGTCCGTCCACGGTTTCTGTCTTGACAAGGCTGTCTATGCTGATTCCATAGACTTGCGCTAATTTTTGGCATTTCTCTATGTCGGGTATGGTCGCGCCGCTTTCCCATTTGGAATATGCCTGGCGGGAGATCCCTATTTTTTCTGCGAGCTCCTCCTGTGAGTATCCATGAATGCTGCGAAGCATAATCAAATTGTCTTTTAGCATAATTTCCTCATTTCTGCAGTGAATTTACCTATACAGTGGATTTACCTATGCAGTGAATTTACCCATCAGCGAATTTATCTCTAGAGAGAATTGACTGCTTCTATGTAAAAATCTTTGTGTACCGTGTGTATGACATGGTCGCTGGTGTCCGTCTCAATCAGACGGCAGTTATCGCCAATATAAGTGGCCGCCCGTTCCGCCTGCTCGCGTGAGGCTGCACAGAGATAGGTGCCGTTCTCATGCAGTGATTCCTTTGCGTGAATATATACGCAGGGAACTTCGATTTCTGATAAAATCTGCTCATGTGTATATCCATGATTCCAGCTTAGATCATAAAAACGTTCTCCATAAGCAAAATCATACTCCTTGGCATATGCAAACACGGACCAGATGGAAGATGGTAGAAAGCCGATTTTCACCGCTTCGCCCGGATGCTTTTCATGATACTTTTGTGCATAATTTGCAATACCAGTCATGGCATCCTTCATATATAATTGTCCCCAATAGCAGCGGCGTAGGTAGTAGGCTTCCCAGCATTCTGATTTGTCGGATGTATTATAATCGTGAAGAGGCTTATATGTGTCCAGATATGCGAAGCTATTTTCCCAGCCTTCGCCCTCTGTGGAAAATACCGGAGGGTCTTCCAGGACAACACCGGCTATATTGCCTCCCCCATATGCCGCAATGTAAGCAGCGGTAAGTGCTCCGTTGGAATGACCGGATACCACTGTGGGTGCGCCTATCACATGATTGATGAACCAGATGAGGTCATCTCCATTCACATCAATGTAATAAAGGCTTTCCTCATGTGATGAACCGCCATGCCCATAGACATCTGCCGCATAAATATGCCAGTTCTTACTGAGCTCAGGCATCACAAGTGCATAATCCTCCCAAATGCCCATTTGCCCATGGATGAGCAGGAGAGGGGGCTTGTCATTTTCAATCTCTCCATAGTTTATAACGTTCCCGGAAGGAAATGTAATCTGTTTTTCCTCCGCGCCGGTTTCGTTCAATGCTTTCTCATACTTATCGTACCAATGGATATTTCGGTGCCAATAAACAGCGAAAGCTACGGAAGCAAAAGTTACCAGTATCAATAGAATAACTCCAACAACTATCATGACCTTTTTCATGGAAAACATTCCTTTCTTTGATTTCTAGGAATATTGTAATATGAAGTTGCCTGGCCTTCCACCAACTGCAGATGTCAAAATAATGGGTGTTTTGTTATCTTTGGTTGCGCAGGTTTGAATTCTCAATAAACCAGGAATTAAAGGAGTTCCATATTTATGGATTTTTCAGTGAATCCATAATTGCAGTACATTTCATATGCTGCTTTGTTTTTCGCATTGACTTGTAACTCAATGCCATCACAATGTTCTTCTTCCTTGAGTTGCTTCACTTTCTCAAAAAATAAGTGCCCAATCCCCATACCACGATATTTTTCGTCAACTGCCATGCTATCAATAAAAATTACATCTCTTGTAACATGAGCCGAATCTTCAATGTGACGAAACATTATTTCCATAATTCCTACCACAATTCCGTCTGTTTCAGCAACAAAAAATGTATGATTCTCCACAGTTTTTGCAAAAGTATTTATAGGGATTAAGTCGTTAGCAGGCTTATATATATCAGGTCTCCATGCAATATGCATCTGCTGAACCTGATTCATTATTCTTACAACATCGTTCCAATCGGTTATCGCTGCATTTCTAATTAGGAAATCCATTATTGCCTCCATATTTTCATAAATAAAATCTTTCCTACGTGTTGATAGGTCCAGTATGATACAGACAAATAAAAAAATCAAGCAGAGCAGGAGTACCGGTTGCCTTTTTGTGAAAAAGCGGATCAAGAATAAAAAGGTTGACTATAAATGAAAAGATGCTATAATGTACTTGTACAATAAGTACAATATTAGAAGGCAAGGATGATCAGTCATGGAAATTATCATTAGCAATAATGTCAATAAGCCAATATATGAACAAATCACATCACAGATTAAGGCAATGATCATGAGCGGAGATTTGCAGGCCGGAGATGCGATTCCCTCAATGCGGGCATTGGCAAAATCAATCCATGTAAGCGTCATAACTGTTCAAAAAGCCTATGAAGAGTTGCAACGGGATGGTTTCATAGAAACCACAGTCGGCAGAGGGAGTTTTGTATCTGCGCAAAACAAAGAATTTTATCAGGAAGAGCAACAGCGTATCGCAGAGGAGCATTTACAGGCTGCCGCAGAGATTGGCCGGACAAATAATATCTCCCTTGAAAAATTGACGGAGTTGTTGGCTTTATTCTATCAGGAGGACGAATAGCATGGAAAATATTTTAGAATTACAGCAGGTTTCCAAGGCATTTCCCAACTCGAATTTTACGTTGGAGAACGTGACGTTGTCATTGCCGTATGGTTCTATTTTAGGCTTTGTTGGGGAAAACGGGGCCGGAAAAACCACGACAATCGGTTGTATTTTGAACACGATTGCAAAAGACAGCGGGACAGTAAAGCTGTTTGGAAAAGAAATGCAGGACGCAGACACAGATATGCGTGAGAAAATTGGCGTTGTTTATGACGGTGACAATTTTCCTGCCTATTTGACTGCAAAACAATTATCCGAAGTATTGGAGGGACTCTATACACAATGGGACAATGCCCTTTTTCAGAAGTATTTAGAGCAATTCCACCTGGCCCAAAATCAAAAAATCAAACACTATTCCAGAGGAATGACAATGAAATTAGCAATGGCTGCGGCTTTGGCACACCATCCGCAATTATTGATCTTAGACGAGGCGACCAGCGGTTTGGACCCCATAATGCGTGATGAAATGCTGGATGTTTTTCTGGAGTTTGTGCAGGAAGAAGACCATTCTATTCTGTTGTCCTCCCATATCACAAGTGATTTAGAAAAAGTTGCGGATTACATTACTTTTATTCATAACGGGAAGCTTATTATGACTGCATCAAAAGATGATTTGGTATATAACTATGGTGTTATGCGCTGTAAGGAAAGCCAGTTTCTTGCATTGGACCCGAAGGATATTCTTGCTTACCGGAAACGAGATTTTCAGATTGATGTGCTGGTTGCTAACGCAAAGGATGCGCAAAAGAAGTACAAAGGCGTTGTGACAGACCATGTTTCTGTTGATGAAATTATGCTGCTTTTGGTAAAGGGGGAACGGGCATGAAAGGACTTTTAAAGAACAATTTTTATGCGGCGGTTTCAAACGTCAAAGTGTTTTCCATTGTTATGATTTTACTGGGCGTTTTTGTTGTTGCTATGGACAATAAAATACCATCGTTGATTATTGCCTATATGTTGTTGAGCATGGTTGGTTTTTCCCTTAATTCAGCTGCAAGCCTGCGAAAGGAAGGTGCTTCCAAGTGGAGCAAATATAAGCTCACTGCACCTGTAAAGAGGTCTGAGATTGTACAGAGCTATTTTTTCAGTCTGTTGTTGTGGCTGATTGTGGGAATGGTTTTTGCGGGAATTACGGTGGCCTTGTCAATTGCACTGCATGGTTTTCCCTTTGACAGAAATACAGATGTTTTCATGCTGTTTGTAGTAGGGATTGGAGTAAGTCTGTTTATGGGAGCGATATTTTTTCCGCTGTTCTACCTGGGCGGGGAGGAGCGGAATGAGGTGTTTTTAGTAATCAGCTTGCTTGGCGCAATCGGTGTTGTCATGGGGCTTACTACTATCATAAATGTCTTGTTTCCGGCACGTATGACGACTATACAGATAATTTTAGGCGGTGTGATCATCCTTGTAAGTGCTCTATTTGTTTTTATATTTTCCTGCCCGCTGACCACATATGTGTACCACAAAAAAGAATATTAAGTGAAAAATTTGAATAAAGGGGTTGACTCTTACACTGTGGTATACTCTATCCTATAGATGAGCTCAAGGAAATACAACCACATATGTGAGAGGTGGAAACAATGTTGAAAATAGGAGATTTTTCAAAGCTGTCGAGAATCGGTATCCGCATGCTGCGCCATTATGATGAGATGGGACTGCTCATGCCGGCTTCTGTAGATGATTTTACCGGATACCGCTATTACTCAGAAGACCAGCTCACCAGAGCGGAGAGAATCCAGGTCCTGAAAAATATGGGCTTTGGCCTTGCTGTAATCAAAGAGATTCTGGAAAAGTATGAGGATGCAGGACAGATTGAGCATTTTCTGCAGATTAAGCGAAGGGAATTAGAGCAGGAGGCCGAAGCTTTACAAAATAAGCTGCACCTTCTCGACAATGCGATGAAATGGCTGAGAAAGGATGGAAATCTTATGGAATATCATGTGACTTTAAAAGAAATGCCGAAACGTTATGTAGCAAGTGTGCGCCAGGTAATTCCGGCGTATGATCAGGAGGGGATACTTTGGCAGATGCTTAATGAGGAGATTGCCCCTCAGAATGTCCAGATGGACAATCCCTGCTGTGGGCTGGCGGTTTTCCACGATAAAGGCTTTAAAGAAAGCGATGTGGATGTGGAAATCCAGGCATCTGTAAAGGGCAAGTACCACGACACAGAGCATGTTCGTTTTAAAGAGGTGGAGCCGGTTCAGATTGCTTCCGCTACCTACAAGGGAAGCTACGAGCAGATTACCAGAGTGAATGAGGCAGTGGCGCGTTGGGTGTGCGAGAACGGCTATGAATTCGACGGGGCGTCCTTCTGTATTTACCATGTGAGCCCCGGTCATACACAGGATCCGGAGGAGTATGTGACAGAGGTGTGTTTTCCGGTGCGAAAGAAGAACGCATAGAATATCTCAAAAATAAACGATTGACTCCTTGAAACAGAAAAAACCGCTATCTAAGCAGTCTATACTGCGGCGATAGCGGTTTTTTTTATACCAGGAAGGCACTCCAATTTGTTCTATGTGATACGCAACCTTACAGAAAGGTAAGTTGCTTTTAGAATCTTGACAAAATATAATAGTTCTATAGAAAGTACACTAAGGGCTGTACCAAGCAGTACATCAAGGATTATACGGAAAATTACTGATAACATTATAAAAACATTACAAATAACGTTACAGATAACAGTATAAATACATTAAAAAAGAAGGAAGTGAAAATTGCATGAATAACAAACTTCTGCTTTTGGAAGACGACATCAGTTTAATAGACGGCCTGCAATATTCCTTAAATAAAAATGGGTTTGCAGTTGAAATTGCCCGCACCGTATCAGAGGCAAAAAAGCATCTGCAGGATATCGAACAGTACGATTTGTTGATTTTGGACGTCACTCTGCCGGACGGTACAGGGTTTGAAGTGTGCGAACTGATTCGCAAAAGAAATGAGCACATCCCAATCATATTCCTCACGGCATCCGATGAGGAGGTCAGCATTATCCGCGGCTTGGACTGCGGCGGTGATGACTATATTACCAAACCTTTTAAGCTGGGGGAATTGTGTTCCCGTATCCATGCTTTGCTGAGGAGGGCCGGGTTATCAAAGGCCAAAGACGAAAAAATCACACAAGTTGATTGCGGAGATATTTCTATAGATTTTCTAACTAGTCGTGTTGCATTAAGGCAGCAGCCGCTGGACTTAACAAATGTAGAGTACAGGCTGCTTTGCCTGCTGGTACAAAACGTCAACCGCATCGTTACAAGGGAAATTATTTTTGATGAGTTATGGGATGGGGCCGGCAATTTTGTAGATGACAATACTTTGTCAGTATACATCAGGAGGCTCCGCGAAAAGGTTGAAACGGACCCCTCCCATCCGAAGCATTTGATCACAGTACGTGGATTTGGGTATCAATGGAAAGAGGTGTCCGAGTGAGTTTTCTTCAAGATAAGCAGATACGTAGGTTTGTCATCTTTATGATTTCCTTTGGGGTTATGACATTGTGTGCAGGTTTGCTGTTTACCGTGAGTCTGAGTAATGCGCCCAAAAGCATTTATGTTTCCCACGATGAGGCCGTTGCTTCTTCCCTTCTGCAGCAGGGCATTCCCAAAGAAGTGATTGCAGACGCTTTGTTAAATACAGAGGCAGACAGGGAAGGACGCAAATTGGTGGCTGCGCTGGGGCTTGGAATGCAATCCGCAAATGATTCACTGCCTTTACTTGGGGATTTTCGGAAATCTGTAATCAAAAACACCTCCGTTAGTTTGGTACTTTTACTTATAATTCTTTATGTTGGGACCTTTATTTTCTTTTGGCACAGGAAGCGCCTCTATCTACAGGCAGAAAAAGTAATAGAGAATTATATCAATGGAGATTTTTCCTGGCATCTTCCGCACAACAGTGAAGGCGCAGTTTTTCGTATGTTTGCCTCTGTTGAACAGCTTGCCACCATGCTCCAGGCCAAAAGTGATACAGAGCATAAAACAAAAGAGTTCTTAAAAAGCACCATCTCAGATATATCCCACCAATTAAAAACGCCTTTGGCCGCCATCACAATGTATCAGGAAATTATTGCGGACGAGCCGGATAATGAGGAGGCTGTGAGAAAGTTTTCCGGCAAAATCGGAATGTCCCTGAAACGTATGGAGGATTTAATCCAGTCTATGCTAAAAATCACCCGTTTGGATACGGAAAGTATTGTTTTTGAAAAAAACGAGTACAACGTATCAGAGCTGATTTCCCGTTCCATCAGTGAATTGACGGACAGAGCAGGAAAGGAACAGAAACAGATTATCATTGAGGGGAATCCGGAGCAGCTTGTCATTTGCGATTTAGAATGGACAAGCGAAGCGGTGGGTAATCTGGTGAAAAATGCTTTGGACCATACAAAGCCAGGAGATACGATTCGTATTTCGTGGGAACAGACTCCGGCAATACTACGGCTTTTTATCTGTGACACCGGAGCCGGGATTGCTCCGGAGGATATACACCATATTTTCAAGCGCTTTTACCGCAGTAAACATTCCCTTGATACACAGGGAATCGGCCTGGGCCTGCCTTTGGCGAAATCTATTATTGAGGGGCAGGGAGGTCTGTTGTCTGTGCAGAGCAAGCTGAATGAAGGCACCATATTCACCATCAGCCTTCTTACTGAATCGTAAGGTTAAATTCATGTGGTTGTAAGCTGCATCTGTTATTCTTTCGGAAAGGAGGTAGAATACATGCAAATTTTAAAAATTCAAAACTTATGTAAAACATACGGAAAGGGTGAGGCCAAGGTTGAGGCGCTCAAAGACGTCTCTTTTTCCCTGGAAAAGGGCGAATTTGCCGCAGTGGTTGGCGAATCCGGCTCCGGCAAAAGTACCCTGCTTAATTGTATCGGAGCTTTAGACAATCCAACATCCGGTACGATATTGATGGATGGACAGAATCTTTTTTCTATGAAGGAAGAGGAACGTACAATTTTCAGACGGCGTAACATTGGGTTCATCTTTCAGTCCTTTCAGCTTGTTTCCGAATTGAATGTGGAGCAGAACATCATGTTTCCCCTGCTTCTGGATTACCGAAAACCAGACCCGGCAGCAATCAATGAGATTTTAGAGCTGCTTGGGCTGAAGGAACGCCGTTCCCATCTGCCAAGTCAGTTATCCGGCGGACAGCAGCAGAGGGTTGCCATTGGACGTGCGCTGATCACAAAACCAAAGCTGATTTTAGCCGATGAGCCCACTGGAAATCTGGACAGCAAAAACAGTCAGGACGTGGTTGATTTGCTTACGCAATGCTCAAGACGTTATCAGCAGACAATCCTTATGATTACGCATAATAAGAATCTGACAGCTTCGGTTGACCGGGTGTTTGGGGTATCGGACGGTGTTCTCAAGGATTTGGGAGGTACGGCGGATGAAAAATTATCTTGATCTGGTGCCTATCTCAGCGAAAGTCCACCGAAAGCAGAGCCGGATGTCAGTGATTTGCATTGTGCTGGCGGTATTTTTGGTGACGGCGATTTTTGGCATGGCGGATATGTTTATCCGTAGTCAGATTCTGCAGACAAAGATGGAAAGCGGCAGCTTCCATATTGGTATTCGTGACATCACAGACGAAGATGCCGCGCTCATTGCAAAAAGGAAAGGCATCAAAGCCACGGCCCGTTACGGAACCCTTAATTTCAGCGGCGCAGCAGAATATACGCTCGAAGGCAAAAAAGCAATCATTGCCGGATGTGATGAAGCATGGGTAATGGAAATGCTGGTGGATTTTGTTGTGGAAGGTAATTTTCCCCAGACAAATACAGAAGCAATGATCACACAGGGGGCACAGGAAAAATTCGGGCTGGGAATTGGCGACCGGATAACCATAAAACAGCCGGATGGGGAAAAACTGTCCTATACCATTTCCGGTTTTTGCGCCGAGGCATCGAAAACCAGGAGTGAGGACGCAAGTGGTATTTTTATAACAACAGATGCTTACCGGTCACTTTATCCCGGTGTGGAAAGTGATAAGCTGGCGGACTATGACAGTATGTTGTATGTGCAATTTACAAATGAGTTTAACGCGCAGAAAGAAATCGCTGATTTGAAAGAACAGTATGGGCTTTCAGATGAACAGGTTTCCGAGAATACAAAGCTTTTGGGGTTATTGGGGCAAAGCGGTAATTCATTTATGGGACAGATTTATATGGCTGCCGGGGTGCTTTTTGTATTGGTTTTAATATCCGGTATTATGATGATTGCCAGCAGTCTCAACAGCAATGTGGCCCAGCGGACGGAGTTCTTCGGCCTTATGCGCTGTGTGGGTGCGACGCCGAAACAAGTTATGCGGCTTGTCAGAAAAGAAGCACTCCGCTGGTGCCGTTTTGCAATTCCGGCCGGTATTGTGATGGGAATAGCTGTGATATGGGTATTGTGTGCTGTTTTGCGATTCTTAAGCCCTGCATATTTTGGGCAGATGCCTGTATTTGGATTCAGTATTCCCAGTATCTGCGCGGGGATTATCATAGGAGTGCTGACCGTAATGCTGGCCGCCCGTTCTCCGGCGAGGAGAGCGGCAAGGGTTTCCCCATTGGCAGCAGTTTCAGGTAATGCCAATGAGTTGATGCCTGTCAGACGTGCCGCGAATACCAAAGTATTTAAAATAGATGCAGCGCTTGGCGTTCATCACGCAAAGGCAAGCCGGAAAAACCTGATTTTGATGGCGGGCTCTTTTGCACTGAGCATTATCTTGTTTCTTTCCTTTTCGGTAACGGTTGAATTTATGAATCACGCTTTGACTCCCCTGCGCCCATGGACATCTGACTTATCCATCATCAGTCCTGAAAGCACCTGCTCTGTGGACCATGAACTGATGAAAAATCTCCAGTCTGCGCCTGAGGTCAAGACTGCTTATGGAAGGATGTTTGCCTATGATCTTCCGATTACTGTGAATGGGGCAGAAAGAAAGGCGGATTTGATTTCTTATGAAGAGAAGCAGTTTGAGTGGGCGGAGGAATATTTGCTGGAAGGCTCAATAGGCTCTGTTATAAACGGAGAAAATACGGGGCTGATGGTTTTTAAACAGCAGAACCTGGTACAGGTTGGTGATACGGTAGTGCTGAATGTTGGAGGACAAACGAAGGAGATTCAAATTGCCGGTATATTATCGGATTGTCCGTTCAATAGCGCGCCCGATGTGGAAACCATTATATGCTCTGAAGATACTTTCCGCCAGGTGACTGGTGAGACGGATTACACAATTATTGATGTACAGTTGACCAGATACGCAGGTGATGATGATGTGAGTGCCATTCGGCAGATGGCGGGGCCAAAGTACACCTTTGCCGATGAACGTATGAAAAACAGCAATACATTAGGAACGTATTATTGCTTCTGGCTGTTCGTCTACGGATTTCTGGTATTGATCGCTTTGATTACAGTTTTCAATATCATAAACAGTATTGCTATGAGTGTGTCGGCAAGGACAAAACAATATGGCGCATTCCGGGCAATCGGGCTCAGTACACGTCAGTTAAGAAAAATGGTGGCTGCGGAAGCGGCCGTCTATACGGGAATTGGTGGAATCATCGGCACTATTATAGGATTAATATGTAATAAGACACTATTTCGTATGCTGGTAAGCTTCCGCTGGGGGAATGCGTGGGTGATTCCATGGGAGGAACTTGGGATTATTCTGCTGCTCATCCTGCTGTCTATGGCGGTGGCGGTACAGGGACCGGTTAAGAAAATTCAGAAGATGTCCATTGTAGATACGATAAGTGCACAATAAGCGCGTAATAAGCTTTTAAATATTTTTCGGGTTTTTCGTGCAGCCGGCGGACGGTTGTAGTCAGCCGGCTGTATGTACATTGTGCGTCCTGGAGCGTGTCAGAAAGCAATTTTCAGACACATACTAGCGCCTCTTATATTTCCCCGGAGTAATACCCTTGTATTTCTTAAAGGTTCTGATAAAGTAGCTCAGATCGTTAAATCCGTTGCGGTAAGCAATCTCCGTGATGGAGTCGTCAGTCGTGGAGAGCTGGTAGCACGCCTGCTCGATGCGTTGGCGGTTTAAGTAGTCCATGGGGGTCTGATGCGTCATTTCGGAGAAAAAACGGCAGAAGTATTTCGGCGACATGGACACGGAGGCGGACAGCTCCTGCAGGGTAATCTGGCTGGTGTAGTTTTTTTCGATAAATTCCAGCACCTGTTTTAACTGCAGAATCCTCTTATAATCCCTACGGGCTTTTGGCATGCTTTCGAGATAGTAATGATTACCAAAAATCAAGCCAAAAAAGTGGTAAAATTGTCCAAGAACAATCATTTCATAACCCGGCTTTTTCTGCCACATGGCATCGAAAAGAGATGTGACGGTGGTACGTATCCCCGGCTGCTTTTCTGTAAAACGGTGATAGATCATCACTTCCTGGTGGATGATCTTCTGCATGTATTCTGCACATACGGAATTGTGCTTGAGGAATGCATTAATATCAAAAACAATGCATTGGTAAATACAGTTATCCGGCAGCCCGGAATGGAGGATGCCGCTATGGATAAAAATCACATCTCCCGGTCCTGCCGTAAAGCTCTTTTCGTCTAAAGTCACAGTCAGGGAACCTTGCAGGATACGGATGATTTCATATTCCACATGCCAGTGGTAGGACATGACATAACGTGGGTGGCTGCTTTCGATATGGTGGAACTCGAAAGGAAATTCATAGGTGCCCCGCGGGCGGTCCTCGTTACGGTCTAAATCATGCAAAAAATCCCCTCCTTTTTACAACGAAAGCCTGGAAAAGCAGTAAAGTGAATATTGTACTATTATTTGCTATTATATCACAAGTAATTTCCTGTTGGCAATCGTATAATACAAACATAAGGAATTCGGGAAAAATTGTTGCCGGTCACGGGAGAGCTAACGTGTGAAAAGTAACAAACTATTCCCGTAACAATGCGAATTAACGATAAAACGGAGGTATTTAAGTTATGGCAGAAAGCAGATTGATTGGAAGCTACCCGGTAATCGGAATCAGACCGACCATCGACGGCCGCAGAGGCGCTCTGGACGTAAGAGGTTCTCTGGAAGAGCAGACCATGAACATGGCGAAATCCGCAGCGAAATTATTTGAAGACAATTTGAAATACTCCAACGGCGAGCCTGTAAAGGTTGTGATCGCAGACACCACCATCGGACGTGTAGGCGAGGCTGCTACATGTGCAGACAAGTTCCGCAAAGAGGGCGTTGACATCACAGTAACAGTTACACCTTGCTGGTGCTACGGCGCTGAGACTATGGATATGGACCCACAGACCATCAAGGCTGTATGGGGCTTCAACGGAACGGAAAGACCTGGAGCTGTTTACCTTGCATCTGTTCTGGCTACTCATGCACAGAAGGGACTTCCGGCATTCGGTATCTACGGACATGACGTATGCGAAGCAGACGACACCTCCATTCCGGCTGACGTAGAGGAGAAACTTTTAAGATTCGGTCGTGCTGCAGTAGCCGCAGCTACCATGAGAGGCAAATCCTACTTACAGATCGGTTCCGTTACCATGGGTATCGGCGGATCTATCATTGACCCTGATTTCATCGAATCTTATCTGGGAATGCGCGTAGAATCTGTTGACGAGGTAGAGATTATCCGTCGTATGACAGAAGAGATTTATGACAAGGCTGAGTTTGAGAAAGCTCTTGCCTGGGCGAAAAAGACCTGCAAGATTGGCTTTGACAAGAATCCGGAAGAGCTTCAGATGACTGAAGAGCAGAAGGAAGAGCAGTTTGCCTTTGTTGTTAAGATGATGGTCATCATCAAAGACCTGATGAACGGAAACAAGAACCTTCCGGAGAAATTCTCTGAGGAAGCAATCGGACATAATGCAATCGCAGCCGGTTTCCAGGGACAGAGACAGTGGACAGACTTCTATCCGAACTGTGACTTCCCGGAGGCTATGCTCAATACCTCCTTTGACTGGAACGGAGCAAGAGAGCCGTACATCCTCGCTACCGAGAATGATGTATTAAACGGCCTTGGAATGCTGTTTATGAAACTTCTGACCAACCGCGCTCAGATTTTCGCGGATGTTCGTACATACTGGAGCCCTGAGGCTGTTAAGAAAGCTACCGGCTATGACCTGGAAGGCGTTGCGAAAGAGAACGGCGGATTTATCCACCTTATCAACTCCGGCGCAGCCTGCCTGGATGCCTGCGGCGAAGCGAAGGACGCAGACGGCAATGCAGTTATGAAACAGTGGTGGGACGTAACAGAAGAGGACCAGAAGGCAATCATGGAAGCTACTACCTGGAACCCTGCTGACAACGGCTACTTCCGTGGAGGCGGATTCTCCTCCAGATTTGCTACAAGAGCAGAGATGCCTGTTACCATGATCCGTCTGAACCTTGTAAAAGGCTTAGGACCGGTTCTGCAGATTGCAGAGGGCTGGACCGTGAAACTTCCGGAAGAGGTTTCCGATAAGCTGTGGAAACGTACCGACTACACATGGCCATGCACCTGGTTTGCACCAAGATGCAACGGCAAAGACGGCGCATTCAAGACCGCATACGATGTAATGAACAACTGGGGTGCTAACCACGGTGCCATCTCCTACGGACACATCGGTGCTGACCTCATCTCCATGTGTTCTATGCTGAGAATCCCGGTTTGCATGCACAACGTACCGGAAGAGAAGATTTTCCGCCCGGCAGCATGGAACGCATTCGGCATGGACAAAGAAGGCGCTGATTTCAGAGCATGCAAGAACTACGGACCACTTTACAAATAAGCAGTAAATAATTGAATAAACACTTTATAAGGTGAAAAGATACCGAAAGGGCCGCTTCATACATGGAGGCGGCTCTTTCCGCACTGATAGATAGCATGGCCGGATTTAGCCGAAAGCTGTATTGTACCAGAGGTTTTTGTCAGAATGAAACGTAATTCGTCATTTTGCCGATTTTTTTCGTGGAAAAAATATGAAAAAGGGGCTTACAATCTTCCGTAAATGTGCTAAAATAGGATTTACATAGCATAAATAATATTGAGTCTATCAGGCAAGTTGCCCTGCGTTCGGGAGGCGCAGGGAAATTGCCGTATAAAAAAAGAGGATTGAAGGGGAGTCTTATGAGAAAAAAGATTAGTGCATGCCTGGCCGTGCTGCTGAGTCTGCTTATGGCAGTGAGCGTATGGGCAGATGAACCGGGACACGAGCAGAAGCCGGACTATTTTACAGACTACTATATGATCGTTGAGTCATCTGAAGGCGGGATTGACATCTACGCGAACGCAGGATACGACAATACCAAGCTGAATAACGAACTGATCGCAAATGGAACCGCCCTTCATATTGAGGGAGAGAAGCTGGGCGACGATAATAAGGAGTGGGGTTATACACAACATCATGGAATGTACGGATACGTACCCATGGATGACCTGAAGCCAAGTACACTCAGTGAAGCCATTGATTCCGAATACCGACTTGCAGGCGGGGCAGCAGCAGATTATGAGGTGGAGGTTGATTCCGAAGATGGTTCAACACCACTGTATAAAGGACCAGGAGAGAAATTCGGCGAGGTATCCGGCACAGAGGAGATTCCAAACGGCCAGAAGCTTCATATAGCGAAAGACGCAGAGACCAAGGATGGTAAGAACTGGGGCTATACAACAGGCGGCAGTTCGGAAGGCTGGGTCGATTTAGAAGATACTAAGGGCTGGGAACAGAATGCAACTGTTGATGTGACTCCTGCAGAGCAGCAGCCGGAAGGTGCAGCTGCACAGTCATCGGAGCCCACAGCCACACCGACACCAGAACCAACAGCCACACCGACACCGACCGCTACACCTGCACCGACCGCTACACCGACACCGGAACCGACTACTACGCCTTCGCCGAAGCCGACAGCAGCGCCTACCCCAACCGAGGAGGCTGATGAGGCGGATGTATTGAAATCGGCTGCAGTTACACCGACAGATAAGCCGACGGCGACTCCGACCAGCGAACCTACAGCAACTCCTACTGAGGAGCCAACCGCCACACCTACGGAGGAAGCAGAACCTACAGCAGCACCTACGAACACAGAAGCGCCGACAGAGGAGCCGACCATTGCGGTAACACCGACAGAGGAAGCGGAGGATACCGCCACACCGGCTGAGCCTTCTCCTACGGAGAAAGCAAAAGATGCGTCCAGTTCAGAAGTGAAGACATCGAGCCCATGGTATCAGAGTCCGGTTGTATGGGGTGTTGCCGGCGCAATGTTGATTATCATCCTCATACTGTTATATTTCTTAAAGAAGAAAAAACAATGATAAAGATTTTTCAGCCCCTTTCTGATTATTCAGGAAGGGGTTTTTCATGGAGTAAGAGAGTCACGGGTGCAGTGTATAAGCCGATTACATAGCCGCTATGTGTGATATTTATAGTATAAAAGGAGAAAGTGACATGATTCACGAGAAAATTGTGGTTGAAGAAAGAAACGATCAGGAGGATGCTTACCTACTCACCTATTTCTGGAGTGAGTCCGTGGAATTGTACCCGGGGCAGAGAAGACCTGTAGTTCTCATATGTCCGGGCGGCGGATACCAGATGACCTCTGACCGCGAAGCTGAGGCGGAGGCTCTGCGCTTTATGGCAATGGGATACCATACGGCTGTGCTGCGCTACAGCGTGACGCCCGCCGTCTATCCCCAGGCGCTTTGCCAGCTTGCAAAGGCGGTAAGTATTCTCAGAGAGAGAAAGGACGAGTGGCTCATTGATGAGGATAAGATTATTGTAATGGGCTTTTCCGCAGGAGGCCATCTGGCAGCTTCCCTTGGGGTGTTCTGGGATAAGCCATTCCTTTGTGAAGCTTCCGGGCTGCAGGCAGGACAGATGCGGCCCAATGGGCTGATTCTGTGCTATCCGGTCATTACTTCCGGTGAATTCGCCCATGAGGACAGCTTCCGCAATTTATGTAAGGAGCGCTACGAGGAGCTAAAGGATGAGCTTTCCCTGGAAAAAAGAGTTAGTGCCAACACCCCGAAGACTTTTATGTGGCATACCTTTGCGGATAATACCGTTCCCATGGAGAATTCACTTCTGTTTCTTCAGGCTCTGCGCAGAGCGAATGTCCCGGCTGAATATCATCTATTTCCGGACGGGCTTCACGGCATTGGACTTGGCAATGAGCTGACCGCCAATGAAAACGGCAGGGGAATCGTGCGCTGCTGCGAAGCCTGGAGTCAGCTGGCAGAGAAATGGCTGAACCGGGAATTTCCGTGGTGGAGCGGTGCACGGGTATTTCCCTGATTCCTGATGGATTTACCTTATCTGCAAGCCCATTTGACTTTTATCACAAAAATCACAGTTAGGGTTGTAGATAGAATGTCTGCCACAGGCTGTACCCATATTACGCCGGTTAAACCAAGCACACGAGGTAATATCAGAACCAGAGGGAAAAAGAAGATGCCCTGTCTGCTAAGGCTGAGTATGCTGCCGGCTAAACTTTTGCCAATGGCAAGATACAGTGATGCATATACCATTTGAAAACCAAATGTTAAGAATAATACGGCATTAAGCCGGAGTGCCTTTGCTGCCAGGGTAAGCATTTTTGCATCTGTTCCAAAGAGAGTAACAATCGGATCTGCAAATACCACAAGTACCATGGCAGTAATTGCACAAAATGCCGTTGACCAAATAAGGCAGAGCCTAATGGATTTATTTACTCTGTTAAATTTCTTTGCACCGTAGTTATATCCGGCAAACGGTTGAAAGCCTTTCAGGAAACCGAAAACAGCATAGGTCACTACGGTCATAACACGGGTGACTGCTCCCATTGCCGCTACCGCATAATCTCCATAAGGTTTTGCTGCGGTATTGATACTGCCCATAGCCGCACTTGTCAGAAGCTGAAATAGAAGTACGGGGATGCCGATTTTCAGAATCTCCCAGTAGATTGTCTTTGATGGAGCTATATTCCTGAATGAAAATCTGAGAGCACCTTTCTTCCTTCTAATGAATCCCATATACATCACCATATTGATGCACAGAGAAATCACAGTTGCAATGGCCGCTCCCTCAATCCCTAAATGCATACCATAAATCATGACAGGATCTAAGATTACGTTCGCAATGCTGCCCGTAAGCATAGCGGTCATCGTGAATTTTGTGGCTCCCTGTGCAGTAAGCAGGTTGTTCATCATTACAGTAAATACATTGATAATCGAGCCGGTTACGTAAATTTTTGCATAGGCTCTTGCATAAGGCAAGATTGTTTCGGTGGAACCTAAGGCTGTAAGTATGGGGTCAAGAAAAATCATGATTCCTGTGATGATCATGACTCCCACAAGCAGTCCTGAAAAGAGAGCGGTGGAAGCTGTTTTATCTGCCTGTTTATGATCCCCCCTTCCCAGCAGTCTTGATATGTATGAGGAAGCTCCTGCCCCAAACATCATGCCCAGCCCAATGATAATCTGCACAATTGGGAACACGACGGCTACAGCACCCATCTGGCTCATTCCCAGTCCGCCCACAAAATACGCATCAATAACATTGTACATTGCGGAAATCAGCATGCCAATCATTGTTGGTATCCCTAATTTAAGCAGGGCGGAAGCAACGTTTGCTTCTTCTAATAAGTAGATACGGTTGGTCTTTTCTGTCATTTGAATATCCTCCTTAAAGTGAATGATTTTGTCTTTTCCTGATTCGTTGTTTTTGATATTTTTAGCAGACCAGGAAGTATCTCATATTCATGTGATGAATATGTTATATTATCGGTGTAGCAAGAAAGCTTACATCGTATAATATGCAGGGCTATTTTTGTTTATAATTGAACATATATTCAATATTGTTCAATAAAAAAAGGAACCGGTCTAAAGACCAATTCCCGATAAATACATTTTCGACAATTTATGTAGTATCATAACTGCCCATTCCTTTCCTTTATAATGATACATCATCTGCATCAATCCATCTACGAAGTTGCTTGCGATAACATGTATGAAAATTTCATCGTCCATACCATCGTTTCGATGTTTATTCAAATGTTCTTCAATGTCTTTAATAAAGCGTTCTCTTTCATTCTCATATTTTGTTCCCTGGCTTTTATCTATCAGAATAATGAATTCCTGTCTGTGTTCAAACAAATTTAAAATACACTCGGTTTCAGCCTTGCTTAGTCCGTAAATTTCACTGTTCGTATGTCTGGTTTCGTTTTCCTCCCCGACTGCCAATATCCGCTCCCAATCATACAGGACGGGAAGAAGAACGGCATTAAAAAGAGCTTCTTTGTTTTTGTAATAGGAATAGATAAGCCCGGTGGGGATTTTAGCCTGCTGGGCGATATTCCGCATGGCGGCAGATTTATAACCCTTGTTATAAAATTCCGACAGAGCAGCCTTATGTATGTTTTCTCTGATTTCATCTTTCAGAACTTGAGCCATTGCAATACCTTCTAATTTTGAACTTTTGTTCAATTATAAGGCAGGAAGATTTGTTTGTCAAGCTTTATAAAAAACATAAATTATTTATAAATATTTATAAAGATGATTCGATTAAATTTAGTAAAACTATATAAAAATCCATACTAAAAATGGTTTAAAACGACAAAGTTGATTTTAAACCTTAAATTCCAAAGGTTTTCTATTGACATTCTTGTAAAAACATACTATGATTCATTTAAAGAATTTATAAATTCTACGTAAATAATTTACAAAAAAATCCATAAGGAGGAAAAGAAATGAAGAAGCGTGTATTGGCAATGGCACTTGCAGGGGTGGTAGCTGCATCCGGATTCACTGGCTTTGGGAGCGTGGAAGCAAAGGCGGAATCCGAGGAAAAGGAAATTACAGTGTGGGCATGGGATCAGGCATTCAATGGTTATGCACTGGAGGAGGCTGCGAAGCTCTGTGACGGAGTGAAGGTGAACTTTGTAGAAATGGCAAAGGCTGACTGCCTGCAGAAAATTCATACTGTGCTGGCATCCGGTGTAACGGATGATCTTCCGGATGTTGTACTTATCAGCGATCTGGCTGCACAGGGATATCTGATGTCTTACCCGGACGCATTTATGCCGATGGATGACGTGATCAATTACGATGATTTCGCAGAGTACAAAAAGGCGGCGGTATCCTATGACGGCAAGGGCTATGGCGTACCGTTCGACACAGGAGTGGCCGGACTTTTCTATCGGACAGATTATATAGAAGAAATCGGATACACAGCGGAAGACATGCAGAATCTGACCTGGGAAGAGTATTTATCCATGGGAGAGAAGCTGAAAGAAAAAGGACATATGCTCCAGACCTATAACCCCAACGATATCGCAGAGTTCCAGATTATGCTCCAGTCTGCTGGCAAATGGTTTACAGATGCGGAGGGCAAGGCTGATTTCGTAAACAACGATGCTCTGAAGGAATGCTTCTCCATTTTTAAAACCTTGAATGACTCTGACTACTGTAAGGTAGTAAGTGACTGGACAGAGTTTGCAGGTGCGATCAACGGCGGCGATGTTGCCTGCGTGCTTCGCGGCTCCTGGATTTCCTCTACAATTATTGCGGCAGAGGATCAGAGCGGAAAATGGGCAGTGGCTCCGGTACCGAAAATGAGCGTAGAGGGTGCAACCCAATACTCCAATCAGGGCGGATCAAGCTGGTTCGTACTGAATAACAGCGCCAACGCAGACGTAGCTGCTGATTTTATGGCTAAGACCTTTGCAGGAAGCAAGGAGCTTTACAACACCATACTTTCTGAGAAAAATATTGTGGGTACCTATCTGCCCGCATCCGATGTGGAAGCTTATGATTTAGGACAGGATTTCTATAACGGACAGAAGGTAAACAAGGATCTGGCTGCATGGCTGGCACAGATTCCGGCAGTAGATACCGGAGCCTTCTCCGCAGAGGCACAGGCTGCACTTACCGCAGTGACCCCTCAGTATCTGGCAGGAGGCGACCTGGACGAGTGTTTGGAGGAAGCGGCAGCGCAGTTTGAACAGACCATTCAGTAAGACATTTGTAAATGGACATCTACGAGGGTGCTGCCGGGCGCAGCGCCCTCTCTATCCCTGACGGGAATGAATAAGGAGAAAGAGATGAAAACACGAGCAAAGAAAAAATACGGCCTGTCCGGCTGGTCAATGGTGCTGCTGGCATCTGCGCTGGTGCTTATTTTCAGCTATGTTCCTATGATACAGGCGTTTCTTTTATCCCTGAAAACGGGAAAAGGAGCGAATCTTCAGTTTGCGGGACTGGCCAACTATGTCCGGATGATCAAGGACACCACATTCTGGACAACCATGGGCAATACGCTGCTGTATGCGGTGATACAGATTCCAATCATGCTGCTTCTGGCACTTTTGATCGCCGTGCTGCTCAATGATCCCAAGATGAAAGGACGGGGAATTTACAGGACCTGTATTTTCCTGCCATGTGTGACCTCCCTGGTATCCTACTCCATACTGTTTAAAAACCTTTTTGCGGTGGACGGGATTGTGAATCAGGCACTGATGCATCTGCATATTATTGACAAGGCGATACCCTTTGTGCTGGATAAAAACTGGGCCAAGGCGGTGATCATCGTGGCGCTGGTCTGGCGTTATACTGGTTACTATATGATCTTTTTCCTGTCCGCACTGCAGAATATCGACAAATCCGTATACGAGGCGGCGAAAATGGACGGCTGCAATTTCTTCCAGTCCTTTTTCCGTATTACCCTGCCGCTGTTAAAGCCCATCGTATTCCTTACCAGTATCATGGCGCTTACCTCCACTTTGCAGCTTTTCGACGAGGTGGTAAACCTGACGGCCGGGGGACCGGGAAATGCGACGCGCACGATTTCCCAGTACATTTACGATTTGTCCTTTAATTTCGTACCAAGCTACGGATATTCGGCTGCTGTGTCCTATGTGGTGCTGCTGCTGATTATTGTGCTGACCATTGTACAGAAAGGAATCACAGGTGAGAAAAAATGAGAAACCTCGGAAAAATCTTTAAGCATTTATTTTTAATCCTGGCGTCCGTGATTTCTGTATTTCCGTTTTACTGGATGATTGTGGGGGCCACCAATGAGTCCAAGGATATCACCATGGGAAAGCTTACCTTCGGTTCTTCTCTGGTGAAAAATGTGACAAATGCAATGGAGCACGCTGATATTTTGCAAGCGTTCGGCAATTCGGCGTTTCTGGCGGTGGTGATCACGGTTGTATCTCTTTTGATCTGCTCAGTGGCCGGATATGCGTTTGTAATCTATCCCAGCAGGGGCAAGGAAATCCTTTTTATGGCGCTGATTGCCTCCATGATGGTTCCCTTTGCGGCAAAGATTATTCCCATGTTCCGCATGTTCTCCAAGATGGGACTTTTGAATAATTATCTGTCCATTATCCTGCCTGCGGTAGGTGCTCCGTTTTTAATCTTTTTCTTTAAGCAGAATACCCATGCTTTTCCGTTAGAGACCATTGAAGCGGCGAGAGTGGACGGGCTGAGTGAGTACGGGATTTTCCTGCGCATCTATATGCCAATGATGAAATCTACTTACGCGGCTGCGGGCATCTTTTCCTTCATGGCGAGCTGGAACAATTATATGTGGCCTCTGATCGCCCTGCAGAGCGAAAAGAAGTTCACATTGCCGTTGATGGTATCTAACCTGGCGGCGGGCTTTACGCCGGATTACGGAATGGTCATGGTCGGCATCATCATTTCCACGATTCCTACAATTTTAATTTTCTTCCTGCTCCAGAAGGCCTTTGTGGAAGGAATGGTAGGCTCTGTGAAATAGAGGCAGGATTGTCCCGAAGGCTTTGAAAGCGCCGGGACGTGTGGAACGGAAACAGGTTTTCGGTTTCCGCAAGTGGGGTTGTATATTGACATTCGCATAGAAATACTTGATAATAAGTTTATAAATATTTAGAAGAGTTTACAGGCAATAGGATAGCATCTCTCAGTAACCCTGGGATGAATATTTATAAATATTTTGATAGATGAAAACGATATTTAAAGGAAACGAGGATACGTATATGGGAATGAAAGTAAAGGATCTTGCGAAATTGCTGAATCTGTCACCTTCCACAGTGTCGCTGGTGCTGAATAACAGACCAGGAATCAGTGACGCGACCAGAAAAAAAGTGAAGGACGCAGTAAAAGAGCTTGGTTATGAGGAACTGCTGGTACAGGATATGGAAGAGAAGAAAACCATTCTTTTTGTTGTATACCGTAAGCACGGCGCTGCAGCGACCAGTACCCCTTATTTTTCACAGCTTTTTTCAGAGATTATTGAGGGCGTGGAGAGTCAGGCCCGGACAAAAGGGTATCATTTGATGGTATCCTATGTTGACAAGGACAATTACCGGCAGGAAGCGGCCAGAATCCGCAGTGAACAGGCGGAAGGCGTGCTGCTTCTGGCAACAGAGATGGAAGAGGGACAGATTGCGGCTTTTCTGGATTTGCCCATTCCGCTTGTTGTGCTGGACAATTATATGGAACAAAATCAATTTGACTGTGTGACGATGAATAATGAGCTGGGCGTTTATGAGGCTGTGTGCCATCTCGCAGAATGCGGGCACAGAGATATCGGATATTTCCATGTGGTCCGCAACGCCAATAACTTTACGGAGCGGTATTTTGGGTTTCAGCGGGCTATGGAACGTCTGAGCCTGCCTGTAAACAAGGAGAATATTGTGGAGATTGCCACAGAAGGCGGAGATGCGGTATACGAGGAGCTTAAGCGTAAGCTGAAAGGACGGGAGAGCCTTCCCACAGCCTTTTTTGCGGACAATGATATTGTGGCAATCTGTGCCATGAGAGTGCTACGCGAGCTGGGATATGCTATTCCCCAGGATGTGTCGATCATAGGCTTTGACAATATGACCCTTTCTGAAATGCTGGACCCGCCTCTTACCACCATCCAGATTCCAAAGCGGATGATGGGCATGGCCGCAGTAAATGCCATTATCGAAAAAATCAAAGAGGATGGAGGCCAGGGGGTTTTGAAAACCGAGGTCGCTACCTCCCTCATCGTCAGACAGAGCGTGAGAGTAATAGAATGAGGAGATTACCCAGATGGGAATGAAACAAAAACCACCCTTTATCTTATACGGCGGCGATTACAATCCGGACCAATGGGATGAAAAAACAATTGACCAGGATATGGAGCTGTTTAAAAAAGCCCATATCAATCTGGTGACTCTGCCTGTATTTTCCTGGGCAAAGCTGGAGCCTGAGGAGGGCGTCTATGATTTTGACTGGCTGGACCATATTCTGGAGAAATTATGGCAGAACAGGATTTATGTATGTATGGCCACTCCCACCACAGCCCAGCCGGCCTGGATGTCTGCCCAATACCCGGAGGTGCTTCCGGTAGATATTGCCGGGCGTAAGCGTACTCATGGGATGCGGGTGTTTTTCTGTGTGAACAGCACCAAATACAGGGAGCGCGCCGCGGCTATTGCAGAGCAGATGGCCAAACGTTATCAGAATTATCCCGGACTTGTGGCCTGGCATGTAGCCAACGAATACGGGACCTATTGTTACTGTGAAAACTGTCAGCGCAAATTCCGTGTATGGTTAAAGGAACGTTACGGCACGGTTGAGGAGCTGAATAAGCGCTGGAATACCGCGTTCTGGGGGCGGATTGTCTATGATTTCGAGGAAATCATGCTTCCCACAGAGCTGAATGACGATTACCGCTTTAACCCGGCGGTACAGCTTGACTATATGCGGTTTGTGACAGATTCTACGAAAGAGTGTTACGAGAACGAAGCACAGGTGCTGAGAAAGTATACGCCAGATATCCCGGTGTTTTCCAATATTTCCGGGTTTATCAAGAAGCTGGACCAGTTCCGTCTTACCGAAAATATGGATTGTGCGGGATGGGACAATTACCCGGGACCCCGGGACGAGATGAGCCTGCCTGCGCTGAAGCACGATATCATGCGTGCACTCAAGGACGGGCGCCCCTATATCATTACGGAGCAGTCCCCCAATCAACAGAACTGGCAGCCATATAATAAGCTCAAACGTCCCGGTGAGGTGCGGACCATTGCCTACCAGGGTATTGCCCGGGGGGCGGACGCCTGTCTGTTTTTCCAGATGAGGCAGTCTGTGGGCGGTCAGGAAAAGTTTCACGGGGCTGTGATTTCTCATGCAGGCACGGAGAATACAAGGATTTATCAGGAAATTTCAGACCTTGGGGCAGAGCTTCACACCCTTGGGGACGCATGTATCGACGGGCGTACTAATGCGGCGGTGGGGATGCTTTTTGACTGGGATAACTGGTGGGCGCTGGAGCTTACAAGCGGCCCGACTCAGGATATGGACTATCTCGACCAGGTTCATACATATTATAAAGCCTTTTATGAAAAAAACATTTCTCTTGATATTGTCAAGGTAAGCAGTGATTTCAGTAAATACCGCGTGCTGGTGGCACCGCTTCTCTATATGAATAAGCCGGGTGTGGCAGAAAAGCTGGAGACATTTGTGCAGAATGGAGGAACTCTGATTGCCACCTATATGACAGGAGTCGCGGATGAAAATGACCGCTGCGTGTTCGGCGCATATCCGGGCAAGCTCAGGGATGTACTAGGCATCTGGGTGGAGGAGACAGATTCCATGTACCCGGATGAGAGTAATTCCATGGTGATGCGGATTCAGGATGAACCGTTTAGCTCCAGCTATCAGTGCGGTTTTCTCTGTGATCTGCTGCACACGACAACGGCCAAGACACTAGCGGAGTACGGCAGCGATTTTTATAAAGGCCGTGCCTGCTTTACCGTTAATCATTATGGAAAGGGAAAAGCCTATTACCTTGCATCTGAGCCGGAGAAAGCATTCCTTTTGGATTTCGTGGAGCATGTGTGCGGAGAAACGGGAATCCGCCCGATTTTTAAGAGCGAGGGCCGCGTGGAAATCTGCGCCCGGGAAAACGAAAAGGGCGAGGTTATCTTTCTGATGAATCACTGGCAGGAACCGGCGCGGGTGCATCTGGAAAAAGATACCTATTGCAATCTGCTGAATGGAGAAGCTGTAAGCGGTACTGTAACCCTAAAGAGCAGAGAGGTAATGGTACTGCGCAGAATTGTGTAAATGAATCTTAACGCAGAAAGGGATAGACATGCAAAGACCGCCGAAAGCCTTTCCGGCGCATTGTGCCACGATTTGTCCGGATAATCCGGCCGGAATCATCGGTATACTGCCCGGGGCTTTCGGCGGTCTTTCCAAATTTTCCTGACAAAAAACAAAATTTATCCGACTAGGAAGCGCAACGCATTTGTGGCAGTATTAATATAAGGTTATTTCCCGGAAAAGGATTTGAGAAACAGAGAAAAGGAGAAAAGTGAATTATGAAAGCAGGATTGGTATACACAAGCACAACACCAGAATTAATCGAATTAGTGGAGCAGGAGGTTAAGAAGCAGCTCGGCGAGGATACAGAGCTGCTCACCTACACGGATCCGTCGATTCTGGCTGAGGTCAGGGATCACGGCTCTGTGACGCGCAATGCAGCGTGCCGTCTGATTACCATGTTTCTTCAGGCTGCCCAGGACGGAGCAGAGGCAGTTCTCAACATCTGTTCCTCTGTGGGAGAAGTTGCAGACAGCGCGCAGGATGTAGCCCGCTATATCGGCGTACCCATTGTGCGCATCGACGAGGAAATGTGCCGCGATGCAGTGAGACACGGCGCGAAGATCGGCGTGCTGGCCACACTTCCCACTACATTGAATCCCACAAAGAATACCATCCTCCGCGTAGCCAGAGAGATGGGCCAGGAGGTAACGCTTGTGGACGGGCTTGTGGAGGCTTTTGGGCTTGATCAGAAACAGTTTAAGGAGCTTCTGGTAAACAAGGCTATGGAGCTTAAGGACGAAGTAGATGTCATCCTGCTCTGTCAGGGTTCCATGGCATATTGTGAGGAACTGATTGAAAAGGAAACCGGGAAATTCACTGTTTCCAGCCCGAGATACGGGGCGGAAGCGCTGAAAAAAGCGGTGGACGCAAAAACAGTAAGGAGAACAAGCTCATGTTGACAAATACAAAAAAATCCCCCTATGCAAAAGTGTCCCCTCTTCCCTGGAACAGCGTTCAATGGACAGAGGGCTTTTGGAATGATGTGTTTCACATGTGTGCAGATTCCACAATACCGCATCTGCAGAAAATGTTTGAGGACAAAGACATCAGCCATGTGGTAGAGAATTTCCGCATCTGCGCGGGAGAGAGTGACGGAGAATTCGGCGGCACGGATTTCGGTGACGGAGATTTCTATAAATGGATGGAATCTGCTATGTATGCCGCAGCCAAGACAGGAAACCAGGAGCTTCTGGACAAGCTGGATTCCTATATTGAACTCATTGGCCGGGCACAGCTTCCGGATGGATATATCTCTACGAAGCAGATTCTGGGCGAAAGGCAGCAGAACGGGGTTAAGCGCTTTGGGAATATCAATGATTTCGAGGTGTACAATTTCGGCCATCTTTTCACTGCCGCCTGCTTATATAAAAGAATCACAGGCAAGGATAATTTCCTGAAAATCGCGGAAAAAGCCGCCCGGTATCTGGAGGACATGTACCAGGAGAACGCCCGCACAGGCAAGGTGCAGACCGCTGTTTGCCCTTCTCATTATATGGGCCTTGTGGAAATGTACCGCACCACCGGGGAGGAATGGTATCTTAATCTGGCCCAGCTCGCGGTGAATCTGCGTGATTCCGTGACAGACGGTACGGACGATAACCAGGACCGATTACCCCTTAAGGAGCATGAAAAAATCGTGGGCCATGCGGTCCGCTCCAATTATCTCTATGCCGGAGTAGCTGATTTATACGCGGAAAAGGGCGATGAGACTTATCTTGAGGTGCTTCATAAGGTGTGGCGTAACCTGATGGATACCAAGATTTACATAACCGGAGGCTGCGGGGCTCTTTATAATGGAGCTTCACCTTACGGGAACTTCTTTATCCACCAGCTGGTCCATCAGGCGTACGGATATGAATACCAGCTTCCTAATGTGACTGCCTACAATGAGACTTGCGCTTCCCTGGGGCATGTGTTCTGGGCATACCGCATGTTCCAGATTGAGCCACGCGCAGAATATTTCGATGCTATTGAGCGGGCCATGCTCAACGTGAATCTTGCAGCAGTGAGCATTGACGGCAAAAAGTATTTCTATGAAAACATGCTCCGCCGTGCAAAGGAACTGAAATACAAATTAATCTGGCCTTTGACAAGGAGCGAGTATATTTTAAGCTATTGCTGCCCTCCGAACCTGGCGAGAACTCTGGCGGAATCCTCAGAATACGCATATCTGCGCTCCGAGGATGCCCTGTGGCTTGGAATGTACGGCGCAAGCGAAGCCGATGTGGAGCTGGATTGCAGAGCCTCCTTCCATGTGCAGCAGCAGACAGAATATCCCTATGACGGAAAAATCGTGCTGAATTTCAGCAGCCGGGGCAGCCAGCCATTTAAGGTAAAACTGCGTATTCCGGGCTGGGCGGTAAGTGGAAGCGTGGAAGTAAGCAGTAATGCTCAAATCTGTGGAAACGTGGAAGCGAGCAGCAGTGCGCAGGCCTCCGGAAGTATGGAAATGAGCGGTAATGTCCAGGCTATTGGAAACGGAGAAATGGATGGTAATACCCAGGTAACCGGAAGTTCAGTAAAGCTTACGGAAAAGGATGCAGGCTCCTATTATACCGTAGAGCTTTCCGGTGAAGGACAGGAGCAAATCATTCTAAACCTGGATATGCCGGTACGCTACACGGTTCCTCACACCATGGTGGAGGAGAACAGCGGCCAGGCAGCTATCGAGCGCGGCCCGCTGGTATACTGTGTGGAAAGCCCGGATGCTTCCGTAGAGAGCCTTGACGATCTGATGCTGGATCTAAACGCCTCCTTTGTGACAAAACCATTGGAAATCCAGGGCCGCACCGTGACCGCTCTGGAGGGGGATTGCTACTGCCTTGACAGAAGCGGATTTGACAGAGAAAAGCTTTACCAGTCTCTCAATTACCGTGGCCTGAACCGTACCCGCGTGCGCTTGATTCCGTACTTTGCCTGGGATAACCGCGATTATGGAGAAATGCGCGTCTGGCTACCCATTGCCTACAGATAAGCGCCCGGATTACCTCATAATTGGGAAATCCTCCCTGACAAACTGTGCCGCCAGCAGAAGGCGGCAGAATGGAGATTCATATGAATGAGATATATGCACAACCGCTCTCTCTTCTGTCCGGTTTTCCCCAAGGAGACGAAAAGCGGGCTGACCAGCTTCTCCTGATGGAGAGAGAAGGCTTTCAGAGAAAAATCATCGTGTTGGATGACGATCCCACGGGAACCCAGACGGTACACGACGTTCCCGTGTTTACCGACTGGACGGAGGAAACCATGGAGGAAATCTTTGCCCTTGAGGACCCCATGGTGTTCATCCTCACCAACTCCCGCAGCTTTTCCACTGCCCGTACCAAAGAGGTGCACAGGGAAATCGCCCTCCATATCGCCAGGGCATCCAAGGCTTCGGGCAGAGAATTCTTGGTGATTTCCAGGGGGGATTCCACCCTCCGCGGGCATTTCCCTCTGGAGACAGAGGTGCTTCGCGACACTCTCACAAAAGAGACCGGCATATCCTTTGACGGAGAAATTATCTGCCCATTCTTTAAGGAGGGCGGACGCTTCACCGTCAACAATATTCACTATGTGAAGGAAGAGAGTCGCCTGGTTCCGGCCGGGCAGACAGAGTTTGCCAGGGATAAGAGCTTTGCCTATGAAAGCTCCCATCTTGGAGCTTATGTTGAGGAAAAAAGCAGAGGCGCCTACAGAAAGGACGACTGCATTTACATTTCCCTGGAGGAGCTTCGGGAATTCCGGCTTGAAGAAATCACAGACAAGCTTCTGCGCGCCGGAAATTTTCAGAAGATTATCCTCAATGCCATTGATTATGTGGATGTAAAGATTTTTTGTATCTGCTGGCTTCGAGCTATGAAGCAGGGCAAAAACTATCTGGCAAGAAGCGCGGCTGCTCTTACGAAGGTCATTGGCGGTGTATCGGATATTCCGCTTCTCTCCAGAGAAAAGCTGGTGGATGCCAGGAGTTCCGCGGGCGGCCTTGTGGTGATCGGCTCCCATGTGAAAAAATCAACATCCCAGCTGAACTCTCTGATGGAGTCAGAGCATTGCCTGCACTTTATCGAGTTTAATGTAAGCCGCTATTTCAGCGAGGATAGCCTGGAGAGCGAGGTGTCCCGGGTGCTGAAGGAGGCGGAGAGTTTCATGGAAAAAGGCACAACCGTTGTTATCTATACCTCCCGCGAGCTGGTGGTGCCGGACACGGCGGATAATGACAAAATTCTGGGACTGTCCGTGGAGATTTCCAATGCCCTCACACGGATTGTGCATCTGCTCACCCTGAAGCCTAAGTTTATCATTGCCAAGGGCGGCATCACCTCCAGCGATGTGGCCACCAAGGGGCTGAGTGTCCGTAAGGCCATGGTCATGGGGCAGATCAAAAAAGGCATTCCTGTGTGGATGACCGGACCGGAAAGCAAATTTCCGGATATGCCGTACATAATTTTCCCGGGAAATGTGGGAGAGGTTTCTACCTTACGGGAAATTGTAGAAGAGCTGGACTGTGGCCGCTAGCCCGTCCGATATCCATGAGATTCTGCAAGCAAGCTTGCCGCATCTCATGACTGCCGTCCGGGATTTTCGTAATAAATGGTAGTATACAAATATTGAACGGAGGAGTATTATGAGAAAAATAGTAGTTTCTGTAGCGCCGGTAGCTGCCGGCATACCTGTTGACGCCGATGCGCTGGCACTTGATCTGGAGAAATGTGCGCAGGCCGGGGCTTCGATGGTGCATCTGCACTGCCGCAGGCCAGATGGGTCCCTGACCCCGAATATCGGCTATATGGCAGAATGCTTTGATAAAATTTTAGAGAGGGCAGATTTTGTGGTGCAGGCCTCCACCGGAGGTGTGTCGGATATGGACATTGTACAGCGCTGCCGTCCGCTTGAATACCCAAAGGTAGAAACTGCCTCCCTCAATGCAGGCAGTACGAATCTCGGGGACGCTGTTTATCTGAATCCCTTCGAGGATATAGAATATTGCGCCACAGAGATTTATAACCGAAGGGTGATCCCGGATGTGGAGGTTTTTGATATCGGAATGATTGAGAATATTGAGCGTATGAAGGGAAAGGTTCCCTTGCGTCAGCCGATTTTCTACAATCTGGTTTTTGGCCACAGAGGAGGCATGCAGCCTACGGTGGACAGCCTGATCGCTTTCCGTTCCATGGTGCCCCGTGACGCAAAATGGGGTGTGACACATTTCGGAAGAGATAACTGGGAGTTTATGGCCGCGGCGCTTGCGCTGGGGGCAGAGACAGTCCGTATCGGATTTGAGGACAGTGCATATCTCGCGCCGGGAGTAGAGGCTCGGCATAATTATGAGCTTGTGGAAAGACTGGTGTACATGATAAAGGCTATGGGACTTGAGAATGCCAGCCCGGTAGAAGCACGCAAAATCATGGGAACATTAAAGTGAAAAAATTAATGAAATGGTATAGGGGCCTGGCTATCAAAGGGCAGATCCACTGCGCGCTGATATTGTTGTCCGTGTGCTCGGCTGTGATCATTGGGGCCTTAAGCTTCGGCATTTCAAAGTATACAATTGAAAAAAACTATAAAGAGGTTTTTACCTATAACCTGAAAATATCCAACCAGATCGCGGACCTGCAGATGGACAATATCATCGAGCTGTCCAGAGGTCTGCTGACAAACGCCCGCTTTATGGATACCCTCACGGAGAGTCAGAACAGTGGGGGGAAATATTTTTCCGGCAGCCAGTCTCACCGGCTGGAGGGCGTTTGCAGCTCCGTTACCTCCCAGGATATGAATATCGGGGAGATGGTGGTCATCGACCGCACCGGAAAGCTCTACGGCTATGCCACCAACATGGGGGAGAGCCGCAATTACCGTACGGTGAATATGGAGGAGAATGAATGGCTGCCCCAGATTCAGGAGGCCAAGGGAAAGGAAGTGTTTTTTGGGTACAATGTTTTTAAGCCTGAGAGCACCAGCACTTTTTCCATGGGAAAGCAGGTGAACAGTCCGAAGAACGGAGATTTCCTGGGCTATCTCATTGTCAATATCCGCAAGCAACTGCTGCAAGAAGCGTTCAAGGTTTATAATAATGGTTATGAAAGCCTATGCTGTATGGCCATTGTCCCGGGAAAAGCCGGGGAGATTGCCTATATTACAGGAAAAGAGAAATACGAGGAGGAGCTTCTGCGTCAGTATGGGGAGCAGGGGATTGTGGACAAGAGCTACATCACTGCTGAGCTCAGTAATAAGATTACAGGCTGGAAGATGGTGAGCGCTGTGAAAAAGTCAGAGCTTTCCCGGGAAAGTGTGCTGATCGGCGGCCTGATCTGTGGAGTTCTCCTTCTTTTGATCGCGCTGAGCTCTATGATTGCCAAGCGGATTTCCGAATGGATTTACCGTCCCCTCAATAAGCTGGAGGGAATCATCGAAGAGGTGGGAGAGGGCAGCCGCAACATTACCGAGGAATTTGACGACAGCGAGATTGGCAGGATTGGTACGAAATTCAAGACCATGGTCAATCATAATCTGGAGCTTCGGGAACATCTGCTGTCCAGCCAGCTCAAGGAGCGTGAGGCTGAGCTTCTGCTTCTGCAGTCCCAGATCAACCCGCATTTTCTCTATAATACTCTGGATTCTCTTTACTGCATGGCAGTGATTCATGAGGCGGATGACATGGCCGAAATGGTGGAGGCTTTGTCAAAGATTTTCAGACTCAGTCTCAACAAGGGAAACAAGCTCATACTGGCCAGGGATGAGCTGGAGCATGTGTGCGCCTATATGAAGGTCCAGAAATTCCGTTACGGGGAGCGCTTTGCCCTGAGGGTACAGGTGGACGAGGAGGTACAGTCCTGCTATATCCTTAAGTTTATCCTCCAGCCCTTTGTGGAGAACGCCATGTATCACGGTTTGGAGCCCAAGATGGGTAATGGTACTATCACAGTCATCGGAAAAAAAGAGGCGGACAATCTTGTTTTTACTGTGGAGGACGACGGCGTGGGAATCAGGGACACCTCAGTGCTTGAAAAAGGTTACGGCGTGCGCAACGTACAGGAGCGGATTGCGCTTTATTACGGGGAGGGCTTCGGTGTGAGCTATACAAGCCGTCCCGGCGAGGGCACAAGAGTGACCATTAAAATTTCCGCCGTGTACACGAAAGGAGAAATTCTTGATGAGAAAAGTAGTCATAGTGGATGATGAATATATAGTGGTACAGGGAATCCGGGCAATGATTGCCAGAGAAAAAATGAACTTCGAAGTAACGGGCCACGCACTGAATGGTATTGACGGCCTTGCGCTTATCCTTGAGCAGAAGCCGGATTTGGTGATCAGTGATATCCGCATGCCGGGAATGGATGGCCTTTCTCTCATTGAGGCGGCAAAGGAGGAATGTCCGGATACCATCTTTGTGGTGCTCAGCGGCTACCAGGAGTTTGAGTATGCCAGAAAGGCGCTTTCTCTTGGGGTGAAGGGGTATATTGATAAGCCCATCACTATCTCCAAGGTGCGGGAGACGCTCACTTTGGCAGAGGAATTGCTGGAAAAACAGGAGAATAATCCCGAGCAGAGTAAAAAAGTGTATCAGGAGGCTTGTGCAAAGCTTAATGATCTGATTATCAATAAGACCTCCAAGGGTTATGAGGAGGTTCTGGAGGAGACGCTGAAGGCGTTGAAGGCATATGCTCCTTTACTTGCGGACTATAAGGAGGAGAGCTATAAGCTGGTGTGTATGGTGTGCGGGATTTTTTATGAACTGCGAAAAGAACAGAAGGAGGAGCAGCATTTTCCTTCTTACCGGAATATTGATATGCTGAACAGTGTGGATGAGGTGGACGAGGTCACGCGGGAGCTTGTGAAAAGTGTGTTCCGTAAGCTTCATTCGGAGACTCTTGGGAATATGCACAGGACGATTAAAATTCTGCTGGATTATATAGATCATCATTATCATGAGGATATCGGGCTCACGGAGCTTGCCGACCAGGTGGAGATGAATCCTGCTTATTTGAGTATTCTTTTTAAAGACGAGGTTGGAATGAGCTACATCAAATACCTAACCAAGGTGCGCATCGAAGAGGCCAAGAGGCTCCTTTTGGACGGCCTTAAGGTTGTGGAGGTGAGCGACAGGGTGGGGTATAGTAATTATCGGTATTTTTGTGATATTTTTAAGAAGCAGGTGGGGATGACGCCGAATGAGTATAAGGGGAATGTGAGGAATCAGAGGTAGGGACGTCTTTTGGGGGAGAAGGACGCTTTTGCGGGAGGCTGGGGCTTGGGCAGGCTGTGAGAGAAAAGTCTGGGTACAATCGCTGCGTACGGAATCACTAAGCGGCTGAGCCGGACTGTTTTGTCGGATCGGTCGCAAACTCGCAAAATTCTCTGATGAGAATTTTGCTCAGACAGTGCTCCCTTGATTTTGCGCCTGTAGCGCAAAATCACCTCGGCGCAGTCCGGCTCACCCGCTAAGTGATTCCAAGTACTCGCTCTAAAGTACCCAGCCTTTTTCTCTCACAGCCTGCCCAAGCCCCAGCCTCCCGCAAAAGCTGGTTTTTCAAGGCGGAACGTTGGTTGGCGTATATCACTTTAGCTTATATCCGCCTGTTGTTTTTGAAAACTCATGGTCTTCAAGAAGCTTTATATTTGCTGCTTCGTAGGCATTGAAGATATCGGTGGAAAAATCTTTGGGTGAAAGGTAGCCGGTGTACCAGGGCTTGGACCAGAAGTAGTCGGTGAGTTCTTCTGAGTCGAAGGTGCGGCCGCGGCGGGCATAGATTTCGTTTTTGGCATAGCACAGAACTTTGGCGGAGAGATTGCGTACCTCTGTATCTGTAAGGTAGCGAGTATTGCTTTCCGGGAAAATATAATCATTATCCAGAAGATATTCTCCGCCGCCCGATGAGCTATTTCCTATAGCGTAAATATCATACCCAGGCTTATCAAGCTGATATCCCTTATTATTACTCAACTCCATTTCACGCTTTGTCAGATACTCAATATTTGACGATTCATATCCGTTCAGCAGACCGTCCCGGAAATCCCCGGGAGCCGTAGTGCCGTTGTACCAGCTCTTCGAATGGAAATAATCCTGAAGCTCCTTAGAATTAAACTTCCGTCCATGACGCGCGTAAATCTCATTTTTTCCATAACATATTTCCTGCAGCGTTTTCCCCGCCACATCGTTGCCATTCAGATAGCGGCAGTCACTGTCAGGAAAAAGATAAGCTACACCCTCCACAGGCTGCGAAAACCTCTTAAGAATATAATTATCAATCGCTGTAAAATCATACCCTTTCCGGTCGAGTACGTAACCACCCTTCTGAAGCTCGTTTTCCCTTTTAGTCAAAAGCTCCACATTACTGCTCTCAAATTTATTCAACACTGCGTCAGAGAAATTCTCCGGTTTAATCTTCCCATAATACCAAGGCTGCAGATAAAAATATTCCGTCAGCTCCCAGGATTTAAACTGCCTCCCGTGCCGCGCATAAATCTCATTCTTCGCATAACACAACACCTGCAGCCCCATATCCGAAATCTCATCCTCCGAATAATACCGCGAATCCGCCTCGGGCAAAATGTACTCAAACGCCTTAGCCTCAGCCCCCACATTCACGAAACACCCCAAACACCAAACCCAAACTCCCAATAACCCCAAAATAACCTTAAAAATCCGCATTCCATTCTTATTCATAAAAACCCTCCTTTCTCAAAATAATCCAATAATTCAAAGTGCGATATAACTATTTTCACTCAATTCCAACTACCAATATTATACTACAATCCTTACTAAATCTGTATCCTCAATTTATATACAACCCATTATCTTGCAAGCATCTTGCAACCCATGTGTTTCGCAACAACTATGTCGGAGCTTACATGTTTTTTTAAAACTTCACTTTTTTATACCTATTATCGCCATGAAAAATCTCTTGTCGAAAATAACAATCACTACCATAAAAAATCTTCCGGAGAACACAACAATCACTATCAGGGGACGGAAAAGTAGTGATAGGCGAGGAGGGACTTGGGGGCCGGGGGAGGTGTTTGTCCGGGACGGGCTGATTTGCGGAAGCGCGCCTGAAAATCCAGCGGTTACGGAGACTTAAGCGCGAAAGCTCTTCTTGAGCGCTTTAGTCGCAGTTAGCGATTAGTTGAAGGCAAGCGAGCATCAGCCGTACCGGACAAACACCTCCCCCGGCCCCCAAGTCCCTCCTCACCGTACAACAACATTTCCAGGGGACCCCTTTCTATCCTTTCCGTCCAAATTTTTTATAAAATGTCACCATATTTTGCATTTCTATAAATCACTGACAATATACAAAAAATTACCGTCTGTTCATTTTTTATTATTTTGTTATGATAATACCATCTTAAATACAGAGACAACACAAAGAGACAACACAAAGAATCAAACAAATTTTGGAGGGAAAGACAATGAAGAAAAAAGCACTTGCATGGATGTTATCCGCAGCAATGACCGTAGGCTGTCTCACCGGCCTTGGCACAACAGCCGTAATGGCAGAGACAGACGAGAGCAACGTAAGTAAAGAGGCAGTAGCAGCAGACGATTCCGCAGAAAAGACCTTTAAGATCCTTTCTATCTGGGCACAGGACACCAGAGAAGGAAAGCTGATTTATGACCTCACCAAGAAATATCAGGAAGAAGTAAACCCGAACTTTGAATTTGAATTCGAGCTGGTTTCTTCCAATGACCTGACCACAAAGATTTCCACCCTCATCGCTTCCAACGATCTCCCGGATGCTTTTGCATATGTGGCAGGACAGCCGTTGACTGAGCTGATCGAGGCAGGCAAGGTGGTAGATATCGGCGCACAGCTTGAGGGCCTTGGCGTGGCTGACAAAATCGAGGATTCCGCTAAGAATCTCCTGAAGGATTTATCAAGCTCAGAAAGCTTTTATGATTTACCGTTAGGCCTGAACGTAGAAGGCTTCTGGTACAACAAGCAGATTTTCGAGGATAATGGTGTGGAGGCTCCCACGACCTGGGATGAGCTTATCACTGTATGTGACACTCTCATGGAAAAAGGTGTTCAGCCTATCGCTGTAGGCGGAGCTGACAAATGGCCGTTAAGCCGAATCGTAAACGCATATGTGATCCGTACCATGGGCATTGACGCGCTTACAAAGGCAACAACCGGAGAATTAAGCTTCACAGACGAAGGCTTTGTAAAGGCAGCACAGGAAGTTGCCGACATGGCAGAAAAAGGATACTTTGGCGAAGGCTGCACCACAGTTGACAATACAACCGCAGCGAATATGGTGCTGGCAGGTGAGGCAGCTATGATCTATAACGGAAGCTGGTACAGCGAGGATATCGCAAGCGAGAATAACCCTGCAGGCGAAGACGGAATCGGATTCTTCAGCATCCCGACTGTAGAAGGCGGTGTTGGCGAGGCAACAGAGATTCCTACAAACTGCGGCAATATCCTGGCACTTTCTTCTGATAAATATGACGGAGCAACAGCTGGATGGCTGAAATACTTCGTAGAAAATGCCGGCGACTATGCAATGACTGAAATGGGCTCTGTAAAGGGCTACAAATATGACGCAACAGCGGAATTAAGCCCTGTAAACCAGATTGTAGTGGATACCATCAACGGAACCACCAAGGCAGCTACCTGGTTCGAGGCAATGATGAACAACGAGACAAAGACTGCCGCACAGGACAATGTACAGACTCTCGTAAACGGCGAGATGACAGCCGAGGAATATATGCAGTCTATCCAGGACGCATATGACATGAGCGAGTTTTAATGTTTGCATATCGAACCTGGCACTTTAGCAGGTAGTGGTCCATTTTACCGCACGGATAATACGGTGGATGGAAACAATCATAACCGTAACGGGTTAAAAAAGGAGCGATACTCGTTATCGCTCTTTTTTCAGGCAAAAACGCATTTGCGAAGGGAAATTTGCGAAGGAAAAAAAGCCCGCCCGCGTTACAAAGAGAGAGGAGAGAGAAAATGAAAAAAGTTTTGGGAAATAAAAAGGCGATTGCCTTGTTTGTAGGTCCCGGTCTGATTCTTTACGTGGGGCTGGTGTTTGTTCCGATTATCTGGTCCTTCGTGTATTCGTTTTACAGCGGCAGTCCCGGTCTGAAGTGGGAATTTTCCGGGCTGACCAATTATAAGAAGCTGTTTATTGACCAGAGGTTCATGGATGCGCTGGTAGTCAATCTGAAATACATTGGTATGGTTATGCTGGGCCAGGTTGTTCTGGGGCTTTGCATGGCTCTGATATTTAAATTCTGGCTTAAACGGTTCAAAAATGTAATCCGTACCCTGATTTTCTTCCCGGTGGTTCTTCCTACTGTGGCGGTGGGCCAGTTGTTTGCAAAGATTTATGAGATTCAGCCGAATTACGGCCTTTTAAACAGCCTTTTGTCAAACATTGGGCTGCAGGAATGGGTTCAGCCCTGGATCGGGCAGGCCAGCACCGCGCTGAAAGCTTTGAGCGTGATGGATGTGTGGGTGGCTATGGGCTTCTACGCGGTGATTTTCTATGGGGCTTTGCTGGATATCCCGGATGATGTGATGGAGGCCGCGCGCATTGACGGCTGTACTTCTTTCCAGATGTTCCGCCACATCCTGCTCCCGCTGCTGCGTCCGGTGACGATCACCTGTCTGGTATTCAGCTTCTCGGGCTCTGTGAAAATGTTCGAGTCCGCCATGGCTTTGACAGGCGGCGGCCCCGGAAATGCAACCACCTCGCTGTCTATGTACATGTATAATACGTCCTTTGGATTTAATAAGGTGGGGTACGGCAGCACCATTGCCATTGTGATCTTCCTGATCTGTATATTGGGAACAACGATTATCAATAAGTTTGATGTCAAAGAAGAAGCGTAAGGGGGTATGGAGATGAATCAGGCAAAATCAAAAAAAGTTGTAAAATCTACCTTAGTGAAAATTTTTATCTTCATACTGGTGATCATTGAGACGTATCCTATTTTCTGGATGATTACCGCGGCACTTAAGAAACCTGCAGAGTTTGTAAGCAAGCCCGCATATGCGCTGCCGGACGGCCTGTATTTCCAGAACTTTGTGGACGCCTGGACAAGAGGCAACATGGGCCTTTTCTTTAAAAACAGTTTGATCAACACCTTTGTGGCGCTGATTTTTATCGTGATTTTCAGCATGACCATCGGGTTTGCGGTGACGAAGATGGACTGGAAGTATAAGAACTTTTTCAAACGCTTTTTCCTGTTGGGCATCATGGTTCCGGTGGCCACCGCGCTGATTCCGCTGTTTCAGATTTACAATAAGATGGGGCTGGTGAACACAAGACTTTGCCTTATCCTTACTTACATAGCCTTTGGTCTTTCTCTCTCCATTTTCCTGGTGACGGGGTATATGCGTTCTTTGTCCAATGAGATTATGGAAGCGGCGGTAATCGACGGCTGTGGGATTTACAGCATGATGTGGCATATTGTGGTGCCGTTGATGAAAAATGCGGCGGTTACTGTGCTTGTACTGCAGTTCTTCTATAAGTGGAATGATTTGATATTCTCAATGACATTTATTAATGACACGAAGCTGAAGACAATTCAGACAGGACTGCTTTATTTCCAGAATGAATTCGGCGCTAAGAACTGGGGAGCGATTTTTGCTTCTGTTTCTATGAGTGTGCTGCCGATGCTGGTACTTTACATGATTTTGAATAAGACGGTTATCGAAGGCATGACGGCCGGAGCGGTCAAGGGCTGAGATAACATGAAAAGCAGGGGCGGAAAGTGTCTCTGCTTTTTTTCACGAGCAGCGATTCAGGCGGACATGCATCGGAATGAAAAGGAGAGAAAGCGTTGCAGATATTTGTGAAAATGTAACATCGGGTATTACATAAAAAGGGAAAATAGCGTACGACAGTTGGTTTTTTTGTGCCGTTCTATATGATACTATATCTATAGCTTATAGGCGATAGCTGTTGTCACTTGATTATGGGGCAATAAATTATGAATCAATAGATTATGGATTAATGAATTATGAACTTACAGATTATTGCATATGGAGATGAAGAATATGAGTTTAGGAACGAATATTTGCTATTTAAGGAAGCAGAGGAAGCTGACGCAGGAGCAGTTTGCAGAAAAAATGAATGTAACCAGGCAGACGGTATCAAGATGGGAGGCAGATGAAGTAATTCCGGAGCTTGGGAAGCTGGTGGATATGTGTTCGATGTTTTCCTGTAAGTTGGATGCGCTGGTCAGGGAAGAGCTGTCGGTACAAAGCGAGATATATTCTGAAGTAAAGATAAAGAAGGCAGCCGGATTCAGGATGGCCAGCTATGTAATGATCTCACCGAATCCGGAGGGGGATGTCATTGATTATATGGAAAGATGGGCGGTGAATTGCGGACTGAAATCATCTTTTCCGGAGGCGAAACGGATAGGCTGGGATTTCCCTTTTGTATCTCAGGAACAGCAGAATCGGTTTGGACTGCATGGATATGTGGCTGCTTATGTGCTGCCGGAAGGTTTTGAGACAGAATATCCGGGAGTGCAGTATTCTGAAAATAAGGAGGCGGACTATGCGGTCATTACGGTTACGGAACCGTTTGTGCAGGCTTTTGAACGGATACCAAATGCATATAAGCTGATTATGAAGTATCTCCAGGCAAATAATTTCAGAGAGAAAGCACAGGAAAATGTTATCAGCTGCTTTGAGCATGTATATGAAAAGGATGGAGTGACTTATATGGATGTATATGTTCATGTGGATGGAGTGACAAAGGTGGATGCATATTCGCAGTTTAATTGAGTGGTATTCAAAAATGAATTCAAGAACTCAAGAATTTGCATATGTTTATGATGCTTGTCCATTATCCAATCTAAGTTGATACAGTATATGTGGAGTGCATGATTAATTGTCGTAAAGATTATAATTGGCATTTCAGATAACAACATAACGAAAAGAGTGAAAAAATAAAAATAATAAAAGTGTGATTTAGAACACAAAATTATGTATAATTATGTGAAGGACTGAGCAGTAATCACAAAAACAGTAAGGAGAATTTAGATACTTTACACAATAGACAAAATCCCTACTTTCTGCTATTCTAAACAAAAGCAAGAAAAAGTTAATAGGATTGTTACTGGAATAATTTATTATCGTCAGGCAAGACCTATAGTATTTTTGTAGAAAGATACTATCAGGTCTTTTTTTGTGCACAGATTCGTTTTGGTGGATGCGGGGAGGACAGGGAGAAGCTATGGTTATCTCAAAAATTTTAAATAATAATCTGGTGCTTTCCAGAGATGAGAATGGCAGGGAAGTGATTGTCAAGGGCTGTGGGATCGCTTTTCAGAAGAAAAGGGGAGCGGAGATCGAGGCGAGTAAAATCGAGAAGATTTTTGTGCCCAAGAGTAAGAGCAACAGCCGTCAGATGCAGGAATATCTGCTGTCCATACCGGATGAGTATCTGGATTTTACTCAAAAGCAGGTGGAGGCGGTGAAGAGGAAGTACGGATTAAAGCTCAATGACAGTATTTATCTGTCTTTAAGCGATCATCTCATGGGATCGGTGAAACGGGCAAGGGAAGGGATTTTTCTGAATAATGTGCTGCTGGTTGACATCCGCCAGCTCTACCGTACGGAGTATCAGATTGGGGTGGAGCTGCTTGAGGAGATCAACAGGACCTTTGGTACGGAGCTTACGGTAGACGAAGCGGGCTTTCTGGCGCTGCATTTTGTCAATGCACAGGAGGGCAGCCAGGGCGACAGCTATGAAATCTCAGTGATCGTGCGGGATGTGCTCGATGTGGTGAAACAGTATTACCAGTTGGAAAAATTTGACGAGGATAGTTTGTATTATCAGCGCTTTCTGACTCACCTCAAATATTTTGCCCAGAGGTATCTGCATAAGGAACTCCAGTATGCGGAGGATACGGGCCTGTTTGATATCGTGAAGGAGCAGTGCAGGGAAGCTTATGGCTGCGTGAAGCTGATTTATCTGATGATGGAGGAAAAGCATTGTTATGCGTTGACTGAGGAGGAAATGCTTTATCTGATGATCCATGTTCAGAAGATAACAGAGAAAAAAGTGTGAGATTGGAAGATAAATATAAGGTATGTGATTGGATTGTTACCGGAATTTAGGAGTTAGGATTATAGGATTATCTAACTAGGACTATAGGATTATCTAATAAGAACATCTTCTACAGCATCCGGGCAAGACCTTTAAAATAAAAATCATATTTTAAAGGAGGAACACACAATGAAGAAAGATTACGGAAAGGCAGCGGACACATTGATTGCCGCGCTCGGAGGAAAGGGGAATATCACGAGGGTATTCCACTGCATGACGAGACTTCGCTTTTATGTGAAGGACAGAAGTCGAATCGACGAGGATGCCATTAAGAAGATGGCAGAGGTTTCGGGTGTAAACTGGCACCAGGAGCAATTCCAGGTGATTGCTGGCAATGAAGTGAATGAGATGTACCGGGCGCTTGAGGAGAAGGGAATTCCCACGGATGAGGGAAGTTTCATGGACGAGGGAATACCCACACACGGGGGAACCCACATGGACAAGGGGAATCAAGGACAGGGGAAAGCTAAGGGTGGTTTTAACAAGGTCATTGACACCATTACCGGCTGTATGACCCCTATGATTCCTGCGCTTACGGCAGCAGGTATGATTAAGGTAGTTCTGACCCTGATTAGTTATTTCCATGTTCTTGAGGATACAAGCAGTACCTACCAGGTGTTGAATTTTATCGGTGATGTGGCGTTTTATTTTATGCCGGTTCTGATAGCGGCCAATGCGGCGAAGGTATTCCGCGTAAACCAGGCGCTGGCGCTGATTATTGCGGGCGTTTTCCTGCATCCGAATTTCGTTGCCATGGTGGCGGGGGATGGGCCGGTTACTTTTATCGGGCTGCCTGTGACTAAGGTGAGTTATTCTTACTCCGTAATTCCGGTTATCCTTATGGTTTGGATCATGTCCTACATAGAAAAGCTGGTGGACAGGATTACCCCGCGGATTACGAAATTGATTTTAAATCCGACCCTGATTATTTTGATCAGTGCGCCGATTGCTTTGATTGTGATTGGGCCATTGGGGGCGATTATCGGTAATGGTTTGGCAGTGGCCATTGATTTCCTTTCCGCAAAGCTTGGATTTATCATTGTGGGTATTTTGGCTGCGGCTTTTCCTTTTATAGTGATGACGGGTATGCACCATGCGCTTACGCCGATTGGGCTTAACGCAATTGCCACGGCAGGAGTGGATAAGCTGATTTTTGTTTCCCAGGTGTGCTCGAATCTGGCACAGTCCGGCGCAGCGTTGGCAGTGGCAGTGAAAACCAGAGATAAAGATATGAAGCAGCTCGCAAGTGCGGCGGGTGTTTCGGCCATGATGGGAATTACGGAACCGGCGCTCTATGGTGTCACATTGAAATTAAAAAGACCGGTGGTGGCTGCTGCAATCGGTGCAGGAATCGGCGGTATTGTCGGCGGTATTCTTCAGGTATCTCTTTATATTTCCCAGAACTGTATCATGGCTATCCCCGCGTTTATCGGCGGTGAGGGAATGACCAATCTTTTGTACGGAATTATCATGATTGTGGTGTCGTTTGCGGTTTCCTTTATTCTGACTATTATATTCGGATTTGAGGATGAGACAGTGGAGAAAACAGGAGAATATCTGGCAGAGAATAGTGCAGTACAGAAGGGAACAATGAATAGTACGATGCAGGAGGAGATGACTCAGGCGGGAAAAGACAGACAGGGCAATCCAGTCGGAGTGCGGCCCCTGGTAAAAAAAATAGAGGCGGCGGCGCCTGTAAAGGGGAAAATTGTGGAGCTTTCCCATGTCAAGGACAGTACCTTTGCGGAAAAGGTTCTGGGTGACGGAATTGCAGTCTATCCGGCGGAGGGAAAGGTTTTTGCCCCGGCGGACGGCGTGATTGCTACAGTGACAGATACAGGGCATGGAATTATGATGCGCACGCATAGCGGGGCGGAACTTTTGATCCACATCGGACTGGAGACGGTCAATCTGAATGGCAGGGGCTTTACGGTTCATGTAAAAGACGGGCAGCAGGTGAAAAGAGGCGAGCTTCTGGTGGAATTTGATTTGGATACAATGATCAGGGATGGTTATGATATGGTGACTCCGATGGTAGTGACAAACGGGGATGACTTTATACGGGTGGTTCCTATGAAGAAGAAAAATGAAGAAGTAGATCAGGATGACATTCTTTTGACAATTGTATAAGGAGGCGGCAGACATGAGAGAGAAAAGATTTCCGAAAGGTTTTTTGTGGGGAGGCGCGACTGCGGCTAATCAGTACGAAGGCGGATGGAACGAGGGCGGTAGAGGCCCTTCCATTGCAGACATTCTCACAGGAGGAGGCGTTGACCGGGAAAGGAGGCTGACTCCCCCGGCACCTGTGGAGGGAGAGTTTTACCCTAACCATGAGGCAACGGATTTTTATCATCACTGGAAGGAGGACATTGGGCTTTTCGCTGAGATGGGCTTTAAGGTTTACCGATTCTCGATTTCCTGGTCAAGGATTTTCCCCAGAGGAGATGAGACAGAACCAAACGAGGAGGGCTTGCGCTTCTACGATCAGGTGATCGATGAGCTTTTAAAATATAAAATCGAACCGCTGGTGACGATTTCACACTATGAGAATCCACTTTATTTGTCATTGGAATATGGAGGGTGGAAGAACCGGAGGATGATAGATTTTTACTTGAATTTTGCGAAGGTGCTGTTTGATCGGTATCGGGGAAAGGTAAAATACTGGCTTACGTTCAATGAAATCAATATGCTTACCCAGCCCTTTGGGGCAGTGTTCTGTGCGGGGATGCTGAAAGAGGAAGACAACACAGAGCAGATGCGCTATCAGGCCATGCACCATCAGCTAGTGGCCAGCGCTCTGGCGGTGAAGCTGGCGCATGAGATTGACGATTCTTATATGCTGGGGTGTATGCTTGCATATCATAACGGATATCCCTGTACCTGCAGGCCCGGGGATGTGCTGAAAGCGCAGCAGCATGGACAGATTCATAATTCCATTGCCGGGGATGTCCATGTGCGCGGGGCCTATCCGGGATTTGCGCTTCGATACTTCGAGGAGCAGGGGATTTCGCTGCAGATTATGCCGGAGGATGAAACGATATTGAAGCAGGGAACCGTGGATTATTTTTCCATCAGTTATTATTCAAGCTGCTGTGTCAGCGCAGGCCAGGGCGGGGAAAAGACTGCGGGCAACGGAGGAGACAATATCAAGAATCCGTATCTACAGACCTCAGACTGGGGCTGGCAGATTGATGCGGTTGGATTACGGTATGTGCTTAACCAGATTTATGACAGGTATCAGATCCCCATTATGATTGTGGAAAACGGGCTGGGTGCGGTGGATGAAATCAGTGCCGACGGCAGGATTCATGATGAATATCGGATTGATTATATGAGACAGCATGTGGAGCAGATGAAGGAGGCTGTGTGTGACGGTGTGGACCTTATGGGTTATACCTGCTGGGGCTGTACGGATCTGGTGAGTGCATCCACGGGCGAGATGAAGAAGAGGTACGGGCTAATCTATGTGGATAAGCATGATGACGGGAGCGGAGATTTTGGGCGGATAAAGAAGGATTCTTTTTATTGGTATAAAAAGGTGATTGAGAGTAATGGGGAAGAATTAAGCTGAAATCCGGTTTCCGGTTATACACACTTTGCAGACCGGATAATGCGTAAAAGTAATAAAAATTTGTCAAAAGAAAGTCTGCGGATTGGAGTTGTGATTCGCAGACTTTTTGTGTATACTTAAGGAAAGTGGAAAATTACAGGAATTATTCGAAGAACTGAGCGCTATCTGCGGCACGGCTGACAGGAAAATCGTATTAATAATCGACGAAGTGGACAGTGTGCCCAATCATCAGGCTTTCCTGTGGAGATGAGTTTTTCTAAAGAAGATACGGAAGGAATGCTCCGGAAATATGAGACGGATTATCGGACGGGAATGTATCTGGAAGAGTGGGGAAGGCTTATATGAAGAATATGAGAATTGATGCTAACGGAACAGAAATCAGAGTGATGGGTGATGTTGTCAATGAGGAGGCTTATATTTCATTGACCGATATTGCTAAATATAAAAATCCGGACAATGCGTTTATTGTGGTTGCGAACTGGATGCGTAATCATTCGACCATTTCGTTTTTAGGTTTATGGGAACAAATCCATAACCCGAATTTTAAACCTATCGAATTCGATAGGTTTAAAGCAGAATCGGGAGATAACGCTTTTACATTGACACCGCAGCAATGGATTAAGGCAACGGATGCAATCGGTATCATATCCAAATCTGGGCGATACGGTGGTACTTATGCACATACTGATATTGCTTTTGAATTTGCTTCTTGGATTTCACCGGAATTTAAACTCTATATCATAAAGGATTATCAAAGATTAAAGAAGGACGAAGCTAATAGACTGGCAATTGGCTGGGATGCGAAAAGAGAACTTTCAAAAATCAATTATCGTATTCATACAGATGCCGTAAAGAAATTCCTGATTACAGCTACCCTGTCTCCACAGGAAATGGCATATACATATGCTTCAGAAGCAGATATTCTTAATATGGCATTGTTCGGAAAGACAGCAGCCCAGTGGAGAAATGAGAACGGAATAAGCGGAAAAATTCCTAATATTAGGGATTTTGCTTCGGCGGAAGAATTGGTTGTTCTTATCAATTTGGAAGATACCAATGCTGATTTAATACGACAAGAAGTCCCGCAGATGGAACGTTTAAAAATATTAAGAGAGAAAGCCTATCGGCAATTAGAACTTTCAAAAAGGAATCAAGAAACTATTACAGCATTGAAACAGAACCTTATTCAGGATAATAAGTGAGAGAGAAGGCGTTTATATGGTGAAAAAAAACAATTCCTAATTGCTGTAAATCAAAGAAAAGGCACTGCAGAGCTTTGAATGATCGCTCCACAGTGCCTTTTAAATCAATTTGCATTTCCAGCCATATTTTTAGCTATATGTCAGAACACTGGCATAAAATCAGTCGTTGACTACAACACCCTTCTGCAGCATCACATTTGCATACAGAGCCTTCTCACCGCTGGAGATAATGCAGTAAGCGGTCTTGGCTTCCTCGTAGAATGCGAAACGCTCGATATTGCCCACTGCCTCAGCGCCGCGCTCGTCATATTTGGAAACGATTTCTTTATATGTATCCCAGATTGGTGTTTCCACGTCATCACCAGGCATAACTTCCATGAGATTTACCGGATGGTCTACATAGGTATCCAGTGGGAAAAGCTTGAGGATGGCATCCAGAATCTCCGGCACACCGTGTCCGTCGCAGCGGATGGTGATGGCATTTTTGCCCATAGACTCTACCGGGAAGTTTCCGTCTGCGATGACAAGACGGTCACTATGTCCCATCTCACATAATACCTTTAATAATTCTGGTGATAAAATTTCGGGAATTCCTTTTAACATAATCTTTCTCCTTTCAATTGTAAAAGCAGGGCAGAGCACTGCTGTGTGATTCTGATACGGTGAAAACCAAGTCAACGTGTCAGCTGCCGGCTTTTTTACTGTTCTAATTTTCTACTCTATAATTTACCGTTCTTTTTACAAGATGGCAAGGTAATATTTTTCGATAAAAGATGAAATTTTTATGGTTGACAGAACGGCGGATGAGGGGTATGATGAACTCAAACAGAAACGTTTCGGTTTCGGAAAGCACCAATTGTTTTTCTAACCGGAACTACATAATTTTTTCAGTAACGGAAACTACAAAGGGAAACTACAAAGCAAAGGTCAAAGGGTGCTGCGCAGAGCTCGTCCATGTGAGACAGATTTGCGTAAACGCGCCTGAACAGGAGGAGAAGAGTCATGCCATTAGTTACATCAAAGGAAATGTTATTAAACGCACAGAAGGGCGGATACGCCGTAGGCGCTTTCAACGCAGAGAATATGGAGATGGTAAAAGCAATCATCCAGGCAGCAGAGGAGCTGAAAGCCCCGGTGATGATCCAGACCACCCCGTCTACTGTGAAGTACGGAACCTTAGACACCTATGCAGGAATCGTTGCGGCTGAAGCAGCGAAAGCATCTGTTCCGGTATGTCTTCATCTGGACCATGGCAGCAGCTTTGAGCTGGCTGTACAGGCAATGGATGCAGGATATACCTCAGTGATGATTGACGGCTCCAAGCTGGATTTCGAGGGCAACGTTGAAGTGAGCAGAAAGGTTGCCGATGTGGCGGCAGCGCTTGACATCCCCTGTGAGGCAGAGCTTGGCAAGGTAGGCGGTAAAGAGGATGACCTGGAGGCGGAAGCTGACACCAACACGGATCCGCAGGAAGCAAAGGAATTTGCAGAGCGTACCGGAGTGACGTCCCTTGCAGTAGCAATTGGAACAGCACATGGCTTCTATGTAGGAACCCCGGTTCTCGATAAAGAACGTCTGAGCGAAATCCGCAAAGTAGTGGATATCCCCCTTGTGCTCCACGGTGCTTCCGGACTTACCGATGAGGATGTGGCTGACTGTGTGAGAAGAGGAATCTGCAAAGTGAATTTTGCTACAGAACTGCGCGCCGCTTATTCCAAGGCAGTGAAAGAGGTTCTGGAGCAGGATCCGGATACCATCGATCCCAAGGCTTATGGAAAAGCCGGGATAAAAGCAGTGAAAGAATTGGTTATGAGCCGCATGAAGGTGTGCGGATGTGACGGCAAGGCGTGCTGACAGAGTATTTGGCTGCAATGACAGCACACGCTGACAACATGGATTGAATTTAACATGAAAGCAGGAACGGAGTGATCTCTATGGCAGCAACCATGAAAGACATCGCCAGGCGAACGGGCCTTGGACTCGCCACGATTTCCTCGTATTTTAACGGGGGAAACGTGCGGGAGAAGAACAGGAAGAAAATTGAAGAAGCCATCGAAGAACTCCATTACGAAGTAAATGAAGTGGCCCGGGGACTGAAGACCAATGCCACCAAGACCATCGGCGTGGTCATCCCCGAGCTTGATATGATCTTCTGTACGGAAATTATCATTGGAATGGAGGATATCCTCAGAAACCATGGTTACGCGACGATTGTCTGCGACTGCCGCACGGATAAGCTGCTGGAAAAAGAAGCCGTGGAGTTCCTTATGCGTAAGCGGGTAGACGGAATCATCAACATGCCGGTGGACAGCGCGGGGAACCACCTGAAGGCGTTTCAACGTACCGGTAAACCTATCATTCTCATAGATCGTATGATACAGGATATTTCCTGCGACTGCGTACTGGTAGACAATGAACAGGCAGCGATGGATGCCGTGGAGCTTCTTTTTGCTAACGGACATCGTAGCATTGGGATTATCGGCGGGCCGAGCGATGTGTTTACTGCACAGGAACGAATGGCAGGTTATTTTAAGGCTCACCAAAAGCACGGTGTTGCAGTGGAGAATGCGCTTATTTATCACGGAGATTATACGATTCAGGGCGGAGTCCGGGGCATCGAAGAGCTGGTGAAGCGCAATCCGCAGATGACCGCAGTGTTTGTCACGAACTATGAGATGACTATGGGGGCTGTGATCGGGGTCAATGAACTGGGAATTCATCTGCCGGATGAATTGTCCCTGATAGGTTTTGACAATCTGCAGTTTGCCAGGGCATGCAATCCGAAACTGACGCTTGTGTCCCAGCCTACTGACCGCATTGCCAAAGAGGTGGCGAGAATCATGCTTGACCGCCTGGAGGGTTCTCGTTCTGACGAGCAGCAGGAGAGCGGCAACGTGCCAGGTAATATCCGTCGTCATAGGACAAGCGACGGACATATAATTGAGAAGCTTCAGACAGAAATGATTCTGGGAAAATCTGTAGCTTGTCTTGCGAAATGTATGCCCTAGCATATTTGAAAATAATTCATTTCTTGACCGCGTGAGCAACCGCGCGGTTGTTGCAGAGAAAAATCCGAAACGTTTCGGAATATGGAGGAAATCATGAACAAACCATATTTATTGGGAATTGATATCGGGACCAGTGCTTGTAAAGTAGCTGTGTTCAACCGTGAGGGCAGAGTGGTGGCTGCAGCGAGCGGTGATTATCCTGTCTATTATCCCAAGGAGGGCTGGGCGGAACAGGATCCGGAGGAATGGTGGAGCGCTGTGTGCCAAGCCATTCGCGAGGCCTTGGAAAAAGGCGGAATTAATCCGGAGCAGATTGCCGGAGTGGGCATCGACGGCCAGAGCTGGTCTGCCATCGCGATTGACAAAGAAGGCAGAGTGCTTACCAACACGCCGATCTGGATGGATACCAGAGCCCAGGATATCTGTGACCGCCTCAACGAAAACGTGGGCGCAGATGTGATTTTTGGAACAGCCGGAAATTCCCTGCAGCCATCCTACACCACAGCCAAAATCCTCTGGTATAAAGAAAACCTGCCGGAGGTTTACAAGAATATATATAAAATCCTTCAGTCAAACAGCTATATTGCGTTCCGGCTTACCGGAGCGCTTACCCAGGATGTGTCCCAGGGGTATGGTCTGCACTGCTTTGACATGCGCACCGGAACCTGGAACGAAGAAATGTGCGATAAGTTGGGAATCCCCATGGATTTTCTGCCGGAAATTGTTCCTTGTGACAGAATCGTAGGTACAGTCACTGCAAAAGCTTCCGTGGAGTGTGGTCTGGCAGAAGGTACGCCTGTGGCAGCCGGCGGACTTGACGCGGCCTGCGGCACTCTCGGGGCAGGCGTTATCCATCCCGGAGAAACACAGGAGCAGGGCGGCCAGGCGGGTGGTATGAGTATCTGTATGGATACCTATAAGGCAGACCCAAGATTGATTCTTGGCTTTCATGTAGTACCCGGACAGTGGCTTCTGCAGGGCGGAACCACAGGCGGCGGCGGTGTTATGCGGTGGTTTGAACGAGAATTCGCAGCGTATGAAAGGGAGATGCAGGAGAAAACAGGTAAATCCTCTCTGGAGCAATTGAATGAAATTGGCGAAAAAGTAGCTCCCGGAAGTGATGGTGTGGTATTCCTTCCCTATATGTCCGGCGAGCGTTCCCCCATCTGGAATCCATATGCAAAAGGTGTGTTCTACGGACTGGATTTTGCCAAGACTAAGGGCCATATGCTGAGAGCGTGCATGGAGGGCGTTGCCTTTTCACTGCGCCATAATCTGGAAATTGCTGAGGAGGCAGGAGCCAAGGTTGAGGTACTGCGGGCTATGGGAGGCTCGGCGAACTCTATGCTCTGGACCCAGATTAAGTCGGACGTCACAGGCAAACCCATTGTCGTGCCGTCCTCTGACACTGCTACCACCTTAGGCGCAGCTATACTTGCCGGAGTGGGTGTGGGATTTTATGAAAGTTATGAGGAAGCGGTTGCGCTTACGGTCAAGGAAACCAGAAGCCACAGCCCCAACCCCCAAAATAAAGAGGTATATGACAACACCTATAAAATATATTTACGTTTGTATGAAAGCCTAAAAGATTTAATGAAAAAATAAAATAGTGGCTGAGGATAAACATGCCAGTACATAAGGTTTAAGAGGAGGAAATATTATGAAAGCAGCAGTTGTAGTAGCAAATGAAGACGTCCGTTACCAGGATGTAGAAGAACCACAGGTAAAACCAGGTTACGTCAAGGTTAAGGTGAAAGCCTCCGGTATCTGTGGCTCCGACATCCCCAGGGTATTACATAACGGCGTGCATTTTTACCCCATCGTTCTCGGTCATGAGTTTGCCGGAGATGTAGTGGAAATCGGAGAAGGTGTTACAAAGGTAAAAGTGGGCGACCGTGTTTCCGGAGCACCGCTTCTTCCCTGTATGAAATGTGATGACTGCCAGAATGGGAACTTCTCTCTATGCAAGCATTATAGCTTCATCGGTTCCAGAGAGCAGGGCAGTAATGCTGAATACGTAATTCTCCCGGAGCAGAACGCAGTTCCTTTTGCATCCACTATTCCCTACGAGCAGGGCGCAATGTTCGAGCCATCCACAGTAGCGCTCCATGGGCTGATGCAGAACGATTATCAGGGCGGACAGTATGTGGCAATCTTGGGCGGCGGCACCATTGGCATGTTTACCATGCAGTGGGCTAAAATCTTTGGTTCCAAAAAAGTCGTAGTATTCGATATCAGCGAGGAACGTCTTAATCTGGCAAAACGCCTTGGTGCAGACGCAGTCGTCAACACCACAAAAGACAACTATATGGACGAGGCCATGGCCATCACCGGAAACAAAGGCTACGGCTACGTTTACGAGACTGCCGGACAGGTTCCCACCATGCATATGGCATTTGAATTGGCAGCTAATAAGGCGCATGTGTGCTTCATTGGAACTCCTCACGTGGACCTGAGCTTCACACCAAAGCAGTGGGAAAACATGAACCGCAAGGAGTTCAAGCTTACCGGTTCCTGGATGTCCTACAGTTCACCGTTCCCGGGAAAAGAATGGGACCTCACAGCTCACTATTTTGCCACCGGACAGCTTAAATTTGATCCGGGCTTCATCTATAAGAAAATGCCTATGAGTCAGGCTCAGGAAGCATTCCAGCTTTTCAAGACACCGGGGCTTGTACAGGGTAAGATTTTATTGATGAATGAAGAGTAAGGAGATACATAAACATGATACTGACTGTGACAGCAAACGCGTCTATTGACAAGAGATATGTGATAGAACGCTTTGGCGTGGGAAATGTGAACCGTGTAAAATCCTGTGTGCCAAATGCAGGAGGAAAAGGTATCAATGTAGCGAGAGTCGCACACATCGCAGGGGAAGAAGTGGTTGCCACAGGATTTTTAGGTGGACATGCGGGAAGGTTTATCTCCGAACATGTGGAGGACATCGGAGTGACCAGTGATTTTGTGTGGTGCGAAGGCGAGAGCCGGACTTGCATTAATATTTGGGATGAGGTTGAGAAAAAGCAGACAGAGTTTTTGGAACCTGGTTTCCTTGTCAATGAAACTGACTGTGATCGGTTGATAGAAAAATTTGAATCGCTTCTGCCTCGGTGTAGTGTAGCTACAATCTCGGGGAGTGCGCCCAAAGGTGCCGGGGCTGATCTGTATAAACGCATGATAAGATCTGCCAGGAATGCAGGTAAACCTGTAATATTAGATACGAGCGGTCAGCTTCTTGAGGACTGTGTCCTGGAAAGGCCGACCATGATCAAGCCAAATATCGATGAAATCCTTACACTTACCGGACGTCCCATGAATAGCCGGGAAAGTATGATTCGGGCTGCACAAGATTTAAGAGATGACGGCATTGAGATTGTAGTGATTTCTTTGGGGGGAGACGGCTCACTGGTCTCCTGCAGGGAAGGCGTGTATGATGTAAAGGTACCGAAAATTGATGCTGTAAATACGGTTGGCTGTGGCGATTCCATGATAGCAGGTTTTGCCGCAGGCATATCCAGAGGACTTCCCATTACTGAAATACTGCGTTTGGCCAGCGCTGTTTCAGCCGCCAATGCCATGCGTATGGAAACAGGATTTTTTGTAAAAGAAGATATGGAAGCAATTCTACCCAAGGTGCAGATTACAAAGATTAAATGATCAAGGAGGATAAAAGAATGACAGTTATTGACCCTAATACAGTTCCCCAGAGAACGCTTTATACAGGCGTTAAAATGCCGTCAGTTGGCATGGGAACATTTGGAAGCGATCATGCCAAGCCGGAAGAGGTGTCCGCGGCAGTTGCAGGTGCTATCCGTGTAGGCTACCGTTCCTTTGACTGTGCAGCCTGCTACGGAAACGAGGACAGAATCGGCAAGGTATTTGAGGAAGCATTTAACGAAGGTGTTGTAAAAAGAGAAGAGCTTTTCATTGCATCTAAGGTTTGGAATGATATGCACGGTGACGGAGATGTGCTCCTTGCCTGCGCAAAAACATTAAAGGATTTACAGCTTGATTACCTGGATATGTACTATGTTCACTGGCCATTCCCGAACTATCATGCACCGGGATGTGACGTGGATTCCCGCAACCCGGATTCTAAGCCGTTTTCTGTTGAACGCTTCATGAAAACGTGGAGGCAGATGGAACGTCTGGTGGATATGGGATTGACAAAGCATATCGGTATGTCGAACATGACTATTCCGAAGCTGGAAGCTGTACTGCCGCTTTGCAGAATACAGCCTGCCGCAATCGAGATGGAGCTTCATCCCTGTTTCCAGCAGCCGGAGCTGTTTGACTATTGCCGTGCCCACAATATTGAGGTTGTGGCGTTCTGCCCGATTGGTTCTCCGGAGCGTCCGGAAAGAGATAAGATGCCGGAAGATGTTGCAGACATCGAGCTTCCGGAGTTAAAGAAAATTGCAGAAGCACACGGAGTACATCCGGCTGTCATTTGTATCAAATGGGCAGTTCAGAGAGGCCAGAGCCCGATTCCGTTCTCACTAAAGGAAAGAAACTATACTAAGAATCTTCAGTGTGTGACTGAGGACCCACTTACGGACGAAGAGATGGAGATTATCAAATCTCTTGACAAAAACAACCGCCTTATCAAAGGCCATGTATTCCTGTGGGAGGGTGCCGATGACTGGCACGACCTTTGGGATGAGGATGGCGTGATTGTAAAATAGTTAATTGTAACAAGGATAATTTATAAACCCTGACTGGTTTTTGCTTGTCAGGGTTTTTGTATTGCAAAAAAATAAAGAAATTGGTAAACCATTCCAGTTTTTTGTTGTAACATATGACACAAATGTACAATATACACAAAAAATTAAGCCTATATTTGGTTGCTGCTTATATTGTTAAAAATTAATAAATGTGCTATATTAAAATTGTGCTCGAGCCACATATAATCAAAAGAAATATAAGACTCTAAAAATCAAAAGATTTATACATTTTTACCAATAAATACCATATAAAATTGGTGATAAAATGGAAATAAATTATTAAAGTTACGAAAAAGTTTTCGATATGTGAAAGAAAATGAGCACGAGCCAAAAATAGGAGAGGGATGGTAACGAAATGAAATACGGATTACTGTATCATTATTGGGGAAATAAGTGGTCTTGTGATTATGTTGAAACCGCAAAAAAAATCCGTGCCGCAGGATTCGATGTAATGGAAATTGGTGCTGACCACCTGCATGACATGGACAGAAAAGACATTGACACTATACGGGGAACTGTTGAGGAATTGGGACTTAATCTCAGCACTAACATCGGTCCGACCAAGGATTATGATCTTGCCTCGCCGGATGCCTCTGTACGCAAGGCTGGCGTCATTTACATTAAGGAACTGATGGAGAAAATGAACGCGATTGGTTCGAAAGCGTTGGCCGGCGCCATGTATTCTTATTGGCCATGTGATTTTACATACGTTAACAAGGAAGAAGCTTGGGATAATAGTATAGCTGGTATGAAAGAGGTGGCAAAGGCCGCAGAGGAATATGATATTGTCTGTTCCTTAGAGGTGCTGAACCGTTTTGAAACTTATATACTTACTGATTGCAGAGAGGGTCTGGAATATCTGGAAAGAATAGGAAGCGATCACGTGAAGCTTTTGCTTGATACATTCCATATGTCGATCGAGGAGGATAATATCCCGGATGCAATCCGTCTGGCAGGCAAAAATCTTGGACATTTACATTTAGGAGAAGGTAACCGTAAGCTTCCGGGACTTGGTTCCATGCCATGGAAGGAGATTGGACAGGCTCTCAGAGATATTGATTACCAGGAGATGGCTGTGATTGAACCTTTTATGAGAATGGGCGGTGAGATTGGTTCTGCGATTCACGTGTGGAGAGACTTGACAGATGGAGCAAGCGAAGCAGAAATGGACGAAAAATTGCTGACAACCTTAAGATTTTTAAAGGCTAATTTTGAATAGAAATGGGAGGGGTAAGGATGGACTATAGAAACTTTGACATTAACTTCGGTGCTGAGGGGAAAAAAGTGCTGGTAACAGGAGCCGCTGAAGGGATTGGACAGGCTACCGCCATTATGTTTGCACGTAAGGGTGCAGATATCATTTGTTTTGACCTCAAGGAAGCAGAAGTGACAAGAAATGAAGTGGAGAAATGCGGAAGAGAGTTCTTAGGCATTACCGGAGATATTACAAAAGATGAGGATATCAAAAATGCTGTGGAGACTGCCGTCCAAAAATTCGGAAAAATAGATGTATTGATTAACTGTGCTGGTATAGGAATCCTGGAAAAAGTTGAAGATGTAAGTGATGATATCTGGCAGAAGACCTTTGATGTGAACCTTACCGGAAGCTTTAAAATGACCCGGGAGGTAGGACGTAGAATGCTGGAATCAGGAGGCGGAAAAATCGTATGTATTGCATCCCAGGCAGGCGTCGTAGCGCTCGATAAGCATGTTGCTTATGGCTGCACAAAGGCGGGGATTATCCAGATGGTGAAACAATGTGCGCTTGAATGGGCCAGATATAACATAAATATCAATGCTATATCACCCACAGTAATCCTTACGGCTCTCGGTGAAATGAACTGGAACAATGCTGCAGGAGAGGCATTTAAGCAGACGATTCCGGCCAGACGCTTTGGATACCCGGAGGAGGTTGCAGCATGTGCGGTATACCTTGCCAGCGATGCTGCAAGCTTGATTAATGGTGCAAATATAGTGATTGATGGCGGATTTACAATCGGATAAAGGAGAGAGAACATGGAAAAACGTGTAGCTATTGTAACGGGTGGGACAAGAGGCATGGGTCGTGCCATTAGTATTGCTCTTGCCCGGAAAGGATATATTGTCAATGCGGTTTACCGTTCAGATGCCGTCAGTGCGGCAAAAACAGAGGAGGAGCTTAAGAGCCTTCAGCCAGACAGCTGTGTGATCTGCGGCGACGTATCCAGCCAGCAGGCTGCAGATAAAATTGTAAGCGAGGTATATGCAAAATGGAATAGAGTGGATGTCCTTGTGAACAATGCAGGTATCTTTGACTTCTGTTATATAGAAGAAATGACGGAAGAATATCTTGACCGGATTTTAAATATCAACTTTAAAAGCCAGTTTTTTATGGTCAAAGCAGTCATTCCTCACATGAAAGAGAACCATTATGGCAGGATTGTAAATGCATCATCCATTTCCGGACATTTTGCAGACTGTGGCTTGGTGGGATATGGAGCAAGTAAAGCGGCTGTAGATATGCTGACTAAAATTGGAGCAGGTGAACTGGGCCCATACGGAATTACAGTCAATGCCTATGCTCCTGGCATCATACATACGGATATGACCCACGAAATGATCACAGAGCGTGGAGATGAGCAGGTACAGGATATGTGTCTCCAGCGGTTTGGAACGCCTGAAGATGCGGCGGCGCTTGTGGGGTTCCTCGTATCTGAAGAAGCGGGATATATCACTGGGGAGATTATTGGAGTTGACGGTGGTATGTTTAAAGTACAAAACGCGTACCTTGCATACAAAAGAGCCAACGATAATAAATAATACATAATTATAGATGTGGGTGTTGCGTTCAGGTATGGCATAGGTGTATTCATAAACATTATAATCAATTTTGTTTGCAAAACCATATTTTGTAAAATGTGCATAAAATATTACGAAACAAATCTCTGTTATTCACAAAAATAACAAAAGGTATTTACATATTAGGGAAAATTGATTATAATGAATTTGTGCTAGAAAAATGAAGCGATAAGTACAAATTTATGGTAACGAAAAAGGATGTAGCGAATTACATCAAGAAAGGGGCTTGAAACATGCAGGAAAAGGCAAAAAGCAATTCAGGGATAAGGGCAAAAATTAAATGGCTTCTGTCCTATCAGGAAATGGTAGTAGCTTTGGTCATTATAGCAATATCAATATATCTGACGTGCGTAAGACCAGATTCATTTCCTACAACAATGAACATTTTTAATGTTTTCAGACAGGCTTCGCACTACGCGGTATTGGCAGTTGGTATGGGGTTCGTAATCATAACTGGTGGTGTAGACCTTTCCGTTGGAGCCGTGATTGCATGTTCTATATGTGTGGCGACGTATGCAAATGCTTCTGCCGGCGGCAGTCTCAATCCGTTTTTGGTACTGCTGATAATACTTGCGGTAGGACTTGTATTCGGAATATTTAATGGTATCCTGGTTGCCCAGATTGGTTTGCCGCCTTTCATTGCTACGATGGGTGTACTAAAGATAGGAAATGGTATTGCCCTTCTTGTATCCAACGGCTCACCAATTAAATACGGTGAATCCTGGATCAGTGTGTTCGGCGGAAAGTACATCGGCCCTGTTCCGGTTTCCGTAATATTTATGGCAGTTATCGTTCTACTCGGATGGATATTCGCACAGTACACGGTTCTGGGACGTAACGTTTATGCTGTAGGTTGTAATGTCCGGGCGGCTAAATTATCCGGTATTAATACGGAAAGAGTGACTATGTTTGTATATGCCCTGAGCGGCGTTATGAGTGCATGTGTAGGTCTCCTGATGCTGGGACAGCTGAAGCAGGCAGGACCGTCCTACGGCGAGGGTTATGAGCTGGATGCAATCGCGGCCTGTGTGATCGGTGGAATTTCCATGGCAGGCGGTGAAGGTAATATTTTCGGAGTTGTGTTAGGAGCTGCATTGATGTCACTTCTGAAAAACCTGTTCGTGCAGGTTGCCGTACCAGGATATTGGCAGACCGTGGTTCTTGGCATTGTAATAATCTTCTCTGTTGCCATTGACTGCTTCCGGAAAAAACGTGAAGCAAGATAAGACAAGCAGAGTAAATATTCTATATGGTTTTTGCTTCAGAGGAAGTTTAAACATAAAAAACTAATAATGTAAAGGAGAATGGGACTATGAGAAAAAAGATGATGGCATTGGTAATGGCAGCACTTATGGCAGTGGGGACTTGTTCAGGGGTTACGGTTTCCGCGGCAGAGCTTGTACCGGCAGCAGAATTAGAGGCACCGGCGGGCAAAACACTGAGAACACTTCCTGTTGACCAAGCAGCTGAGGAACCAATCAAAATAGCTTCTATCTGTGTACAGAATAATCCTTGGGGCGCTGCTGTAATGGTGGGACAGAATTTTGCAAAAGAAGTATTGAAGGACAGAAATTGTACTGTCGATGTTATCTCTGTTGAGAACTTTGAGGCAATGAACTGGACATCAACAATTGAAAACTGTATTGCATCTAACTATGACGCAATCTGTATTTTCGGTGTATCTGATGAACTGAATCCAGTTGTTGATCAAGCTACAGATGCAGGAATCCTGGTGTATTGCTTTAATGGTGATCTTCCTGATACACAGCGTACTGCATGGTTTGGTATGGACGACTACGCAGCAGGTGTTAAGGCTGGAGAAGCTGTTAAAGAAGCATTGCCGGATGGCGGAAAATATGCAATCATCACAGGCGATTTCTCTGTAACAGGACATGAAAAACGCCGTACAGGATGCCGTTCCGTCACTGATGAAGTGAAAGATCTTGAACTCGTCGGCGAGTACGAGAATAACGATGATGCAAATCAGGCGTACAGCCTCACAACAGATATTATTACTGCAAATCCAGATCTTTCCGCACTTTATGTAACAGCAGGCGGACCATCCGGAGCAGCTCAGGCACTCGAGGATGCAGGAATGCAGGACAAAGTTACTTTAGTATGCCATGACGTATTAGATGCAGTTGCTGATTATATTGCAAGCGGGACAATTTCCGTAGCAATTGACCAGGATCCATTTAACCAGGGCTATGAGCCGGTTGTATGTGCATTCAATAAGCTGGTTGCAGATCAGGATTGTGAAGAAATCAATACTTATGATGCTGTTATCGCTACACCTGATACAGTAAAAGACTTGTTCCCGGAACTGTTTGAATAATTGCGATACATAAGAATTAAGTAAAGGGATAAAGGAGGAAGTGTATTCTTCCTCCTTTATTTATAGACCGGAGGCAAAATATGGGACGAGATATTATATGTAAAATCGAAAATGTTACAAAAAGATTCCCGGGCACAATAGCTTTAAATGGTGTTTCTTTTGAAATAGCAAGAGGAGAAATCCATGCGATTGTAGGAGAAAACGGGGCCGGCAAATCTACTTTGATGAACATTCTCTCAGGTGTATACCGTCATGACGAGGGAAGAGTGGAATTTGAAGGGAAAGAGTGCGATTTTTCCAGTACAAACGATGCCAGACAGGCGGGGATTGCTATGATCCATCAGGAATTGTCACTTGCTGCCGGAATGACCGCTGCGGAGAATGTATTTATAAACCGTATGCCGAAAACGAAGCTGGGAATGGTTGATTATAAAAAGATGAACCAGGATTGCAGAAAATATTTGGAACGTCTCGGAGTCAGCTATTTATCTCCCAAAAGCAAGGTGAAAAGTCTGAGTATTTCTGAGCAGCAATTACTGGAAATTTCCAAAGCCGTATCATTAAATGCAAGGATGATCATCATGGACGAGCCCACTTCATCTCTGACAAGTGCGGAGGTGGAATTTCTGCTGAATGTTATTCTGCAGCTAAGAGAAGAGGGCGTTTCTATTCTTTATATTTCCCACAAGCTTGAAGAAATTAAGCGCATTGCAGATACGATTACCGTGCTTCGGGACGGGCAGCACATTGTGACCAAGCCGGCGTCTGAATTGAGTGAGCGCCAGATGGTGAATTACATGGTGGGACGCGAGTTTGAAGGCGCTGCAATGAGAAAATTTATTATAGATTACGCTGACAAAAAGCCCATTCTTTCTGTTAGAAATCTGTATGATGCTGCCGGAAAAGTAAAGAATGTCTCGTTTGATTTGTACCCCGGAGAGGTGCTTGGATTAACAGGACTGGTTGGAGCAGGACGTTCTGAAGTTCTCCAATGCATATTTGGGGCAAATATGATAAAATCCGGCACAATCCTATGGGAAGGCAAGGAAGTAAAAATCCATAACTGTGACGATGCAATTAAGCTTGGAATAGGTTTGATTCCCGAGGGACGGAAAATACAAGGGCTGTTTCTGAAAATGTCAGTGAAAGAAAACGAGATGATCGTTTACGAGAAACAGAATGCAAAAATGGGAATCCGAAATGTGAAAAAGAGCAAGGATATTGCCCAGGAATACAAGGATAAGCTTAGAATAAAAACCCCGACACTAGATACTCCTATCTCGAATCTTTCGGGAGGAAATCAGCAGAAAGCAATCGTTGCCAGATGGTTGATGAATGATCCGAAGGTCTTGTTTATGGATGAGCCTACCCATGGAATCGATATTGGTGCTAAGAATGAGATTTATAAGATTATTGATGATCTGGCGGAGCAGGGCGTGGCTGTAATCCTGCTGTCATCAGAAATGCCGGAGGTATTATCATTGGCAGACCGTATTATGATCATGCATCATGGCTATAAACGCGGAGAATTAATGAATGCAGAGGCTGATCAGGTGAGGATACTGTCTTACACGCTGGAAGAAGCTGTCACAGAGGATGAGCTGGCAGACCGCGAAAAGGCTGCGGCACTTAGTGCACAAAAAGCTTAGATGAAAGGCTTATCTGTTTATATCAATTTATAATAGAAAGGAAAATATTATGAGCAAAAAAATGATAACAGTGCAGGATGTTGCAGATGTGTTGGATCACTCTTTACTGCGTCCTGATATTACAGTGGATGAATTAAAGGAAGGTTGCGCGCTTGCTGCAAAGTACCGGTGTATTTCTGTATGTGTGCGTCCTTCTGATATCCCTATAGCATGTGAGGAACTCAAAAATACGGACGTGCTGGTGACCACAGTTATTGGTTTTCCACATGGTACTTGTACGAAAGAAACAAAGATATTTGAAACAAAGGACGCTGTAGAAAAAGGTGCGGTTGAAGTGGATATGGTCATGAACATAGGCCGTTTTTTATCAGAAGAATATGATTATGTGCAGGAAGAGATTGCTGCGGTTGCCAAGGCAGCTCATGATGGCGGGGCTATCCTAAAGGTAATCTTTGAGAATTATTATCTTTCTCCAGAGCAGATTATCAAGGCATGCGGGCTTGCTAAAGCGGCTGGAGCAGATTTTATCAAATCTTCAACCGGCTATGCAGGAGGCGGTGCTGTACTTTCTGATATGCAAGTGATGGTGGATCATTCTGAAGGTATGAAAGTGAAGGCTGCGGGCGGAGTGAGAACTCTCGATGATTGCCTGAAACTTATGGCTATCGGCGTTGTGCGCTGCGGGACAAGATCCTCTAAAACAATATTGGAGGATGCAGAAAAAAGAGCTGCAGAAGGAAATTTATGTCTGCCATGAAAATTTTACGTGATCGACTTTTATGATGAAAAGTCCTGACAAGGGGTATCTGAAAGGAGTATTTTTATGGGGAAGAAAATTATAGCGTGGGATTTAGGAACAGGGGGAAATAAAGCATCTTTATATGATGAAAACGGTAATTGTGTTGCATCGAATTTCACTTCATACGATACATTTTATCCTGCACATGGCTGGCACGAACAGAGACCGGTAGACTGGTGGAAAGCGGTGGTCCAAAGTACAAAAAAATTACTTAAAACCTCTGGAGTGAATACAGAAGAGATAGTAGCCTGTGGTATATCAGGACATTCTTTAGGTGCTGTTCCCATCGGGAAAAACGGAGAGCTTTTGAGAGAGTATACACCCATTTGGTCAGACGGACGGGCAGTGGAGGAGGCGCAGCACTTCTTTGAAAAGTACGATGAAGATACATGGTATACATTGACAGGCAACGGTTTCACTGCAGCGTTTTATACAGCATTTAAAATCATGTGGTACCGTAATCATGAGCCGGAAATGTACTCCAAAATAAGAAAAGTCATTGGTACAAAGGATTATATCAACTTTAAGCTCACGGGCAGATTGTGTACAGATCCTTCTTATGCATCAGGATGTGGTGTATGGGATCTGGTGAAGTGGGATTATTCGGATGAACTGATGAATGCTATGGATCTGCCCAGGAATATTTTTCCTGAGGTGATCAAATCCACGGATATTGTAGGCGTGATTCTTCCGGAGGCTGCACATATGCTGGGCTTGCCAGAACATGTAAAGGTGGTTGCCGGAGGCGTGGACAATTCCTGTATGGCACTGGGGGCCAAGGCATTTAAAGAAGGAAGGGTTTACAATTCTTTGGGCTCCTCCTCCTGGATTGCTGTATCTTCAAAGAAACCTTTGCTGGAAAGCAAAATCAGGCCGTATGTGTTCGCCCACGTAGTTCCGGAATATTATGCATCAGCCTTATGCGTTACAGCAGGCGGTACGGCTTTTAGGTGGTACCGTGACCAGCTCGGCCATGAATTTTCAGCAGCGGCACGGGAAACCGGCGCAGACGAATATGATTATATGACAAATGAAGCTTCTAAATCTCCGATTGGTGCCAAGAGACTTATCTTTAATCCTAGTCTGGGGGGCGGGATGCCTATGAATAAGAGCTATAATCTCAGAGGGGGGTATGTTGGCCTTGACCTGATCCATACACGTGCTGATGTGATCAGGGCAACTATGGAAGGTATTACCATGGGGCTGCGTTCCTGCCTTGACGAAATCAGAAATATGACGGAAATCGGAGATGAGATGCTGCTGGTAGGCGGCGGCTCCAAGTCAGCTCTTTGGAGGCAGATTTACGCGGATATCTATAATATGAATGTGGTTAAAAGTAATATTGACCAGCAGGCGGCAGCTCTTGGAGCAGCGGCTTGTGCTGCTGTAGGAACTGGAATCTGGGATGATTTCGAACAGATTGACGAGCTTCATCAGGTAGAAGAATATGTAAAACCGATTCAGGAAAATGTGGAGTTCTACAATCGCGAAATGGAAATTTACAATAAGGTAACTGACATGTTCTGTGATATAGGGGACATGCTCATGACATTGTAATGTGCAATTTTGGAGGTACATATGGAATTATACGGAAAGAAAATGTCCAGAGTAGAATTTACAAAGTATGTAGGTGATATTTCCCAGATTGCAGATGCGCGTGAGAGTATACTATCCTCCGGAAAAGCTGATGGCGTGCGGGCAGTAGATGTCCGCACGGGAAGCGGATTTCAGTTTACTGTGCTTCCGACCAGAGGGATGGATATTGCCTGGGCTGAATATAAAGGACAGGCAGTTTCTTTTATCGGTAAAGCGGGAGTGACGCATCCGGCGTATTTTGAGAAAGATGGTTTGTCATTTTTGCGAGGTTTTTTCTGCGGTCTTGTGACAACCTGCGGCCTTACATATTTTGGTGCGCCCTGTACGGATGAAGGTCAGGAGCTTGGTCTGCATGGAAGAATCAGCAATATCCCAGCCCAAAATGTCTGCGTGAAAAAATATTGGGAAGGCGACGAATATATAATCAAAATCAGCGGACAGGTGACTGAGAGCAGTGTGTTTGGAGAAAACCTGGTCCTTACCAGGGAAATCGAGACGAAGCTTGGCGCAAAAAGCGTGAAAATTACAGATACAGTGGAGAATATAGGGTTTGACCAGCAACCGCTGATGATTCTGTATCACTGCAATTTTGGGTATCCCATCGTAAATGAAAACACGGTGTTGATAGAACCGGAAGGTACTGTGGTACAGGCCAGAGATAGCGAAGGGGTTGTGGAAAAGTGCTTTGAATTTCAGAAACCTACACACGGCTATCAGGAGCAGGTGTTTTATCATAATGTGCCTGCTGACAAGGTCAAGGCTGTTTTATATAACCCTGAAATTAGGCTGGGAGCCTATGTGGCGTTTCATAAAAATCAGTTCTCACACTTTGGAGAATGGAAAATGATGGGAGAAGGGGACTACGTAGTCGGCCTGGAGCCATCGAATGCAATTCCGGAGGGAAGAGACGTTGTGCGAGCCAGAGGTGAACTGGAATTTATCCAGCCGGGAGAGAAAAGGAAATTTGAACTTGAAATCGGTATCGTTGAGGATTTCCCAACCGATATGCCTGTTTAGGAGGAAATGATAAAATGAATGCTCATGAAGCTGCAAGACTTATAGACATCAGCGCAGTGAGGACTCCCCATAATATAATAGATATTATGGAGGTGGTCGAGGTTGCCAAAAAGTATAGGTTTATTAATGTTCATGCGCTTCCCTGCTGGGTAAAGGACCTCTCCCAGCTTCTTAAAGATGAACCAGATATTTATGTGGGCGCACCGGTTGGATTTCCCAGCGGTGCACACCGCACTGAGGTAAAGCTGTTAGAGGCAAAATATTTGGTGGAGGACGGCGCACAGGAAATCGATATTGTAATGAATATCGGAAAGCTTAAAAATAAAGAATACGATTATGTTCTAAATGAGCTTAAACTCATAATTGATTCCATGCCGGATGATGTATTAAAAAAGGTCATTATTGAAATGAACTGCCTTACCGATGAGGAGGTTAAAAAAGCTTGCGAGCTTGTAATGGAATCAGGAGCAGATTTTATAAAAACAGGAACCGGCTGGGTGCCGGGCAGAGTAAACCTTGAACGTGTGAAAATGATCAAGGATATGACACATGGAAAAATTAAATTAAAGGTTGCCGGGGGAATACGTACCCGGGAGGAATTTCTGAAGATGGTGGCAATGGGAGTGGAGCGTTTTGGAATAAATACGCAGTCGGCACTGGAAATTGTCAGCAGCTTTGAAGATTGAGAGGACTGCTTATGAATAGAAAATTTGACAGCAGGGATATTGGAACGCTTGTTGATGTAAGCGCTGTGAAGGCGGATTCAAGTCAAAAAGAAATCGATGAGATGATCCGCATTGTGAAGCAGTACGGATGTGTATGTGCAGCTCCTATGCCGTGGGCGGCAGCTTATACGATAGATGCTTTAAAGGATAGTGACGCAGTTGTGACCGGTGTAGTGGGATTTCCCTCTGGTTCTGAGCTTGCAGTCAATAAGGCACAGGCAGCGCGGACACTGATTACCGCCGGCTGCTGTGAAATCGATATGGTTATGAATATCGCAGCGTTTAAATCCGGAATGTATGAGGTTGTAGCTGATGATATTAAAGCTGTTGTAGATGCTGCACAGGGAATTCCTGTAAAAGTGATTCTTGAGATATCTTATTTAACTGATGATGAAATAAAATACGGTAGTGAGCTGCTTGTGAATTCCGGCGCTGCCTATGTGAAAACCGGAACAGGATGGGGAAACAGACCTACTACGGTTGAGGAAATACGTCTCATCAAACAGGTTGTAGGAGATGCAGCCAAGATTAAGGCAGCAGGTGGAGTGAGGACATTGCAGAGCTTATCTGAGATGTACGAGGCCGGGTGTGACAGATTTGGATTGGGAGTACGTACCGCAGAAAATATCCTGAAAGAAGCACTTGGAAAGTAAGACAGGAGAGGGTATTATTGGAGAACTATATTTCTTATGACCTTGGAACAGGTGGGGTAAAGGCAAGCCTATTTGATGAAAATCTTAAGGTCCTTGCGAATTCTTTTATTGAATATGAAACCACTTACCCACTACAGAACTATCATGAACAGGCACCGGAAGATTGGTGGAAAGGTATTATTCAGAGTACCAGGATTTTGTTGGAAAAAACCAAGGTAAATCCTGCCCATATTGTGAGTCTGGCTGTCTGCGGACACAGTCTGGTCACTGTGCCCATTGACGCAGAGGGAAAAGAGTTAGTGGACAGAGTTCCTATCTGGTCCGACACAAGGGCAGGGACAGAGGCGGAAAGCTTTTTCAGGAGATTTGACGAGAAGGAATGGTATATGACTACCGGAAACGGCTTTCCTGCACCTTGTTATTCCATATTTAAACTTATGTGGCTGAAAAAACATAAGCCAGAGATTTATAATAGAACTTATAAAGTGCTCGGATCGAAGGATTATATTAATTACAGACTTACCGGGAAGATTTATACAGATTATTCATATGCATCTGGCATTGGGGCCTATGATTTAAAAGCTAAGGGAATTTCTCCCGGAATCCTGCAGGCTGCGGAAATACGTAAGGATATCTTTCCTGAAATTGTATCTTCTCATACAGTACTTGGCACGCTGCTTCCTGCGGCTGCAGCACAGCTTGGGCTTACCTGCGGTACAAAGGTAGCATGCGGGGGCGTAGACAACGCCTGCATGGCGCTTGGCAGTGTTGGAAATGAGGAAGGCAGGGTTTATACATCTTTAGGCTCATCCTCCTGGATTGCGGTGAATTCTAAAGAGCCTGTCCTTGATTTTGATAAAAAACCGTATGTGTTTGCCCATATAGACGAAGAAATATATACATCTGCGTTTTCAATCTTTGCGGGAGGCAGCTCATTACGGTGGGTGCGGGATAATCTTTGCCGAGATCTTCTGGAAGAAGCAGACACATATGAAGCAATGACTGAGGAGATAAAAAAGGTTCCCATCGGATCAGGCGGTGTGCTCTTTAACCCAAGTCTTGCAGGGGGGACTTCCCAGGACCGTTCGGTAAATATTCGGGGAGCCTTTCTGGGTCTGAGTCTGTCCGCAGGCAGGGCAGAGTTGATCCGCGCTGCAATGGAAGGGATAGCAATGAATCTAAAGATATCCCTTGATAACCTGAAAGAACATACATGCTTAAATGATCAGATACAATTCTGCGGCGGCGGTGCTAAAAATAAAGTTTGGATGCAGATGTTCGCAGATATATTTAATATGAACATCGTGAAAACAAATATTGACCAGAACGCAGCATCAATCGGCGCGGCGGCCATTGCCGCAAAGGCTGTGGGAAAAATCCAGGATTATGGAATGATCAGAGAGCTTCATGTAAAAGAATTCGAGTGTACGCCTGAGATACACAATGTGGATTTATATAAGAAATTACAGAAGGTTTTTCTGCATACAACTATCGCGCTGTCTGACCTCGGCGACTACATGAAAGAAAACAGCTTGTAAACAGCTGATAGTTCACCCAAAGGTTTTCAGTTTACATTTAAAATTAGATAGATTATAATGAAAGCAAGTGTTAAACGACGGCATAATAACTCGCGGCAATACGGAAAAGGGATTTGACACTTTTTTATAATATATCATAATTGAGTCGGGAGAAAGTGTATGCAGAAAATAACAGCTTATATGAGAGTATATTTAGGGATAAAGAAAAAAATTAAGAATGGGTCATATAAGCCAGGAACGCTGCTGCCAACAGAGGCTGAACTGGAGAAAATTTATGAAGTTAGCAGAATTACCGTGAGAAAAGCAGTGCAGATGCTTGCCAACGAGGGATATGTGAATGTGGTCCAGGGGAAAGGAACTGAGATATGCGATATCTCTACAATCCAACGGCTGAGCAGTGTTACATCCATAACAGAGACTTTAAAAAGTAAAGGATATCATGTAAGTCTTAGGTCAATGTCAATCGAAGAGGTGGCTGCACCGCCTAAGGCAGTGGATAAGCTAAAGCTTGACAAGGATGCAACCGTGTACTGTGTGAATAGGATTCTGTGTGCGGACGGCAAACCGATTGCAATTATGGTGAATTATTTAAAAAAGGATTATATCCCAGAATTAAAAAAATATGAGAATACCTTTGTGGGATTATATGATTTTCTTGAGCGAACCTACGGAATTGTAATGACAGAAGCATATGAACAGGTATCGGCTGAGAATGCTGATTTTTTAGAATCGCAGGTATTAGAAATCCCTATGGGTTCAGCACTTTTATGCAGTGAGCGTGTAGGCTTTACAGCCCGAGGTCCGTTTGAATATGCGGTCAGCAAGCTGATTAGTGAAAAATATGAATTCAGCGTACATTTGGTCGGCAGGCGTTAGAAGTAACAGAGGAATAACCGATGGTGAAAATCGGGAAAAAGGAGAGATAATAATGCCAGGTATTTGGACGATGGGGGAGCTGTTAGTGGAAATCATGCGGCCCCAGGAAGATGTGGAGCTTTATACTACCGGAGAGTTTAGAGGACCTTTTCCAAGTGGTGCACCGGGAATCTTCATCAGTACGGCGGCGAGGCTTGGTCATCGGGCCGGCATCATAAGTGGTGTGGGTGATGATGATTTCGGCAGAAATATATTGGATCGCTTAAAAAAAGACGGAGTCAATTGTGAATACGTTCTGGAAAGTCAAACAGGTGTTACGGGAGCTGCCTTTGTAACTTACTTTTCTTCCGGAGAGAGAAAATTTATCTTCCATATAAATCATACCCCGGCGGTGGAGGCTAAGTCGCCTGAGGAATTAAGCGATGAGATGAAGGGGGCTGATTTTTTTCATATTATGGGGTGCTCTCTGATGCCTTCTGTGGAATTTGGCAAAGAAATTTTAAGCACTATCTATAAATTCAAGAAAAACGGCAGCAAGATTAGTTTTGATCCCAATGTACGACTGGAAATGCTGAAAGACCCAACCGTATATAAAGTGATTAAAGAAGTATACGAAAACAGTAATATATTCATGCCAGGTATCTCCGAGCTTAAGATGATCACCAAGGAGGACGATGTAAACAAAGCTATCCAAAAAGCCTTTGAAAACGAAAGCATGCAAGTGCTAGTCCTGAAGAATGGTTCGAAAGGTTCGCGCATATATACCAGAAACGGCTTAGAGGTAGAACAAAGTATCTACCCTGTGCAAGAGGTTGATCCCACAGGTGCCGGCGACAGCTACGATGCGGCGTTTTTATGTGGGCTTGCAGAAGGTAAATCCTTAGCCGATGCTGCCAAAATGGGGGCTGCGGCCGGCGCGTTGAATGCTGCGGCTTTTGGCCCGATGGAAGGTCACATCAACCCAGACACAGTGAAAAAGATGATAGATGACAACGAATAGAATCAAAATCCCCCTTACTAACCACACAGAAAGATTGGTTGGTAAGGGGGATGTTTTTGTGGCAAATGGTGGATTACATATACTGACTAAACTCCACCTTCTCCTTATTAGGCCCCTCAATTGTAAAGAACCGCACACCGTTTTCCCAAAACGGCAGGAAGTGGATTTCATCCTCCAGGGTATTCAGCCCTCTGGAACAAATGAAGTCATATACAGCTTCAATATCCGTGACATTAATAGCCACATGCTCGATACCGCCGTAGCACATAGCTGCATCCTCGCTGTCGTAGGCTTCGATCACAAGGTTCCCAAGCTTAAGAAAGTTGACTTTCTGGCCGGTGGCATCATTATCTGTGGACAGTTCGAGATCAAATCCCAGCTCCTGATAAAATAAAAGCGTTTCCGCCATATCTTTAGTGGGGATACCAAGATGCTGGATTCCGGTTGCGTAATCTTTTATATTCATAAAAACACCCCTTCTCCGGCATTCGCCGGTTATCTTTTCTTATAGCATATCACATTCTGTATGACAAGAAAACCCAAAACCTAAATTGTAAATTCCCTTGAAACATGATACCATATAGAAAGCGAAATATGACAGCAAAGATTACCGATGAAAGCAGGGGGACCGATAACGTATGTACCGAATATTACTTGTGGATGATGAAATTCTCGTGCGTGACGCCATCAGAGAGAATATAGACTGGAAAGGAATTGGCTGTGAGCTTGTGGGGGACTGTGAGAACGGACAGGTTGCGGCCGAATTTGTGAAGCAGCATCCCGTGGACATTGTACTTACTGACATACTGATGCCATACATGGACGGAATGGAACTGAGCCATTTCCTTCATGACAACTATCCAGATATTGTGATTGTTATATTCAGCGGATTTGGCGAATTTGAGTATGCCAAGAAGGCCATCCAGTATAATGTCAGTGAATATATGCTCAAGCCTATCACAGCGATGGAGTTATCTGCTGTCATCAATAAAATGAAGGAAAAAGTAGATCAAAAACAGAAAGAAAAGAAGAAACTGGAGAATCTAACCAAGGCATCTGAAAATTACCGTAAAAATGCCCAGATTATCCGTTCTAAAGCCATTGAGGCTTTGGTCAACTGTACACGGGACGTAAACGAGAGCCTGGAGCAGCTTAAAAGTATGGGAATTACTTTTGCCGCTTCCAATTACCGGGTGGCAGTTTTTGATATAGATATTTATTCGGATATGTACCAGCTTGATGTTGAAAAGCGTCAGGAAAGTGCACTGATGGCCTTTGTCCTTTTAAATGTAGGCAATGAAATTGTAAACCGGGAGGATGCGGGCATTGCATATCAGGAAGGCAACAACCGCGTGTGTGTACTTTTTCAGGGAGGCCGTACCAGAGAATTTACTGAAAGTGTTAAGAGGATATGCAGGGAAATCCAGCAGAAAGTGAAAGAGGTTATTGGTATCGATGTATCAATTGGTATTGGAAACTGGGTACGCAGTCTGGACCAGCTTATCCTATCGCATGATTCGGCAGAAAAAGCAATTCAATACCGCTATCTTTTGGGCGGGAAACTTCTTATGGATATGGAGGAATGCAATGTAAATCAGACGATTTTTCTCCAAGATTCTCTGGAGCAGCTTATCAATGCTGTCAAAACAGGAAAGAAAGAGAGCATGGAGCTTTGCCTCGCAAAAATGGAGGAGGATATCAAGGGTGCGCTGGTAGACAAGAGCCGTGCCTGTATTTATCTTCAGCAGATCATAAGGGCTGTGGGAAGCGCATGTATGGCCGTAGTCCCCGATATAGATGAGATTGTGCGCAGCAGGGAGGAGTTACTTCAGAAAGTGACCGAGCAGAAAACTTTCCAGCAGGCCATCAGTCTGGTGAAGGAATATGCCTTTACTGCATTCGAAGAGCTGATGAGCCTCAACAGCTCCAGCGGTAAGCGGCAGGCGCTACTGGCTCTTGATTACATACAGAATAATTATATGGACACAGAGCTCAGCCTGAATAGCATCTGTTCTTATTTAAATATCAGTACCAGCTATTTCAGTACTATTTTTAAGGAAGTTACAGGGGAGACTTTCATGGAAGTCCTGATCCGTACAAGAATGGAAAAGGCAAAAGAATTTCTGACGAACACCACATTGAAAAACTACGAAATTGCAGAAAAGGTGGGATTTTCCGACCCGCATTATTTCGGAATTTCATTTAAAAAGATGACAGGCAAAACGCCTACAGAATATGCCAGGGAGAAACGCCGATGAAGCAGGACAAAATAAAGGGCAGCATACTTGGCCATTTTAAGAGTATACAGAGCGCAATCTTTATGGCGGTGTCCATACTGGTGCTGGTTGCGGTACTGATTGTTACAGCTGTGTCTGTCAACTATACCAGATCCTCTATTTTCGAGAATTCCGTGCTCTATACCCAGACAATCATCCGTCAGATGAATCAGAATATTGATTCTTATATTAACTATATGGAAAATATCGCTTCTGTCATTTCCGGAAGTGAGGACGTGCAGAAATTTCTGTTTGATGATGACGATGAATCGGAATACCGGAAACGTCTGCTTGACCAGTTTAAGACGATTCTCAAAGGAAGAGACGATATCAAGAATCTGGGGGTGCTGCGCTGCGGCGGGCCGGCGTTAATGAATGACGGCTTTCAGATGGTCAACCAGGATTTGGATATATCCAGCCAGCAGTGGTATGACGCGGCGATTAAAAGCGAAGGCAGCTCTGTGCTCACCTCCTCCCATGTACAGCATGTAGTCATGGGGGAAAGACCCTGGGTGATTACGCTAAGCCGTGGTATCAAAAGCTCCGTGGGTACAGAGGATGAGCAGGGTGTGTTTTTTATTGACTTGAATTACAGTGCGATTAGCGGTCTATGTGACCAGAACAGCATCGGGGAAAAGGGCTATGTGTTTATTCTTGACCAGGATGGGAATATTGTCTACCATCCTCAGCAACAGCAGCTTTACAATGAGCTTCAGACAGAGAACATTGATTTGGTGATGAACGCCAGGACAGACACTGTGCAGACGGGAAGCGGCCGCAACGGAAAACTGTATACTATATCCCGCTCTATGAAGACGGGCTGGACGGTGGTGGGATGTATGAATACCGCGGAGCTGCTCAGAAAAAGCAACCAGGCGCAGAGCATTTATGTAATCAGTGCTATCGTGCTTGTAATCATCGCGTTGCTGCTGTCAAGCATCATCGCCCGAAATATCACTTCTCCCCTGCAGCGCCTGCGTGATTCTATGGCCAAGGTGCAGGAAGGAGATTTCAACGCGGGAGATGTGGAGGTGTTTTCGGAAAACGAAATCGGTAGTCTCACCAGATCCTTCAATGTGATGACGCACCGTATTCAGGATTTGGTGGAGCAGAATGTCTATGAGCAGGAGGAAAAACGTAAAAGTGAGCTGAAAGCGCTGCAATCCCAGATTAACCCGCATTTTCTTTACAACACGCTAGACTCTATCATCTGGATGGCTGAGGGGAAGAAAAACGAAGAGGTGGTTCTGATGACGGCGTCCCTGGCCCGTCTGCTTCGCCAGAGTATCAGTAACGAGGACGAACTGGTGTCCATCGGACAGGAGATTGAGTACGCCAGGAGTTATCTCACCATCCAGAAGATGCGCTATAAGGATAAACTTGAGTTTCAGATAGAGGTGGAGCCTGCGGTAAAGCATGTGCAGATTATTAAGCTTGTGCTGCAGCCAATCATTGAGAATGCTATTTATCACGGACTTAAATATAAGGAAAGCAAGGGCCTGCTGATTGTACGTGGGTATGAGCAGGGCGTGAACGCGGTGCTTGAGGTGACAGATAACGGTGTGGGTATGGAACCGGAGACCCTGCAGCACATATTTGAGCGACACAAGGTGAATTACCATTCCAACGGCGTGGGTGTATATAATGTACAGAAGCGCCTGCAGCTCTATTATGGAAACGAATATGGTATCGCTTATCAGAGTGAGAAAGGGATGGGCACCACAGCCACAATCACAATACCCAAAGCGCAGGAGGAAAGCCATGAAACACTATAAAAAATGGATGACGATATGTGCAGTATTTGCTTTGATTGCAATGATTATCCTGGGCGGATATACCTGGCAGCAGAACAGATTAAACAGAGGTCTCTCCCTGATATACATTCCCAAGACAGTTGACGGCACCAATGACTTCTGGACCTCCTTAATCTCAGGCACAAGAATGGCGGCCAAGGAGTATAACGCGGAAATTGAGGTGATTGCTCCGGACCGCGAGCAGGATGTAGAAAGGCAGAATGAGCTTCTGGAGCAGGCAATACGGAAAGCGCCGGATGCTATACTGATCTCTCCTTCCAGCTTCACGGCATCCACGGCACTTTTGGAGGAGGCTAAGGCGAAAGGAATCCCTGTTACGTTTATAGACTCCTACACAGACGAAGATATTCAGGATATCACTGTGGCCACAGATAACCTGGAGGTGGGCCGCAAGCTGGGAAAATTTGCGCAGGAGCTTTTGGATGAGGGTTCAAAAATTGCCATTGTAGGACATGTGAAGGGTGTTTCGACTGCCATTGAGCGTGAAAAGGGTTTCCGTGAGGGCCTGGGAGCGCTGAGTGAAAATATCGTGGATGTAGTATTTTGTGATTCACTTTTTGACAAAGCTTATCAGCTTGCAGAGGAGCTTATGGACAAATATCCGGATTTGGAAATGATTGCCGGGCTTAATGAGTATTCGTCAGTGGGTGCAGCCCGTGCTGTGCGCGACAGAGGCGCACAGGAGCGGATTAAGGTGGTAGGAGTGGACAGCTCTCAGGAGGCAGTACAGCTTATGGAGCAGGGCGTATTCCGCGGGCTGGTGGTGCAGAAGGCCTTTAAAATGGGCTACATAGGCGTGCGGGAAACAATCTGCATGCTTAGGGGGGAAGATGTTGAGAAGAATATAGATTCTGGCTGTGAGCTGGTTACTCCGGAAAATATGTACACCAGCGAAATAGAAAAGCTGCTGTTTCCATTCAGCAAGAGTGAGGAGCTTCCTGACGCTTCTGTTGTAGGGAGTTACCCTGAAAACATGATATCTGAAAATTAAAAAAGGTTAAAAATTTACGGTACCGTAAATTTTTAACCTTTTTTTATAAAATATTCCATTTCTTTCTGTTTACTAGCAACCTATAATGTAAATGTATTTTGGTTCTGAATCTTAAATGAGCGCAGGGATTGCTGGTTTTCTGAAGAAAATTGACAGAAGGCTGTGGAGGAGGTTCCAGGATACGGTTGCATTTTAGGGATTAGGAGGAAGAGTAATGGAAAAATTTAAAAACAGTCCGATTGTTAAAAAGATTGGTCTTAACCGGATTTTATTGGTTGGCGTACTTATTGTAATGTATATCATATTCGCCATCATAAGTCCCACCTTCCTTAGCTACTCACGTATTTTGAGTGCTTTGAACTATGTTTATTTTCTGGGATTTTTGTCATTGGGTGTGACTTTCGTAATTGCGACAGGCGGTATTGATTTTTCAATCGGACCTGTTATGTTCTGCTGTGCACTGGTTGCAGGTTACAGCCTTACAAGCTATGGCGTTCCGATGCCGGCAGCTATGGTGATCAGTATTCTTGTAGGAGCATGTTTCGGTATCTTTAACGGATATCTAGTAGCTTATTGTTCAATCCCGCCATTCATTGTTTCTATGGCGAGCATGAATATTGCCAAGGGTCTTGCGTCTGTATTTACGAAAACACAGTCCGTGAGCTGGCCACAGTCCTCCGCAGAGGGCGGCTGGTACAGAAACCTTGTCAAGATGGGGAATATCCCCGTAGGTCTTTTCATTTTCCTTGCAGTGGCAGTGGTCTGTGCGATCATTCTGAATAAGTCGAAGATTGGACGTTACATCCTCTGCCTGGGCAGTAACAAAGAGGCAGTCCGTCTTTCCGGTGTAAACGTAAAAAAATGGGAAATGACAGCATACATAATCTGCGGTACCCTGGCCGGAATCAGCGCTATTTTCTTTGTATCTGCATATACCACGGTTCAGCCCGGATATGGTGACACGTATAACAACGAGGCCATTGCGGGATGCGTTATGGGCGGTACATCCATGGCCGGCGGTCTTGCGTCAATCAGCGGTACAGTGATCGGCGTATTTATCATTGCACTTTTGCAGGAAGGTATCATGGCACTTGGCCTGAATAAGAATTTCCAGTTGATTATCACAGGTATTATCGTTATTGCGGCCGTTTACTTCGACGTAATGGGCAGACGCCGTAAAAATTAAGACGAATGCAGGAAGTCAAATTGTGAAAAATGCAGAAAGGCTAAGGTGAAAATATGGGCGATGTAATTTTAACTATGAAAGGAATCGATAAATCATTTCCCGGTGTTCACGCACTGGACCACGTGAATCTGGAGGTCCGCAAGGGCGAGGTACATGCCCTTATGGGTGAGAACGGCGCCGGAAAGTCAACCCTCATGAAGGTTTTGACAGGTATTTATACAAAGGATTCCGGAACAATCACATATGAAGGAAAAGAAATTGAATTTCATAATACAAGAGAAGCTCAGGACGCTGGTATCGTGATCGTTCACCAGGAACTGAACATGCTCAACCACCTCACAGTGGCACAGAACATTTTCATCGGCCGCGAGTTCAAAAAAGGAATCCGCATCGATGATAAGAGAATGAATGAAGAAGCGAGAAAGCTTTTTAACAAATTAAATATTGATATTGACCCCACAGCGATGATGGGCGACCTTACCGTAGGTAAGCAGCAGATGTGTGAGATTGCCAAAGCAATTTCTCATGAGGCGAAGGTCATTATTTTTGACGAGCCGTCAGCAGCCCTGACAGAGTCCGAGATTGAAGAACTTTTTAAAATTATTAGGGATTTAAGAGAACAGAATCTGGGAATTGTATATATTTCCCACAGAATGGATGAAATTAAGGTGATTACAGACCGTGTGACCGTCATGCGAGACGGTACTTATGTTGGAACCCTGATTACCAAGGACTGTACGAAGAACGATATCATCAATATGATGGTTGGACGTGTTATCTACGAGGATCCTAAGACACACAGTATGGTTCCCGATGACGCTCCTGTAATCCTTAAGGTTGAAAACCTCAATGCCGGAAAGATGGTTCAGAATGTAAGTTTTGAGCTGCGTAAGGGCGAGATTCTCGGATTCTCAGGACTGATGGGCGCCGGACGTACCGAGACTGCGCGTGCTATTTTTGGAGCCGATCCTAAGGAAAGCGGTGACATTTACATAAACGGGGAAAAGGTTACCATCAATAATCCGCAGGATGCTGTAAAGCTCGGTATCGGATATCTTTCTGAGGACAGAAAGAGATACGGGGTGGCAGTGCAGAAAACGGTAGCGGAAAACACTACCCTGGCAACCCTGGATGAATTTGTGAACGGAATTCTCATTGATAAAAAGAAAGAAACAGAGATAGCCCAAAAATTTGTGGATTCTCTAGCTACCAAGACACCAAGTGTGGACCAGCTTGTAGTGAATCTGTCAGGCGGTAACCAGCAGAAGGTCGTTATTGCAAAATGGCTGACCAGAAACAGCGATATCCTTATTTTTGATGAGCCGACCAGAGGTATTGATGTCGGAGCGAAGAGTGAGATTTATAAGCTGATGAATAAGCTGGCTGAGGAAGGCAAATCAATCATCATGATTTCCTCGGAGATGACAGAGATATTGCGAATGAGTGACCGGATTGTTATCATGTGTGAAGGCAAGATTACCGGAACCATTGATATTTCGGAAGCCACTCAGGAAAATATCATGAATCTGGCTACACGAGAGATTGGTTAGGAAGGAGAATGAGAACATGACAAATCAAAACACTGCTTCTGCGGCGAAAGGAAAGTCATCACTGAATAAGCTGGGCGGACAGAAGTTCATCGTAATCCTGGTAATAATCGGATTGTTTCTGCTCTTTTCAGTAATGAGTCCAAACTTCAGAAAATATACGACACTTGTAAGTATGCTTGACTACTCCTACTATATTATACTCATGGCCATCGGCGTTACATTCCCGCTGATTACCGGAGGAGTAGACTTATCCATCGGTACCGGCCTGATCTGTTATTCACTGGTAGGCGGATACCTAATTAGCTTCCATGATTTCCCGGTTATTGCCGGAATCCTTGTAACAGTATTATTCGGTGTGGTAATCGGAACAATCAACGGTACTCTGGTAGCGCTGATGGATATTCCGCCGTTTCTGGTAACACTTTGTACCTGTATGATTACCCGTGGACTTGGCTCCATCATCGTAGGAGGCTTTGGTATTACTTGGCCGAACGCGATAGCTCCTGGAGGCTGGTTCCGTAAGATTTTTAAGCTTACGATCCCTACAGACGGCAAACCGCGTTTACTTCCTATCGGAATCATCTGGGTGGTGCTTCTTGTGCTGGTTATGTCTTTTGTGCTGAACCATACAAGGATAGGACGTTATACGATTTCAATCGGAAGTAACAAAGAAGCAGCCAGATTATCAGGCGTTAATGTAAAAGCTTATCATGTTTTAGCCTATACTATTTCCGGTTTATTTGCCGGTCTTGCAGCAGTTGCTTATTCGGCAGTATTCTCAACCGTTCAGCCGGGCAGCGGCGCAGGCTTCGAGCTTGAGGCAATCGGTGGTGCAATCATTGGCGGTGTATCTGCTTCTGGTGGTGTTGGTTCTGTTACAGGCTCTATGCTTGGTGTGTTTGTTATCTGTCTCCTAAAGACAGGACTTCCGTTTATCGGACTGCAGGCAAACTGGCAGCAGATTATTACTGGCCTTGTGTTAATAGGCGCTGTATTAGTTGATATTCTGAAGAAGAAACGCGGTTAAATAAGTTTTACCAATCAAAGGAATATGCAGCCGGGAGACGGCTTCATATAAATAATCATTCAAAAGGACAGGAGGTCTAAAAATGAAGAAAAAATTATTAGCAGTTGTATTAGGGGCATCTATGGTTGTAGCAATGCCGGCAAGCGCTTTCGCAGCAGAGGGTGAAGGCGAAGTAAAAGCAAATGGTGATTACAATTTTGAAATCATCGTAAAGAGCTATCAGTCATCTTATTGGCAGGCAGCAGTAAAGGGCATCGATCAGGCAAAAGAGGCTTGCGGTGTAACAGCAAATTCCAACGGACCAAATGCTGAGTCTGACATCGCAGACCAGGTAAACATGCTCAATGATGCAATCAATAAGAAACCAGACGGAATCGGACTGGCAGCATGTGATCAGGAAGCAGTTCTTGATTCCCTGCAGGCAGCAAAAGACGCTGGTATCCCGGTTGTATTATTTGACTCCGGTGTAGCAGACGCTCCGGAAGGCTCTGTATATTCCACCATCGCTACAGATAACTATGGCGCAGGCGAGACAGCAGCAGAGAACCTTTACGCAGCACTGAAAGACAAGATCGCAGCAGCAGAGGCTCCTGTCAGAATCGGTGAAGTAAACCAGGAAGCTACTTCCGAATCCATCACAAGCCGTGGTCTTGGATTTATTGATAAATTCGCAGAGCTGGCAACTGCTGACGGACATACAGTAGCTGTAACAGGTAACGAATACTATGTAAACAACGCTAAAGACAAAGGTGACGAAGCTTCCGCTAACATCATCATCGATGTAGCTGTTCCGGCACAGACAACTGTTGAGCTTTGCGCAACAGAGGCTTCCAACATCCTTAACAAAGAAGACACCATCGGTATCTTCGGTTCCAACCAGGTAGCAGCAGAGGGTATCCTCACAGCTAACGGAAACCTTGGCGTTCTCGGAAGCGATCCGGAATCCACTATCCTGGCAGCAGGCTTCGACGCTGGCTCCACGATCAAAGCAGCAGTTGCTGACGGAACTATGTTCGGTGCTGTAACACAGTCTCCTCTGGCAATGGGCATCAAAACTGTAGAAGTTCTTACTCAGATCGCTAACGGCGAAGAAGTAACAGACGTTCCTACAGAAGGATACTGGTATAATGCTGAAAATATGGAAGACGATTCTATCGCTCCGAACCTTTACGACTAATTGATTGTAAAGTTTTTATACTGACATGTAAACATGAATAGAGAGACGGGGATGCTGGCATCCCCGTTTTCTTTTTCTGGCGGACTTGCCCAATTAGTTATACAGAGAGGATGAAATATTATGACAAAGCGTGTACTGGCATTTGATTTCGGCGCTTCCAGCGGCCGTGCCATGATTGGTATATATAATGGGGAAACTATAGAAATTGAAGAAATCCATCGCTTTACCAATGATCCTGTTATTGTAAACGGGGTAATGTACTGGGATACCCTGCGCCTGTTTCACGAAATTAAACAGGGACTGATAAAGGCAAAGCATGCGGGTGGCTTTGACAGTATCGGAATTGATACCTGGGGGGTGGATTTCGGACTTCTTGACAAGGATGGCCGTCTTCTGGAGAACCCCATCCATTACAGGGACGAGCGTACAAAAGGGATGATTGAGGAGAGCTTCAAGCTGCTTCCAAAGGACGAATTTTATCAGATCACAGGTCTGCAGTTTATGGAGCTTAATACGGTGTTCCAGCTTCTTTCTCTGGCAAAGGACAGGCCGGAGATTCTTGAACGTACGGATAAGCTGCTTCTTACGCCGGATCTGTTTGCCTATTTCCTCACAGGTGTGAAGAGCACTGAATATTCCATTGCCTCCACGACCCAGCTTCTGGATGCAAAAGAGCGGAAATGGTCCAAGAGAGTGCTGGATGCATTGGGAATCCCGGAGCGCATTTTTACGGATATCGTGCCCTGCGGTACGGTGATCGGACAGCTCAGCGATGAAATCTGTGAGGAACTGGGTGTGAATAAGGTGGATGTTGTCTCTGTTGCATCCCATGACACGCAGAGTGCGTTGATCGCTGTTCCGGCCGAAGAAAAAGATTTTATTTTCCTCAGCAGCGGCACCTGGTCACTTCTGGGGACTGAGTTGGATGCTCCGATCATCAATGATAAATCCGAGAAATATAATATCACCAATGAGGGCGGCTGCGAGAATAAGGCCAGCTTCCTGAAAAATATCATCGGTACCTGGCTGATCCAGGAGAGCCGCAGACAGTGGATCCGCGAAGGGCAGGAGTACGGCTTCGGAGAACTGGAGTCCATGGCGAAGAAGGAAAAACCGCTTCAGAGCTTCATTGACCCGGATGCGCCTGAGTTTGTACCTGCAGGTAATATTCCCCGCCGTATCCGTGAGTTTTGTAAAAATTCAGGCCAGCCCCAGCCGGAATCCATCGCCCAGGTGGTCCGCTGCATTGACGAGAGCCTGGCGATGAAGTACCGTATGGCTTTGGAGGAGATTGAGGACTGTACCGGCAAGCATTACGACACCATCTACGTAGTGGGAGGGGGCACTCAGAGCAAGCTTCTGTGCCAGTTTACCGCAAATGCCTGCGGACGCAGGGTAGTGGCGGGGCCGATCGAAGCCACGGTGCTGGGCAATCTTGTACTCCAGCTTGTCGCGGCTGAGGATGTAAAGGAAATCGACAGCCTGCAGGCAGCGAGAAATCTCATCTCACGTTCCTCGGTAATCGATACATATGAGCCCCAGGAACAGGAAATCTGGGACGAGGCTTATCAGAGCTTTAAGAAGATAATTGAATAGATGCAGATATTGTCCTAATAGTTTAATACAAAATAGGATTTCTTTGTAAGGGCTATATTTTTAGAATGCGGCAGTTTATATGAAAAACTGTCGCATTTTTATTTTGCGAGTAAACTGAAAAGAAAATTTAAGGAAAATTATAATTAAATATTGTAATAATGGTTAATATATGATAGTATAATTACAAATTATATGTATAATTAATTATTGTAACTGAATTCAGTTGTAAAGAGAATTACAAGGGGGAACGGTGCTATCATAGCAAAAATTGAGGAGAGAAGCATATATGAATGATGACAAAGTTATTATAAAATGTTTTGAAACACCTGGAAATAATTACTTTTATGATAGATATACTGATTCAGTAATAAGAGTATCTGATGACGAATATAGGGCGTTAGAGCGGCTTGAAAGAGGAGAGGAACAATCATACGATAAACAGTTACTCAAAAAATATAAAAATAATGGTTTACTACATAATAGTATTCTAAAGGGAATCGAGCATCCGGATTTAAAAAATATAGAGCATTTTTTAAACAATAACATGTCACAGTTGATTTTGCAGGTGACCCAGCAGTGTAATCTTCGATGTGATTATTGTGCATATTCTGGTGGTTACTATAATAGAAAGCATGAAACAAAAGCAATGACTTTTGAAGTGGCAAAGAAGGCAATGGACTTTTATGTCCAACACTCCAATGAAACTAATATGCTAACCGTTGGATTCTATGGAGGAGAGCCACTCATTTCGTTTTCTCTAATTAAAAAATGTGTGTTGCATTTAATAGAGGTTTGCAACGGGAAAGAATTAAGCTTTGGGCTTACGACGAATGGCACGCTATTGACAGATGAAATAGTTGATTATTTGGTAAAATATGATTTCTCTATAATGATTAGCTTGGATGGTCCTCAGAAAGAACATGACATTAATAGGAAATTTATCTCTGGTAAAGGTTCCTTTAATACGATAATTAGTAATTTGGAACGCTTGCAGGAGCGATATCCCCAATTTTATAAACGAAAGATTACTTTTAATACTGTAATTAATACAAAATCTGATTTAAATGCTATAATGAATTATTTTGAAAAGGAGACTTTATTTCCAGACGGAGCAAATAGCTTGAATTTTGTAAGCCCCAATGGTCTTGTAAACGAAGAATTGGCAAAGTATAATATTGAATTTTATCGAGTATATTGGTATGAATATCTTAAAATGTTGCTTGCCTTATTAAAAAAAATCGAGTGGGATAAAAGAAGAAAACTTTTGCGTTCGCATGTCGAAGAAATTAAAAGAACATACATAATGCTTCATAACCATAAAATTGAGTTTAGTTATATGCATCATAACGGCCCCTGTCTGCCGGGTGTTAGAAGGCTTTTCGTTAATGTTGACGGGATATTTTACCCATGTGAAAGGGTATCTGAGACATCTGATGACATGATTATAGGGAATCTTGACAATGGTTTTGATTTGGGCAAAATTGAATATTTGATTAATCATGGGAGAATCATCGAGGATAAATGCTTGAACTGTTGGAATTTGAGAAGGTGTAGTTTCTGTCTGGGAAATGCTGAGATGAACGAAGAATTTTTAATTGATAGAGAATGCATATTGCAGGAATGTAAAGATACAAAAACTAGAAGCCTGTCAATAATGCATCAGCTTTGTGTGTTGAATGAACTAGGATTAAAGCTTCCAGTGGAGGATACATATGAAAAAATTAATGATATTTCCATATAATAATGATGTGGAGGCCGCATTGCAATGGGTGGATATAGTAGAAAAATATCAACTAGTCTATATTGGTTTGAAAAAGGAACAAGACTCATTGCATAATGTTGAAATTACCAATTGCGAATTAGGAATTGATGTTAAAAAAGGATGCGAGATGGCTGATATCATTTTGCTGGTGGATGATCCCCAATGTCGTGATTATACGGTTTACCAGGAGATAGCAATGGCAGCGAAAGGAAAAGAGGTGATACTAGACAAGTCCTTGTATACGAAGATAGGCAAAGGTTATTTTAAGGGTTGTATAACGAATTTCAACTTTGAAAATGAATTTATTGATTACTTTCATAAAAATTTTCTGTATGAAATAAATGCTCCAGTCATTACTATTATGGGAATGGGAGAGAATTGTGACAAATTAAGCTCGATATTTAGTGTCACTTCGCTTTTAAAAAAGAAAGGATTTAAAGTTTTGGGAATATGCTCTAATGCGTTAGGGATATTGTTTGATTTAAAGGTTATTCCTGGTTGTATGTATAACAAAGAATTGACTTTTACGGAAAAAATCATTTGGTGGAATCATGTTGTATATAGGCTTACAGAAGAAGAAAAACCGGATATAGTCGTTATGGAGATTCCGGGGGGGATCCTACCGATTAACAAGTTTGAAAATAATTTTTTTGGAGAACTGGCATCAGTAATGAATTATGCGATTGTACCTGATATTTGTATTGTGAACTTATACTATCCTGTAAGCTTGACAGATGAGCAAGCTGAGAAAATAAGTCTATTTTGTGACTATAAGTTTAATGCGAAAGTTAATGCGTATTTTATTTCAAAACAGCAGTACCGCACGGATAGTGAGCAGGAGAAGATTATCTATTTAAATCTAAGCGAGAAGGAATATATAGAAAATTTTCCTGCTGATTTAGAAAACTATAAAACGGTAAATATATTAGCGAGAGGCGAATTAGAAGAGATGGTGGATGAGTGCATAACTATACTAAGTGATAACATAGATGCAATTTAAGTATGATATTCTTTATATAATATAACTATAAATGAGCAAATATTGAAATTTACACAAAGCTACCCTACCAGTTTTATTACAGCCTCAATTGATGCACCATTTTTAATGAACTGATACAGGTTTCCCAGCTGTTCTTCTTTCACCTGCTTCTGCATATAGGAATATCCTTCTTCAAATGTACAGTATTTTCCTGCATGCATGCAGCATAGATAGTGGACCAGTGACATGATCAGCCAATACCTTTGGATTCCTTGCCTGGAACGGATCTGATACTTATCCAATGCGAGCCTGCCTTTACTTTGGCGGAAAAATAATTCAATCGGCCAGCGTTTTGTGTACGTATCAAGGATCTCCTGTGTGGATAATCCTACATTCGTGGATATAAATATCCGTAATGCTTTCGGATTTCCAAAGGCTTCTTTTGGATAACTTAAAATGACCACTGCATTAGGAATGTCGTTAAGTCCGCCTTCATATCGATACACATAAAACTTACGGCCGCCAACGGTCACGAGGCTGACGTCCCGGTCTGTTTTTCTTAAATGAAGGGCGAAATCACTGGCTTTCCGGCGGATCCCACATGGATAAATGATCCGGTTGGTCTTTAATGCACCAATAGTGTAGAAACCTTTTCGGATAAAGCTGTCCATTACTTTAGCCGTTGTATACCAACTGTCACAAAGAAAATAAGAGATCACTGGTGCGGTGGGAAGTTCCTCAGCAATTTCCTGTACGATCTGGATCTTTGATCTTGATTTATCGTACAGGATGACCGCATAATTCAGAATGATCCCATTGCAGGAAAGCATAACAGACACCACCTGATGTCCATAATCCTGACAGCCCTTTAAATGGGATTGGTGGAAATACGCAGCTTCGATTGGATGCACAGCCTGTGACGAGGGCTTGGCATGCGACGCAATGGTATCGTCCACAATACAAAGGATAGGCTGACCGGAACGTTTTGCTTCCTGGTATATGATCTGAATAACACTGCTTTTCAGGGTATCCTCCAGTGCAAGGTCATTCCATTTACCATGGTTGAGAAAATAAGCGGTAGTTGTTCTGTGATGCTGGCTTACTTGAGCAAAATCGATGGTTTTTCCTCTATAGCTACGAAGGAAAACAGAAACAATAATGGTCATTAAATGTGTAAGATATACGTCAGATAAAAACTGACTGAGATTTAGGGTTTTAAAGTAATTGTAAATTTTGTTAGAATGATGTATACTGTTTGCAACAGGCACCCCCTTGTTTGAGTGAGTAGGTTGTTGGTGGTACTTCAATTATACATCATTCCGCAGGGGGTGTCTTTAGTTTGTGCAATATTTGGGATTTACTCATTTATAGT
>JNKJ01000016.1 GCA_000702025.1 Blautia schinkii DSM 10518
ATACATCTGGCCCATATCCAAGGAAACACCTGAAGACACCTGGGAAGGGCTTCGGCCATTTCAAGGTTCGAGCTATCTACGATTCAACTATGTTGGCACAGATACCTGTGATCCACGCAATTAGACGGTAGAGCTCACGGCGAACCATTGTCCTGTCGGTAACCAATCCACGTATATCAGAGTGGTCAATGCCGGGAACTGATACCCCGAAGCTCTTTCCAGATGTCTTCAGGAACAAATAAACAAAAAAGTTTGTGGTGATTTTCTGCAATTTACTCTTGACAAAAGTCATTACATATCAGTTGAAGGGAAGCGAGCATCAGCCAGACACGGATAACGCCTCCCCCGGCCCCAAAGTTCCTACTCCTCACCGTTCAACACCTTTCCGGGACACATGAAATTCCGGCCTGACGGATTCCACCGCCGAAGCGGTGTCCATCAGGCCGGATTTTGTGTCACATGATTTTAGTAGTTGCAATAATTTTAAGATTCCCCTTCAAAAATCCTGGCAATCGGAGAGTCCGGGGAAAGGATTACAGTCTTATCCCCGCCTTTCATAGAATTTTTCAAAGCATCAAGACTTCTCACAAAGGAGTAAAACTCGCTCCGCCCCTCTTCTCCGTATGCCTGGGCCAGAATTTTCATGTACTCCTGCTCGCCCTCGGCTTTGAGAAGCTCTGCTTGCTTCTCAGCCTCGGAAATCTGGATGGCAATTTCTTTGTCCGTTGTATTTCGGATCACTTTTGCTTCAGAGCTTCCTTCTGCAGTGTAGGTGGCAGCGATGTTGTCACGTTCTGAAATCATCCGCTCATAAACGGCTTCTTTATTATCATCTGGAAGGTCCAGTTGTTTCGTCTCGAATACCAGCAGGGAGATACCGTACTGTTTCATATTATCGCCGATAGAAGCCATCACCTTTTCCTGGAGCTCGCCGTCGCGGCTGGTGATCACTTCGTCCTGGGTCATGCTGCTGATTACGTTCTTGGTGGAGTTATAGACCGCTGTGTTGATCCTGCTCTCTCCGTTCTCGATAGAGGAATTTAAGGTTTGGGCAAATTTCAGAGGGTCCTCAATTCTCCAAAGTACGTAACTGTCGCTGATCATGGTTTTTTTATCTTTTGTGATGACATCAGACGGTGACAAATCATAAAGCAATGTCTCCTTTGGCAGTGTGGCCGCAGTCTCCAAAAAAGGTACCTTAAGGCTGATACCCGGTGTACTGATCACCCGGTTTACCTTACCAAACTGGCGTATCAATTTGTATTCATTCTGTGCGGTCACTGTCACGGATACTGCCCCGGCAGCGACAAGAACAATCGCACCTATTAATATAAGAAGCTTTTTACTTTTCATCACTGCACCTCCTCGCTGCTGTTGTAATTGTCAGACTGACTTCCTGATATGCCTGCCGCAGCATATCCATCCTGCGCAGATTGGCCCTGCATATTTTGTCCTTCTGTGCTTTGGCCTTGAGCATTTTGTCCCTGTACATTCTGGCCCTGGGAATTGGTATCTCCGCCGTAAACCTCATTAAATTTATCTAGTGGCAACATCTTCTGTACGCCGTCCCCGTTGTCGATAATGATTTTCAAATCCGGCAGCACGGCTTCCATGGCCTCGTAAAACATACGCTGCTTGGTAACTGCAGGATTCTTGCTGTACTCTTCGTACATGGCATTGAACCGCGCTACCTCTGCTTCTGCCTCATTGATGCGGACCTGTTTGGAAGCCTCAGCATCCTGGATGATCTGGTCAGCTTTTGCCTCTGCCTCGGGCAGCTTCTCATTGCGGTACTTGTTGGCATTATTCAGCGCTGTCTCTTTTCCCTGTTTCGCTGTTTCCACGCTCTTAAACGCGCGCATAACCTCTTGGGTAGGCGGCTCGGAATCCTGGATTGTAATGTTCACAAGCTGGATACCGATATCCTGCTCTTCTATTTTTCGCAGGATCATTTCCTTGATTTTTCCCTGAATCTCGCTTTTTCCGGTGGTAAGCACATCGTCAACTGTGTAGCTTGCAATCACCGTTCTGATGCTGCTCTGGGAAATATTTTTGAGAATATCCTCTGGTCTGCGGGTCGAATACAGATACTTCACCGGATCCGCAATCCTGTACTCCACAAAGAAATCCACATTTATAAAATTGTAATCCGAGGTGATCATAATGCCTTCATTTTCCACCGTGTTGTTGTTGTCTACACTGTATCCGATAGGAAAGCCCTGGATGGTTGTGTTTACCTTATAAACCTTCTGGATGAAAGGAATTTTAAAATGAAGGCCCGTTTCTGTCACTGATTTCGGCACTCCGAATGTAGAAAGCACTGCCTGCTCCTGTTCCTGAATCTGATAGGTGGCATCTCCTGCCAGCAGAGCCACCACTGCCAATCCGGCAACACCGATCACAATACGTTTAAAGTGCTTGCCAGGCTTGGGTATTTTGCCAAATGGATTGTTCCTGTTTTGATTAAATTCGTCCACTGTTATCCTCCTTCTTTTACAAGGGAAGCCTTCCTCCATGGCGGAAGGCCGCCCAGTTTGCAGATTTTTGAACTCTCATAAAGAAAAGAAAAAGACTTTCGTTTCAGACAGATTATTACATGTCTCAAAACAAAAGTCTTGCTGATTATTCATATTGCGGGTATCTCCTACCGTTCTGACGCATATATGTACCATTTCACCGAAAAACGATTCTTGTCTGCCGGGTCATGGCCGCTACTCCCTTTTCTTTGAAAAAGATTGTAGCATATCCCTCGTCAAAAAGCAAGCAATTTCGTGGAAATTTGCACTTATTTTCAGAATTCGGATGAGTTTCTTCCTATTGTATTGTATATCTTTATACATTTTGGTCAGTGAAATTTTCTGTGGTATAATAATCAAAACCGTGTTTGCAACAAATGAAGCAAATTTCAGTATTTGACAATTAATCAATTGTTTGCTATTATAGAAATATAGAAAAGGTACTGCCGATAGACGGTTAGTCCTAATTATGGATTACTAGAAAAAGTAACCGCACACTTTGGGAGAGGGGCGGTTACTTTTTTGTATGATCTATATATGCTATCAATATTGCAACAACAATACTGATTATCATCAATATGATGTAGAGCATCTCAAAATCACTCATAAAGCATGCCCTCCTTTTCTAGATTTCCCAAAGGGATTTCTATGTAATCAGAGAGTCACAGTCTCTCTGCTGGAGGACTAACCGCCTACCGTTTTTCTGGCAGTACCCAATATTATTTTATCAAAATCACTATACACTAGCAAGCACAAAATGTTCTATTTTAATTTTTTTACATTTGACGAATATTCCTTTGATTGGTATAATAATCACATAAAAAGGTGCTGCCGATAGATGGCTAGTCCTGATTATGATTGGTTTAAAAAAGTAACCGCACACTTTGGGAGAGGGCGGTTACTTTTTTGTATGTTCTATATATGCAATCAATTCTGTGCTATATCACGTTGTCAGATATACCGCCACGGCTTCATCCTCCCGTAAATCGCGGAAGCTAATCCCACCATCATTCAGTACAATATCCTTCTCCCCGTCGCTATACACATTTTCTATTCCTCCGGGACATCCCGGCGGAAGCTGAATTCTGATTTCCTCCGGCACCTCGCCGTGGAAGGTATGTACCAGCATATAAGCCTCCCCGTTGTCCCCCACACGGACAATCCCCTGCCAGCCTCTTGGGTGACGAATGCTTTTTACTTTGGGACCGAAGCGGTATGTCTGCCCTGCTTTTATAATCGGGGCAATTTCTTTATAAAATGCAATTCCTCGGTCAAGCAGCTCCCACTGTTTGTCGTCAAGCTCCCACACATCCCCGGAAATACACATCCTTCCAAGGAAAGTAGCAGCCACGGAGTAGGCTATTCGCTTCAAAGTATCTGCCTTACGGATAACCGCCCAGATCTGGCTCTGGCGAGGAAGAACAGCACGGTGGAGATTTGCCGCGATAATGGGGATTTCCGCACATTCATGCGCATCGGAAAAGGAAGCCATGCTGGTAAGGGCCATATAACCAGGTTCCAGTCGATGGCCGCCGGAAGCACAATTTTCCAACACAATCCCGGGTAACTCTTTCTTGACTTTTTCTACAAACTGCCGGGCAGCCTCCATATTTCTCCGCAGCCCCTCGCCAATCGATTCACAGCCGTCGCACCCAAGGCCAATCGTATCGTTATAGTCCATTTTCATGTACTCAAAGCCATATTTTTTCAACGTGCCGATTACACGGTCTGTAAGATAATCCTGTACCCACGGGTCATTCATATCCCAGAACCTGCGCCTGGTAGTAGTAAGCACCTCCCCGTCCAGATGAAGCAAATGCTCTGTCTCCTGATATGCCTGTGAAGCGCTGCCCACATTCTCTATTTCAAACCAAATCCCCGGCTTAAGACCTGCATCGCGGATTGCCTGTACTGTCTTTTCCAATCCTTCTGGAAACAGCTCCTTAGATACCAGATAATCTCCCATGCTGATATCCCAGGGCACGCCGTCTTCCTTAAACCAACCGCAGTCAATGACAAAATAGGTGAATCCTTTTCCCTTGATTTTCTCCAGGATCGTGCAGATATTTTCATGTGAAGGACATCCCCAGGTGGTGCAGTATTCGTTGAAAACGATGGGTAGCTCCTGCTCACAGGCAGGCCCGGCATCAACTGCTTCCTGTCCTGCATCTACAAGCCTTCTGGTAAACACATCCAGCGAATCCGCACATGCTGTACTTACAATGGCCTCCGGTGTAGTAAAGCTCTCGCCGGGCGCTATCGTTTTCATCCAATGTCCCAATTCACGGTCAGCAAGGCCTGCGCTTATGGCGATATTTTCGTCCTCACGATAGATTTCCATCTGCCAGGATGCGTTATGGGCAAGCTGCATCCCCCAGAAAACATGATTTTTCATATCCTCCATGGCCAAGAAGGGAAAATAATTGTTTACAGGCAGACTTCCGGCCTGGCCGAAGCGCTCGCAGCGGATGGACTCCATGTTCCAGGAAGTATCAAGCTGCAGCTCCTCCATGGTCTGTGAAAGCAGATTTCCTTCCTGGCTCCAGCGGCTCTGCAGACGGTGAGCACATATATTTTCACTGCAGTCACCCTCAAGATAGGGCGAAATTCCCTCCAATGAACAGCTCTCCAGCATTTCCAGCGTCACGGGCCTTGCGCTTTCGTTTAAGAAGGTACAGCAGATGCGCAGTACCTTTTCACCTTGCGTATAGGCCAATTTATGGGACACCAAATATCCGCGGGCATCGCGCATTTGAGTGGTCACTGTCACTGTATCACCCTGTGTGGTGCACTCCTGCTTCTCAAAGTGCAGGCGGGTGACGCTCTCTCCGTTTCGTAGGGTATTGCCCGGTGCATACGCACCCTTATACATATCTCCGGCCAGTTTTACCTGGACCAGACTATCCAAAGCAGCAGCCTTTTCAAGCTTCTCCGGGAGCGGAAGTGATGTTGGGTATAAAATCAGCCCCACTTGTTTTTCTTCATTTGTCTCATACCGCACGGTTATGTCCGCAAACTGGTACTCTTTTAACACGCGCCTCATACTGTACTCCTTTCGTATGTTTGATTCTCTCATTCGCTTAACCCTTCACAGCTCCGACTGTCATACCCTTGATGAAATATTTCTGCAAGGACAAAAACAGGACGGCTATAGGCAGCACCGACACTACGATGGCAGCCATTGCCGTTGTGTAGTCGCTTGTCTGGGCCGAAAACAGGGACTGAATCGCTACCGTCAGTGTTTTGAGCTGCTTTTTGCTCACATAAAGGCTTGCCAGCAGATAGTCGTTCCAAATCTGGAAAGCCTGCATAATGATGAGTGTAGCCATAGCCGGCTTAAGCAGCGGCAGCACGATTCTGAAATATGTCTGGAACACAGAGCAGCCGTCAATACGGGCCGACTCCTCCAGCTCCAAAGGTACGGTGCTCATAAAACTCGTCATGAGAAATACGCCAAAAGATATCCCTGTAGCCACATACATTAATATAATACCATATCTGGTGTTCGTCAGATGCATTTTATATCCGATTGTATAAATCGGCAGGAATAAAGCCTGATAAGGAATCAGAATACCAACAATAAAATAAATGTACGCAAATTTAAAAAACTTCCTATGGCACCTTGCAATAGCCCAGGCCGTAGTCCCACAGAGGATAGCAAGTACCAGTACACTTACCGCCGTGTAGAACAGAGTGTTCAAAAATGTAGCTTTCATATTTAGCTTCTGGAATGCTTTCACATAATTGTCCAGGTTAAAGGACTTTGGCAGAGCCAGTGGACTTCCCAAATATAATTCCTTTTTAGACTTAAAGGAGTAATTGATGATAATAAAAATCGGCGCTAAATAAATTATGGCACAAATGGTCATCACAATCTGCACAGCCAAGGTTCCTTTTGTATAAGGCTGCTTTACGACCTCTTCCTTCTGCTTCTTTTCTCTTGCCATTATGCCTGCACCTCCTTTTTCCGCAGTCCTTTTACCTGAATGACTGCCACCAGCAGCAGCGCCAGTACCAAGGTCACGGTCATCGCGGAGCCGTAACCGTACTGCCGTCCGTTAATGGCTGTTGTATACGTCTTATAGATTACAGATGTAGAAGCCCTTCCCGGGCCGCCCTTGGTAGAAGCGACCAATAAATCGTACACTTTCAGAGAACCGGTAGTGATTCCCACCACACAGATGGTGATTGCCGGTGCCAGCATAGGAATCGTCACATTAAAGAAACGATGGATTGCATTCGCGCCGTCCACCTTCGCGGCCTCATAAAGCTCTGACGGCACGGACTGCAGCCCTGCCAGATAGATGAGCATCCAGTACCCCACCCACTGCCAGTTATTCGCAATAAGAAGACCGCCCAGAACTGTTTCTGCCTTGCCGAAAAGCAGAAAATTAAAATTCGTCCCCAGAAAATCATTTAATGCAGGCAGTACGTTTGAAAACATTTTCAGCCAGATAAAACCAACTACCACCGCACTGATCAAACATGGCACAAAAAAAGCTGTACGGTAAAGCTTCTGCGCCCGGATACCGCTGTCCAGGGCAACCGCAAACAAAAGCGCCAACACATTCTGGATGATCGTGTTGCCAATGGTAAATTTAATAGTAAACCACCATGCATCCCGGAATTCGCTGTCCTTAAACAGCTTCACGTAATTTTCCAACCCGATAAAAATCTTTTCCGAAGACATCCCGTCCCAGCTGGTGAGCGAATAGCGGAAAGAAAGAAATAGGGGAACGATCAGACCGATGGTAAATATGATCATGCCCGGAAGAACCAGTATCAGGTACTGCCGCACCAATTTTTTCTCCATTCCCGACGTTTTTTGTCTCTTCATAATGTCACTCTCCTCATAAAAAGCGAAGGAGAGATTTCTCTCTCCCGCTCATTCATTTACAGTAATGTCTGCTGCCGCACACATTTCAATTTAATTGTATATGCTTAGTTTGCGCTGCTCGCGTCCACTCTGCCGTCAGATGCTTTAAGGCACTCCTCAAAGGTCTCCTGTCCCTGGAGCCATGCGGCGATATCCTTTGCATTCTCCTCCTGGAAGCCGCCCCATACGAGCTGGTTGTTTCCAAGTGTAACGTCCACGATCATATTGTCTGCCGCATATTTGTCAATATCCTCCTGGCTTGGATTGTCAAAAGTAGGAGTCACGTCTTTCAGCATGGAAGCAGTCTTTGTGTAGTCAAGAATCTCAACTGCCAGTTCTTTGTTGCCAGTAAGTACATCCAGGAATGCATTGACTGCGTCCTGATGCTCTGTTTCAGCACTTGTCATAACGGTGATGTTTGGCTCGAAAATCAGCTTGGAATCGCCGGTCTGGTTCGGGAACGGGAAGATTCCGAAGTCAAAGTTCTCATCAATATCCAGGAAGTTTTGGATAGACCAGGAACCGGAAACCTTCATAGCTGCTTCGCCTAATACCATTTTCGCATCACAGTCTGTCTGCTCTGTGGAGAAAGTATCCCCATATGTATTGTCAAAAATCAGTTTGTTATAGTTGTAAGCGTTCTGCATATCCTCACTGTCAGAGAAGCTTACTTTTCCGTCACGGAACTGATCGCCCCAGTCAGGAGTCTTGTTAAATACGTCATTCATACAGAACTGCATGGTCACATTTCCGATGGACCAGGTATCAACCATATGGCTTGCAAACGGTGTGATATCTTTTGCCTTACAGTCATCAATAATTGCCTGTAATTCATCTAAGGTTTTGGGCACTTCCCAACCGTTGTCTTTGAACATGGTCTTATTATAGTAAACGCCCTGATACAGCGCATTGTAAACCATTCCGTAGGTCTTGCCGTCCACAGTTACGTTCTCTCTGGCAGCATCCAGGCCCCGGTCAAGATACGTTGCATCAATCTCACCAAGTACACCCTGAGGCGCATAGGTTGCCACATCCTGTGCCTTGCCAATCATAATGTCCGGAAGTCCGGACTGTAAATACTGCTGCATTTTCGGCTGGAAATCATTTCCCCAGTCCACACATTCCCACTCCAAGGTAATATTGGGATACTGCTCTGCCAGAGCCTCGTCGATCATGTCCTCAATCCCTGCGTCCGTGGTAGACTGTCCTGCCAGAACGATAAGTGTCACTTCCTCATCTGCGGCTGCGCTGCATACAACACTGTTTCCTGCCATCATACCTGCACATAAGGATGCAGCCAAAACGATACTCATTGCTTTTCTTTTCATGTCTTTGTTCCTCCTTTTTTGTTCCGGTTTCCTTTTCTTCCGGTTCCTTTGATAGGCTTATTATAGAAAAAATCCAGAGCCGGGAAATAGGACTCAATTGAAAAAAGGAGTAGTCCGTTTTTGAAAAACGGCTACCCCTCCCTCTTACTATCCATGCGGTTCTCATCTGCATTTTTTAAAACCTCATCCAGAGTCTTTTCTCCTTCCAGCCATTCCAGGCATTCCCGGGCCAGGACATTATTCTGATAATTCCAGATAAGCTGCGTATTGCCCACAGCAGCCTCGATAATTTCCCCGGATTGTTCATAATGGTTCACATCCTCGCGGATACAAGTCTGGCCTCCAAGCTGCACATCTCCACGCACGGGGAAGGTCTGGGTAAATTCCAGGATTTCCCCCAGCAGCTCCGTGTCATCCATAAGCAGTTGAAAAATCTCATCCACCAGTTCCTCATGCTTGGTAAAGGCGCTTTTCATAAAGGTCATATTCGTTTCCCGAATGAGACGGCTGTCCCCGTTTTCATTTGGATACGGAAAAATCCCATAATGAAACTCCTGTTCAGCCTGGTTGACAAACTGTAACGACCAACAGCCGCCCGGATACATGGCAGCCTGTCCCTCATCGAACCTCCGGTCGCTTTCTGCCTGCTGCAAAAACTGTGCATCCTCGAAGGAATGCTCATAAATAAATCTGATTTCCTCCATACACAGCCGCGCCTTTTCCGAATCAGAAAAATTCACCTTTCCTGCACGCAGCTCATCTCCCCAAAACGGCTCTTCAGAAAAAATATTTCCGATCATCAACTGCATGATGAGATTTCCTGTTTTCCAGCTCTCCTGAAAATGTCCGGCGAAAGCCGTAATCCCCTTTGCCTCCAGCTCCCTGACAACTTCCCGCAGCTCCTCCCGGGTACGCGGTACGGAAATTCCGTATTTTTCAAAAATATCTTTATTATAAATCACACCCTGATGCCAGGCATTATAGGGCAGTCCATACACGACACCGTCCTTCTCCACCGTATTGAGCGCCCCTTTATATATATGCTCCAGCCCTTCCGGATGTATCTCTGCCAGAATCCCGGTATCTACATAGGCGGCAACATCCTGGGTTTTGCCGATAATAATGTCCGGGATATCACCTGAGGAAAGCCTCGCCCTCATACTGTCGTCGAAATTTTCTCCCCAGTCCACACATTCCCATTCAAGCTCCACCCCGGGAAACTTTTCCGCTACTGCCTCTGAAATCATATCCTCCGTGCCAGCATCCGATGTGGACTGCCCCGCAAGGATATTCAGAACCACCGTGTCGTCGATAGGCGGTTCTACCTCCGCAGTGCGGGAACAGCCTGTCATAAACAGAACCGCCGTGGGTAGGGCTGCCACGAAAAAAACTTTCCTGAATAAGGCTGTTATTGACAAAGCCACCCTGGATAGAGCAAGCACAGCTTCCTGAACAGCCGCAAAAGATTTTCTTTTAATCAAACTATTTCCTCCCCTGGTATTTAATCTGCATCCTCTACAATACTCAATCCGCATCCTCCATAATGCTCAATTTGCTTCCTTCACAATACTCAATCTACATCTTCCACAATGTTCATTCTGTACGCTCAATAATGGAATTCCTGTACTCCCTGGGGCTCATCCCCATGGTCTTTCGGAATACTTTATTGAAATATGTATAATCGTCATAACCTACCATAAACGCAATCTCCGTAAGGTTCTTTTCATGATCACGCATGTATTCCACTGCTTTTTCCATGCGCTTTCGGCAGATAAAAAGCATCAGATTTTCTCCTGTCTGCTTGCGGAACATCCTGGAAAAATACGAGCTTTCCACATGGAACTGCTCTGCCAATGAGGATAAGGAAAGATTCTCCTGAAAGTTCTCCTCCACATATGCCACTGCCTGACGGATTCCATCCTTAATCGAATCCGTACTTTCCGGCTGTGCGGCATTTAAAAAATACTCCATAATCTCTGTGAGCAGTTCACAAAGCCGCTTTGCATCCAGCATCTCGGCAGTCTTGTCCGCCATCTCCAGCATACTCTGGGCATCCAGCATAGCTGCTGCCCCCAGTTTTTTCGCATACTGTTCCATGAGATAATTTACGAACCGCTGTACGGTTTGACGGACTTCAAGGTAACTCCACCTCTGCTCCTCACAATGAGCAAGTCCTACCTCCTCAAACAACAGCTTTTTCAAGCCAGTCAGGCTGCGTGACTTTAAACAGCTCTGGATTTCCTTTATCTGTACCTCGCTGATACGGCTCAGGATATTTCCTCCCTCCGCACGTTTTTCCCTGCCTGCCCGCAAGAAAACATTCTCCCTGCCGAAGCTTCGCAGCATCAGACAGGATATATCCTGGATATAGGCCTCATAGAGATTTTCCACAGAAAATCTATGCTCGCTTTCGATAATGGTAATGGGGCTTCCGGCTGCAGGTGTGAAGTCCTTGAATATTTTCGCCGCAATACGCTCCATCTGCTTCTCCTCCAGCTCTGCGGCTATGAGAAATTCATTGGAACGGTATACATGATTAAAAATCAGCAGATTTTCATCTCCCACAATCTCCCGCAGACGCTTTTTCACAGAAAAGGAAAGAAGGTTCATATCATGGTCATACATCTGGATAAATTCGCGAAGATCATGGATTTTTATCAGCAGCAGGCTGGCACCCACAAATTTCATATGATTGTTCATGGTACTGCTCATGGATATGGGCGCGGTTTTCATGTCTAAAAGCTGGGAAAATTCACGGTCCTGGATAAAGGACGCTGCTTTCTGCAGGGCAGTCTGCTGCTTTTTTTCCTCCTCAAGCTTTGCCTGGCGTTCCCCGATGATTTCAAGAGCCCGGGAAAGCGCATTGACAAGGTCTATCTTTCCCACTGGCTTGACCAGATAATTGATCGAGCCTGCCAGAAAGGAATCCTTCACAAATGTGAAATCATCGTATCCGCTGATGACAAAGGTGAGTACCTGAGGATGAAGCTCCTGTACCCTCCGAAGAAGCTCCACACCGTTCACATAAGGCATGTTGATATCCGTGATGAGAATATCCGGTTTTTCCTCATCTATTCTGTTCAGAACCTCTTCTCCGTCCGCAGCCGGCTCCAAAAACTCCAAAGAATATTTTTCCCAGGGAATGATACGCCTGATTTTCTCCCTCGTCCAATATTCATCATCCGCAAAAAGGACCTTGTACTTTTTCATTTCCATGGCTCTGTGCCCTCCTGTCTCCTCCTGGGGATTCTCAAGTAAACTCTGGTTCCCTTATCCGGTTCGCTCTCAATCTCCACACCGTACGCTTCCCCGTACAGCAGCTTCATCCGCCTGTGGATATTGAGAATGCCGATGGATTTGCTCTTATCCTCCTGACTCTTGTCCCCCTGATACAGCTCCTCGATTTTTTGCTTCGTCATGCCTACGCCGTTATCCTCTACCAGGATCACAAGACTGCCATCCTCCGCCCGGGCGCTCACCCGGACTTTTTTCTCCCCTTTACGGTTACGCAGGCCATGATTGATTGCATTTTCCACCAGGGGCTGAATAGAAATCCGCGGCAAGGTGTCCTGAAGTACCACATCTTCTATCTCAAATTCATACTCCACCTGGTTCTGCATACGAACATTCATGACATAGATATAGTTTTTCAGATGGACCATTTCCTGGGCCACGGTGGAAAACGGTTCCTTCATATTTAAGCTGTAACGGAAAATCCCGGCCAGCGACTGGCACAGAGCGCTTACCTGGGAACAGTTCTGGATATCCGCGATACTACTCATAGTGTCCAGGGTATTGTACAGGAAATGCGGATTGATCTGTGCCTGCAATGCCTGATATTCCGCTCTGTTGAGCAGAAGCTTGTTCTCATATTCCTTGGCGATCAGTCCCTCGATCTGGTCAAGCATGTTATTAAAGCTCTGCCCAAGCTCTCCCACCTCATCCTCCTTGAGATTCTCCATGCGAAGCTGAGTCTCCCCTGCCTGGATGCGTTTGACTGTCTTTGTCATTTCCTCCAAAGGGCGGCTCAGGCTGCGGCTTACAAAATAAAAGGATATGCTGATGACCGCAAGCATGATGACCGTGATCAGCAACAGGTTTTCTGTGAGCACCTTCTGGTTTTTGTTAAGCAGAGAGCGGGGCATCAGCGAATAGGCGCCGAGGTTATATTTATCCTGATAAACCGCAAAAAACACCTTTTTCTCCCATTGGAGATTATCAAGATTCCTGCTGCCTTTTAACACTTCCTGTGAAACCAGATCATAGTCCTCCCGGGCACTGTCTGAGAGGTTCCCGGTACACAGAATCGGGCGGTCCCCCAGAGGCTGCATCCAGATGAACATTTCCTCATCCACCCGGTATTTCTCGAGGATTTTGCGCAGCGCTTTACTGTCTATGTCGCATACCACATAACCAACCTTAGAATTAATATTTACATAATTATACAATTTCAGCACAAACCTTACAATGTCCGTTTCACGGTACTGGTTGTAATAGCTGGATATCATCATCTGCGTCTCATCGGATTCAAAATACTCCTTCACCTTATCCGCATTGTTCTCCTCAGGATTGTCATAGATATCCACCGGATAATTGTGCTTTGGCGTGACTGCCCTGCGGTAGGTGCTGAAATTTTGGTGAGCGGAATTATACAGGTAAAGCGCTACCACACTGGATGACGTCTCGAAATTATCCGTTGCCAGATTATAGGCTGCACGATAGTAGGTGCTGCGCATAGCATCAATGTCCACACCTCGCTTCAGATCCGTAATCAACGCCTTTTCATTGTAAAGATCGATCAGCCCGCTCTCCACGGCTTTGATAAAGGTATAAATATCATCCTGCATATTCTGCATGGAACGGTAGCTCTCATCCTTGGCCTGGTTATAAATAAGCTGTGAGGACGAGCTCTGAAAAAGCCAGGTCTGCAGAAGCAGGCCCGCCAGAGTACTACCCAGACAAAGAATCAGTATTTTCAGCCTCATGTTCCATTTTCTTTTCATTATCGTCCCCCGCTCCCTTTACTTATCTGACCATTGCCTGCCCGGTAATCGTCCGGTCAGTGGCTAAATCTATTATAGCAAATAACAGTCATGGTGCCCTAGTTTGAATTTTAAAAATTTACTAGTATTTTTTTGTGCACACCAAAGTCTTAGGTCATATTGCAAGAATACCTTGTCCATTTTTTGTGTATATTTCCCAATTGCCATACACCTTAGCTGATGATATAATCAATTTTGTTGAAAGCTCTGTTTGCTTTCCTATTAATTACAATTAATTACATAACAGAAATCGGATTGTTACTGATTATGCAGGCAAGACCGCCTTTGTGAAGTAGAATTTTTATTAGTTCTATGTTTACGGGGTAGGTCTATTTTTTTTGAGAAATGGGAGGATTTGGGTGGAACGTTATAAAATTATAAAAATCATTAATAATAACATCATATGCTCCGTAGATGAAAAAGGGCACGAGCTAATCCTCCGGGGAAAAGGAATCGGTTTCGGATGCCGCCGGGGTGAATGGATAAAAAAAGACAAGGTGGAGATGGTATACCGCATGGAGGATGCCGGGGCGACCAATAAGCTTCAGGAGCTTCTTTCCACAATACCCCCATTGTACCTGGATGTGAGCACAGAAATCATAACCTTGGCTGAAAGCACCTTAAACCGCCGCCTCAATGAAAATATTTATTTGACGCTCACAGACCACATCCACTTCGCTATCTACCGAAAAAAAGAAAACATGGAGTATAAAAACGCTCTCCTATGGGAAATCAAGCATTTTTATCCCGCTGAATACCAGCTTGGCCTCCGCGCGCTCTCCATCATCAAAGAAAATCTGGGGGAGACACTGTCTACGGACGAAGCCGGCTTTATTGCTCTGCATATCGTTAATGCCGAATTAGACACCAAAATGGACAACATGGTTCAGATCACGCAGATTATTTCCTCTGTCCTGTCCATCGTAAAGGACTATTATGAAATTGAGCTGGATGAAAATTCTCTGGACTATGAACGTTTTATCACCCACCTTAAGTTTTTCGGCCAGCGGCTGTTCCATAAAGGCACTTCCGCAAAAGATGATCCTGCCCTATTTCACATGCTTAAGGAACAGTACTTCACCGATTTCCATTGCGCGGAACAAATCCGTGATTATATCCGTGATACCTTCCGCCGGGAGGTTTCCGACAGCGAGATGATTTTCCTGACCATCCACCTGCACAGGGTGACGGCTCAGCGAATTGACTCATAGATTGCAGTTTTCTTTGTCATTCCTTGCAGGTGCACATGCAGGAGATGACTGGAGCCTACTGCCATACTGACTTTTCCAAAATATAGCTACTGATATGATGTTGATATGAACAGAAAGGAGATTTCTTATGAAAGACAAAATTTTCGGTGTTTTACAGCGTGTAGGAAGAAGCTTTATGCTTCCCATTGCTATCCTGCCCGTTGCGGGGTTGCTGCTTGGCCTTGGCAGTTCCTTTACAAACACCACCACAATTGCCACCTACGGTTTACAGGGTATCCTGGGGGACGGGACGGTGCTTCACGCACTCCTTGTCATCATGAATAAGGTAGGAAGCGCCATCTTTGACAACCTGCCCCTAATCTTCGCGGTGGGCGTAGCCATCGGTATGGCAAAAAAAGAAAAAGAGGTTGCCGCTTTGGCCGCCCTCATCGCATTCTTTGTCATGCATATTTCCATCAGCGGCGTGCTCGAAGTCACCGGAAAAATCCTGCCTGACGGCAGCATTTCCCCTGATGTGCTGGAAGGTACCATTGCTTCTGTGTGCGGTATCAATACCCTGCAGATGGGCGTATTCGGCGGTATTATCGTGGGCCTTGGGGTAGCTGCCCTTCACAACCGTTTTCACAAAATCGTACTTCCCAATGCCTTATCCTTCTTCGGCGGTTCCCGCTTTGTTCCGATTATTTCCACAGTTGTATATATGTTTGTAGGAATTGCCATGTACTTTATATGGCCGGTAGTTCAGAACGGAATCTATGCGCTGGGAAGTCTGGTGACTGGAACCGGATATTTCGGAACCCTAATCTTTGGTATTGTAAAACGTGCGCTTATTCCTTTCGGCCTTCACCACGTATTCTATCTTCCTTTCTGGCAGACAGCCGTGGGCGGGACTATGGACGTGGCAGGGCAGATGATCCAGGGTGGCCAGAATATTTTCTTTGCCCAGCTTGCTGATGCCGCTAATGTGACACACTTCAGCGCTGACGCCACCCGGTATTTCTCCGGTGAATTTATATTTATGATCTTCGGTCTTCCGGGTGCCGCGCTTGCTATGTACCGGACCGCAAAACCAGAAAAGAAACGTGCTGCAGGCGGTCTTCTTCTCTCCGCGGCCCTCACCTGTATGCTTACGGGCATCACCGAGCCGATTGAGTTTTCTTTTCTGTTTGTTGCACCCATGCTGTTCGGCGTGCAGGTAATCCTCGCCGGAAGCGCTTACATGATCGCCCATATTCTCAATATTGCTGTGGGACTTACCTTTTCCGGCGGCTTTATTGACCTGCTGCTGTTCGGTATCCTCCAGGGCAACGGTAAGACAAGCTGGCTTCGGATCATCCCGGTGGGTATCATTTATTTCCTGCTTTACTACCTTATTTTTACCTTCCTGATCAAAAAGTTTAATCTGAAAACCCCGGGCCGTGAGGACGACGACACAGAGACAAAGCTTTACACAAAAGCAGACGTCAACGCAAGGAAAGCAGCCGGGGCAAACGGAGCCGACGGAACCTCCTCCGGAAACACATCCGGCTCCGATCCTGTCAGTGCTTTAATTGCCAGAGGACTGGGCGGCGCGTCCAATATCACTGACGTGGACTGCTGTGCCACAAGACTACGAGTGACTGTGGCCGATTCCTCCAAAGTATCAGAAGCGCTTCTGAAACAGACAGACGCTAGAGGTGTGATTAAGAAAGGGCAAGGAATTCAGGTCATTTACGGTCCTCATGTAACCGTGATCAAAGCAAACTTGGAAGATTACCTGGCAAGTCCAGCCGCCGCTGCGGATGAAGCAAACATGGCCGCGGAAGCTGCAGGTCCAACGAATGAGGTCGGCATAACTGCAGAAACCGCAGGTTCGGCCCATACTGTAACCGATAATGAGAGAAATGCCGGCGGTGGTTCCGACAACACACAGACAGACTCCGCCAATCATTCCGGTGACGCACAGACAGACTCCGGAAGTGTCCATGCAAATATCCTTGCTCCAATATCCGGTACAGCGGTAGAACTAAGCCAGGTGGAGGACGGCGTTTTTTCAGAGGGAATGCTCGGACAAGGAGCCGCCATTGAGCCATCAGAGGGTAAAGTATATGCACCCTTTGACGGCGAAGTAAATATGGTTTTCGACACCAAACATGCGCTTGGTCTTACTTCCGTCGACGGCATAGAGCTATTGATCCATGTTGGTATCGACACGGTACAGCTAAACGGAAAATACTACAACATCCATGTAAAGGACGGGGACAAAATCAAAGCCGGTCAGCTCTTGGCAGAGTTTGATATGGAAGGAGTTAAATCTGAGGGCTACCGCACCATTACTCCGGTGATCATCACGAACTCTGATGCTTACTCCTCATTCAATATGATAAAAACAGGATTTATTCATAACGGTGATGAATTCATACGTGTTCAATAAATTGTCATACAAAAACCCATCCCTGCAGAGTATTTATACTCCTGCGGGATGGGTTTTCTGCTAATTCTATTCCTCCCAAAACAGTTCATCCAATGTTTTTCCCAAAACCTTGCAGATAGAGATGCACAAATTCACGGTTGGATTATAATCACCCTTTTCTATAGCGCTGATGGTCTGCCTGGTGACACCGACCATCTCAGCCAGCTCCTGCTGAGAGAGGTCCATGGCGGCTCGCGCTGATTTCATTTTAAGATTTTTCATAGTTTAGTCAGCCTCCCTTTTGCTGACCTGCCATTTAATAAATATAATGGCAAATATGGCAATAAAGGTAATGCCGCACACCAAATTAAGGCACTCTGAGGTCAGCATTCCGTCCTTCACGACTTCGTCATGTACTATATTCCTGATTCCGATCGCGGTGTTGCAGATCGCTACTACAGCAAAAATGACCAACACCCGCTTCGGATTCTCATTAATGGAAAAATACCCCTCATTCCAGACTGCATAAAACACATACACCACAATACTCAGGCAGCATCCGATAAATATCCCGGTCAAATCATCCATCAGTCTTCTGTCCGTGGCAGAATGCAGACAACCGTAGGCCAGATCATAAATCAGCAGGGTAAAGAACGCAAACTTAAATCCCGTGGCACGTACAATCTTCTGACGTTCATCGAATTTGCACCTTACACTCCCATCTGTCTTCGATACCTTCATTGCAATTACCAGAAAAATTACCCCCATAGCAATCCCACACACAATTCCTATTAAATATGCTTTACTCATCTTACCTTTCTCCTCTCTTATGATATCAGGTATAATCTCTTTGTTGATAGCATTGTATCTCTTACCATTCTTTTTGTCAAGTATATTTTACATATTAGATAATAATATTTACTTATGCCATGTTTGAGGCACTCAACTTGGCTAGATTGACAAGCCCTGGGATACCGTTCTAATGTGCCAACACGTTGATATTCCGCCAAATGACTCGCCTAGAAATCAATATTCCGCTGGACGCTATTAGGCACTGGACATCTATCTGATTTCTTAATCTATGACTTTAATCAATATCTGTGTCACATAGTCATTCATATCAGAAATAGCAAACTCATTCAGTCCGATTTCATACGCATACCCTGTTAGCTGCACACCGCTGCAATTGGCAACGTCTAACATACTTCTATATAGACCGGGGATTTTATCCCAGTCCCCCTTTTCATAACCGCACAAATATTTTCCTTCCGGCATAATTGCAAAATCTGCTCTTTTCCCCTTATTTAGAATGGGAGAGAAAATACCGTCATATTCCTCAAAACTTCCTGCTTTGATTTTTTCCACAGAAATATAACTTCCGCAGCCGATTTTATACGTCTCCAGATTCCACACCTCTATAAGATGTGCCATCAGGCTCTCGACCGTATAGTCTTCTCCTGAATAGGGGGACAACATTACATACTCTTCTGCCCGATGTACAAATCCAACCTGTCCGTCAACAATATCTGCACATAAAAGCAGTTGTTCCTTTTTACGCTCCAATATCTGCTTAGTAGCCTTAAGACGTCTCATTCTCTCTTCAATTTCTTCAAGCTTCCTATCTGCAATTTCAATAAACGCCCCACTCTCCGGTCTGCTGAGATATTTCCTGATTTCCTCAATTCCCATCCCCAACTCCCTGAGCATAAGAATATTCTCCAGCTCGATTCCCTGAGATAATTCATAATATCTGTAATTATTTTCATCCCGGTATCTGGGCGAAAACAAACCAATCTCGTCATAATAGTGCAGCGTCCTTTTATTCAGATTATGAAGCCTCGCAAACTCTGAGGTAGTAAATTTCACAGACGTTTCCCGCATTTTAAATTTCCTCCTTGACATTACAGTTACTGTATACTTTATCCTCATTATAAACCATACACATACAAAACAGGAGGATTATCTTATGCCAGAAGAAATAATATTACGCCAATACCGCGATGAGGATGCAGAGGCTTTATCCCATATCATCCGCAGAACCTGGAACTATGACCAACTATGCAGCGCCAAAACTGCCCGCCGCCTGGCCCGCACTTATCTCTATAGCTGTCTCACCAACCAGACCTTCGCCGTAACGGCAGTCGCTGACGGCAAACCCGCAGGCATTATCATGGGCAAAAACATCAAAACCCACAGATGCCCTCTGAAATACCGCCTGCGCCAGATTACATCCATTGCAGCACTATTGTCCTCCAAAGAAGGACGGTCCGTCACCAATATTTTCAAAGATGTAGACACAATAGACAAAAATCTTCTATCACAATCCGGAATCAATTACGGAGGTGAAGTCTCCTTTTTCGCAGTAAGCCCCGACTACAGAGGAAAAGGTATCGGAAAGAAACTGTACCAAACCTTACTCCATTATATGAAAACTCAGAATATTTCGGATATTTACCTCTTCACAGACACAACCTGCAATTACCGCTTCTATGAACACCAGCACATGAATAGACGCTGCAGCCTATCTCATCCCTTTAAAATCGGCGGCAAGGAAAGCCCCATGACCTTCTTTTTATTTGACCGCCACCTTACCTGAGTTCCAAGTCAAAGCCCCCTCGCGGCAGTCGCCAAAGTCCATACAATACTCTAAAGCAGAACATACAAAAAGCAGACCCACACGGAGCACGATCATACTGCTCCGCCGGTCTGCCCTGCTGCTAAGTTTTTATAACTCAATCACCTTGCCGCCGCTGCGTCTCGATTCCTCCGCCGCAAAGGCCATCACATGCCCCTGTAGAGATAACGCCGCATCAAGATTCTCATGCTCTATTTCCGGATGCCGCAGTGCCTCAGTAAAAGTCTGCATAATACACTCATCCCCGCCGGAATGCAAGGTTTTCGGCGTATGCACACGCACGGTCCGCACATTTCCCGAGGCAAAATCCTTAATATCAAAAGAATCCTCCTCAATGCATCCCTCAATCTCGCCTTTAGTTCCCATAATCTTCGTCTGCCTTTTAATATCCATAGTAAACGCACTCGCCTGCCAGGACGCGGTAACACCACCTTCATACTCCATGTTCACAACCTGATGATCCACCGCATCATTATCACAATGGTAAACACATCTTGCATACGGTGTCCTTAAAAGATGCTCCAGAAATTCCTGATTATCATCCGTCCTCAGAACAATATCCCGGAAATTCTGCCGCATTGGCCTGTCCTCCAGATACTTATACGCAGAATACATACACGTCTTATTATGCGGACAATCCACACAAGTCTCCGTGGCTCCCTCCGGCGCATTCTCCGGTCTGAAATAAGAAAGCGACCCAAAAGAAGAAATCCGCCTACACTTTTTCCCACCCAGCAGATAATTCATAATATCCGTATCATGAGAACATTTAGCCACAATCATCGGTGTAGTTTCCCCGGTATTACGCCAGTTCCCCCGCACATAACTGTGGGCAAAATGCCAGTACCCAATATTCTCGATATGATGAATGGACTGAACCTCCCCAATGGCACCACTATCAATCACATCCTTCATAGCAATAAAAAACGGCGTATACCGCAGCACATGGCATACCATCAAAAGCACACCCTTCTCCTGCGCCGCTCTCACAATCTCCTGCGTTTTTTCCACCGTCTCCGCCATAGGCTTTTCCAGCAGCACATGATACCCCGCCTCGATAGCTGCCATGGCCGGTTCATAATGCTCCCTATCCTGAGTAGCAATGATCACCCCATCCAGCTCATACCCCTGATCCAACAGTCCCTTCCAGTCCTTATAACAATCCTGCTCATTTATCTTATGAGCAGCAGCAAAACATTCCCGTCTCTCCCTGCAAGGCTCCGCCACACAAACAAACTTCACCTCCGCAGGATACTTCAAAGCATAAGGAGCATAACAATTCGCCCCCCGCTCCCCCGCACCAATTAAACCCAACCTAATCTGCTTCATATCTAATCTCCTAGATTTTTATAATCTCATATAATCTCATACGCTAAACCCTCGCAAATGAACTGCAAAGGGACCGAAGCCCCGGTCCCTCTGCACACCCTTCGGGCTTTTTTTAAAGATTGCCTAAGTTGTCATGGCGGGAATTTGTTGGTATAGGATTCTTGCCGACGCTTCTCAAGTAAGCAGATTTCCTGCAGTATGACATACTATCGGCTAATATCTAACTGTTACCTGCCCAAAACAAACCTCACCCCGGCCAGTTTGTTCTAAGTCAACTGCCTTCCGCCTGGGTGCACGCCACACTCTTTTCTCTCGCCAACCAACTCGGCCAGTTTGACCTAAGTCGACCACCTTCCGAATGGATGCACCACGCACTCTTTTCTCTCGCCAACCAACTCGGCCAGTTTGACCTAAGTCAACCACCTTCCGAATGGATGCACGACCCACTCTTTTCTCTCGCCAACCAACTCGGCCAATTTGTTCTAAGTCGACCAACTTCCGACCTGATGCGCGCCGCACTCTTTTCTCTCGCCAACCAACTCGGCCAGTTTGTTCTAAGTCGACCACCTTCCGCCTGGATGCACGACGCACTCAAAAAAAAGCGCGAGGGGTGTGCAGAGGGGCCGGCGCCCCGGCCCCTTGCTATCCTTTCACCGCCCCCGCCGTCATCCCAGCAATAATATACTTCTGACCCAGAGCATAAACAATTGCGATGGGCACCAGTATCATGACCATAATCACGCACACCAGATTCCAGCTTCTCTGGAACTGCCCAAAGAAACTATAAACCATTGTAGTCAGCGGCATTTTCCGAGATTCATTAATCACATAAAACGGCGTAATAAAGTCATTCCACGCATTCATAAAGTTAAGAATCACCACGGTCACAGTCACCGGCTTCAGCAGCGGGAACACAATCTTCCAAAACAAATCCCCGGCCCGGCAGCCGTCAATAATGGCGGCCTCATCAATCTCCCTCGGCACAGTACCGATAAAACCGTAATACAGAAAAATCGTAAACGGTGTAACCAGCGCCGCATACAGCAAAGTCAGTCCAAACAAGGAGTTCATCAGCCGCAGCTTCTGAAGCACCAGCACTGCCGGAACCATATTCAGCGGCGCTACCAGGCCCACCAGGAAAAACATATAACAGAAACGGTGCAGCTTCGTTCTCCTGCGGTTCATGACAAAGGACGCAAGCGCACCCCCAATCGTGGCAATCACCACCGTTCCCATAGAAACCACCAGGCTGTTTCTAAATGCCTGGAAAATATCAACCTGCTCCATAACCTCCGTATAATTGGACGGCACCCACTCCGTAGGCAGGGCAAAGCGCATGGACACAGCCTCCCCCTGGGTTTTAAAGGAGTTAAAAATAATGATAAGCAGCGGCACGAACACCAGGATTGACAAGCACCAGAGGATGAGCGCCTTCACAATGCGCAAGGTTTTTACTTTTTTCGTCATCTCAATCCTCCTCCCTTGTCATGGCCTTCAGCACACCAAACGCCACAATGCAGGTGAACACAAACATGATCAGTCCCAGTGCTGTAGAAAAGCCGTATCTTCCCGAGCTGTACTCCTTATAAATCACTGTGTTGAGCACCTCCGTCATTCTCGCAGGACCTCCGTTGGTAAGCACAAACACCAGGTCAAACACCTTCAGGCCGTCAATTAAATTCAGTACAAGATTGATGGTAATGGACGGAATCAGGTCCGGGATAATGACATAGATCAGCTTTTGGAAACCGGAGGCTCCGTCGATAGACGCAGCCTCCAGATAATCTTCCGAAATGGCCTGGAGACCAGCCACATAGATGACCATATTCCGGCCCACCAATCTCCAGATTTCTACCGCAATCACTGCGGCCAGGGCTGTGTTGATATTTCCCAGCCAGTCCTGACACAGTGAACTAAGACCGATTTTATTCAAAAACTCATTGATCACTCCGAACTCCGGATTGTAAATAGATTTAAACACAAGTCCGATGATCAGCGGAGACAGCATGACCGGAAAAAAGAAAATCGTGCGCAGGAAATTCCTGGTGCGGAAGCTCTTATTCAGGGACAGGGCCATCCCAAGGCCAATGAGATTTTTGAACACTGTGGTCACCACCGCAAAAATGAGGGTATTTTTAATGACCAGCAGATACCTCTTATTTGTGAAGATATCCACAAAATGCTGAAATCCGATAAAATGGATTTTGTCGCTCACTGCATTCCAGTCTGTCAAAGACAGACACAGTCCCATAAAGCTCGGCAGGATAAACAGTATGATAAAGAGCGCCATGGGCAGCAATATAAAATAAGAGGGATAAATCTTTTTATGATTCATAATCAGAAGCCTTCCTGCCCGGCATCCTTAGCAAGAGCCCGGCGTGTGTTGTCATACTCTTCCAAAACTTCCTTCGGTGTCATTGCGCCAACGAACATTTCCTGAATCAGCTCACTGATCTTGCCGCCGTCATAGAAGTATACACTAGCCTCCGCACCCTGAAGCTCTCCTGTGGAATTTGCCTTAAGGTCTGTAAAAGCCTTGGTCGGACTTGCTTCTGCGCCCTTGATGGATGCAGAAACATAAGTTTTCTTCTCATCATAAAGCTTCTTCACATTCTCGTCACGAGCCAGGAAATCCAGATACTGCTTTGCCGCCTCAACATTTTCGCTGCCTGCGTTGATACATTTCGTAGTTCCGCCTGCCGTAAGAGTAACCAACGTATTGTCACACAGCGGGTCCGGGAACATACTGTATTCGTCAGGATTTACCACATCCCCAAGGTTATCCACCAGCTCGTTCGGATAAGAACCATGAATAATAATCATACCATATTTACCACTATTGATGGCTTCATAGGAGTTGTCGTAAATATTAGACATATGATTCTCACCGAAATATCCGGCTTCCTCCATCTCCTGCAGCTGTTCCAGAGCCTGAACAAATTCCGGGACATCCGCAAAACCAATCTCATTTGTATTTAACTGCTTGTAAAGATCCGGGTTATTCTGAGCCGCCAGCGCACTCACACCCTCCATCCAGTAATGCGTATGCCACAAATCCTTCACAAACTCATAAACCGGAGTAATTCCCGCTTCCGCCAGCTTATCGCAGGCTGCCTTAAACTCCTCATAATTCGTCGGAACCTTAATACCAAGCTCCTCAAACACAGCCGGTTTATACAGCACACCGTTCGTATCATCCACACCTGCAGTATTCTGCGCATACAGCACACCGTCAATCGAGTTTCCGTCAATCGCCCACTGCTCCAGCTTCTCTACCCAAGCTTCATTAGAAAGGTCTACCATATTCTTCTGGGGATTAAAATCCTTCAATTTCGTTCCGGAATAAGACATAAATAAATCCGGCCCCTCTCCGGTATTCAATTTAGATTTGATGATTGTCTGATACTGGTCATCCGGACTCAACTGAAAATCAATGGCAATTCCCGTCTCCTCCTCAAACGCCTTCGCCAACTCACGATCCACATCCAAAATCCAGTTCTGGCTCGCCGCAAAAGTAAGAGTCGTCGTCCCCTCCTTTTCCGCATGCGCCACAATCCCCGTAGGCAGCACCATAGCCGCCGCCAGACCTACCGCTGTTAATCTCTTCCAACTTTTCCTCATGATTCTTTCCTCCCTTAATCTTTCTTCCCCGGCTTAGTCATCCGGTATTATTTCTTAACTGATGACTTGATTATAATAGAAATCTCTACTTTTCTAAATGCATAAAACTGACTTCTCATGTGGACGATTTTGAACAACCGAAACACAGCTTTACAACTCTCCCATTGTGTATTATATTGAAAACAGATAAAAGCGAAAAAACAGAAGACTTTTATAATAATCCGTTTTTAGGAATCAATAAAAATTTTGCATCAAGGTGGTGCAAAATTCGGCGAAAGCGACAAAAAGCGTGCCCAACAGGGGGAGCTCGAGGGGGCATTCGGGCTTTCGCAACTCTGAGATTGCCCCCTCGAACCCGCATTCGAGCTTTCCCGCCCCGGCATTATCCCCCTCGAACCCTAAAATTTTGAATCCTTTTATAAAAAGAGGCCCCCACCATGAACGAGAAAAAATCCCCCCTACAAAAGAAAGCCGCCATCCTGCGTCATTCCATCCAGTCAAAAATCTTCCTTGCCTACGGAAGTATTTTTCTGCTGCTCATCATTCTGGTAAGCTTCGTATATTATACCACCTCTTACCAGAACTTTCTTGAAAACCGCGCCCATACCTCCCGGCAGCTCTCCAAAATCATCTCCGCCCAGACAGACCAATACCTAAATTCCCTGAACAGCATACAAAAACGCATCCTGGAATCCGAGGACATACTCTCCTATATTTTTGAAGACGCCCCAGACCGTAACGTGATCCAGGACCGGGCTTTCCGCCAGAATATCTACAGCATCACAGGGTATGACCTGGATTTTTACCATATGAACATCTACAACATGCAAGACCAGACTCTCCTAACCTTCGGGCAGAACTACGATTACCGCGAATATGAAATCCCTGATCAGCTTAAGCAGAACCTCATCAATCCCGTTCTCGAAAAAAACGGCGCTGTCTACCTGGAGCCTCTTGGGCAGGAAGCTTTATACCGCCCGATCAAAGACGCTGCACCCACGGTATCACTCCTTCGCGCCTTCGGACGCTACGCGCTCACCACGCCCAAGGCTGTGATCGAGATACAGGCAAGCTACAGCAAGCTGGATAGCATCATCTCCGATATGGTACTTTCCTACGGAAACAAAGAAGAACAGATCGTCATTTTCAACGACAACAAAGAGCTAATCTATCCGGAAACTTTTCCCCGGGAAGCTCTTGCCTACTACGCATCCCTGGATACGGATGGCGAATTCCTCTTTACCAACCCGGACACAAAAGAAAAAGAAATGGTAACCGCTTACCACTCCCCATTTTTAAACCTCACCACCATGCTGCTCACGCCGGAATCCTACCTTTCCAGCAACCGGCGGCTTTTCCTCAGTGCAAGTCTTGGAATCTTCGGCATTTCCCTGCTTGTCCTGATGCTTATCACCTATAAAATTGCCAAAAGTATTTCCTCTCCTCTCACAGAGCTTAAGGACAGGATATCCGCATTAGAGCTGGACAGCATCTCAGAGGAGCTTAAGCTTCCCGGTTCCGGCGAATCCCTAAACGAATCCTTCAGCGAGGTGGAGGTTTTAAACAAAGCATACAATCGTATGCAGCTCCGTCTGAAAAAATCCCTGGACGATATTGTAGCCTCCCGCACCCTGTCCATGCATTCCCAGCTCATGGCCCTGCAGGCGCAGATGGATTCCCACTTTCTTTACAATACGCTAACCATCATTTCCATTATTGCGGAGGAAAATGATGATATGCAGGCCTCTGCCATGTGCATGAAGCTGACGGAAATGCTCCGCTACATAACCGAGGATTTTGCCAAGGAGAGCACCTTTGAACAGGAGCTGCACCACTGCCGCAACTATACCGACCTCATGTCCATCCGTTTCGGCAGGAAAATCCAATTTCTCTATCAGACAGAGGATGCGCTCCTTTGTGTAAAAGTCCCCCGCCTGATTCTGCAGCCCGTGGTAGAAAACTGTGTGAAATACTCCCGCAGAGAGAATACTGTGCTGGAGGTTTCCATCCGCACTTATATTGAGGACGACTGGTGGAAACTCGAGATTAAAGACAATGGAGACGGTTTTTCCAAAGATGCTCTGTCAGGAATCCAGGAGCGCATCCGCGGACTGAACGAAGAAACCGTGCATACTTTAAGCATTGACGGGCTTGGCCTGGCAAATATTTATCTCAGGCTGAAGCTTTACTATGACAATCAATTTATTTTCCAGTTGGAAAACCGCCAGGATACAGAGGATGTCAGCGGCGCATCCATCACAATAGGAGGACCTTACCATGCATTCTGAAACAACAATACGGATATTCATTGCTGAGGATGAGCCAATCATATTAAACAACATTGCCAAAAAAGCATCAAAAGCCGGGGCCTGGGTAGAAATCGCCGGTTTGGTAGAAAGCGGCAGTGAAGCGCTCTCCGGACTTTCCGCCTCCCCAGCCGATATCCTGATTACGGACATTGAAATGCCGGGTATGAACGGTCTGGAATTAATCCGCACCGTGCGAGAGCTTTACCCTCAGATGAAGATTGTGATTCTGAGCGGCTACAGCAATTTTGAATACGCCAGGACCGCCCTGCGCTATGGGGTAAACGATTATCTGCTTAAACCTGTTGCCCAGGAAACGCTTACAGAGCTGCTCACAAAGCTTGGAAAAGAGATTGCCCAGGAGAAATCCAGAGACCGCCGGGATATTCTTTCCATGGCATTAAACGGCAGCATAGCCGCTTCGGATTTCCCTGCCTCACTGACAGAGGGCTGTTTTTACCTGATGTCCCTTACCTTGGGAAATTATGCAGGGAATTATGCGCTGCACTATGGAACCCCGGAAATATCAGAGGAATATTTAAAGCTTTGGGACCGCTTCCAGCTCGCCGACTGCCTGGATGGATTCTCAGATCTCACACATGCCTGGTTGATTGACGAGGCATATCCTCTGTGCAAATTTGCCATCCTCCACAGCACCAAAGGCCAGCTTTCCGTAGGACGGCTCCGCCTTGCGATGGAGCAATACTGCAGCAGGAAGTTTTCTGCATATCCTTATTTGCTGCTTGCCTATCCCCGCCCCATCACCTGCCATGAAATCTGGGACACAGCGAAAAAGCTGCGGCAGACTGCCCTTGAGCTTTCCCGTCCATTTGCCCGGGATGCCTGCTTATCGGACGAAATTGCAGACAAACGCAATGCTGCCTTCGCGGAAATCACCCAAGCCACAGGTGTGATGAAAAATCTTTCCCCCACAGCCCTTCTTCCATACGCAGAGAGAACCACAGGGGAATTTCTGGACAAAGCGTACCCTTCACAATTATTATTAAAATTTGTATCGGAAGTGTTCACCTGCGTAGAAGCTGCATTCATGGCTGACAGCAGTTTATGCAGAAATGCGGCTGCGTCTGTTTACGGAGGCTTCTATTCCTGCCCGGATAAAGAGGCTTTTCTTAAAATGTTCACCGACCAGCTCCAACGGCTGCTTACGGAGAACAGTACCAGCCTTGGCAGCGACAACCTATGCGAGAAAATCACGGGATATATCCAGGCGCATTATTGCTCCCGTCTGTCACTCAATGACATATCCGAGCATTTCGGGTATACCTCCTCCTACATCAACAGGATATTTAAAAAAGAGCTTGGAATATCTCCCTTGCAGTACATAACAGATTTAAAAATAAAGAAAGCCAAGGAACTCCTCCGCGTGGAGCAGCCCATGGATATTCAGGATATCGCTGCAGCCATCGGCTACGAAGATGCACGGTATTTCAGCCGGGTATTCAAAAGCGAAACAGGGACAACACCCTCCGCTTTTTCCTCTGCAAGGCAAGACGCTTTTTCCTCTGCAAAGGAAAGTGATTGACAAACACAACCAGTCTGTTTATAATATAAATGAACGTGTTCATTAAAATAAAACGTCCATGCAGGCATGTCCGATTGGCTCGTTGCCCACAGAAAAGGACCAAAAGGGGATTCGGATGCGAAAAAAGGATGATACTCTGCGGGATACTTTGCTGAATTCAGCCCAAAGCATAGCAGACACGGAAGGCATAGAGGCCGTCAATATCCGTTCTATTGCGAAAAAAGCCGGTATTGCAAGCGGAACCGTATACAATTACTTTTCCAATAAAGACGAGATTCTTCTCGCCCTTACCGAAGAATACTGGAAACAAACCCTGCAGGAAATGAAAACTGAAATTACCGCGGATTCTTTTTGCGGACAGCTTCAGCAAATCTTTTATTATCTTAAGGAGCGAATAGACCAATCCGCCGGCAAGCTCATGAACAGCCTTGGAAACGTAGAAATGGCAGGACAGGCAAATATGGCATCTATGCAGTCCGTGCTGGAAACAGCCTTAATCCGGAGTATGGAGCAAGACGCGGATATCCGCAAGGATGTTTGGGATGAAACATTTACCAAAGAGCAATTCGCACGCTTTATCATGATGAACATGATGATGCTGTTAAAAACACACGCGCCTGATATCACTTTCTTTATCCGGATTATTAAACGTACTATCTACCAGTACAGCGAATACGACAGATGAACCATCAGACTAGCGAATGCTTCATTTACTTAACAGTCGTTTAATGATTTCTTGACATCCACTAAGCTCAACCTAACGGAGGGATAATTTATGCCACAAGCTATTGCAGAAACTGTTTTTGATGTATGCTATCTTTGCTTTGCACTGATTGCAGGCCTTACTATGTTTATAAAAGGAAATAATCCTTTGGTGAAAAAAGCCGGGTTAATGGCCGCCCTGCTTGGCGCCGGAGATTCCTTTCACCTTGTCCCGCGCGCCTACGCCCTTTGGACAACCGGACTGGAAGCCAATGCGGCTGCGCTGGGAGTCGGAAAATTCATTACTTCCATCACCATGACCATCTTCTACCTGATTTTATATTACATTTGGCGCGACCGCTATCACATTAAAGAGCGCAAGAGCCTCACTGTGGCAATGTGGGTATTATCCATATTACGTATCGCCCTTTGCCTGCTTCCCCAAAACCAGTGGCTTACATACCATCAGCCATTACTGTTTGGAGTGCTCCGCAACATACCGTTTGCAATTATGGGAATTATCATTATTGTTATTTTTGCACAGGAAACAAAAAAGGCAAACGATTCCGTATTCCGTTTTATGCCCCTGGCAGTGGCCTTATCCTTTGGATTTTATCTGCCGGTCGTTCTGTTCAGCGGCACATTACCCATCATCGGCATGCTTATGATCCCGAAAACACTTGCCTACGTCTGGATTGTTCTGATGGGCTGGCAGCTCTACAAACAACAAAAGACCCAATAAAAAAGCATAGAAGGAGATACTTATGATGACCAAACGTTACGCAAATCTGGCTTTGGTGTATGCAATCATTGCCATGATATTTGGAGTATTTTACAGGGAATTTACAAAATTCAGTCATTTTACCGGTAAGACAAATCTGTCTGTCATGCACACACATTACTTTATGTTGGGAATGTTCTTTTTCCTTATACTGATGCTCATTGAAAAAGCATTTTCCTTTTCTGATAAAGGCGTTGGGAAGATCATAATCATTTATCAAATCGGACTGAATGTTACCGGCATCGGTTTCCTAATGAGAGGCTTAACCCAGGTATGGGGAACCGAGTTAAGCAAAGGCCTGGACGCTTCTATTTCCGGAATTGCGGGGATTGGACATATTTTGATTGGTGTCTGTATTATACTTTTACTGCTGAAAATCAGAAAGCAGACAGTTTCGTAGACCGTAGACATTCGCAGAAAAAATTCATAAAATCTTAGAGGATTAAAAAATCAAATATGTTTTTAGTTCCCTAAGACCACCTTTGAAACTCCCCTAAAGCTACGGCTGAAGGGGAGTTTTCTAATTCTTTTTATTAAAAATGGTTAAATAAGCTCTAAAAACCATACAAACCTGTCCGCCTGGCTATCTGTCCCAGCTCTCCCCGCTGTTCAAACTGTCCAACTGACTAAATTACTACTTGTATCATACACAATAAAATGATATATTGTATCTACAGACAACAGTGGTCCTGCAGGTTTGCCTCTGTTGTAGTATTTCTTTTAGCTTTTGTAGTATTTCTCCAGTTTTTAATCTTTATTTGCTTTTACTTATCTGCAGTTTTAAGAACTTTTCTTAATAAGTTTCAGTCCATTCCGGGCGAATCTATTTCAACCAGAACCATCCAAAGTTTTAATGAAAACCATATAAAAATAAAAGAAAACTGTTGTCTGTATTTTTTTCTCATACTATAATGGAGACAGAAACCTGTACGACCTGAAAAGGAGGTCCTATGCAGGAAAACCCGCAAAAGAAAACAAACACTGATACCTACAGTCAGGCCGAGGATGCTGCCCTGAAAGCAGCGGCGATTTACTTCGGAGATATCCTTTTCCCTTATCTGGGAATCAAGGAAAGACCGATAGGAATCGCCCCGACGGAAATGGTCCATCTGGAAATCAAAAAAATGTACGAGGATTTCAACTACCAGATGAAGGGAAACCGCTGGTACCATTTCGAATTCGAAAGCACCAGTCTTACTCTGGATGATTTAAAACGCTTTCGTGAATACGAAGCCGTCACCAGCCGCACTTACGGAGTTGCTGTCACTACCTTTGTTATCTGCTCCTCAAAAGTAAAAAAGCCAATGTGGTTTTTTACCGAAGGCATAAATACTTACCGGGTAAATATCATTCGCCTGAAATCTATGAAAGCAGACGAAGTATTCCGCAATCTCTCCGAAAAAAGTGCAGAAAACATCTTAAAAGCAGACCTGGTCCCCATCATGCTGACTCCGCTCATGGATGGCACCATCCCACAGAAAGACCGAATCCGCCAAGGTTTCTCCTGGCTGAAACAAACCTACGACAATATCAGTCCCATTGATACACAAAAGATGCAGGCAGTGCTCTATGCACTTGCAGGAAAAATGCTGGATAAATTAGATATGAAAGAGATTAAGGAGGAAATGACTATGACACTACTTGGGCAAATGCTTATGGAAGATGGCATTGAAAAAGGTAAAGAGTTGGGTATTGAGCAGGGTATTGAGCAGGGTATCAATCAGGGCATTGAGCTTACAAAAACAGCTTGGAAACTTTCTGCTCAAGGCGAATCTGCTGAATCCATTGCCAATAAACTGCAGGTTTCTATAGAAAAGGTTCTTAAAATCCTGGATTTGTAAACGTTTAAGCGCTTGCAGAAAAAAATGGATAAATTAGATATGAAAAAAATAAGGAGGAAATGACCATGACACTTCTTTGACAAATGCTCATGGAAGATGGAATTGAAAAAGGTAAAGAGTTGGGTATCGATCAGGGCATTCAGCTTGCCAAAACAGCTATGAAACTTTTTGCTCAGAGTCCATCGCCGAAAAATTACAGACTTCCTTAGAAAGGGTGCATAAAATCCTCGAGTACTAAGCAGTTAAATACATTTTTCAACTAATCAAGAAAGTGACCAGAAATCCTCTAAAACTACGGCTGAAGGGGATTTCTCTATCATTATTATTGAAAACTGTCAACAAACATACCACCATATCCACTTGGCCCGGTGTCCACAGAAGATGTTCACAGGAACAAATTATTACTTGTACTGTACACAATAAAATGATATATTTTAACTACAGACAACAGTGGTCCTGCAGGTTTGTCGCTGTTGTAGTATTTCTTTATCTTTCTTTACTTCACCTTTTTATTTGCTTCTATTTATCAGAAGTTTTAAGAACCTTTCTTAATAAGTTTCAGCCCATTCCGGGCAAATCTATTTCAACCAAAACCACCCAAAGTTTTAACCAAAACCATATAAAAATGAAAGAAAACTGTTGTCTGTATTTTTTTCTCATACTATAATGGAGACAGAAACCTGTACGACCTGAAAAGGAGGTCCTATGCAGGAAAACACGCAAAAGAAAACAAACACTGATACCTACAGTCAGGCCGAGGATGCTGCCCTGAAAGCAGCAGCGATTTACTTCGGAGATATCCTTTTCCCTTATCTGGGAATCAAGGAAAAGCCAATAGGAATCGCCCCAACGGAAATGGTCCATCTGGAAATCAAAAAAATGTATGAAGATTTCAACTACCAGATGAAAGGAAACCGCTGGTACCATTTCGAATTCGAAAGCACCAGTCTTACCCTGGATGATTTAAAACGCTTTCGTGAATACGAAGCCGTCACCAGCCGCACTTATGGAGTTGCCGTCACTACCTTTGTTATCTGCTCCTCAAAAGTAAAAAAGCCAATGTGTTTTTTTACCGAAGGCATAAATACTTACCGGGTAAATATCATTCGCCTGAAATCTATGAAAGCAGACGAAGTGTTTCGCAATCTCTCCGAAAAAAATGCAGAAAACATCCTAAAAGAAGACCTGGTCCCCATCATGCTGACTCCGCTCATGGATGGCACCATCCCACAGAAAGACCGAATCCGCCAAGGTTTCTCCTGGCTGAAACAAACCTACGACAATATCAGTCCCATTGATACACAAAAGATGCAGGCAGTGCTCTATGCACTTGCAGGAAAAATACTCGAAAAATTAGATATGAAAGAGATTAAGGAGGAAATAACTATGACACTTCTTGGACAAATGCTTATGGAAGATGGTATTCTAAAAGGTATAGAACTTTCAAAAACAGTTTTAAAACTTTCTGCTCAGGGCGAGTCCCCGGAATCCATCGCCAATAAACTGCAGGTTTCTATAGAAAAGGTTCTTAAAATACTGGAGGAGTAAACGCTTAAGCACTCGCGGAAAAAATACTGGATAAATTAGATATGAAAAAATCAAGGAGGAAATGACCATGACACTTCTTGGACAAATGCTTATGGAAGATGGAATTGAAAAAGGTATTAATCAAGGCATCGAGCTCGCAAAAGCAGCTTTGAAACTTTCTGCTCAGGGCGAGTCCCCGGAATCCATCGCCAATAAACTGCAGACTTCCTTAGAAACAGTACATAAAATCCTGGAAGATTAGAAATAAAAAGATTGCCGGACTGTCACTACACACACCTACAATAGAAAAACTTTGGTGCATCACTATTTAACAAGAACAGTCCGGCACTTCCTTATGCCTATATCAAACATATACTTCTATCAACCTTTTTTCATTAAATCAATCGATTTCTGCATATTTATTGATAATTTCATCAGCCTCACTTTGAGACAACGCGCCAAGCTTAACTTGTTCCTCACAAAAGGGAGTCACAGCATCCAGCATCTCATCCGGACTGCTATAGGGGCCAAATACTTTCTCTGTACCGTTATTCAAGAGAATACTGCATTTTAGTTCTCTGGTTCCTGTACCTTCTGCAATATCAACAGGATCAAAAGTAGTTCCGATATCCTCGTTTCCATCTATCGATTTAGATACCATAACACCGTTCTTAAGCATATCAAGAAATCCCTCATACTCTGACATTTGCTCTTCAATAAGCTCCTGCGTAACAATAATATCTCCCTCAGATGGTGTCGTACCGATGTATTGTCCTAATAACTCTTCATAAGCCGCTTTCTGCTGCTGCATCATATTCTGATATCCTTCATAAGTCCACCACACTGCATCCGGATAACATTCCCGTGTCCATCTGGCAACATCCGGATAGTTTCTCTCTAATTTCAAAAGTGCAGCTTCCGTCATTGCCGTATCATCTAATACTTCGTTTTCCTCTTTTATGTTCTGTGAAATGCGAATGTCAGCCGCACTTGCTGAAGTAGCAAATACAACCGTTATACCAATAACAAAACAGCAGGCCAAGGCCCGTGAACTTCTTGTTGATTTTCTAATTTTCATAATTGCAATTATCCTTTCCTGAACTGAATTTTTACTAAAACTGTTACACAGAGGTTTTATCCCACTTCGGATTTCCTCCATATTAATTAATATCCGCGCATAGTCTGATTTTGCTTTTTCTCCAAACTTACGTACAACGGTTTCATCACAGGCCAGTTCTATATCCCGATTGACAAGAGCATACATAACCCACACCATAGGATTATACCAATGGATACAAAGTGTCAAAAGCAGAAGCAATTTTACCAGAGCATCAAATCTTCTAATATGGACATATTCATGCTCCAAAATATACTGTAAGGATTCACCCTTTTCCCAATCCGTCCTACTTGGCATTAAAATTACCGGCCTGAATACCCCATAAGCTAAAGGAGTGGAATTTCGGTCCGACTGCCGGATTGATAAATGACGTTTCAATGGATGAGTGCTCAGCCACGTCGATATATAATCATTGTTTACAGGAAGTGCCCTACAAAAATCCTGTCTACATTTCCAATAAGCCGTCCCAAATACCAAAGCCAACACAAATACACCTACCGCCCAAATAATTGTCCACTTTGATATCCCAAAATTTGCATTCGCAGATGCATCGAATCCTATGGAATCTCTTTTAATTGACTCAAACGGCATAACAATCCCGGTGAATTCCCGCCCTGACATATCCATCACAACAGCATTATTTCTTAATACCGAATAAACACTAAATATAGATGGCAACGAAAACGGTAAAATCAGCCGCATAGTCGCTACACCCCAAAGTGCTAATAAAGTTTTTTTCGGCAGTATATTGATTGCTAAAGCCCGAACAATAATAACAACCAAAATAATAACCGTTCCTCTGAAGCTCATTTCTAAAAGCCCCATATCCACCACCTCATTCCAAATCCTCAACAATTTGTTTCAGCTTTTCAATTTGCTCAGCAGACAACTTCTTTCTTCCCAGTAAAGCTGCAAACAACTTATTGACAGAACCATCATAAATTTTATCAATCAGTTCATTCGTTTCCACCTCCTGTACTTTTTCCTTTGAAATAAGTGCATGACACATAAAATTAGGCTCTCTCCGTTCAATAGCCCCTTTCTTAATACACCGCTTTATCAATGTATACGTAGTATTAACATTCCACCCAAGTTTCTCCGTCAGCACCTGCGCAATAAACCGTGCTGGGCAATCCCCCTCCTTCCAAAGCACATTCATTACCTTCAACTCAGAATCAAATAACTTAACACCCATTTTATCCCCTCCATAAGACCACAGTAGTATTTATGCTCTTATACTACCACAGTCTTATTCCAATGTCAAGCCTCCCCTTAAAAATGCACGACAGTCTCACATCAAAAATACTTGACACCTCAAAAAATACTAAATTCCCTTCTCAAATTCCCCTCCACTTTCTGCCATCACTTCCAAAAAAGCCCACAAAAAAAACCGCCCATGACACCCACGTCACAAGCGGCCAACACCTCAAGCCTTCCACATACCAACACCCACGCTTCGCGATCCCAAGTCAACAATCTCCCGCCTTGAAACACGACGAACTCCTTTTAAAAAGCGCGAAGGGTGTGCAGAGGGACCGGCGCCCCGGTCCCTTTGCGGTCTTACTTATCTCTCCAGATAATCCTGCCCTTAGACAGATCATACGGAGACAGCTCAATAGTAACCTTATCCCCCGGAAGGATACGGATAAAGTTCATCCGCAATTTTCCACTGATATGTGCAAGCACTACGTGTTTATTCTCCAGTTCCACTTTAAACATTGCGTTAGGCAGTTTCTCCAGAACAGTGCCTTCCACTTCAATCACATCTGCTTTTGACATTTTTAACCTCCTATGTCATCCACCTTATTTGGTAAGAGTCAGAATCTCTGGTTCACCATCCGTGATAAGGATAGTGTTTTCATAATGGGCGGAAAGGGAACCGTCCATGGTCACCACTGTCCACTCATCGTCCAGCCACGCCACATCAGCCCGGCCTATGTTGATCATAGGCTCCACGGCCAGGGTCATGCCCGGTAATAATCGGATTCCCCGGCGTCTCTGGGGAAAATTAGGGATTTGCGGGTCCTCGTGAAGATGGGTGCCGATTCCATGTCCTACCAGGTCACGGACAATGCCGTAACGATATTTTGCAGCGCGGGCACCGATTGCCTTCGAGATATCATTCAGATGATTCCCGGCTTTGGCTGCTTTTAATCCTTCGAAAAAGCACTGCCTGGTTACCTCCACAAGCTGACGTGCCTCCGGGGAAACCTCCCCCACCATATAGGTACGCGCAGCATCGGAATGATAGCCTTTATAAATCAAGCCGGCATCAATCTTCACCAGATCCCCATCCTGTATAATCTTATCTTCTGAGGGAATCCCATGCACGACTTCATCATTGAGACTGATGCAGAAGGAACCTGGAAAACCTCCGTAATTCAAAAAGTTGGGAACACAGCCCAGGGAGCGTATCATATCTTCACCAATCTTGTCAAGCTCCTTGGTGCTGATTCCCGGTTTAATGTAGGCAGCCAGACCGTCGTGTACTTTTTCAAGCAGATGGCCCGACTCCCTCATCAGTTCTATCTCACGTTGCGTCTTAATAGAAACCGACATAAGTTATTCTCCTAAGATAGCGACGATTTCCTGGAAAACCTCATCCAGGTTCTTTGTTCCGTCAACTGTCTTTAACACATTTTGTGTAGTATAATACTCGATCAGAGGCTGTGTCTGCTCATGATATACGTTCAGACGCTTTGTCACTGTCTCCGGCTTATCGTCGTCGCGCAGAACAAGCTTCTCGCCGCATACATCACATACGCCCTCAGTCTTGGGAGCCGCATAAACCACATGGTAAGTCGCACCGCATTTCAGGCAGGCACGTCTTCCGGACATACGGTTTACGATGTTTTCATCCGGCACGTTTACGTCAATTGCGTAATCAATCTTACTGCCCAGTTTATTCAGAGCATCCGTCAGACATTCCGCCTGCGGAATGGTTCTTGGAAAACCATCCAGTACATAACCGTTCTGTGCATCCGGCTGCTGGATTCTGTCCACAACCAGGTCACAGGTCAGTTCATCCGGAACAAGAAGTCCCTGATCCATATAAGTTTTTGCTTTTTTTCCAAGCTCTGTACCGTTTTTAATGTTCGCACGGAAGATATCTCCTGTGGAGATGTGCGGAATTCCGTACTTTTCAGCAATCTTCTTAGCCTGTGTTCCTTTGCCGGCGCCTGGTGCACCCAACATAATAATTTTCATATATACCCTCCGTTTCTGCCGAAAGCGCCTTCACAGGGAAGCCTCCGTACCTGCATTCCCCGCCTGCAGGCTCATCTTCTCTTCATGTATAAGTCTTTCAGCAAATCAAGGCTGTGGCGCAGCGCACCACAACCTCATTTTTTAGTTGCTCAGGAAGCCTTTGTAGTTGCGCACGAGCATCTGGGATTCAATCTGCTTCACTGTGTCGAGAACAACACCAACAATAATGATGATGGAGGTTCCACCGAAGGAAACATTTGCCCCAAATACACCGTTAAAGAAGAACGGTATTACGGCAACAATGATAAGACCTACTGCACCTATAAATATAATATAATTTAAGATTTTCGTCAAATAATCTGAGGTTGGTTTTCCAGGACGGATACCCGGGATAAAACCACCCTGCTTCTTGATATTGTCTGCCACTTCCAACGGGTTGAAGGTAATGGAAGTGTAGAAATACGCAAAGAATACACACAGAATAATGTACACCAGAAGCCCCCAGGTATACTGAAGCTGTGCCGGATTACACCAGTTATTTGAGGAAAGTCCTCTTAAAATCTCACTTCCGATGCCTGTTCCGTTTCCTTTACCAGCAAGCTGGGCAATAACGGTCGGGAACGACATAATGGAGGAAGCAAAGATGATCGGAATAACGCCGGCAGTATTGACTTTCAGAGGAATGTTGGTGGACTGACCGCCCATCATCTTTCTTCCTACCATCTTTTTGGAATACTGTACCGGAATTCTTCTCTCTGCTCCATTGAGAATCAGGACGAATACAACAACAAGCAGAACTATGGCAGCAATGATAACACCTGCCAGTAATCCTTTGGCAATGGTCTTTCCTTTGATGAAGTTCTCATAAAGCAGAGCCATATCACTCGGGATACGGGAAACGATATTTACGGTCAGCACGATGGAAATACCGTTTCCAACGCCCTTTTCCGTGATACGCTCACCAATCCACATCAGCATTGCAGAGCCGGCTGTCAGGCAGGCTACTACGACAAAACCTTTTAAGAAATTCATGTTCGGAATCAGACCCTGACGGCCGAAGCCGATGGCCATTGCCACAGATTCAAACAGCGCTAATCCTACGGTCACGTAACGGGTAATCGCTGTAATCTTCTTTCTTCCTTCTTCACCGTCTCTGTGCATTTCCTCCAGTGCCGGGATGGCAATGGTAAGAAGCTGCATGATAATGGAAGAAGTAATGTAAGGCGTGATGTTCAATGCGAAGATTGACATCTGGGTAAAAGACCCACCGGTAAACGCGTCAAAGAAGTTAAACGCGTCTCCGGCATTTTTTGTAAACCAATCTTTAAAGAAGTTGCTGTCAACCCCGGGGACCGGAAGCTGAGAGCCGATACGGATGATCAAGATCATCCATACCACATAAAGCAGTTTACGCCTCATCTCTTTTACTCTAAAAACATTTTTAAGAGTCTCAAACATTAAATCACCTCTACTGTACCACCAGCAGCTTCAATTTTTGCCTTTGCAGTCTCGCTGACAGCGTTCACCTTGACATTCAGTTTCTTGGTCAGCTCACCGTTTCCAAGAATCTTAACGCCGTCACCGGCTTTGGAAATTGCACGGCTTGCAAGTAAGCTCTCAACGGTTACGTCAGCACCATCATCAAAACGGTTGAGGACATCAACGTTGATTGCGATGATTTCTTTAGAGTTTCTGTTTGTGAAACCTCTCTTCGGTATACGTCTGTATAAAGGCATCTGTCCGCCTTCGAATCCCGGTTTCTTGTGTCCGGAACGAGCTAACTGTCCTTTGTGTCCTTTACCGGCTGTCTTACCGTTACCGGAACCATGTCCACGGCCTCTTCTGAAGTTATCGCTGTGCTTAGAACCTTCTGCTGGTCTTAAGTTTGATAAATCCATGTTTGGCACCTCCTTTTAATATTCAATCTCTTGTTCGTAATTAAGCTTCTTCTACTTTAACCAGGTGCTGTACCTGCTGAATCATTCCTCTGGTTGCCGCATTGTCCGGCATTTCAACTGTCTTATGCATCTTTGTAAGACCCATAGCCTCAACAGTTTTTTTGTGCTTGGGAACTGCGCCAATCGGAGATTTTACTAATGTAACCTTTAATGTGTCTGCCATTTTCGCTCTCCTCCTTACGCCAGAATCTCATCAACAGATTTTCCGCGAAGCTTTGCAACTTCTTCCGGAGTCTTTAACTGACTTAAACCTTCGATGGTTGCAAGAACAACGTTCTGCTTATTTCTGGAGCCCATACATTTGGTACGGATGTTCTTGATACCAGCTAACTCGATGACCGCACGGGCCGGGCCGCCGGCAATAACACCAGTACCTTCCGGTGCTCTCTTCAGAAGCATCTCTGCGCTTCCGAATTTGCCGATGAAGTCATGTGTGATGGAACCATTCTCATCTCTTGCTACTGTAACTAACTTCTTCATAGCATCCTCTTTTCCTTTGCGGATTGCTTCCGGAATTTCGGTTGCTTTACCTAAACCTGCACCAACGTGACCATTGCCGTCGCCTACAACAACTAAAGCTGTGAAACGGAAGTTACGACCACCTTTAACAACCTTGGTAACACGCTTGATTGATACTACTTTATCTTCTAATTCTAATTGACTAGCATCAATAAGATTACGTTTCATGTGTTCTGTTCCTCCCTTTCTTAGAATTTAAGCCCAGCTTCTCTTGCTGCATCGGCTAATGCTTTGACTTTACCGTGGTAGATATAGCCTCCTCTGTCGAAGACAACGCTTTCGATGCCTGCTTCCAGAGCCTTCTTGCCGATAACAGTTCCCAATTTTGCTGCTGCTGCTACGTCGTCGGTATTCTCTAAATCTGCTTTTACATCTTTCTGAAGAGTAGAAGCTGATACTAAAGTTTTGCCTACGGTGTCATCAATAATCTGTGCATACATATGCTTGTTGGAACGGAACACAGCTAAACGCGGTGTTGCAGCGGTGCCGTTTAAATGATGACGTAATCTTCTATGCTTATTCTGACGAATTTCCGCCCTAGATGCTTTCTTTATCATTTTCTCACTCTCCTTAATTATTTCTTACCAGTCTTACCAACTTTGCGTCTGATAACTTCATCAGCATATTTGATACCCTTGCCCTTATATGGCTCAGGTCTTCTCTTATCTCTGATTTCAGCCGCATACTGGCCAACTTTTTCTTTGCTGATACCGGAAACTGTAATCTTGTTTCCCTCTACCTTGGATTCCAGACCTTCCGGATCTTCCATTTCTACCGGGTGAGAATATCCCAGGTTAAGAACAAGCTTCTTACCCTGTTTTGCTGCTTTATAACCTACGCCGTTAACTTCAAGCTCTTTGGTGTAACCTGTGCTCACACCTGTCACCATATTCTGGATCAAGCTTCTTGTTAAACCATGCAGAGATTTCATTCTTTTTAAGTCGTTCGGTCTTGCTACTACTACCTGACCGTCTTCAACCTTGATTTCCATTTCTGTCGGAAGCGCTCTTTCAAGTGTTCCTTTCGGTCCTTTTACAGTTACTACGTTGCCTTCTGCGACTTTGACTTCAACGCCTGCAGGAATTGCAACGGGCTGTCTGCCGATTCGTGACATAATATTGTCCTCCTTACTTAGATTATCGGAGAGGGGTTGTGCTCCTCTCTGTTTTCAGTGCGCTATTAAGTGTTCCAGGTCACTACCAAACAAACGCTAATACCTCGCCGCCTACCTGAAGTTTGCGTGCTTCTTTGTCTGTGATTACGCCTTTGTTAGTGGAAAGGATTGCGATTCCAAGTCCGCCAAGTACTCTCGGCAGTTCGTCCTTGCCAGCGTATACACGAAGGCCAGGTTTGGAAATTCTTTTCAGTCCTGTGATGATTTTTTCGTTTTTGTCCTCACCGTATTTCAGAACGATGTGGATAGTTTTGATGGTACCATCTTCTACTAAATCATATTTTGCAATGTATCCTTCGTCTACAAGGATGTTTGCGATAGCAATTTTCATTTTGGACGCCGGAACGTCTACTGTATCGTGTTTTGCAGTATTTGCATTACGGATTCTTGTAAGCATATCTGCAATCGGATCGCTCATTGTCATGTAAGTTTCCTCCTCATTTTCAGACTTTACATGTTGCCCGGCACACACGCTCGGGCTCATTAATTGGGATAAGGAAGTTCCGTTCACTAAATTCAGCTTTCGCCTTCGGCTCGGCTTCATTAAGTTCCTCGGAACGACCTTCGCACTAAATTCCTGCTGCGCCTAACGGCTTGCACTCATTAAGTGCTCTAGGTCACCAGGAAGCTTTCTTCACTCCCGGGATCTGTCCTTTATAAGCTAATTCACGGAAGCAGATTCTGCAGATTCCGTATTTTCTTAAATATGCATGTGGACGGCCACAAATTCTGCAGCGGTTGTATTCTCTTGTGGAGAATTTCTGTTTGCGCTGCTGTTTGATTTTCATTGCTGTTTTAGCCATGAACTCATCCTCCTATTATTTAGCAAACGGCATATTGAATAATGTCAATAATTCACGAGCTTCTTCGTCTGTCTTGGCAGTGGTAACGAAAATAACATCCATACCTCTTACCTTGTCGACTTTATCATATTCAACTTCCGGGAAGATTAACTGCTCTTTGATACCAAGTGCATAGTTTCCTCTGCCGTCAAATGCGTTCGGGTTTACACCGCGGAAGTCACGTACGCGGGGAAGAGCCAGGTTGATCAGACGATCAGCAAACTCATACATCTTCTCGCCTCTTAATGTAACCTTACATCCAATCGGCATTCCCTCTCTGATTTTGAAGTTAGCGATAGAATGCTTTGCTTTGGTAGCAATTGCCTTCTGTCCTGTAACCAGCTCCATATCAGCCATAGCTGCATCAAGAAGCTTTGCATTTTCTTTGGCTTCGCCAACACCCATGTTCACAACGATTTTTTCGAGTTTTGGCACTTGCATAACATTTTTATATCCAAATTTCTTGGTCATGGCATCCATGATCTCATTTTTGTAAACATCTCTTAATCTACTCACTTATGTCTGCCTCCTCTCTTATTAATCGATTACTTTACCAGTTGCCTTGGCAACGCGAACTTTTTTGTCTCCATCCATCTTGAAGCCAACTCTGGTTGCCTTACCATCAACAACCAGCATAACATTGGAGATATGCAGCGGAGCTTCTTTATTAACGATTCCGCCGTTCTGGTTTGCTGCAGACGGTTTGCTGTGTTTGGTAACCATGTTTACATTCTCAACTAAAACGGTATTGTCTTTTACGTTGACAGCAAGCACTTTACCTTCTTTGTCTTTATCTTTACCAGCGATTACCTTAACGGTGTCGCCTTTTTTAATTTTCATAGCTGACATTAGGCACCCTCCTATAATACTTCCGGAGCTAAGGACACGATTTTCATGAATTTCTTTTCACGAAGCTCTCTGGCTACTGGTCCAAAGATACGTGTTCCTCTCGGAGTTAAGTCGTCTTTAATGATTACGGCAGCGTTTTCATCGAAACGGATGTAAGATCCGTCTTTACGACGAGCGCCCTTTTTGGTTCTAACGACAACGGCTTTTACTACATCGCCTTTTTTGACAACGCCGCCTGGTGTTGCATCTTTGACCGTAGCAATGATAGTGTCGCCGATATTTGCATATCTTCTTGTAGAGCCGCCCATAACACGAATACAAAGGATTTCTTTTGCACCAGTGTTGTCGGCAACTTTCAGTCTAGTTTCCTGCTGAATCATACTGGTTTCCTCCTTATTTCACTTTCTCAACAACTTCTACAAGTCTCCATCTTTTATCCTTGGATAAAGGTCTGGTCTCCATAACTTTTACGGTATCACCGATGTTGCACTCATTCTTTTCATCATGAGCTTTTAATTTATATGTTCTCTTCACGATCTTTTTGTAAAGAGGATGTTTTACATGGTCTTCAATAGCAACCACGATGGTTTTGTCCATCTTATTGCTGACAACCTTACCCTGGCGGGTTTTTCTCAGATTTCTTTCCACGATTGTTTCCTCCTATATTTCTACTTGGAAGCGTTGGCCTGCTCAGTGATTACTGTCTGGATTCTGGCAATGTTCTTGCGAACCTCTTTGATACGGCCTGTATTATCTAATTGATTGGTTGCATTCTGAAATCTCAGATTAAAAAGTTCTTTCTTAGCAGCTACTAATTCTTCGTTTAATTCTGCAGCTGATTTCGCTCTTAAATCTTCTACGAATTTATTAATTTTCACTGTTATCACCGCCTTCTAAGTCTGCACGAGAAACGATTTTACATTTACATGGTAACTTGTGCATTGCAAGACGTAATGCTTCACGGGCTACTTCTTCAGAAACGCCTGCAATTTCGAACATTACGCGACCTGGTTTCACAACTGCTACCCAGTATTCCAGGGAACCTTTACCGGAACCCATACGTGTTTCTGCTGGTTTCGCTGTTACTGGTTTATCTGGGAAAATCTTAATCCAAACCTGACCACCACGTTTGATATGACGGGTCATAGCAACACGGGCTGCCTCAATCTGATTGGAACGAATCCAACATGGTTCGGTAGCAACAAGGCCGTACTCACCATAATTAATCTGATTGCCTCTTAAGGCTTTACCTTTCATGGAGCCACGGAATTGTTTACGACGTTTTACTCTTTTTGGCATTAACATTATTTATCGCTCCCTTCCTTAGTTCCTTTAGTTGGAAGAATTTCACCGTTGTAGACCCAAGCCTTTACGCCAACCTTGCCGTAAGTGGTGTCTGCTTCAGCGAAACCGTAATCGATGTCTGCACGAAGTGTCTGAAGCGGGATGGTTCCCTCGCTGTAGAACTCTGTACGAGCCATATCAGCGCCGCCAAGACGTCCGGATACGGATGTTTTGATTCCCTTAGCGCCGGATTTCATTGTTCTCTGCATTGTTGATTTCATTGCACGTCTGAAAGAGATACGGTTCTCTAACTGCAGTGCGATATTTTCAGCAACTAACTGAGCGTCTCTGTCCGGTCTTTTTACTTCTTTGATGTCAACGATTAATTTCTTGTCTGTGTATTTCTGTAATTCAGCTTTAACTTTCTCAATCTCAGAACCGCCCTTACCGATAACGATACCAGGTTTTGCGGTGTAGATAATGATCTTTACTCTGTCAGATGCTCTTTCAATTTCAATCTTGGAAACACCTGCGCTGTATAATTTCTTCTTCAGAAATGTTCTGATGTTGTAATCCTCTACCAGATAGTCTGCGAAATCGCTCTCAGCATACCATCTTGAATCCCAGTCTTTGATAACACCGACTCTAAGGCCATGTGGGTTTACTTTCTGTCCCATGCTTTTCCTCCTTATCTTTCATCCAGCACGATGGTAATATGGCTTGATCTCTTTTCGATTCTGTAAGCTCTACCCTGTGCTCTTGGCTGAATTCTCTTCATTGTAGGTCCTTTATCTGCATAGCACTCTGCAATGTAGAGGTTGTCTGCGTTCATACCGTTGTTGTTCTCAGCATTTGCGATTGCTGATTCCAGCAGCTTCTTAATTACGCTGGAAGCGTATCTTGGATTATATGTCAGGATACCAAGTGCTGTCTGCACATCTTTTCCACGAATTACGTCTAATACATAGCAGGCTTTCTGAACAGAAATTCTCGCATAAGATAATTTTGCAGACGGTCTTGTCTCTCTATTATTCTCATTTCTGGCTCTCTTTATCTGGCTTCTATGTCCCTTTGCCATCTTAAAGTGCCTCCTTTCCTCATATTCAATCTCAGGTTAACCTGCCTCGCTGCCCCCAAGCGGGACAACAGGCAGTGATAAGTCAATTCTAGCGAACGCCGGATCTCTTTTCGTCTTTTCCGTGTCCTCTATAAGTTCTGGTTGCTACGAACTCGCCGAGCTTGTGACCAACCATATCTTCGGTAACATATACCGGCACGTGTTTTCTTCCGTCATGGACAGCGATTGTGTGTCCTACAAAGGACGGGAAGATAGTAGAACGGCGTGACCAGGTTTTGATAACGGATTTATCGTTTGCAGCGTTTAAGGCATCTACTTTTTTCAGTAAGCTCTCATCTGCAAAAGGTCCTTTTTTCAGTGAACGAGACATGCTTTATCCTCCTTATTATTTCGATAATGCTTTACCATCGCGTCTTCTTACGATGAGCTTGTTGGACGGTTTATTTTTCTTTCTGGTCTTAAGACCCAGAGCAGGCTTGCCCCATGGAGTACATGGACCAGGACGGCCGATACCGGTCTTTCCTTCACCACCACCGTGCGGATGGTCATTCGGGTTCATTACAGAACCGCGGACTGTAGGTCTGAAGCCCATGTTACGTTTACGTCCAGCTTTACCGATGTTAATCAGGTTGTGGTCGCCGTTTCCGACTGTACCGATGGATGCGCGGCATACGATCGGAACCATTCTCATTTCACCAGACGGCAGACGCAGTGTTGCGTATTTGCCTTCTTTCGCCATCAACTGAGCACCATTTCCGGCGGAACGAACCAGCTGGCCGCCTTTTCCGGGATGAAGCTCGATGTTGTGGATCATTGTACCAACCGGGATAAGCTCAAGCGGTAAGCAGTTGCCTACACGAACCTCAGCCTCCGGTCCGTTCATAACCTTCTGGCCTACTTTTAAGCCTTCCGGAGCCAGGATATAAGCTTTCTCGCCGTCTGCGTAGCAGATGAGGGCGATGTTTGCTGTTCTGTTCGGATCATACTCGATAGACTTTACTGTTGCGGGGATGTTGTCTTTTCTTCTCTTGAAGTCGATGATTCTATATTTTCTTCTGCTTCCGCCTCCGCGGTGTCTTACAGTAATTTTGCCTTGGTTGTTACGGCCGGCATTTTTATTTAAAGACACTACTAAGGATTTCTCCGGTGTAGATTTTGTAATCTCAGAGAAGTCGGAACCAGTCATATGTCTTCTTGACGGTGTATATGGGTTATAGGTTTTGATTCCCATGGTTGTTCTCCTTTCAAATCTTTATCATCACGCTTTTGACTGCGTATATTCGTGATAATCAGAGTGCCGGGATTTGGAATAAAGCCGCTCGTCGTGCTCGCACGTAAGAGAGGATTTATTCTAAATCCCATAAGCGTGAAACGCGACTGAGGGAAATTTATTTCCCGAAGTGGCACTCGTACGTCTTGAAAAACGTAGCACGCTTACTCAGCCTTTATCACTCGTTGCTGATCAAAGCCCTTCGAAGATTTCAATATCTTTGCTTTCCTCTGTCAGAGCTACGATAGCTTTCTTGGATTTGGCAGTTCTTCCCACTACCATTCCACGGCGTTTTTTCTTACCATCTAAGTTCATGGTATTAACGCTCTTTACTTTTGTTCCTTCGAACATTTTTTCCACAGCTTCTTTAATCTGTGTTTTATTTGCTTCCGGGTGTACTAAGAAAGTGTATTTCTTCTCGCCCATTGCGTTCATGGATTTTTCTGTAATCACTGGTTTCAGGATTACGTCATAATACTGAATGTTAGCCATTATGCGTACACCTCCTCGATGGATGCTACTGCATCTTTGGTTACGACAACGGTGTTATGTTTCATAACATCGAATACGTTGATGGTGTTCGGGGTTGCAGTCTCTACATCTGCGATGTTTCTTGCGGAAAGGATAACGTTCTTGTCATCATCTGCAGTAACCACCAGAGCCTTAACAGCCTTGAGGTTATTGAGAACCTTCTGCATTTCTTTAGTCTTAACATCTGCAAGTGTCAGATTGTCAACTACGACTAATTTATTGTCCTGAACTTTGGAAGTCAGAGCGGATTTTAAAGCAGCTCTTCTTTCTTTCTTGTTCATTTTCACTTCGTAGTCTCTTGGTACCGGAGCGAATACAACACCGCCGCCAGTCCACTGTGGTGCACGGATGGAACCCTGTCTAGCATGACCTGTTCCTTTCTGTCTCCACGGTTTTCTTCCGCCGCCGCTTACTTCAGAACGAGTTTTTGCTTTCTGAGTACCCTGGCGTTTATTTGCAAGCTGACGAACAACTGCAAGGTGAACAAGATGCTCGTTGATTTCCACACCGAACACTGCGTCGTTCAGCTCCATTGTTCCAACTTCATTGCCTTCCATATTATAAACAGTTACGTTTGCCATTTGCGTGCTCCTCCTTTCTCATTATAAGGACTTTACTGTTTCTTTGATCGTTACCAAAGATTTCTTAGGTCCTGGAACAGCACCTTTAACTAACAGTAAGTTGTTTTCTGTATCTACGCGTACGATTTCAAGATTTTGTACAGTTACCTGAACATGTCCCATCTGTCCTGGCATCTTCTTACCCTTGAATACCTTACTCGGGTCAGATGCGGAACCATTGGAACCTGCATGACGGTGATATTTTGAACCGTGAGCCATAGGTCCTCTGGACTGTCCGTGTCTCTTGATCGCACCCTGGAAGCCTTTACCTTTGGAGATAGCGGTTACATCGATGTGGTCGCCGTCTGCAAAGATGTCAGCTTTAATTTCCTGTCCTACCTGATATTCAGCAGCGTTGTCGAATTTGAATTCTTTTAAGAATCTCTTCACATCAACGCCAGCCTTCTCAAAGTGGCCTTTTTCCGGCTTATTCACCAGTTTCTCTCTGATGTCGCCGTAACCAACCTGAACTGCTGCGTATCCATCGTTCTCCTCAGTTTTTACCTGAGTTACGACACATGGACCTGCCTGTAAAACGGTTACCGGAATCAACATGCCGTCTTCATTGAAGATCTGAGTCATTCCGACTTTGGTAGCTAAAATAGCTTTCTTCATTCTTTCTTCCTCCTTATAGCGGATTACCGTGATTGGCAATCATATAGTTAATAGCATAAATGCATATTACACAATGGAAACACTCATCTATTTTTCATTTTGATATCAATGTGCACACCAGCCGGCATTTCCAGTCTGGACAGAGCGTCCACTGTTTTCTGCGTTGGTGTCAGGATATCAATGAGTCTCTTATGAGTTCTCTGCTCGAACTGCTCTCTGGAATCTTTGTATTTGTGAACAGCTCTTAAGATGGTCACAACTTCTTTCTTTGTCGGAAGCGGAACCGGGCCGCTTACCATTGCTCCATTCTTTTTCACAGTGTCGATGATTTTTGCTGCGGATGCATCCACTAACTGATGATCGTAAGCTTTTAATGTGATTCTCATTACCTGATTTGCCATAAAAAAAGTCTCCTCCTATTCGTACTCATTTAGCAGTACGACAAGCGGCGACTGTACACATCTCCGTGTGTGTCCTAAGACATCTTTCCACACGCCCATCCCTAGATGGTCTTCTGAACTTGTACAGTGACTTGTCGTCAGTTTCCTAACTTGACATTCGCTCCACGGAAAACCTGCCATCCTGGGCAGCAACCTCACGCTTCATAGCTATCAATGTCACAGCAGTTATCAGTATACACAATGTTTTGGGGCATTGCAAGAGGTTTTTTGAATTTTTTGTATTTTTTTTGGTACATTACGGGGACCCCGGAAAATGTCGAACGGTGAGCAGAAGGGAAATGGGCGGGGGAACGGCTGGCGCTGTCTTGTCAGGCATGCTCGCTCCCCTTCAACTAATCGCTAACTGCGACTAAGCCGTTCACGAAGAGCGTTCACGGCTAAGTCTCCGTAACCGATGGATTTTCAGGCTCGCTTCCGCAAAATGCCTGACAAGACAGCGCCAGCCGTTCCCCCGCCCATTTCCCTTCTGCTCACCTACCACCACGTTTCCACCCCTTCACAACATACATGCTTTTCGCCGCAAGATTTATCAAGCATGCCACACAAAAAAGTATGCCCACATCAATCATCAAGGCGGTAAAAAAATCCCCCATTTCATCATCCCGCCCGCCTCAACCGATTATCTTTATCTTGCAGCCCGGCAACTAAATCCGAGCATACTATCAAAATATCGGAAGATTACCTTCTATAATAATAACACTTACCAGCTAATACTCCCTGACCTGGACAAACCTCATACTATCGGTGCTAAAGTGAAATGTGAACCATCCAAATGAAATTAGCTTCACCGAATTGCATTTTTAACACAAACAAACCATTAAGAATAAACATGTAAATATATCTGCTTAACATATTGCATAGGCGCTAAATATGCTGCGCTAATCTTCGGACGCATCAAATTTGCAACATGGCAGAGCTGCGGAGTATTTAATACATACTCTGCAACTCTGCCGTGTTAAACGTACACCACCAATGTATAGCCGCCTCTTACCAGTCGCTAAATAATCTGGCAAGCATGTCCACCTGCCACGTTACCCATCGGAATAAAACTTCCGCTAAAAACACCAAAAATTCCGATGGCGCGCAAACGTAGTGGTAGGTGAGGAGTAGTGGCTTGGGGGCCGGGGCAGGTGTTGTCCAGAGCAGGCAGTTTTGCGGAAAGCGCGCCTGAAAATCCAGTTCTTACGGAGACTTAGCCGCGAGAGCTCTTCTCGAGCGGCTTAGTCGCAGTTAGAACTTAGTTGAAGGGAAGCGGGCAACTGCCTGCCCTGGACAACACCTGCCCCGGCCCCCAAGCCACTACTCCTCACCGTTCAACACCCTCCCGGGACATCCAAAAATCTTCTCATAAAGAAAAGGCCACCCTCAGGCAGCCTTTATCTTTTCGCAGAACTTATTCTTCCATCTTGCCGCCGTCATCCTCCCCGATAATATCGGAATAATCAAACAACGTCACATTCGTAATATCATCCCTGACAATCTCCGGCGCATCGCCCTCCTGCTTGGCTCTGTCCGCAAGCTGTGCTGCAGACCAGGCAGGTATTGCCATCTTCTTAATCTCCACCGGCTCCTCGTCTTCGAAATCGGCTTCCTTCACTGCTTCCTGCACCTTCTCCCTCACCGGCGCAGCCTCCTGCACAGGTTTCGGTGCCTCAGCTTCGACTGCACCTTCCTCGGCGGTAGCCGCAGCAATCTCCTTCTTCAGAAGCTCATGCGCCTCACTGGTAGCAGTCTGCATAGTCACCGGACGCTCCGGCTCCTCTGGTGCCAGGTCATCCTCATATATCTCATCCACAAAACCGCCCGTACGGATAACTCTCTTCTCCTCCTTGCGGCGCTGCTTGTCTTCTCTTCTGATCTGGCGCTCCTCTTCTTTCATAAGCCTTGCTTTCTCTTTTTCCTCACGTCTGAGCTCTTTTTCGCTCTTGATGTAGCCCGGCTCCGGATCTTCTGCTGTCTCTGGATATTCCTGAGGCTCCTTTTTCCACAGCTCCGCTATCACATAGAGGATTACCAAAAACAATACAGCCAGTCCCAGGACAATAAGTCCCTCAATACTCTCCGTGGCTACCAACAGATACCCTAAAAGTCCGATGGTTATCACAACCTTGGGGACATAATTTTTGACAGCTACTGTAATATTCTTAGGCTCGCTAACTGTAGGATCTACCACAGTAAACATTTTGCTTCCTAAATCCATATTTGAAATATTGTAACGATAAGCCTTGGAATTCTCCTGGACCAGGATTGGGTCTCCAATCTTAACATCCTCTGTCTTGACAGGAATGGCATAGGTCACGGAACCAATGGGAAGGTTCGTCTCCTTACTGGTATCATCCATGATTACCGTCGTCACCCCAAAAAACGGAGGTGCCGCCAACGCAACTACACAGAGAATCGTGCATATGACTACAAAGTGTACAATAAACTTTAAAACTTTTGACATTGATCATGTTCCTCGCTTCTTATTCTATGCTTCACTTAACCGTCGTAACAAATCCGAGATTGTTTCTTTGCTCATTATACCTTGTTTTTTTGCTTCGGTCAACTTATAATGTCCTTAATATAATAAGAAAGGATTCGGTTTCATGGAATTTTTACAATTTTTGGCACAATACCGCAGCCCTGCGGGCGACATTTTTTTCCAAGGACTGACTTATCTCGCCCAGGAGGTCTTTGTTGTGGCGGTCATCTGCTGGCTCTTTTGGTGCGCGGATAAAAAGCTCGCTTATACATTAGGCTTTGCCTATTTTACTTCAGGTCTGCTCGTCCAGGGACTGAAGATCACATTCCGCATTCCGCGTCCCTGGGTGCTTGACCCTGGTTTTCAGGCAGTGGAATCTGCCCTGCCGGGCGCGACAGGTTACTCCTTTCCAAGCGGGCACACGCAGAGTATTACCGCGCTTCTGGGTACCCTCGGCCTTTATTTCAGGAAAACACTTGCAAAAACACTTTGTTTCGTGATGATTTTTCTGATAGGCTTTTCCCGTATGTACTTAGGCTGTCATACCCCTAAAGATGTACTTACTTCTTTCTGTGTGAGCATTATATGTGTACTTTTAAGCTACCATTTTATCTGCCGCCGCAATGCTGCAGATGGCCGGGAAGCTGTCGTGTCCGCCGTTATGGCTGTGATCTGTATTCTGCTCACAGTGTACGCAGTGATACTTGAACAAAAGAGCATCATTGACCTCGCCTATGCACAGGACTGCGTGAAAGCCTGCGGTGCAGGCATGGCCTTTGCCCTGGGCTTTTATATAGAAAAAAGATATATCCAATTCTCACTTCCCAACTGCACAAAGGATAAAATCATCCGCCTGGTCATTGGTCTTGTAGTGGCTGTGGGACTCCAGGAAGGGCTGAAGCCTTTGATTGGTACGTCTCTGCCTGCTTCCTTCCTCCGTTATTTTCTTGTGGTGGCATGGATACTTATTCTATATCCGCTGCTTTTTCAACGGTTTTCCGGAAAATCGCCGCAGAAATAAAAAAGTATAGCCGGGAAGCGGTCTTCCTTCCCGGCTATACTTTTTTATTCTTATTTGCTGTACTTGTCAGAAGAATAAATGATTCATTTTAATAACACAGCCACTTGATCTCAGAATTAATACGAAACGCACAGCCAGCTCCGCTACTCATGCGTTTCCGGCGTTTTTCGCGCCAGTAATATTATTGATTGCTCAGATATTGTTCAATGCTGGACATGGCAGCTTCCTCATCCTCTCCGCTTGCGGAAAGTGTGATTTCCTCACCGGCATCCAGTCCCAGCGTCATCATTCCCATGATACTCTTTGCATTGACTTTCTTCTTTCCAATCTCAACATAAATCTCACTGTTAAACTGACTTGCCACCTGCACCAGCTGCGCTACCGGCCGTGCTTCAAGTCCAGTGGATAAATTAATGGTGATTGGCTTTTTAATCATAATAACTCCTCCTTGTTCTCCCGCAGTTCATCTGCCAGTGCACTCAATTTTCTCAATCGATGGTTCACTCCTGATTTACCTACCTGCGGGCTCAACATCATTCCTAATTCTTTTAGTGTAGCCTCGGGATACTGCAGCCTTAACTCAGCGATTTCTGCAAGACCTTCGTTCAAACTTTGGAACCCCACGGTTTGCTCGATTAATTTAATGTCTTCCATCTGCTTTACTGCTGCATTCACCGTCTTATTAATATTCGCAGTTTCACAGTTTACTTTCCGGTTTACTGAATTACGCATTTCTTTCAGAATCCGGATATTCTCCAGGTTCATCAGCGCCACGTTTGCTTCCATGATTGCCAGCATATCGACAATCTGCGCGCCCTCCTTCACATAGACCACATATGACTTCTTGCGCAGCACAATCTTAGCGTCAATATTAAAACTACGAATAATATCCTGTAGTTGCTGTGCCTTATCCTCTTTCGGACACACAATCTCGAAGTGATAACCCTTTTCCGGATCACTTATGGAGCCTGACGAAAGAAAGGCACCCCGGATGAACGCTCGCTTACAGCAATTCTGCTGAATGACCAGAGAATTGTTGAGGTTCAGCGTACCCCCGGCATTACCGTTCACCGAAAGCTTAGTCCCCTGAAGCACAGCCTGGATCTGCGCCTGGTCCGAAATCTCTATAAAATAAACATTTCCTCTCTTCAGATGACTATTTTCGCGAATGGCTATTTCTGTTTCTATATTAAATGTTTTTCGCAATAATGTAAAGCACTTTCTTACAACTGCCTCATTTTCCGTCTGCACCCGCAGCCTTTCACTACCGTTGTGGTATTGCTCCATCCGCCCGCAGGCGCTCAAAATAGCCGCCGTCTCTGCAATCCTGCAGTGTCTGGCAGAGCCCACATGCTTGGAAAGTTCATCTTTCACCATCCCTGAAAAAGACATTTCCCAACCTCTTCTCTTTTATTTTTTTACCACCCGGTCTTTTTCCACATCGCGGTGTTCCAGTCTGAAACCATACTCACGATTCTTGGTAAGCCTTCCGTACAGCTCTCTTGCAAGCGTCACAGAACGGTGTTTGCCGCCTGTACAGCCAATTGCGATCACCAGGCTTGTCTTTCCCTCACGTACATAGTTTGGGATTAAAAAGGCAATCATATCCTCCAGTTTGTCCGCAAAAATTTTTGACGCATCACATTCCATGACATAACGGAATACACTTTCGTCCAACCCTGTCTGCGGCCGCAGCTCGTCTATATAGTAAGGATTCGGCAAAAAACGCACATCAAACACCAAGTCTGCATCAGCCGGAATCCCATATTTGAATCCAAAAGAAAGGACAGAAATCATCATATTGTGGAATTCACTGTTATCCACAAAAATCTTTTCCAATTCCTGCTTCAGTTCTCTTGTTAGTAGATGGGTGGTGTCGATAATATAATCAGCCCGTTCCCTTAGGAATTTCATCTTCTCCCGTTCCAACCGGATGGCTTCGTCAACCCTGCCCGACAGGGCCATAGGATGACTTCTTCTCGTCTCCTTATAACGCTTCACCAGCACCTTGTCGTCTGCATCCAGAAAAAGTATTTCAAACTCATATCCTGCATCCTTCATCCGCTCCAGGACCATCTCCAGCTCATCAAGAGAACGTCCGCTCCTGGCGTCAATCCCAAGAGCTACGTTCTGCACATCCTCGCCATGGATTTCAGGCATCAGGGAAGCAAACTTTTCCAATAAAGGAATCGGAAGATTATCCACGCAAAAATATCGGGCGTCCTCCAGCATTTTCAGCGCCGCTGTCTTTCCCGCGCCCGATACTCCTGTTACAATCACAAATCTCATACTTTATCTCCTGTTGTTTGAAGCCGCACCCGGTAGTTTCCCAGAGTATGACTGCATCTTAAAACTCACCAAGGAATTTAACCTCCGGCTCCAGTGTCACGCCGAATTTATCCCGCACCTTGTCGATCACATCCTCCATCAGGTCGCGCACATCCTTGGCACAGGCGTTTCCGGTATTGATCACAAAGCCGCAGTGCTTCTCGGAAACCTGCGCTCCGCCTACACGGTATCCACGAAGCCCGCTGTCCATGATCAGCTTCCCTGCAAAATATCCCTCCGGACGTTTAAACGTACTGCCGGCGCTTGGGTATTCCAACGGCTGCTTACTGGTCCTTTTCTCCGTGAGTTCCCGCATTCTTGCTTTAATCTCCTCCTGGTCAGCTTCCTTCAGAGAAATCACGGCCTCCAGTACAAGATACCCGGCAGTTTTGACCACACTGGTACGGTAGCCCATAGCCAGCTCATCCACAGGGATGCAGAGAATCTCACCCTCCTGAGTCATCACCGTCGCTTCTTGAATAACATCCTTCATCTCTCCGCCGTACGCTCCGGCGTTCATCACTACCGCGCCGCCTAACGTCCCGGGAATCCCGCCTGCGAACTCAAAGCCGCCCAGAGATGCATTTTTAGCCGTGGCTGCTATGGTTGAAAGAAGCGCCCCGGAAGCAGCGCGTATATTTGTTCCTTCTATTTTAATTTCACTGAGATTACGGTACATCTGAATGATCACGCCCCGGTATCCCAAATCACTCACCAGAAGATTACTTCCGTTTCCAAGAATAAAATAAGGCAGTTTCTCCTCCTTGCAGATTTTCAGGATACTGCCAATCTCCTCACAGGATCTGGGAATCAGGAAATAATCGGCAGGCCCTCCGATACGGAAGGTAGTATGACGGCTCATCGGCTCGTCGATCAATACATTCTCCTCTCCCAATAAATCACAAAATTTCGTTCTGATCTCTTGCTTCACAGATTCTCTTCCTCAAACTTTCTATTTTAATATATCACGGCCGGCCAGCTTCTTACCCGGATCTGCCAGCAGATCACGCACAACCTCCCCGGCAATCAAAAGTCCCGCCACACTGGGCACAAAGGATATACTTCCCGGCACAGGCCTGTCAGAATTCCCTTTACGCTCTCCGTTGTCTAAAGCCTTGATGGGCTTTTCCCTTGAGTAAAGCACCTTGACCTTGCGGATTCCCCTCTTACGCAGCTCCGTGCGCACCACCTTAGCCAGCGGACACACACTTGTCTTGGATATATCAGTTATCTCAAATCTGGACGGGTCTAGCTTGTTCCCTGTACCCATACAGGAGATGATCGGTGTGTGGCAGGCCTTCGCCCTCTCGATCAAAAGCAGCTTGGAGGTCACTGTATCTATGGCATCCACAATATAGTCATAGGAACGGAAATCAAACATCCCCGCTGTATCTTCATTATAAAATGTTTCATACGTGTGTACAATTATTTCCTCGTCAATATCGCTGATCCTCGCCTTTGCCACCTGTACCTTGCTCTTGCCGATCGTAGATTGAAGAGCAAAGAGCTGCCTGTTTATATTGGTCAGGGATACTGTATCATGGTCTACAAGGGTCAGGCTGCCGACGCCGCACCTGGCCAGAGCTTCCACCACATAGGAACCTACTCCTCCTAATCCGAATACGGCAATCTTAGCCTTGCTTAATTTCGCTGTCCCAATGTCCCCCAGCAGTATTTCCATACGGGAAAATGCGTTTTGCATACCCAAACCTCCTAAAAGACTTGATTTTTCGTATATTTAAAACATTATACTATTAACCAAAGAAAATGTACAGGTTTTCATACATTCTTTAGATTTGCCGCATATTTTTTAAGGATTTTCCCATACTATTTCCAGGCAGGCCGGCAGAAACGGCCGCTTATGGGCTTAACATTCCCGTGGTTCATATGGCGGCATCTTCCCATATATGGCCTGCCTGATTCCAAGCAAGGAGGTTTCATGCTATGTGGCAGCAGATTTTCTTAGGGTTCCTGGGCTTCTGTGCCGGAACCATCATCGCCGGCGGTGTGGTGGGACTCATCATCGGACTTTCCATTACTCCCCGTTATGCAGGTATTACCCACACTGCAGAACACATTTTATTATATGAGGATGTGACCTTACTTGGCACTGTCCTCGGAAACCTGTATTTTATCTACCAGTGGCCCATCCCACTTGGACAGCCATTTCTCCTTTTATACGGTGTCTTCTCAGGAATCTTCCTGGGTGCGTGGATCCTTGCTCTGGCTGAGATGGCAGACGTGTTCCCCATCTTTTCCCGGCGTGTGAAATTCACGGAAGGACTTCCGAAGGTAATCGTATGCGTGGCCCTCGGCAAAATCATTGGTTCACTGATTTTCTATTATCTCGGCTGGATGTAGCCTATAGCAGATGGGCGGGCATGGATTCCTGCCTGCGCGGTGCCTGACGCACCTCTTCTTTCGGCTGTATCTGTCCCTTGCAGCTCAGCGGACAGTGACCGTCTATTTCCCTGCGGTACCATTTTCGGTAATCGCCGGGGGCACAGCCCATCTCTTTTTTAAAGGTCTCCGCATAGTAGCTGGAACCTGTAAAACCATGGTGCAAAGCAATTTCAGTAATTTTCCCCAATTTTCCCACAAGCTCCGGCACACTCTGCTCAATCCGGTATGTCTGCAAATATTCAAAAGGCGTCTGCCCCATATGCTTTTTAAAAAATCTGCAATATTCTCCGCTGCTCACCCCAGCGAACTCCGCCATAGCGCTGAGTGTGATCTTCTCCCTATAGTTGTCATGGAGATAGCCAAGCATGGTTCGCAGCTTCTCTGCTTCCTTCTGCTGAGGTCTTGTCCTCTTCGGACAAAGCCGGCAGAATTCACGGTAAAGGCGGACCCATACCCGTTCCGTCAAGCTCCTAAGTTCCAGCTCATATCCTGTATCCTTGGCGGATGCAGTCTCGACAATACCGCGCAGGAATTCAAGGATTTCCTCCTGTGGGGTATAGCTCCGTTCCAGCTTCATCCATGGAAAATCGGCGGAGCCTTTAAGCGGATTTACATATTTCTCCATGATAAGGCTCTCCTGCGTCCCGCCAATATAAGAAGGATCCATGGAAATCAGACTGAATTCACAGCCGCCTTTTCCGCTTCCGGTAAACCGGTAAGCATTTCCACTGTTGATAAAAAATCCCTCACCCGGACGCAGCTCCTGTGTCTCCTGATTTATCTGGCAGACCATTGTGCCTCCATACACATATAGGAACTGCATGGCATCTTCTATCCTGCACGCCATATGTCCAAATTCAGAAGCTTCCAAATCTATGCGTCTCACACAAAGTCCCTGGTTTTCCGGGCCATATGTCAAAAGCACAGCATCCCGCCCCACAAAAAATCCGCTCATAGGTAGTACCCCTTCCTTATCTATTGTATATTCTATGGTTGATAATCCCCTTCCGGCCGGTAAAACTAATTTCTATTATACGAAGAATATGTAAAAAAGTCAAAATAAGACGCATATTCCGCTGATTTTTTTCGCAGACTAAGGAAAAAGCCAGGAAAGGAAGGTAACTATGGCTAATACGGAACAACAGAAAAAACAGAAGCAATACGAGAAATATGTAAAACAAGTCACACCCACCCATAATCTCCCCTTAAATATGGTCAAAGCATTTGTCACCGGCGGGCTGATCTGTGTACTGGGACAGGTGATCCTCAACTTTGCCAAAAGCCGCGGGCTGGATACGGAAATGGCCGGCACCTGGTGCTCAGTAATTTTAATTCTTTTAAGCGTCATCCTTACGGGATTCAATATTTACCCTAAAATCGGAAAATTCGGCGGTGCGGGCGGTCTTGTGCCCATCACAGGCTTCGCCAATTCCGTGGCCGCCTCGGCGATCGAGTTCAAAGCAGAGGGCCAGGTATTCGGCATCGGATGTAAAATTTTTACCATCGCCGGCCCGGTCATCCTATACGGCATCCTAAGCTCCTGGGTGCTGGGGATCATTTATTATGTATTAAAACTAATGGGGGTGATTTCATGAGTAAAAAACACACAAGAGGTGCAGCCAGCATCGCATTTCAGGAACCGGTCTACATCCAAAGCTCCGCCTCCATTGTCAGCAAAAAGGAGGGCGAAGGTCCGCTCCGTGATTCCTTTGACATGATATGTGAAGACCCCATGTTTGGCACGAAAACATGGGAGGCTGCAGAAAGCACCATGCAGAAAGAAGCCGCCACGCTTGCAATCGGCAAAGCCGGACTTAAGCCCAAGGACATCCGCATGCTCTTTGCCGGAGACCTTTTGGCCCAGACCATTGCTTCCTCCTTCGGCATCGCAGAAATGGGAATTCCCTTCTACGGCCTGTACGGTGCCTGCTCTACCATGGGCGAATCGCTTTCCCTGGGGGCCATGGCCATTGCCGCAGGTTACGGCGAACACATTCTGTGCGCCACCTCCAGTCATTTCGCCAGCGCGGAGAAGGAATTCCGTTTTCCGCTTGGTTACGGAAATCAGAGGCCCTTTTCCGCTACCTGGACTGTCACAGGCAGCGGTGCCTGCGTACTCGGCAGCTGCCCTCCCCCGAAAAGTATTTCCGATAAAAAGCTCCCGCTGCGCGTAGGAAACGGATGCGCCGTAATCACCGGAATCACCACCGGAAAAATTATGGATTACGGCCTTAAGGACTCATTGAATATGGGCGGCTGCATGGCACCTGCTGCGTGTGATACCATTTACCAGAATCTCACTGATTTCGCGCGCAGTCCCTCGGATTACGATTATATCTTCACTGGCGACCTGGGCGTAGTGGGGCAAAAAATCCTCATTGACCTGCTCGCGGACAAAGGTATCGATATCCGCAATGTGCATGATGACTGCGGACTGCTCATCTTTGACAACGAAACACAGGATACCCACGCCGGAGGAAGCGGCTGCGGCTGTTCTGCCACAGTGTTGGCCAGCCACATTCTTCCTAAGATTGCGGCCGGGGAATGGAAACGGATTCTTTTCGTCCCCACGGGTGCGCTGCTTTCTAAGGTTAGCTTCAATGAGGGTGAATCTGTGCCCGGCATCGCTCACGCAGTGGTAATTGAACATGTAGAGGCAGAGTAAAAGTAACAGAAAATAGAATTAGAACAATACTGCCTCCGCGGCAGACTGGAGGAAACAAATTATGGATTATTTGAACGCTTTCTGGGTGGGCGGATTAATCTGTGCCCTGATCCAGATTTTATTAGATAAAACAAAGCTTATGCCCGGGCGGGTAATGGTGCTCCTGGTATGTTCAGGAGCCCTCCTGAGCGCCATCGGCATCTATAAGCCCTTTGCCGAATTCGCAGGTGCCGGCGCCACCGTACCTCTCTTAGGCTTTGGCAACACCCTGTGGAAAGGTATGAAGGATGCCATTGACCAGAACGGCCTGATTGGTCTTTTCATGGGCGGCTTCACCGCCTGCGCTGCCGGCGTGTCTGCGGCACTTATCTTTTCTTACCTGGCAAGTTGGGTCTTCAAGCCAAAGATGAAAGAATGAATCAGGCAGCTGAGTGCAATGAGAAAGGATGTGTTTTACCATGAGTGATACTTTATATTTGCAATTAGACGAGAACGTAGAGGTACAGCATCCCCACGTTTACCTGCAGGATATAGCCAAGCTTAACTGCAGCAATCCAAAAATCCTTAACCGGCTGCGTGTAATGCCCATTGCGAACCTGGATCCAGAGAAACCCGGCCGCTATGTTATGTCCGTTTCTGATCTGGTAGAACAGATTGCAAAAAAGGAGCCTGACCTTGACATCAGCCCCATCGGTGAGGCTAATTTCATCATCACCTATCAGCTTGAGCCTACGCCTAATATGATCTGGCGCTGGGTGAAAGTGATTTTTGTGTGCCTGGCTACTTTTTTCGGCGCCGCCTTTTCCATTATGACTTTCAATAACGACGTGGATGTGGCGGGACTCTTCGGTCAAATATACATGCAGGTTACCGGACAGCCCTCAAACGGTTTTACTATTTTAGAAATCTCCTATTCCCTCGGAATTGGTCTGGGCGTGCTTTTCTTTTTCAATCATTTCGGCCGCATGAAAATTACCGACGATCCCACGCCCATGCAGGTACAGATGCGTCTCTACGAGGATGACGTCAACACCACGATCATTGAAGATATGGACCGCTGGCAGAAAAACCAAGAGAAATAACGTGCAAAACTCCCCCACAAAAACGCTGCAAAAAATTGCTCAGGGGGAGGCTTGATTTTCCCCTCCGCCTGTGCTATACTCATTTCCGTTGCAAAGCCCATAAAAATAAGGTCCTTACGGGCTTGCCGGCGATTCCCGCCGTAAAATGAGTCGAGTGTTCGAGACCTTCCACTCGTAAAACAAAACTAAAGGAGACAAACGAATATGAAAAACAAAAGTACCCTGTTTCTTGTACAGGCGGCCGCAATTGGGGCCATCTATGTCGTGCTGACGATGTTGTTCGCACCCTTAAGCTTCGGCGAGGTACAGATCCGCTTCTCAGAAGCGCTGACCGTTCTGCCGTTCTTCACTCCAGCCGCAATACCCGGGCTGTTTGTGGGATGCATCATAGCCAACATCCTGGGCGGCGCAATACCGGTGGACATCATCTTCGGAAGCATCGCAACCCTGATCGGTGCTGTGTTTACCTACAAACTGCGCGGCACCCGGTGGCTGGCTCCCATCCCCCCCATTGCTGCGAACACAGTGATCGTGCCATTCGTATTGTTCTACGGATATGGCATCAATCTCCCAATCCCGCTTATGATGCTCACTGTGGGAATCGGAGAAGTGGTATCCTGCGGTATCCTGGGAATGATTCTCCTGGGCGCACTTTCCAAGTACAGAAACGTTATTTTTAGCCGCACGCAGACTGCTGCCAAATAAAACCCAAGGGCCATGATTTCCCCGCCGAAATCATGGCCCTTCTTTTCATAATAACATCCAGCACCCTCACAGCTTCCCCCGCAAAGTACGGAGGATTTTTTTCTCCATCCTGGACACCTGCACCTGAGACACACCAAGACGGGCGGCAATCTCTGTCTGGGTCATATCCTGGAAATAGCGCATATAGATAAGCTGCCTTTCCTTCGGTCCCAGGCTCTCGAGAATCTCCTCCAGAAGTATTTTATCCAGCAGAGCGTCCTGTTGGTTCTCCTTCTCCGGCAGCTTGTCCAAAAGGGAAATCTCTGTTCCCTCACCCTGGTAGATCGTCTTATGCAGGGACTCCACCTCCGCCCCGGATTCCAACGTCATCACAAGCTCCTCCATAGGCATCCCCATCTCATCAGAAAGCTCCGCAAGCGTAGGCTCCCGTCCCAGGGAGCGCTCCAGACTCTCACGGAGCTGGTATACCTTATAATGATTTTCCTTCAGGGAACGGCTTACTTTAAGAATGCCGTCATCCCGCAGAAACCGCTTAATCTCTCCGGCAATCATGGGCACCGCATAGGTGGAGAATTTCACATCATAGGACAGATCGAATTTATCCACGGCCTTCAAAAGGCCGATACTGCCTATCTGGAACAAATCCTCCATCTCCACGCCCCGTCCGAGAAACCTTCTGGCCACACTGTAGATCAAGCCCACATTTTCCTCAAATAATGTATCTCTTGCCTCTTTATCCCCTTGGTGTGCACGCCCAATCAGGGCAAGAGTATGATCCATCCCTACCTCCTGATGATCTTTTTCATATGCACCGTGGTACCAAAGCCCACCTTGGACTCTACGGTCACCTCGTCCATAAACGCCTCCATAAACGTAAATCCCATACCCGAACGGTCTGTCTCCGGCTTTGTGGTATACAAAGGCTCCATCGCCTTTTCCACATCCGGAATCCCCACTCCCTCATCAATCACATCCACACTCAGCTCCTGCCCTTTGAGATGGCACATTACCTTAATCTTATGTATCTTCCCCTCATAGCCATGTATGATACAGTTGGTCACAGCCTCGGAAACTGCTGTTTTCAAATCGGCCACTTCCTCCAGTGTGGGATTAAGCTGCGTGCAGAACGAAGCCACAGCTACCCTGGCCAACCCCTCATTTACCGGGCGGCTGTCAAAGATGATTGTCATTTCATTGGTATTTTCCATAATACTCTCCCTTCCTATTCCCCAATCTTTTCCGCTTCCCTGCGGATTTCCATGAATTTATGAACGCCTGACAGGCGCAGCAGCTTATCAATATGGCTGTTCACATGGATGGCACGGATGCAGTCCCCCCTCATGCCCAGAGCACGGTACCGCCCCATGATCAGCCCTATCCCAGAGCTGTCCATAAAGGTGGTCCTGGCAAAATCAAAAATGATTGTCTTTATATACAGCTTGCCCATGATCCTGTCTGACTCCCTGCGTATCTGATCTGACACCGGGTGATCCAGCTCTCCCGGAAGCAGGATCGTCAGACAAGTACCTTCTGTCTCAAAAATTGGCTCCAAATCTATAATCCCCCTCATTCTGCATTTTTATACATAATTCGACAAAATTCCCCATTTATTCCACAGAAGCAAAAAGAGATGTGCACATGCACATCCCCTTCCTCGAGGTTTTTCATCAGTTTTTAATATTCATCACTGTAGCCGTCATCATAACCGCCATTGTCATCATAGCTTCCGTTATCATCAGAGCTTCCGCCGTCGTCATAACTTCCGCTATCGTCATAACCTCCGCCGTCATCGCCTCCGTCATAGCTACCACTGTCATCAGAACCACCTTCGCCGTCAGCCCCGTCCCCAGTGTCCGACTCCCCGGTTCCGTCACCTTGGCCATCGTCCTCAATCCCAGTGACTCCGGTGTTATTACAGACTGTGCTGTAAATACCCTTCACATTATCGGAAAGCACATCCGCATATACCTTCTGGATTTCCAGCGCTGCTTCGTCCATATTTTCCTGAAGCATAGCTGAATACGCTTTCAAAAGAGCTTCATAACTCTCGCTCTTACGCTTCTCCAATTCAATCTGCTGGGCAGCCGCCTCTACCGTGTCGCCGGACTCCTGCGCCTGGTCCTTGGCTCTGGAAAGCTCCGCACCCTGACTGGCCACAGATTCACTGTACTTGACAATCTGCTGGTTCGCTTCACGGTAAATTCCCTGCTTGATCGCAGGCACCACAAGGAACCAAAAAGCCGCAGCTCCTGCCGCAAATCCCAACATCAGCGTAAAGAAAATAGAAATCTTAGATTTCTCCTTATATGCCTGAGGCTGAATCACCACATCCCCGCCATAGCTATTGTCCTGACCGCGCTCTCCGCCCGAACGGAAAAATCCCATTCCCTGGCTTTCAAGCTTCGTAGTGACGCCTGTCTGCTCATCCACCTCACGGAGAAAACGAAGGGTAGTGGTATTGGTCTTATCTATCCTTGCAGCCTTTTTCAACGTCCGCCTGGCCTTATTCCACTCCTCATCCTTCATCTGGATGAGCGCCAGCAGATGATACCCTTTGATAAGCTTCGAGTTCTGGGTCAAAATCTTCTTAAGCTGAATAGCCGCCATGTCCTCATGCCCCTCACGGCAGAGCGCCAGCGCATGATTATATTTCTTGATGGTTTCATTGATGGCCTCCAGCTTGTTGGCGTTTGCCTGAAGCTTGTCGATATACTCTGAGGCCAGGTTCCGGTTAGGCTGCAGGTTCTTGCTGATTACCCACTCACTGAGCGCCGCCACCACCTCACCGGTCTCAAAATATACCAGTCCCAGAAGGTTCCTGGCCTGGATATTCGCTTTATTATACGTAAGGCTTTGTTTCAGGCAATTGATCGCCCCTGATAAATCCCGGATACTAGCCTTTTCCAGCCCCTGATTATAGTACAATTTGGAAAGATAATCCACCTTCTTCTGAATCAAGACATTATAACCACAGTGGGTACAGTAATCCAGATCCGTATCCGTCAGAAACGCACCGCAATTTATGCAATTCATTCGTATCTCCTTATCTCACACGTCTGCCGCTTTTTGCTTCGCGGAGCACCTCCTGGAGCACATCCAGGATATCGGTCAGCTCATGGTCATAAATAGCGCCTTCCGCATCCGTCACATCCAGGCAAGGTTCAAACTTCTTCAGTTCCTCTTCATAATCAATCATTCTTTCTTCTCCTAATCACATCTTTGATCTCACCGACCAGATACAGGGAGCCCACACAGAAGAGCATACCGTCCTCTCCCCGTGCATTTTGCGCCGCTTCAAAGGCATCTGCGATTTCTTCCACTGCCTCCACACTGCCGCAGCCCAAATCTCTGAAAATCCCTGCCAGCTTCTGCGCCGGCACCATCCGATAACCGCCTACCTGTGTCACCACGATATGCCGGAAACGTATCTTCCCGCAGATCGTGCGTATCATATCTGTATAGTCCTTATCATCCACTGCCGAAAACAACAGTGTCAGCGGATATTCCTCCTGGAAATGCGCAGCCGTCTCCACAAACTTCGCCACACCGTCCTCATTGTGCGCACCGTCCACGATCACCCCCGGCAAAACTGTTTCCATACGGCCCTGCCAGCGCGTTCCCGCCATACCCCTGCAGATATTCTCAAGAGATACCGGAAGGCTCTCTTTCAGCACTTCCATCGTCTTTAAAGCAAGAGAAGCATTCTTCACCTGATATTTGGCAATGAAGGGAATCGTAAATACCGTATTCCCATAATACTCATTCTTCAGGCAAAAATCAATGCCCGCCTTCGTATTTGTGAGAATCTCAGCATCCTCTGCGCGCACCTCATAAAACGGACTGCCAAGCTCCAAGGCCCTTCCACGGATCACCGCAGCAGCCTGAGGGTTATTCCCATCATAGATGACCGGAACTCCCGGTACAATGATCCCCGCCTTCTCTCCGGCAATGGCCTCAATCGTATCTCCCAGATACTGCATATGGTCAAAGCTGATGGAAGTGATCACACAAGCCACCGGATTCTCCACGGAGGTTGTGGCGTCAAGCCTTCCCCCAAGCCCTGTCTCCAGTGTCACATAATCCACCCCCGCCTCCGCAAAGATGACCATCCCCATGAGAAAGAGCATCTCAAAATATGTGGGATGATAGCTGCCCTCAGCCACCAGCTCATCGGAAAGTGCTTTTACCCTATGGAACGCGTCAAGAAAGGTATCATTGTCAATATTAACCTCGTTAATCTGAAATCTCTCATTGATCTCCACCAAATGGGGAGAGGTAAAGAGGCCGCAGGAATAACCCGCCTCCCGCAGGATAGAGGTCAAAAAAGCACAGGTACTTCCCTTACCGTTCGTCCCCGCCACATGGATGACGCGGAATTTCTCCTGGGGATTGCAAAGCCTCCTCAAACATTCTTTTGTATGCTCCAAGCTGTTCTTCGTCGTAAACTTGGGAGTCTCATCAATATAAGCAACTGCTTCTTCGTAATTCATAAAAAAATTCACCACTTTATCTAATGTATTCGCAAAGTCTCCGGGGACTTTTTACCGTCCCCGGTAAAACTGTTACGTTATCATTATATAATAGTGGTGAAAGATGTCTAGTACCAATCGTAATATTTTATCCGACAATTTTTTGCAGCAAGGGATAACGGAGCACTCTGCAACATTTTATTCCTGGTTCAGTTTCCAAGGATTGTCTGCATACAAAGCATAACAGGAACGGTCATAGCTCTTGCTGAGCGCCTTTCTCGTAGAACTGTTGCTCCGCTGGGAAACTGCCAGACGGTCAAAATCATTCAGCTCCGTGCCGGTGATCATCAGTGTGGTGGGACTTCGGTAAATCGTATCATACCACTCTCCATTGAGCATCACCTCACTGGAAGGCGTAAAATTCGTACCGTAAATGTAATAGGTGAAATCCGATGAGGACACAAGCTGCAGCCTGTCCAGAGTCACATCGTAAAGCCCCATTTTCATCTTTGTCCGCAGGAACGGATTCTCCCCACCATAGGCATAGCGCTCCCCATAGAGCAGGTCATACTGCAGGGTTTCCAGATCCACCTGGTAATTCTTTGTATTTCTTCTGGCCTGATGATAACGGAACACTGTTCCCTCATGGATACCTACACGGTCCATAACCTCCGCAGCCATCTGATATGCCGCAAGATTGTCATCCTTTTTCTCCAGGCCGAAATTATCCCAAATGACATATTCTGTCTGGAAAAGATACTTATTCTTCAGATCCTCCACAGACAATCCCATGGTTGGCAGGTGGTCGCCGTACATAACAAGCACCACATCCTCCGGGTACTCTGAAAGCTGTTCCACCAAATCCTTCACAAAGTCATCCATCTCACGAATCTGATTTACATAGTATTCCCATTTCGAGTTTTCTCCTTCTGAGGGCGCCCCGCTCACAGTAATCTGGGGATCCTCAAGCAAAGGCTCCTCCGGGTATGCTCCATGGCCCTGCACAGAAATCGTGTACACATAATCCGGACCTTCCGTGGCATCAAGACATTTGATGATCTCATCCGTTAAGATACTGTCCTTTACCCAGCCCAAAGGATTCTTCTGATCTTCCCCGGGCATATATTCCTCAGAGGTAAACGTATCAAATCCCAGGTTTGGAAAAATTGTACGCCTGCCGTAGAAATTAGCCTCATTATTATGTATGGCATGGGTGGTATACCCAAGCTCCTTCAGCACATACGGCGCACTTTCACAGGTCGTCTCCTTGAGAATGCTCTTATACGGATACTCTCCCGGCCCAAAATAATGCATACTCATACCGGTAATAGATTCAAACTCCGTATTTGCCGTACCTGCCCCCACAGAAGGTACCTTATAATAGCCGGAGGAATACTCCTTCATCAGCTTCCGGAAGGTAGGCATGGGGTCCTCGGAAATATTCAGGTAGTTCACCAAAGTCGGGTCAAAGAAAGACTCCAGCTGCAGGAAAAGAATATTCGGCCGCTTTTCCTCATTTGTCTCCGGAAGCCTTTCCTCCGTACGTCTGATTCTGGCAATCTCACTCTCCGAATAGTCACGGGGACAACTGATGCCCGTATTAAAAATCGTGGTGGCAAGACAGTAGGGATAACCATAATCCTCATAAGCAAATGCAATATTGCCAAAATAATTAGACAGCACTCGCTTCTCCAACGCAAGCTGGGTCACACCTGCAAAGGCCACAAAACCAACCAGAACCAAAGGAAGATTATAACGGTATTTCAGCTTCCCCCTATATTTCGGCCCTTTGATAAACAGCCACAACAGGAAGATGACGACCAGGCCAAAGAGGATACAGGCCACCACCACTCCTGCCATAGGCAGATATTTCTGAGCAATCTTCATCGCGTCGGTGATCATGTGCAGGTCCGGTCCGGTAAACGGCGTGACGCGGTTCATCAAAAGCACACCATTGATGATTCCCAGCGCCAGCCAGAATATCCCGATCAGCACCCGGAAAAAGCACCGCCGCCTGAACAAATAAGCAAGCAACGTGGTCGTAAAAATAAATGCCGTATTATAGGCAAACACCAACGGTTTTCCCGTCATATAGGCCCAGGCTTCCGCAAAGGAATGACGGCTTATGGCCTCAATGATAAAATAAAGGACCGCGCTGCCCAGCACATGAAAAATCAGGGAAAGCCTGTTCATAACCTTATACCACTTCATCTAAATGCTCCTTCATCATAACATTTCAAAGTATCTGAACTGTTATCCTTCATCACTTCTTCAGCTGTCCGAGCTGCAGAGTTACCTTTTCCATCATCTCTTTATATTTCGCTAATTTCTCTTTTTCGGCATCCACCTTGGCAACGGGAGCCTTATTCACAAAATTCGGATTACTGAGCATTCCCTCACAACGGGCAATCTCTTTACCCAGACGCTCCAGCTCTTTATTCAGGCGCTCCAGCTCCTTTTCTCTGTCGATCAGATCCTCAAGGGGCAGATATACCACAGCATTGGAAACCACGATAGAAACCGCGTCCTCGCCGATGCCGGCCTTATCCGTCTGCACATGAATCTCCTTCGCAAACGCAAGATTCACAAAGGAATTTGCACTTTCCTCATACATTGCACAGATTTTCTCATCTCTTCCCACAATATACAGATTAGTCCTGCGGTTCTGCGGCACGTTCATCTCGTTTCTGGTATTACGGATGCCCCTCACCACTTCTTTAAAACTCTCAACCGCAGTCTCCGCCTCCGGGAAGCACAGGCTCTCCTGATAAACCGGCCAGTCAGCGATCATGATCGACTCCTCCTCCGGCATCAGGGTACAGTAAATTTCCTCCGTAATAAACGGCATAAACGGATGCAGCAGCTTCAGGCCGTCCGTGAGCGCCTTACGCAAAGTCCACAATGCCGCATTGGCAGCTGCCGGATCATTTTCCGCATTCCACAGACGCACCTTGGCAATCTCAATATACCAGTCACAGAGCTCATCCCACAGGAAGTCATAAACCTTCTGTACAGCAATACCAAGCTCATATTTATCCATATTCTCCGTCACCTCACGGATAACGGTATTCAGATGCGAAAGGATCCATTTATCCTCCGGACAAAGCGCATTCAGATCCTCCGGCTCGGAAACGCTCTTTCCTTCCAGATTCATCATAATAAAACGCGACGCATTCCAAATTTTATTGGCAAAATTACTGCTGGACTCCACACGCTCCCAATAGAAACGCATATCATTTCCCGGTGCGTTCCCTGTGATCAATGTCAGACGCAGCGCATCCGCGCCGTACTTGTCGATCACCTCAAGAGGGTCGATACCGTTGCCCAGAGATTTACTCATCTTACGTCCCTGGGAATCACGCACAAGACCATGAATCAATACATGATGGAACGGCGCTTTTCCCGTCTGCTCCAGTGCGGAGAACACCATACGGATAACCCAGAAGAAAATAATATCATACCCCGTAACCAAAACATCTGTCGGATAGAAATACGCAAGCTCCTCTGTTTTTTCCGGCCATCCCAGAGTAGAGAAAGGCCACAAAGCCGAACTAAACCATGTATCCAGCGTGTCCTCATCCTGATGCAGATGCGTACAGCCACACTTCGGACACTTCTCCGGCATCTCAGCAGCTACCACTACCTCGCCGCACTCCTCGCAGTAATATGCAGGGATACGATGGCCCCACCAAAGCTGGCGGGAAATACACCAGTCACGGATATTTTCAAGCCAGTGAAGATAAATCTTATCAAAACGCTGCGGCACAAACTCTAAATCCTTATTTTGCAATGCCTTGATCGCCTCTTTCGCCATCTCGTCCATCTTCACAAACCACTGCGGCTTGATCATAGGCTCAACCGTCGTCCCACAGCGGTCATGCGTTCCCACACTGTGAGAATGGGGAACTACCTTCACAAGCAGTCCCAGCTCGTCAAGGTCCTTCACAATAGCTTTACGCGCCTCATATCTACCCATGCCCGCATACTTGCCACCCAGACTGTTGATGGTGGCATCATCGTTCAAGATATTAATCTCCGGCAGATCATGACGGCGTCCCACCTCAAAGTCATTCGGGTCATGAGCCGGCGTAATCTTCACACACCCAGTCCCAAACTCTTTATCCACATACTCATCCGCAACCACCGGAATCTCCCTGCCTGTAAGCGGGAGCACCAGCATCTTACCCACAAGGTCCTGATATCTCTCATCCTCCGGATTTACCGCCACAGCAGTATCACCCAGCATAGTCTCCGGACGGGTGGTGGCAATCTCCACAAAACGCCCCTCTTCCCCTACGATCGGATAATTAATGTGCCAGAAAAATCCATCCTGATCCTCATGCTCAACCTCCGCATCAGAAATAGAAGTCTGACAAACCGGACACCAGTTGATGATCCTTGACCCCTTATAAATATACCCCTTTTCATACAACTTAATAAATACTTCCTGTACAGCCTTCGAGCACCCCTCATCCATAGTAAAGCGCTCACGCTCCCAATCCGCAGAAGCCCCCAGCTTCTTCAACTGATTAATGATCTTCCCGCCGTACTCCTCCTTCCACGCCCAGGCGTGCTTCAGAAACTCCTCACGGCCAATCTCATTCTTATCGATTCCCTCACTTTTCAGCTTCTCAATAACCTTAACCTCAGTAGCAATAGCCGCATGGTCCGTTCCCGGCTGCCACAGCGCCTCATACCCCTGCATCCTCTTAAAACGGATCAAAATATCCTGCATAGTCTCATCCAAAGCATGTCCCATATGAAGCTGCCCCGTAACATTAGGCGGCGGCATCACAATCGTAAACGGCTTCTTATCCGGATTCACCTTCGCATGAAAATAACCATTGTCCATCCATTTCTGATACAAACTTTCCTCAATCCCTTTCGGATCATAAGTTTTTGCAAGCTCTTTGCTCATAACATCCTCCTGTAAATAAGTACGCCCTCCACACTCACGTGTGAAGGGCGATCATTGTCGCGGTACCACCTTCATTATGCAGAAGCCTCTGCACATCTCATTCTCCCTTAACGCGGGACAACGGGGATTACTCCCGGCTCAAAAGCTACCTTCAGCGCCTTATCCTGAGAACACCTTCCAGCCACGGGCATCCCTCTCTGACAGTTCCAACCACCTACTCCTCTTTCTCACAGCCATTATCTTGGCTTCTACTATAATTGCAATTCCCCAAGTTGTCAAGCAAGTTTCAATTCTTTTCACAATTTCTTCACTGGCAAAAGCTCCCATAGCATAATCATTCCACACTCTTAAGAGATTCCACCATATTAATCTTCTTAAGCTTAAAATGCATCGCCATATTAACAAACGCCGAGAACCCACAAGTAAACAATCCACTGTACACAAAGCTCAGCGCCTTAATATTCCTGCCGAACATCACGGCATCCACCTCCACCGTGACGATAACAAACCGGTGCAGCAAAATTCCAAACACTGCCCCCGCCAGCACACCGATCAACGTCAGCAGAATATTTTCCCTGAACACATACTGCGATACCTCCTTATCAAAGAACCCCAGCACCTTCAAGGTCGCCAGCTCTCTCTGCCGCTCCGTGATATTAATATTGTTCAAATTATACAGCACCACAAATGCCAGCATCCCCGCCGACACGATCAATACCACGATGACAGTTTTCAGCGAGCTCAGCATCCTCTCAAGCTGCCCTGCAAGACTGCTCGTATAACTGATACTCAACGCCGCCGGATACTTTAATATCTCATTTCCCATATCATCAATCCGGTCCTTAAACTCCTCTTTCATGGTAAACACCGTGTTTGCATAATCCGGCTTCTCGCCAAAGGTCTGCTCATACACATGCGGCGTCATATACACATAATGCCCCATGTAGTTCTCCGTGATCACAGCGACATTGACCCGATACTCTTGATTATCCTTCTTTAGGGTAAGCTCATCGCCCACATCCAGCCCCAGAAGAGACGCTGTTTTCTCACTGACCGCAGCCCCCGCATCCGTAAGCTCATAGGGTTCCTTAGTGATGCGGTTCTGAAGCGTCACGTCCTCATGGAAATTCTCCAGATTTTCCGGTACATATATATACACACTGATGTTGGAATTGTTTCTCGGAGCATCCATTTTTGTAAGCTGCACCTTTGTGAATCGGCTAATCTGCTCATTCTTTTTGAGAAATTCATCCAATTCTTCCTTTTCCTTAGCTGTAGCATCCTCATCACTGATAATGGTGGCCTCATAATGCTGCAGCTCATCATACTGCCGCACCGCAATATCCATAATGGAATCCTGAAGCCCAAACCCCACCAGCATCAGCGCCATACTTCCGGCAATACCGAAAATCGTCATCAGCAGCCTCTTCTTATATCGGAAAAGATTCCGCAGCGTAGATTTCCAGGTAAAGCTTAAATGCTTCCAGATAAACGTGGCTCTTTCTATGAGCACCCGCTTGCCTTCCTTCGGCGCCGGAGGCCGCATCAGGGAGGCTGGCGTTTCCACAAGCGCTTTGTAACAGGAGGTCACGGTTGCGCCAATCGTACATACCACAGCGGCCACAGAAGCGATCATAGCAAATTTAAATTCGTAATGAATCTGCAGATTGCTGGCCATATTGTGATACATGATACCATAAGCCTTGATGATAATATAAGGCAGAATCTTTTCTCCGATGACCACACCAAGCGCGCTTCCGCCCACAGTTGCCAGAAATGCATAATTCAGATATTTAGAAGCAATGGCATACTTCCCGTAACCCAGTGCTTTCATCGTACCGATCTGCGTACGCTGCTCCTCAACCATTCTTGTCATGGTGGTGAGACTGATAAGCGCTGCCACCAGGAAAAATATCACAGGAAAAACCTGACCGATATTACGGATACGTTCCGCATTATCGCCATAATCAGAATACTCAGGCAGGTTATTACGGTCCGTCACGATCCACTCTGGAAGCTTCAGATCATCAAGCTCCTTTTGCGCATCCTCGAGTTTTTTCTCATTGTCCGCAATCTCCTTATCTGCGTCCTTCTTCGCATCCTGGTATTCTTTTTTACCATTTTTCAGTTCTTTCTCAGCTTCCTCGATATCCTTCTGGGCATCGGCAAGCTTCTTTTCATTATCCTCTATCTCCTGCTCCCCGTCGGCAAGCTTCTGCTCATTAGCTGCGATCTCATCCTCCGCCGCTGCAAGCTCCTGCTCGCTGGCTGCAGCCTCCGCCTCGGCCTGGGCAAGCTCCTGCGCTTTCGCATCCACTGTCGCCTGGTTATCAGAAAGCTTTTTCTTTTCCCCATCCAAGGTTTTCTGGTTTGCATCGAGAGTTTTTTGATTTTTCTGTATCTCTTTTTCCGCTGGCTTTAATTTGTCCGCCTCTGTTTCAAGCCGGGCAAAGCCTTCGTTGATCAACTGCTGGTTTGGCTCAAACTGGCTCTCCATGGCCTCAAGCTCTGCCTGCTTCTGGTCGAGCTGGGCATAACCCGCCTCAATAGACGCCAAGCCGTTCTCAAGCTCACTTCGCGTAGCTGCAAGCTCCTGACGCCTTGCCTCAAGCTCTGCGGCCTGCCCCTCCACCTGCGCCTGCACATTCGCCACATTCTGAGCCATCTGGGCAAGCTCTTCCTCCGAATACTGTCCGGAAGCCTCCGCCTGGGCATACTGCTCCTGCAAAGCCGCAAGCTGGGCCTGGGCATCCGCAAGTGCGGCCTCTCCCTGGGGCAGCGCAGCTTCCCCCTCTGCAACCTGGGCAAGTCCTGCCTCACACTCCTGCTTCTGGGCTGCAAGGGCTGACCGCGTGTTTTCTATCTCTATTTTCCCATCTGCCACTGCCTGACGCCCGGCATCAAGCTCCGCTTGCTTCTGGTTAAGATTAGCCCTGGCATCCTCTATCTGCTGCCTCCCGGCCTCGAGTTCCTTTTTCCCCTGATTTAACTGCTTATAACCGTCGTCCAGCTTGGCCTGATTCTCATTGATCTGCTCCCAGCCATCTGCAAGCTGGGCCTTTGCATCCGCAAGCTGATTTCTCGCATCTGCCAGCTGGTTCTTTCCGCTCTCAAGCTGCGCCCAGCCGTCTGCCAGCTTGGCCTTCGCATCGTCTATCTGATTCCAGCCGTCTGCCACTTCCTGCTTGGCATCCGCCAGCTCTTGCTTACCGTCCTCGTATTCCTTTTTTCCGTCCGCAAGCTCCTTCTCCCCGTCCTTGATTTCCTTCCGGGCATCCGCAAGCTCCTTTTTCGCCTTTTTCTTACCGTCGTCAAGCTCTTTCTTTGCGTCGTCAAGCTCCTCCTGGGCACCAGAAACAACACTGTCATATCGAATCTGGCAGCGCTCCTTCTCAATCCCCTCCACCCTGTCCTGAATCTTAGCGATCAAATTATCGTACGCATCCGTGTAGCTGGTCAGGCCCTCGGCCCCATGTACCCGCAAATAAATCTGGGTAAACACCTCCTGGTCGAAATCCTCCGGCAGCACATAGGCAAACCCATTGATTTCACCTGTGCCAAGCGTGGTATTCCCCCTGTTAAAAGAAATGTAAAGAGGACTGCTGCCTATACCCACGATCGTATATTTCTCGGTCTTTAACAGGTCGCTGTCCTCCTGCTGACGCACATGCAGCTCATCGCCCACCTTATAATCCATACTGTCCGCAAACAAATTGTCCACAAAGCATTCGCCGCTCTTTTCCGGAAGCCGGCCTTCATTGACTGTGAGCTGATTCACGGTCTGATTCATAGACTCCAGGTGAAGTACCTTCTGGGCGTCCTCCTCACCGCACATGACGTCCGTGGAATATGCACCCTCAGCCTCCTGTACGCCTTTTACCGAAGCAATCGCGTCCACATCCTCAGAGGTGAGTCCCATGGTACCCACCACCTTGATGTCCATGAGCTTGCTCTCATCATAGTAGGCATCCCCGGACAGACGCATATCCGGCGACGCGGCCTGTATGCCGGAGAAAAAAGCCACCCCAAGCGCAACTATGAAAAAGATGGAGATAAATCTTGCCTTGCTTTTCCGTATCTCCATCCAAAAATCTTTATGTAATGCTTTTTTCATCAGCCTCACCTACCACTCTATTTCCTCTACAGGAGTAGGATGATCATTCAGCGTCATTCTGGATACCTTGCCGTTCTTGATCTTGATCACCCGGTCCGCCATCGGCGTAAGCGCGGAGTTATGGGTAATGACGATCACGGTCATCCCCTTCTCACGGCACATATCCTGCAGAAGCTTGAGAATCGATTTTCCTGTCTGGTAATCCAATGCTCCGGTAGGCTCGTCACAGAGCAGCAGCTTCGGATTTTTCGCAAGCGCCCTGGCAATGGAGACCCTCTGCTGCTCCCCGCCGGAAAGCTGGGCCGGAAAATTCGAGAGCCGGTCCTTCAGGCCAACCTCCTCGAGAACCGTCCTGGCATCCAGCGGATTTTTACAAATCTGCAGCGCCAGCTCTACATTCTCCAGCGCAGTCAGATTCGGCACCAGATTATAAAATTGGAACACAAACCCGATATCCTCCCTGCGGTAGGCAGTGAGCTGCCGATTGGAATACCTGGCAATATTTCTGCCGTCCACCCAAACCTTGCCGCTGGTGGCCTGGTCCATTCCGCCTAAGATATTCAGCACTGTTGTCTTACCTGCGCCGCTAGGCCCCACGACAACCACGAATTCCCCCTTGGCAATCTGGAAATTGATCTCATCCACCGCCACGATTTTCACTTCCTTGGAGCCATATATCTTAGAAACATTCTCCAGCTTTACATAATCATCTTGCACATTTTCATCAAACAATTCTTCCATAATCATTCCATATCACTTGCCGTAAAACTCAACGGCAAAAGCTCCTTAAGCTTATATACCTTATAGTCTGTCTCTGTTCTCGGCAATATGATCTCGAAGCTCTCCGGATCACAGAACTCTGCCATCACCTGCCTGCAGATTCCGCAAGGCGCACAGTAATCAAAGCTCTCCGCCTTCACCGGCTTGCCCACAATGGCAATCGCCCGAAACTTTCGTTTACCGTCAAACACAGCGCGGAAAAAAGCCGTCCGTTCCGCACAGTTGCTCGCACCATAGGACGCATTCTCGATATTGCATCCCCCGTAAATTTCCCCATCCTCGCAGAGCAACGCAGCACCCACCTGAAAACCGGAGTAAGGCGCATAAGCCTTTTGCTGCGCTTCAAAAGCTCTTTTAATCAATTCCTGCATCTACATCTGTCCTCCTGCCTTACCAGCTTCCAGAAGCTCTCACCGTCCACATCCCCGGACAAGCCGAACATATCCAGCACCGTCGCTGCCACATCCGCAAAGGTATTCCTGGTCCCAAGGTTCACTCCACTCTTCACGGCCTTGCCGTATATCAAGAACGGCACCCGCTCCCTGCTGTGGTCCGTCCCCTTAAATCCGGGGTCGCAGCCATGGTCCGCGGTGATCATCACCACATCATCATCCCGCATATTTGCCATAAACTCACCGAGCTGCCTGTCAAAAACCGTAGCCGCATTGGCATACCCATCCACATCATTACGGTGTCCGTACAGCATATCAAAATCCACCAGGTTCACAAAACACAACCCATTGAAATCCTCCTTCTGGATTTCAAGAGTTTTCTCCATACCGTCCACATTGTTCTCAATCGAAACCGTAGTCTGGATGCTCTTTCCTGCAAAAATATCATAAATTTTCCCAACGCCTCTGCTGGCAAATCCATTCTCCACAAGCACATCCATCATCGTAGTTTTCGGCGGTATCAAAGAAAAGTCATGGCGGTGAGGCGTACGCACATAATTTCCGCTCTCACCCACAAACGGCCTGGCAATGACTCTTCCCACGCCGTGCTCGCCCTTTAAAATCTCCCGTGCAATACGGCAGTCCTCATACAGCTCCTCAAGCGGCACCACCTCTTCGTGGGCAGCAATCTGGAACACACTGTCCGCAGAGGTATAGACGATCAGCTTGCCTGTTTTCACATGCTCATCGCCGTATTCCCTGATGACCTCAGTACCCGAGTACGGCATATTACAGAGAATCCCCCGCCCTGTACGGCGTGAAAATTCATCCAGCACCTCCGCCGGAAAACCATTCGGATAAACCGGCATAGGTTTACGTGAAATAATCCCCGCAATCTCCCAATGCCCAATCGTCGTATCCTTGCCCCTCGAAGCCTCAGTAAGCCGTCCATACGCACCGGCCGGCTCCGCGTCTCCATCCAAAGCATCCACTCCGTCTATATTAAATAATCCGATTTTACCCATATTCGGTGTATCATATTTTTCCGACTTCGCAATCGTAGCCAGAGTATTACTTCCCTCATCTCCGAAATCCGCGGCATCCGGTGCATGACCAATGCCATAGCTGTCCAATACAATCAAAAATGCTCTCTTCACCTTCATAAATACCTGCCTCCTTTTACTCCTATTGTACACGAAATACAGGGAACTTCAAGCAGGGATTTTTATTCTTTCGGATACCCGCTGCCATCATAAACATAATATTCATTATTTGTCTCTTTATACTGCTCCACTGCTTCCCGCGCCTCATCCGGATAATCAGTGATGAGCCCCACTGCCCCCATCTGCAGATACGTGTACATATCCTCCCTGTCATCCACAGTCCATATATAAACCGGGAGCCACTGCCTGCGTGCCTGCTCCATAAAATTGTTGCTCACGCGGTTTTCTTCCACAGCCAGGAAATCAATATCATAGTCCCAGATATCATTGTCAATCTTTCCCGCACTTCCGAAAATGCAGTAACCTACCCACCACTCCGGACGCGCATTCTGGATGAGCGACACACATTCATAATCCAAAGACATAAATAATGCTTGTTCTCCGAATCCATGCTCCTCCACCAGCCCGATCACCTTTTCAGCCAGCTCCCGGTTATTACCGCCTACAGGCTTAAGCTCGATAAGCAGTCCCATATTCCCGGAAAACTCTTTCACCGCCTTAATCATCTCCTCCAGGGTGGGAATATGATCCTCCTGTCCGTTTGACTTCACGGTAAGCTCCCCAAGTTCTGCCGCCGTCAGATCGCCGACACGAAAAAACTCCCCTGCCAGCCGCCACAGATTATCATCGTGTACCACGACCGGAATCCCGTCCTTAGAAAGCTGTACATCAATCTCTGCATAGTCAGCTCCGTACTCTCCCGCTTTTTCCACAGCCTTCACCGAATTTTCCGCCTCATAGCCGCATCCCCGGTGTCCAATGACCCACGGCAGGTGTACCAGCGGTGCGGATTGAAAATAACCGGACACCAAGCAGAAGATCAGTACAGCAAGCGCACACACCCACAGCCTCTTATGCTTTCGTTTCATCCAAAACTGTCGGCCCGATGTTCTGAGCACACTGTCCTTTCCCACTACATTATGTACCGCCTGCTTCAGAGGTTCCGTATCCACGAACACTGGCTCAGGCACACACAACTTCTCATCTTTTCCCAAAACTGACAGCAAAAGCCAGAAGATGAGAACAACCCCCACACACTGCACACAATTAAACAGCAGCCATTGTCCCACGCTTTCACGATAAGCAGCAGAGCGCACAAAATATTTCACAAATGCCACATTAAAATCCTGGTTCTGCATAAGCTTATGATTCATATCCATCATGATTTCGCCGTCAATCATCAGCCAGCCTGCAAATGCAGCCCAGATTCTTAACTTATCCTTCCGCGCCATCATCCTGTACCAGCCAAAATTCTTTTTGGATGCGTCCCAAAAATTCATCTGTCCAAGAGCCATTGCCGCCGGAACAAAAATAAGCGCCGCAAAAAGTGCCAGATACCCGGCCTTTATTGCCATACTCCCAATCATACCGATTCCAGTACGCTGCATCTCTCCCAAAATAAAATTCGGTATCTCAATCCTGGGCACAAGTGAACTCACATACCCGGCATGAACAAGCGGCAATAGCAGCACAAAATAAAGCGCCGCAGGAACAGCGGACAGATGCTTCACACCCTTCATCCCCGGAAGAGCACCCGTAAGCGCATCGGCCACTCCAAACCGTCTGCCTTCTCTGCACCAAAATACCACATGAAACAAGGTGTTGATCTCAAAATAACACCATAACCCAGCCGTGAGAAACAACAGTAAAAAAAGTACCACTTTCCCCGGAGATAGCAGCTTCCAAAACATATCCGCGTTAAAAACAAGCTGATTTCCCAGCACCATTTTCCTAAAAATCCAATCCAAAACAGGTGCCACAATACACAGCGAAACCGCCTTGAAAAATATTTCAACCTTTAGCACCGCCAGCATTCCCTGCCCCAATTGCCGCATCAGCCTTTGTCTCTCTTCTCTGTCCAATTTCATTTTCATACTCCAATTCTTTTCTGTCCGCATTTGTTGTCTGATTTCTAGCGTTCCATTCATTTTGAACCCAAGCCTGTCTATTATATCTTAGTATCTCAATCCCGACAACAAGAACACTGCTCATATAATATAACGCAGGCAGGCCCCGAAAGGATTCATTCCTCCGGGGCCTGTTTCATAACTACACCTGTTACATATACAACATATACTACATGTACTTCATAAGCTTCTTATGAAATTTGTTTTGCTTTTCTTTTCCTTGTCATCAGACCGCCAATCCGTCCTGTCTCTTTGGCAGAGAGACTTTTCCAGCCTCCCTCTAATACCTTGTCAAGAACACCAAGCTCCTCGGCGATCTCGTATTTCATTTTTTCCTCTTCCGTGAGTTCTCCATTCATGTAAGCTTTTACTTCCTTGTCTCTATTCAATGTCCTTACACTCCTTTTTTATAAATGGTAATATCTGCTGCGGCAGACATCTTAGGTTCTTCTGGAGTATGGACAGGACGGAAAGAAATTATACAAGTTTCCCCTTATTTCGGAATCACAATCGCAGCAATGATATACGCCCAAATCCCAGCTCCACCAAAGCAGGTAAGAATGATCCAGGCAAGACGCACGAGGGTGGGATCAATATCAAAAAATTCAGCGATACCGCCACACACGCCGCAAAGCATACAATTTACTGATGATTTATATAAACGTTTATTACTCATATTCAATCGCTCCTTTTCTATTTTAATTTTTCGATTCTCAGTTGGTAAACGCAACCTCTATCGTTCCCATGCCGCATTCCAGATCCATAGACTTTGACGCACCGGAATTATTAATCTTCTTTTCTCCGGCGATCGTACTGAAGCTGTCATCGTCAATAGAAATGGTTCCTATACCGCATTCCAGTTTATAGTTGTAATCCTTCTCTCTGCCGTCAACCTCCAGCAGGATTTCTCCGACACCGCATTCGCCTTTAATCTCGTCGGCAGTAAGCTGCATTACATCAACCTCTCCAGCGCCGACCTCGAAATCAGCCTTTCTCACAATGAGGCTGTCGGAATTGGTGAACTGCCCCGCGCCTACATTTACCTCCAGCTCATCGGCCTCAAGTTTATCCATAAGCTCCACAGTACCTGCCTCTACGTCAATCTCCACTTTCTCGAATTTCATAGCCGCAGGATAATGGATTGTAACTGTTCTGTCTCTTTTTTTCTTTTTGCTCTCAATCTTTAAGGTATCGGATTCTGTTTTCACTCGTACATTTCCGGCGGAGTCATTGTCTACCTCCACGCTGATAGCATTTCCTTCATAAGCTTCCATGACAAACTCATCATATTTCAGATCGACCTCAATCTTTTTCACTGTCTCAGAGCGGTATGTTCTGTTTCCGCTGCCTGCGTCTGCTGCGTCCCAATCCGCATCATCCCAGTCATCGTCATCATCCCAGTCCTCATCGTCATCCCAGTCCTCATCGTCCCAGTCCTTATTTTTCCAAAAACTTTCTCTGAAGTTATGGACACCGTCACGCATTTCCTGGACGATCTCCACGCCTTCAACTGTAGCACCCATGGCCACTCCGCCCACAGATAATCCGATTCCCACAGCAGTAAATACGCCCGCAACGATCAACATCGCTTTTACAAAATTTTTCATACATCCGTGCCCCCTTTTCTTTCCTTATGCAATAGGTTATAACAAAAATCTGTAAACTTGCGGAGCAGTTTCGGAACTACCTTCCCTGCTACCCACACCAGTATTACTAAAAATACGATTCCAAGTGCCATCATCAGACATCCGATACCGATGGTAAGAATACCTGCCGCGGGATGTGAGAAACAAAGCCCGATTCCTGTGACACCGCATACAATCGCTCCAATGATCAGCCCAAACACCGCGGCTCCCAATGCAAACACCAGGAGAAACGGCAAAAGTGCGATTGTCACGATGACACCCAGCACGCCTCCCACAGCACCTTTGATGAATGGAGAAAGAAATACCAGAAGAATCAATACCATAATGATGGCTCCGTTGTTCCGTTTATTCTCCGCATGGTAACCGCGTTCCTTACGGGAGGCCCCTGCCTGCCCGGGACCATAAGCATTTTGACTTGTGGAACTGCTGCTATAAGTACTCTGTCCAGCCCGCTGCCGCCCAAATTTCCTGTCATACGCCCTGCTGCTTCCACCGAAACTGCTGCTCCGGTCTGTGCTGCTGTAGCTTCTACCCGCTCCTGCACTGCTGTATCTGCCGTCCGCCGTTTCCTGTACCTCCTGCGCCTGTGCCTTCATTATTTTTATATGAAGTATTCCCTTGACCTGCGGTATGATATCCGGCATTTCCCTGCTGTGTATCTCCGGCTGTCCCTGCGTTCTTCGCTTTCTTCCCGCCAGGGGCCGCCACTGCGGTATATTTATCAGGTACCTGGCCCGGCTCCTTCGCTCTGGTATCTTCGTAACCAAGCTCTGTATATTCCGCATACCTATCATTGCCTTCGCTTAAATCTGCCTTGATGATCGCAGCTACCTTGCCCGGGCTTCCAAGCTCACGGATAACTGCTGCCTCATTCTCCTGTCCGGCATCATCAAAATAACTTTCGTAATAATCAAGCGCTTCCTGCCTCTCGGCTTCAGATATATCGGAAAGCAATTTCTTCAATTGTTCCATAAATTGCGCTCTTTCCATAATCAAATTCCTCCCTCGAACATCTTGGAAATCTTAGACGAATAGTTTTTCCATTCAACCTTATATAAATTCAGTTGAGCGGTGCCTTTCTCCGTCAGCTTATAATATCGTCTGTTTCTGCCCGCATACGCCATATCATATACCTCCAGGCAGTCATCCTTCTGCAGCCTGCGCAGAACCGGATATAAGGTTGATTCTGAAACCTCCAGTACACCGCGTACATCTTGGGTAATCTTATAACCATAGGTTCCTTCTTGATCCTTTGAGACAACTGCCAAAACAATCGCGTCCAGAAGGGCGGCTCCTGTGTTAAATACCATACGCTCACTTCCTTATCTTAATATTGTCAAAGCAGATATTCGCAACCCGCTTCGCTGTTTACCATTGATGATGTTAAACAATTGTATAATTTTCTTAATCATTCTATAATATTAGATGATGCTCAATATTATATCAATCATCAATATTGTTTCATTGACAATACTATACTCTATATAATATGGTTTTGTCAATAGTATTTAGTAAAATTCTTTTATCATTTATAATGAATGCTGCAGGTAAAATAATTGCTGCAATTGCGATAAGCAGAATAGCACCCAAATAGAATTAACCAAATAATATCAACCAAATAGATTGGATGGACTAAAATGGAGAATACATCAAAAATACAGACACTCCCTCCGGCTTTTCTTAAAAGAATGAGAGAAATGCTGGGAGATGATTACGATATTTTTCTTAGAAGCTATGAGAATCACCGTACCTTTGGCCTGCGGGTAAACACCACAAAAATCTCCTGCGAGGACTTCGAAAAGCTGGCGCCTTTTCCTATTGAGAAAATCCCCTGGGTGGATAATGGCTATTTTTATCAGGAAGAAAGCCGTCCGGCCCGCTGCCCCTATTACCAGGCAGGGCTATACTATCTCCAGGAGCCAAGTGCCATGGCCCCCGCTTCCCGGCTTCCCGTAAAGCCCGGCGAATATGTCCTAGACCTCTGCGCTGCCCCGGGTGGAAAAGCCACAGCACTTGGTGCGGGCCTGGCGGGGCAAGGACTGCTTGTCGCCAATGACATCAGCACCTCCCGTGCAAGAGCACTTCTGCGGAACCTGGAACTCTTCGGCATCCCCAATGTATTTGTGGCAAACGAAACGCCTAAGAAGCTCTGCCGGGCATTCCCGGAATTCTTTGACAAGATCATCCTTGACGCCCCATGTTCAGGGGAGGGCATGTTCCGCAAGGAGGAAGCATTAGCCCGGGACTGGACTCCTGAGAAATCCCGTGATCTGGCGGCGATACAGAGAGAGCTTCTGCTCCAATCCGTGCAAATGCTCCGCCCCGGCGGCCTCCTGCTGTACTCCACCTGTACCTTTGCCCCGGAGGAGGATGAAGGCGCGGTTTCCTTCCTATTAGAAGAACACCCGGAAATGGAACTTTTGGATATTCCCGAATATGAAGGCTTTTCCCCTGGCGTTCCCTCCTGGGGAAACAACGACAGCCGTCTGAAAAAATGTGTGCGCATTTTCCCCCACCGCATGAACGGAGAGGGACATTTCCTGGCACTGTTCAAAAAACCAGGCACATGTACATGCGCGACTTCGTCTCCAGATGAGGGCCCGCAAGAAAAGACAAATATCCCCTATCAGGGCCGACGGAATCAAGGCGGCAAAAATCAGGATAAGGAGGCCCACAATTGGATAGAAGCCTTTTTCACGGAAATCGGCCTTAAATCCCTTGGCGGACAGCCCTTTGACTGGAACCGTGTGGAAATACGTTCTGACAAGGTTTACTATCTCCCACCCACAGACCACAATTTCCACGGACTCACCTTCCTCCGAAACGGACTGTACCTGGGCGACCTGAAAAAAAACCGCTTCGAGCCCAGCCAGCCTCTTGCCCTCGCCATCGGCAAAGATGAGGCCGAAGCAGTCATCTCCCTTCCGGTGGCTGACGAACGGCTCACCCGCTATTTAAAAGGGGAAACTCTGGATATCCCCCCCAGCGAAGCCACACACGAAAAAGGCTGGCACCTGCTCTGCGCAGACGGCTATCCTATCGGTTTCGGCAAGCTGGTAAACAATATCCTCAAAAACAAATATCCCGCAGGCTGGAGAATCTAATCTCCCCCCTGTGGGATATTTGTTACTGCAGAATATCTTATATTCAAAAATCTAACACTGATCAATTAACTATAATTATCTATATCAGCACTTCATGGATACTTCGCATTTCTATTGTCCGCGGCCTCATTTCTATAACAATATCGATTTTCCAAGTGTAAAGGAATAAATATAAGTCTCTTTCACCTTCCGCCGTGTCATTCGCTCCAGCGCCTGGGCATAATCCTCAAGCTGCACATGATAGAGCTCCACAAGCCTCTGTTCCTCTCCCGGCCGCACATGGTCCGTCTTATAGTCCACAAGCACGATATCCTCTTCTTCGAGAAAATACGCATCAATGATACCCTGTACGAGAACCGTCTCCTCCCCGCTCCATGCAGGATCAATCTCCGAGGCCCTGCAGGAGATGACAAATGGCTGCTCCCGATACAGCCTACGCCCAAGCGCCGCCTGCCGCATACGCCCACCAAGCTCCGAATCCAGAAAACTCCGTACATCCCCGATAGAAATACACTCCGCCTCAGCCTCCGCAAGCTTCTTTTGTTCCAGCAGCCCTTGTACCTGCATACGGATATCCTCATCCGAACCCGTACGTTCATAATCCAGACATTCCATAAGCCGGTGATACGCCGTACCTCTGGCAGCTCCGGTAAACTCCTCTTCCTGCTCCTCCATAAACCTCGGGATCAAAGGAATCACATCCGGTTCAAAAAATATACTCTCCTCCTGCTCATCCTCACCGTGATAGCTCCGCTTCTTAAGCTCCGATACACTCACCTTGACCGGAATCTCCTTGAGATAACCATAAGCATATCGGAAACCAAAACGCTCCTCTATCTCCTTGCGGATTTCCTCATCATATATCTTTTCGCAGTCCCAGCTTTTCAACGTAGTTTCCTCTATCTGCGACCCCACCTGATAAAGGATTTCGTCCTCCGTCAACTCTGCTGCCGTCACTGCCATAACCTCAAACTCTGCACTCCCCTCATAAAGAGGATTATTCCTGTTTACCGGAATCCCATAAATATCATACAGCCCGGTCATACAGCGGTTCCTTGCAAGCGCCGGGAGTACATAAGACCAGTAATTTCGCGCTTTCAGACGCACTCCCACCGGAAGCAGTTCCTCGTCCTTGTCCTGAAAACGGGACAGTGAAATCATCTGTTTTTCCAACTTGCTGATGGTTCCGGTCATAATGAGCTTTTCCTTTGCCCTTGTCAGTGCCACATAAAGTACACGCAGCTCCTCACCCAGGCTTTCCTTCAAAAGCTGTCTGCGTATCATCTGCTTGTTCAGCGTGGACGCGATCACCCTCTTCTCAGGCAGGATAGCGTCCGCCCCAAGCCCCAGCTCCGGGTGGATCAATAACCTGGCGTTCATATCCTGGAAATTAAACTGCTTCCCCATCCCCGCGGCAAACACCACAGGAAACTCAAGCCCCTTACTCTTATGGACAGTCATGATCTGCACCGAGCCAGCCCCCGCACCGGAAAGATTCACCTCACCGTAATCCACCTCATACTTCTGCAGATGTTCAATATACCGGATAAAATTAAAAAGTCCGCGGTAGCTTGTTTTCTCGTAATCCATCGCCTTTTCCACCAGCATGGAAAGATTGGCACTGCGCTGCGCTCCGCCCGGAAGCGCTCTCGCATAATTCCCGTATCCTGTCTCCTGCAGCACATAAAGAATCAACTGATGCACTGGCGTATAGGCCGCCATATCCCTGATTTTCTCAAGTGTTTCCAGAAAACTGCGAAGTTTCTCCTTCAGCGCACCGCTCCCATCCTCCGCCGGAAACAACGCAAGCTGTCCATCCTCCATATAGGCACACACGCTCTCATAGAGCATCCCTCCGGGACACTCGCTGCGCACCATCGCCAATTCCTGGGACGTACATCCCACAATAGGTGAACGCAGCACTCCCGCCAGAGGGATATCCTGAAGCGGATTATCACACACCTTCAGATAATTGAGCACCGTAACCACCTCAAGCGCCGAAAAATACCCGGTCTTTGAAGCCGTGTAGGAGGGAATCCCCTGGGAGGAAAGCACCTCGCCGAAGGTCTCCGCCCATCCGTAAGCAGTCCGGAGAAGAATCACAATATCTCCGTATTCCAGCGGACGGTATGCTCCCGTCTCTTTATCCAGCACTTTTTCCGCTTCCACCATACTCCGGATTTTGTGGGCGATTGCCAGCGCCTCTAATTCCTGTGCAGTCTGTCCTCCCTGCTCATCCTCCAGCTCCTCACCGTCCTTTTCCACCAGCAAAACCTCGGTTTTTACGAACTCTTCATCCGCCCCCTCAGGAAAGCTCGCTCCCGGATAGAGCGCCGCAGCCTCATCATAATCAATGCCGCCCAAATCCTCTCCCATCACCTGACGGAAAATATAATTCACACTTTCCAATACCTGGGGCCGGCTGCGGAAGTTTTTGTGCAGATCAATCCTCTGCTTATCACTGTCCTCAAGCGTGTAGCTTTTATACTTTTCCATAAACAGCTCAGGTCTTGCAAGACGGAAGCGGTAGATACTCTGCTTCACATCTCCTACCATAAAGATATTATTCTTCTGGTTCACCCACCCGGACACACAATTAGTCAGAAGCTCCTGTACTAAGTTACTGTCCTGATATTCGTCCACCAAAACCTCGTCATACTTCTCCGAAAGCTCCCGTGCAGCCTGACTCATGGTGCACACGTCCCCATCCTTGGACATCAGGATTTCCAGGGCAAAATGCTCCATATCCGTGAAGTCAAGCAGGTTTTTCTCTCTCTTCTTCTCCGCAAACCGTTCCATAAAGGAGGATGTAAGCTCCACCAGCATCTCAACAGGCTCCCGGCAGCATTTCACAGACTCCAGAATCTGCTCCTCCGTCCCCTGGAAATACCTGGCTCCCATCTCCTTAAGAATTGCCTTCTCCTCCTCGCGCAGGGCTTTCACCTGCTCCTTCTTACGCTCCTCCACTTCTGTTGCTTTCTTAGAAGAGAGTCTCGCAAAAGCAGGCTTCGTAAGCAAGGCAGATATCCCGTCATAATCCTTCTGTGCTGCCTTTACCTTCAAGGAACTTAGCAACAGCAGATCGCTGTCAAGCGCCTCCTCATAGAGATAAGGACCGCCCGGCTGAAGGCAGATATTCTTCGCCTCCTCCGCCAGAGAAGCAGCCTCTTCCAATTCTTCGTCCACACATTCCCATAACAATTTCATCCATTTCGCGTTTCTCACGTCCTCAATATCCGAAATTTCATAAGCATGTGCACATTCTTCCAGCCACTCCTTTGGATAAGGATTACTCATGGCCGCGTCATAGATATCCAGAATCAGCTCCTTGATCCCTTCATCTGTTTTTCCCGCAGCGTAGCACTCCACAAAGCCTCTGTACTTCTCTTCATCCAGTGCATAATAATCCTCTATCAAATCCTTAAGCACATCCTCCTTCAGAAGCTTAAGCTCCCCCTCATCCGCAGTACGATACCCCGGGTCAAGCCCGATCAGATGAAAATAATTCCGGATAATATAAGCACAAAAACCGTCAATGGTCGTAATCTGTGCCGTATGGATCAGCGTCATCTGCCTCTGAAGATGCTCATTGTCCGGGTCCTCGTACAAAGCCTGCTCAAGAGCACGGGAAATCCTCTCCCGCATCTCTCCGGCCGCAGCCCTGGTAAAGGTCATAATCAGCAGCCTATCAATATCCACAGGCTGCTCCTTATCTGTAATCTTTGCCAATATTCGCTGCACAAGCACTGCTGTCTTACCGGAACCCGCGGCAGCGCTTACCAGTATATTCCTTCCGCGCAGAGAAATGACCTTGCTCTGCTCCTCTGTCCATGTCACGCCCATCTCACTGCACCTCCTTCGCAAACGCATTCCACAATTCCTCGTCAGAAAAGCTCTTAAGTCTCCGGAACTCATACCCCGGCAGCTTCTTGTCAAAACCGCAGGCCGGGCGGTAAGGGCAGTAGGTACATGCATTGCGCTTACCCAGCTCATATGGCGCTGTGTCCGCCTCTCCCTCAATAATCGCCTCCTGGATATGAGATATCTTACTGCGCACATATTCGCTCAGTATTTCAAACTGCTCTCTGGTGGCCACCGAGGAATTTTTCCGGAAGCTTCCGTCCTTATTATAGGACACCGGGACAGAGATAAGACTTCGATCCATGCGGGCAATCATCTCCTTATCAGCCTGGAGCAGCCCGTTCATCTTCAACTCCTTCAGAAGCTTCTGGCTCACAATCCCAATATCCGCTTCCATCTGCTCAGCAATCATAGGGTCCTTAATATTGTAGTAGAAAACCCCGGCAGGGACCACTTCCTTGTCCGGGTATTTCTTCTGCTCCACCTGCAAAGCCCCGTCCAGATAAATCATAAGCTGGAGCTGCAGTCCATGATAAAGAGATACCAGGTCGAAAGAGGTATTGCCCGTTTTATAATCGATCACGCGCACATAAACCTTTCCGTCATCCTCAAGCGTGTCAACCCTGTCAATCCTTCCGCCCCCGAACGCCACCTCGAAGCCCTCCGGCCGGAAGTCTCCCTCCTTAAGCTGTTCCTGCAAAGCCCACACCGTACGCCTCAATATCCTTCTCGTACGCTCTATCATATAAGCATTTCGGGCACTGCTCTTAAGAATCGTGTTTCCGTAGTCAGCCGCGATATTGTCCACACATTGGTCAACCAGACTGTTCCTCTCTTCTTCTGTAAGCTCTGTCCATTCAAGTCCGTTTTTACGGACTTCCCCGGCAAAATCCTCCAGTGCACGGTGCATCACATTTCCCATATCCATCGCACGGAACTCGTATTCCGCCCGCTCTGTGACACGCAGGCCATACTGGAGAAAGTGCGCAAACGCACAGGCTGAGAAGCGCTCCAGCCTTGTGGCGCTGTAAGGCGAAATCTCCCCGTACAGCACCTTTGCCACACTTTTGCTGATGACATCCTTTGGTTTTCTCGTAAATGAGGCATCCACCAGCCGCTCGACCACTGTACGATATTGCGGACTTCTAAGATACCAGCTGTAAAGCTCCTCAAATACCGCATCCTCATCCCCGCGTGACACACGACTAAGCCCATCCAGGAAATAATCCAGACTGGTTCCCGGAAGCTCCAGTCCCTCAATGGACATCTCCTCATCCTCGGCTCTCACTGTCTCAAGACCAGGATAAAGCTTAAGGATACTATTGATCAGATACGCCGGAGTGACAGCCTCCCCCTTACTGTTTGAAAGGCTGTAGGAAAGGCAGAGAAGCTCCCGCGGCTTCGTCAGATTCATATACAGATAAAAACGCTGACGGTTCATCAATTCCTTGGGTCCCGGAGCCAGCTCCATCCCCTCAGCCGCAAAAAAGTCTCTGTCCAGCTCTGTGAGAATCCCGCCGGACTCTGTATTCTTAGGAATATTCCCCTCGTTCACGCCCACAAAAAACAGTGCTTTAATGTCCTTTAAACGGGTCCTTTCCATATCTCCTACGACAACCTGATCCATGCTTGGAGGTATCAGAGCCACCTTGGCCTCAGAAAGACCTGTTTCGAGAAGCTGCCGGAACTCCTGGCGGGTCACTGTCTCCTCCCCCAGAATCTCCACCATCTTGTCCAAAAGCTCCATCACAATCCCGTATATCTGCCCATATTCTTTTTCCATAGCCTTTTCGCCCCGGGCTTTGAACAGAAGCTCCTGCTGTTTCAGTTTTTTCTGGATATCACTCTTCACAATAAAGCGATAGAGAATACGGCAGTACTCTCCAACAGTCTTTCTGCCGCTGCCAAAGCCCTCTGCCAGCTCACTCACCTCATCCACAAAGCGTTCACGGCTCTCATTCAGCTCCTGGATTTCTTCCGCGGGCATCCCATAATAAATACGCACCCATTTCTGCGACCACTGTCCAAAACCCCGGACACCAAGCGCAATCACATAATTCTCCAGCTTGTCCGCTTCTGCCCTTGTGACGCAGGACATTCCACAGCGCAGATAACGAAACACACTTTCATAAGGAAACCCAGTTACAGCCATCTCAAGGGCTGCCCTCAGATACTCCACAAAAGGATTCATAAGCACTGTATGCTTTTCATCAATAAAATACGGAATATCGGCCTCCTCAAATACCTGCTTGGCCAGGTTCGCATATTCCTCCAGATTTCCCGTGATCACAGCCATTTCCCCGTATCGGTACCCTTTCGTGCGCACCAGTCTTGCCATACGCCGGGCTGCCTCCTCCATCTCCTTCAAAGGGCTGCCAGCGGAAAAGATTTCAATCTCCTCCTGCGGCTCTTCATAGGAAGCCTTTCGATAACGGAAAAGATGCTGCTCCAGAAACGCAAGCGCGGGGGCATGTGCAAACCGCGAAGCCTCTCCGGGCGGCAGCATGACTGGATCATCCACTTCCTTTGTCAGGCCTGCCAGGGTGTGTATCATCTTTTTACTCATATAAAAAAGCTGATGCGGTTTCCCCTGCGCAAAGGGGTCCTCACGCACATCCATGGTGACGGTCACCCTCACCCTGTCTGCAATGACCAGCAGTTCACGTATCACGTTCATCTGAATCGGAGTAAAGCCTGTAAATCCATCAAAAAGCAGCACACTGTCCCGCAGCTTCTCCGAAAATGGGAGTACCTTAAGAAGGACATCCATGACCTCCTCTCCGGTCATGTAATGTCCCTCCAGATAATCGCAGAATGCCCGGTACAGAACACCCACATCCCGAAGCTTCATCTGCAACAACGTTTTATCCTTGGCTTTCTCCTGCATTTCCTGAAGGTCCTCCTCACGGATGTCATACTGCATAAACTCCGAGAGCAGTGACTTCACCTCGTCGAGATAGCCCGGCTTTTTCATCTGTGCGCCCAGGTATGGAAGCTCCTTTTGATGCTTCTGCACCATTTTCTGGAGCACCATACTCTTGCCTGTATCCTCCAAAAGCTTCCGGTTATCGCCGCCGACCTCCTCAAATACACGGTAGGCCAAACGCTCGAAGCTTAGGATATCTATGTTCAGAATACCCTTGCCCGGGTGCATCTCCACCAGCGTTTTCTGCGTCTGCATGGTAAACTGCTCCGGCACGATCACATAATAAAGCTTATTGGGATTCTTCTCCGACTCTTCGATGATCGTTTGATATGCATGATAGGATTTCCCCGCTCCTGAATTGCCGATGATAAACTGTAAAGACATAAATTCCTCCAATCTAAAATATAACAGTACAATGTAGTTCCTATTATAGCATAAAAATCCGCATAAATCTGAGAGATTTGTAATAGGATATAGAAAGTAAACCAGGAGGCGCGTACCATGAGTTCCAAAACAAAAATCATCGTCCTACATATGAAGGAAGTGGTTTACACTGCCATCTTCCTGATTCTGGCCATTATTCTCGGAGTGCTCATCTTTTTTATGTTCGGTCCGGGAAAGTCAGTGACCACATCAAGTGACGCCGTAAGCAAATACAAAGCCGGCGTCTACAATTCATCCATTGTACTTAACGACAACACCTTTGACGTGGAAGTCACTGTGGATGCGGACCGGATTAAGTCCATTGATTTAGTAAACTTAAGCGAGAGTACCGCGGCCATGTTCCCGCTCATGGAACCTGCCCTGGAATCTCTTGCCAGCCAGATTTATTCCACGCAGTCTTTGGAGAACATTCAGTATTCCAGCGATCAGAAGTATACCTCCATGGCGCTTTTAAACGCCATCGAATCTGCGCTGAAAAAGGCGGAGAACAATTAAGTTCCCCGCCTCCTATTATGCTCCTGCTCCGCTTAGGCGGAGCATTTTTCTGTTTCCAACTCTTCAAGCTGTTCCAGCCAGATTGCAGCACTTGCGTCACTTGGCATCCGCAGGTCGCCGCGCGGAGATACAGCCACACTTCCCACCTTCGGTCCGTCCGGCAGACAAGAGCGCTTGAACTGCTGGGAGAAAAATCTCCGGTAAAAGGTTTTCAGCCATTTGAGGATTGTTTCCTTATCATAAACTCCTTCAAAGGTCCTGCAGGCAATACGGTAAATCTTCTTCGGCTCAAATCCTGCCCGCAGCATATAATAAAGATAAAAATCATGAAGCTCATACGGTCCCACCAGGTCCTCAGTTTTCTGCGCAATCTCTCCGTTTTCCGGTGGAAGAAGCTCTGGGCTCACCGGTGTGTCCAGGATATCCATCAGCACAGCCGCAAGCTCCGGTTCCCCGCAGGTATCCGCATAATAGTTTACAAGATGACGCACCAACGTTTTGGGAACAGAGCCGTTCACCCCATACATGGACATGTGATCGCCGTTATAGGTAGCCCAGCCCAATGCCAGCTCCGAAAGGTCGCCGGTACCCACAAGAATCGAGCCTTCCTGATTAGACATATCCATAAGTATCTGCGTCCGCTCACGGGCCTGACTGTTTTCATAAGTCACATCATGCACCTCCGGATCATGTCCGATATCCCGGAAATGTCCCATAACTGCCTCTTTGATGTTGATCTCGTCGAGCTGTGCGCCCAGACAGCGGCTTAACTTGCATGCATTCTGATAGGTCCGGTCAGTGGTTCCGAAGCAAGGCATTGTCACACAATGAATCTGCTCCCTGGATATCCCCATAAGGTCAAAGGTCCGCGCAATCACCAGCAGCGCAAGGGTAGAATCAAGTCCGCCTGACAGCCCGACTATGGCCCTTGTACAATGGATATGCTCCATTCTCTTTTTTAACCCCATGGCCTGGATATTGAGAATCTCCTCACACCTCGCATCCCGTGCCTCCTTCTGTGCCGGAACAAAGGGATACTGCGGGAAATTCCTTGAGATGACAGTTTCTTCTATCTGCAGGTCAAAAGCAACACGAAGATGGCTTTCTGTGTCTGCAGGCGGATAGGTGGTTAATCTCCGCCGCTCATCCGCAAGTCTCTGCACGTCAATGTCCGCATAAATAACACCATTACGAAAACGCTGGCCCTCACAGAGCACTACACCGTTTTCCGCTATCATATTCTGTCCGCCGAATACAAGATCCTGCGTGGATTCTCCTTCTCCTGCGTTGGCATAGATATATCCGCATACCAGACGCGCAGACTGTCCCGTAACCAGGCTTCTGCGGTAGGAATCCTTTCCCACCATCTCGTTGCTGGCAGAAAGATTTACGATGATATGGGCTCCGGCCTGGGTATGTCCCACGCTTGGCGGCTGCGGCACCCACAGGTCCTCACAGATTTCAGCAGCCACAGTAAGCTCAGGCAGCGCATCGCAGGAGAACAAGAGCTCTGTCCCAAAAGGAATCCTCTCTCCTTCTAAATCCATGAATTCCAGACAGCCCTCTCCCGAGGTAAAATAACGCTGCTCGTAGAACTCGCTGTAATTAGGGATATGCGTCTTAGGGATAATGCCGAGGATTCTTCCCCAGTTCAGCACTGCCGCGGCATTATACAGCTTTCCCCGAAAGCTAACGGGGAGCCCCACAAAAATCAGAGCATCCACATCGCTTGTCTTGTCCGCGATATCCAGCAAGGTTTTCCAGGCGCTTTCCAAAAGCCTGCGCTGCAGGAACAGATCCTGGCAGGTATAACCTGTGATACACAGTTCAGGGAACACCATCACCTTGGCATGCTCTTTTGCCATTTCCTGCACCAGCCTGAGGATTTCCGCCCCATTGGCCCTGCAGTCTGCAACCGTCACTGTCGGGGTTGCCGCCGCCGTCTTAATAAAACCCTGTCTCATAAATTCACCCTTCCCGTTCGGAATATTTATAACAATATTTATATTTTCTAAGGCCAGTACAGAAAATAACATATCTGTGGCAACTACACAGATATCTCCGGCCATTGTGCACACTTAACTATTTACACCTGCGTAGAATATCCTTAAGCTCCTCTACACTGAACACATAATTTGTATTACAAAAATGACAATTCATCTCAACTTCTTTGCCTTCCTGGACCAGTTCATTCAGGTCCTTACGGCCGATGCTGATGAGTGCTTTTTCCACTCTGTTCTTCGTGCAATTGCAGTAAAATTGGGTGGGAATGCGGTCACTGATCTCCACATCAAACCCTTCCAGTACCGTTTCCAGAAGGCTCTCCGGCGTATGTCCCTCCTCCAGAAGATTTGTAACAGAATTGATCTTCTGTACATTTTCCTCCAGCCTGGAGATTACCTTCTCGTCGGCAAACGGCATCAGCTGTACGATGAAACCGCCCGCCTGGCGCACGGTGTTGTCCTTATTCATCAATACACCCAGTCCCACAGCAGAGGGCACCTGTTCACTTGTTGCAAAGTAATAGGTCAGGTCCTCCGCAATCTCACTTGTCTGCAGCGCCACCTGTCCCAAATATGGTTCTTTGAGCCCCAAGTCCTTAATCACGTTCATAAAACCAACACCCACAGCTCCGGCCACATCAAGCTTACCTTTGCTGTTGGCAGGAATGCATACATTAGGATTTCCCACATAACCTTTTACATTCCCTTTTGAATCTGCGGTGACGGTCATTCCCTGAAGCGGTCCTCCTGCGTGAACCTGTAGGGTAAGGATATCCTTTTCCCCTTTCATCATCACGCCCATCATGGCCCCGCCTGTGAGAAGGCGTCCCAGCGCCGCGGTAGCCACCGGGCTGGTATTATGGTCACGTCTCGCTGTCTCCACTACATCCCTTGTGACTGCGGCAAAAGCCCTGATTTGGTTATCCGCAGCCATAGCTCTTACAATATAGTCACTCATGTTATTCTCCTGTCTCTCTGTTCTTTTGCTTTTCTCTGTCTTTCCCTTTTTCTCTTGCAATAAAGGTTAAACGGCCACTGTCCGGCGCCGGGGGATTTAAGGTGTACGCGTCATACACACTGACAAGCGCAAGCCCCGCCTCGGCAAGAAGCCGGCAGATTTCCTCCTGGGGATATGCGCGCTGGCAATGAAGCTCCTCACACTTCTCATAAAGCCCGTCCTCCCTGGGCAGGAACAAGGCCAATTCATACTCATTCACGCCGGTTTCCGGGTCAAAGCTATTCTCCCAGATAAAGCTGCCCTCCTCGCGGTTCTCCGCGATCGTGGTGTCGCCCAGCAGCTCCTGGTATTTATAAACCGTATTCATGTCAAAGACAAAAAGCCCGCCCGGGTCCAGGTAATTATTTACAAGGGAAAATACCTGGCGGAGCTCCTCTTCTTCCATGATATAATTCAGACTGTCACAGACGCTCACCACTGCCCGCACAGTACCGTAAAGCTCGAATTCCTGCATATCCTGAAGCAGATAGAGGATATCGTGCCCGGAAGCGATGCGTTTCTCCATGGCTTCCGCCAGCATTTCCTCGGAATTGTCCACACCGATCATATCGTATCCGGCAGCGCTTAAAAGCTCAGTCATTGTACCCGTGCCGCAACCCAGCTCCAGCACAAGTCCGTCGGAAATCCCGTCTTTTATCAGTGTTTCCCGAATGTAGGCCGCCCAATCCTCATAATTACAATTATCCATAAATATATCGTAAACTTTGGCAAAATCACCATATGCTTCCATGTCATTTCCTCCGGACTACATCATACCATAGACAGAGAAATCTTGCAAAAATTTTTGAGGGGTTGAAGCTTAAACTACGTAAAGGGCGGCCGTATATTTACGACCGCCCTTTACAACTGGGAAATAAGTATTATATTTCAAGAACACTTTATCATATTTTCTGCGGGCTGCAAGTCATGCCCTGGATAATATCACAAGAGCTCTCGCTCTATTCGTTCCCTCGCCTCAGGTGCTTGTTTTGCCATTTTCTCAGGGAAGCCAAACATAGATACACAGGCAATGTTGTCGCCGCCTGTTTTCGGCGCGTCTGGCTTAATCTGCTTATTGGCAAAATCCATCTCCCTGAGCGTCTCAAAGATTCCGTTGAAGTCCACATCGCCCTCTCCCATAGCGAGGTGCTGGTGGATGGTCACATCCGCTTTGCCTCTGCCGTTCAGCCACGGGGGATTTGCGATGTAACGGCAGTCGAGCGTTTGATTGAAGGTGTCCGCAAAGAGCACATGGGTAAGCTCGTCTCCTGCATACCGGAGCATGGAACGCACATCTCCCTTACCCTCATCGTAGAAGAAGCCATGGGGTGAAGAGTACACATATCCCAGGTTTTTGGAACGGAAGGACTTGACCATGTCGCAGGTTTCGTTATTCAGCTCGCAGAAATCATAGGGATGGGACTGAATTTCCACACGGATGCCCTCCCGCTCAATGATGGGGAGCAGCTCCTCCATAGATTTAAACCACATACCATTGCAGATTTCCTGCTGGTTCGGGTCCCCGGAAAGCTCTGTATTGATCACCTGAACGCCCATGTCCACTGCAATCTCAATCATCCGTTTCCAATTCGCAACCGCAAACTGTCTCTGTTCTTCCGTGGGGCCGGACCAGCGGTAGACCACGATGAAAGAGGATATCTCCACACCAGTCTCCTTCAGGGCTTGTCTGTATTCCTGTTCGCATTCCTTTGAAAAAAGCGGATGCTTATAAAAAGGATTGATTCTCGGGTGCGGGGACTGCTCTATATATTTGTAGCCCCAGTCAGCAACCTGATGTACCATGCGGTTGATATCCATTTGCTTTGCAAGAACATCCACATCAAATGCTATTTTCATGACGATTCCTCCATTTCATAATCCGGTCTGTGAGGCTATATATTTTCTGGCTTTGAGGGCATACTCCAGCGGATTTGCCTTCGCCGGATCCTGCTCAGCCTCCACAACTACCCAGCCTTCATAGCCAGCATCCTCTAGGATACGGAAAATCGGACCAAAGTCCACATCTCCGTCACCAGGTACGGTAAACACGCCCTCACGCACACCTTTCAGGAAACTCCAGCTTTCTTTTTTTGACTTTTCTACCATCTCTTTACGGATGTCCTTGAGATGGACATGTCTCACGCGGTTCACATACTTTTTCAGTACAGCCTCCGGGGCAATCCCGGCAAAGGAGAGATGTCCGCTGTCGAAAAGCAGAAACACAAGCTCCGGGTCCACCATTTCCATGAAGCGGTCAATTTCCTCTTCTGTCTGTACTACGGTGCCCATATGATGATGAAAAGTCAGGGTCATTCCCTTGTCTTTTGCAATTTTCCCCAGTCGGTTCAGTCCGTCTGCAAGAAGCTTCCATTCCTCATCATTCATCACATACTTTCCTTCCCACACAGGCTGGTCAAGCTTGCCCTGGATGCTGTAGCTCTGTTCAGAAACTCCAATCACTCCGGCACCCATTGCTTTTAGGAAATCGGTAGCTTTCTGAAATTCCTTCTCCGTCTCCTCAAAGGGACGGGAGATGAGGAAGGATGAGAACCATTGGTTACAGATCTGTATTCCTCGCAGATCAAGTGCCTTTTTCAGCACTGCGGTATCTGTGGGATATTTTCCGCCTACCTCTGAGCCGGTAAATCCAGCCAGCGCCATCTCGCTCACACACTGCTCAAAGGTATTTTCCTTGCCCAGGTCAGGCATATCGTCATTTGTCCAGGCAATAGGGGCAATCCCGAGCCTTACTTTATCTTTATTTATCATGCTGCTCCTCCTCTGTCTTTGCTTCTTTATTATGTACATATTCGAGAATCATGGATACTGCGCCGTCTATTCCGGTCTTGGAGACATTGACCACCATATCGTAGTTGGCCGGATCATCACGTCTCATTCCGGTAAAGCGCTGATAATATTCATTCCGCTGTTCATCTTTGCGGTTTAAGTCCTCAAGGCTTAGTCCATAATATTCAAGCCCTTCCTTTTCGCGGTAAGCATCGTCTGCATAGAGGAAGAAGGAATAGGTATGGGCTTGTTCTGCAAGTATAAAGTTTGCACATCTTCCCAGGAAAATTCCGGGTGCGTTCTTAGCCAGTCCAAGGATGATCCGACACTGGGCTTCAAACATCTGCACAGGGCTTAAATCTCCTGCAACTCCTGCCTGCGGATAAGCATAAGGTGAAAATGCAGGCTCGGTGCCGCCGTAATTATACGCATCAAGATAGCGCTGTACTTCCTCCAGATCCGCATTTTCCATGCCCAGCTTCTCGGCCAGGATGCAGATGATCTGTCTGTCATAGACGCGGCAGCCAAGCTTGTCGGACAGCTCCTCGGCAATCTGTCTGCCGCTGCTGCCGTAAACACGCCCGATTGCAATATTGATCTTATTGTCGGAGCGGGGCGCCACGGCGATTTCCTCCGGCCGCTCTTTGCCCTCACGGGCAATCAGCTCGCGCATCATTTTGTCATACATTTTATCCAGCTTATAGCAGGCAGCAATCACAAACATGATCACCCAGATGGCAATCGGCACATATAGATAGAAGGTTTTAATTGCGGTGATTGCGGATGCTGTCTGCTCTGCTGCTGTGGCCTTGAGGCCGTCAAAAGCTGCCATAGAGAGGATTGCTCCCATGATGGCCGAGGTAAAGCCGGAGCCGGCCTTCTGGCCCATGCTCATGGAGGAGAACATCAGGCCCTCCACACGCACGCCGGTTTTCCAATGGCCATACTCGATGGCGTCACTTGGAAGGGAATACTGCACACCGTAGAAGGGAGCAATTCCAAAGCCTCTCATAATACAGGTAACGACGCCCAGAGGCACACTTGTAATATTCAGCAGGAAAATAAGCTGGCCGGTAATTCCAAGCAGGCATCCGGCGCAGATCAGATTCCGTTTGCCGTACTTTGGGAGAATTTTCGGAAGCATGGCAATGCCAACGATCGTTGCGATTTTTTCCGCAGCGGAGAGGGGCATTACCAGGTCCACGTCATTGAGCACATACTGGCAGTAATAAGTAAGGTCCGTACCGATGATAATCTGATAAGCAGTATAGAAAATCATCAGTCCTAATGCGATCAGGAAATAGCGGTTTGTCACCGTAACCTTGAACGCTTTCCAGAAAGGAACATTTTCTTTTTCCTGTTTGGCCGCGTGCACACGCTCCGTACAGGACATATAAGTATTCAAAAGTACAAACACCGAAACAATTGCATAGGCCGCAGTCACGATGATCCAGGCTGCCTGCTGGTTGTCAATCACCTTTGCCACCTGATTGATCAGCGGCAGGGTGAACGCCGTGATCACCATACTGGCGGTGATGGAGAGAACCATGCGGATGTTGCAGATGATATCGCGCTCTCTGCGGTCACGGCTCATCAGGGACCCAAGTGCATGAAAGGGCTGGCTGATGGCGGTGTATACCACAGTATTCATTATATTATAAGTCACAAATGCATAGATGATCTTTCCCATATCTCCCATGGGCGGCATGGTAAAGAGCAAAACCGCTGCCAGGGCATAGGGTACAGCCAGACGGAGTATCCAGATTCTGGCCTTGCCGTATTTCGAGTGGGTGCGGTCAATGATCGTGCCCATGAGTACGTCGGAAAAACCGTCGAACACCCGCGAGAGCAGCATGATCATACCTACAGCCCCTGCCGAGATTCCCACCACATTGGTGTAGAAGTAGATCAGCAGTGTGGTAGTCATTGTATACATCAAGGTCAAGGCCGGGTCACCGAAGCAGTAAGCCAGCTTCTCCGACATGGGAACCTTGATGAATTCATTCATATCTTTTCCCTTCTGCTTAAAATTCAGCAGCTCGGGGATACCTCCATTCATCATATCATCACCCTATGTACAGGGCGGACATTGCATCCGGCCCTGTCCCTTTCCTATTTCTCCGAAGGTTTATTCGCAGCCGAAATACTTTTCTACGAATGCCTTTGTCACCTGTGCTGCTTTTTTCACGTTTTCTTCATGTGTCATCGAATAATATTCCGGACGGAATTCCTCAATCGTACACACTCCGTCGAAACCGATTTTCTTAAGTGCAGCAGCGATTCCGGCATGGTCTACGACGCCCTCTCCCGGCCACAGACGCTTGTCGTCGCCGCAGGAGCCAAGCGGAAGGTCCTCACAGTCGTTGAGATGGTAGGCAAAGATTTTCTTTCCGTCTGCAGCCCCCAGCTCCTCTAATTTAGAGCACATTTCATGGAAGTGGAAGGTGTCCACGGTCACACCTACATTGTCTCTGTCAACAGCCTTCACCACATCATACGCTGTGCCGAACTGGTTGATGGAGCAGTTTGGCGCACCGCAGAATTCCAGGGAAATCTTCATGTCTGCGCCCACCTTGTCCGATAAATAGCGGAGACGCTTCACAGCCTCCTCTTTAATTTCACCCACGCTCTTGTCTTTCACATCAAAGCTGGGAACGGTGATGAGCATTTTCATGCCGATCGCTTTGGAAACCTTGAGGATAAAGTCCACCTCATCATCGATTTCTTTTTCTCCGGCCTCATCCCTCTGATTAAAGAAAATCAGGGTATTGTAAGCCCATGGCTTGAGGTGATGATTCTCAAACCAGTCTGCAAGCTCCTCAAGGGTATGCTCCTTTAAATAATCTCTTACACAATCAAAACGAATCTCAATATAATCAAAACCGTATTTCTCGCACATTTCCATATCAGCCAGCAGTGACTGTCCTTTGCACTCCAGTGCGGTTGCCTCATTGAATCCAAGCTTCATTTTCAATCTCCTCCATCTATTCCTATTATGATAGTATCATATTCTTTTTTATTTTATCTTTTTGATTTTGTCTTTTATATCAGCAGTGTAATATCGGCAGTATAATATCAGCAGTATAATATTAGCAGTAAAATTCCGGTTTCTTTACGGCGGTCTGAATCGACTCTACCGCGCCTGTTTCCTGTGCTTTTACAAGAGCGTCCGCGGTAACTGCTGCCAGATAGCCGTCCCATGCATTTGGTCCGTTGATCACACCCTGTGCTGCAGCGTCTACCCAATCCTGGACTTCCTTATCATAAGCATCCTGGAATCTTACGAAGCAGTCTGTGTCGATTGTTGTAGCTACGGCTGCATTCTTGCGGATGGATGGGTAGATTGGTGACGGCATTTTGATTGCGCCGTCCTCGCATACGACCTCGCAATTGATGTCATAACCAAATTTGCAGTTTACAAATACTTCGACGTCGATGCACACACCTTTTTTGGTGCGAAGCAGCATGATCTGCGGGTCGTTTAACTCGGAGTGGGAATATTTCGTGACGCGGGGCATGATCACCTGTGCGGATTCGTACTCGTCGTCAACAAGCCAGTGCAGTACGTCGATTTCATGAATTGCGGTATCATGTACTGCCATCGGTGTGGTATAGTTTGTGCCCACCTCAGGATTTCTGTGTGTGCAGTGAAGCATCAGCGGTTCGCCGTATTCGCCGGATTTGAGCGCTTCCTTTACCTGCATGTAGCCTTTGTCGTAGCGTCTCATAAATCCAAGCTGGATCAGGTGCTTTCCGGCAGCTACTTCTGCGTGCACTACCTTCAGGCAGTCTTCAGCAGTGGTGCACAGTGGTTTCTCGCAGAAAATCCTCTTGTCGGCCTTGATTGCCTCCAACAGAGATTCCACATGGGCAAAGCCCGGGGATACGATGAACACTGCGTCCACATCCGGATCATTGATCAGTTGATTCCCGTCTGTGTACACCTTCGCTCCGCAGATTGCCGCAGCCTGCTTTGCACTCTCCTCAAATACGTCCGACACAGCAACTACCTCTGCTCCCTGGATTTTGTCTGTAAGTCTTTTGATGTGATCTCTTCCCATTCCGCCGCATCCGATAACTCCTACTCTTAACATTTTCATTACCTCCGTTTTTGATTTTTTCTGATTTTCTAATTTTATATTTCTTGGTGCTGTCTTCTCTGTCAGACATGTCTGTTTGGTTTGTATTGCTTTTCTTGATGGTCCTATCATATCATTGCGTGCGCGCGAACGCAATTGGGAGAACGTACAATTTTTCATTGTGATTTTTATTCATTTTTGCTATACGTCATGTTTTTAACAATATTTTTGTGCATATCGCTGGGTTTTAGTTGTGTTTTTATGCCAGTTGAAGCATTGATTTTGTGCAAGTTTGATATTTACAGTTTCGTTTTCCGGTATGTCGTCTTATATTTTAATTGCGTGCACGTAGTTATTATTTAACTCAATACTGATTTTTCATCGAAATTATTCGACATCATTAATCTATATCCTCGAAATTTTGTCTTTTTCTATCTTATTAGGAGCACATTATCGCACGCACGCTCAAAAAAAGAGAGCTTGCGCTCTCTTTTTCAATAGTCATGCCCTCAGAAGCTGGCATTGCTTACAGGTTATATTTGTTTTTTATGACAATCTCTGTATACCTGTCGGAGGATCCGGGCTGCTCGTCCTCAAGCAAAAGCTTGAACAGTATCATAACCGGTTCATATCCCTGAACATAGGAATCCTGGCCGATGAGAAAATTGAGCGCTCCGCTTCGCACCCACTCTTTGTTTTCCTCCAGAAAATCATTGGCAATGACCTTGATCTCCGTCTCACGCCCCAGATTATGGAGCATCTCGCAAATCCCCTTGACCGTGGAGCCCGTAATATAGATTCCTTTCAGTTTGGGGTGCTCCAGAAGCAGCTCCTCCACAATCTTCGCAGCCACCCAGTCATCATCATAGGAATATCTGGTCTTAACCAGCTTAATATCAGGATAACTACCGCTGATTTCCCGGCAGAAACCTTTGATTCGGTTATTAAGCGCCGGATTTGAATTATGACCGGAAATTACTGCCACTTCTCCCGCTCCGCCTGTAATCTCGCCCATCAGCCCGGCAGCCGTTCGGCCGCTCTGCACTGTATTCTGCCCCACAAAGCACAGCCTCTTTGTATCCTCCACATCAGAGTTAAAGGTTACAATCGGTATCCCATATTCCCCGGCAAAGGTGTCTATTGTTTTTTTCAGCATGGTATCCTCAGAAGGCGTGAGAGCAATTCCCGATACTCCGTTATCCTTAAGCTCCTCCATGATTTCCAGCACCCGGCCCGCATCCACACCATTAATACGGTATACGTCCACGTTACCACCCAAGCTCTCAGCCTCTTGCTTGGCCGCAAGAATGCCTTCATATACCTGTTGCATAAAGGGGGTCTGGGCTGACTGCTGGATCACTCCAATCTTCACATTCCTGCGGGCCATGGCGAGTGCACGTCCGGCAAGACTTGGCTGATAGCCCAGTTCCTCCGCAATTTTCTTTATTTTATCAGCGACCTCAGGCTTTACTCTTCCTCTGTTTTTTAAAGCGCGGTCCACAGTGCCCCTGGACACTCCGGCCGCCTCGGCAATCTGCTGCAATGTTACCGGCATTGTTTCCTGCTCCTTTCCGGATAAGAGCGTACTCGTGCACGCTTTTTTTCTATTATAATCCCAGTCCGGATAATATACAAGTATAAAAAACAACTTTCAGCCATTCAGCTCCGTTTCGCACTGAAATTTATAAATTCACCTCAAAGAAAGCCTTCACTGCCTCAAAGGCGGTATCTTCATCTGCTCCTTCTACTTCCACCTCTATCGTATTTCCACACTTCACAGCCAGTCCCATAACTGCCATCAGTCTGGTTGCCTCAGCCTTTTTTCCGTCTTTGCAGATTACGATCTTACTCTCATATTTCTTTGCCTCTTTTACCAACATCCCGGCCGGTCTTGCGTGAATACCTACTTCATCCTTGATTATATATTCAAATTTCTTCATGTTCGATTTCCTCCTATTGAAATATATTTAGGCTCATATCCCTTACAGTCTGTAAGCAATCATCCAGCTTGCTGCTTAAGCTGATATTTAATCCTTCACATTCCCAAGAACCATAAACTCATACGGTTCCATTGTATATATTTCTTCTGTACATTTTTCTTTTGTGCCCATTTCTTCTGTATACATTTCTTCTGTATATGTTTCTTCCTTCAAAGCTGTTTCCCGGTTCTCATAATTTTCCAGCAATATTCTATAATCGCTCCACTCCCCGAACACTTTTACTTTCTGTTTCTTTCCGTCAAGGTTACACAACACCACAATCTGCTCTTCTCCCAAGGTTCTCCGGTATGCCAGCACCATGTCCGCCCCTGTCTCAAGGAAAGAAATCTCTCCTTTTGCAATGACCGGATACCTTTTTCTCATGGCAATCAGGGTTTTGTAGAAGGCAAGAACGGAGTCTTTGTCTTTTTGCTGCGCTTCTACTGTGATTTCTTCCCTGAACTTCGCAGCCATAGGAAGCCACGGTTCCGTCTCGGAAAATCCACCGTACGTTTCTCCATTCCACTGCATGGGCGTCCTGCTGTTATCCCGGGATCTGGCGGCCAGAATCTCAAGCGCTTCCTGCTCTGTTTTTCCTTGTTCCAGAAGAATCCGATAATAATTCAGGCTTTCCACATCCCTGTACTGCTCTATGGAAGGATAATGGGCATTGAGCATTCCGATTTCTTCGCCCTGGTAAATATATGGAGTTCCCCGCATAAAGTGGATCATGCCTCCCAGCAGCTTGGCGGATTCTTTCCAATAAATACCTTCGTGGCCCATTCTGCTCACAATGCGGGGCTGGTCATGATTACACCAGAACAGTGCATTCCAGCCGCCTCCCTCTTGCATTCCCATCTGCCATTCTATAAAGAGTCCTTTTAATTTCTGATAATCCGTGGACATAAGCGCCCATTTATCCCCATCCTTGTAATCCGCTTTCAAATGATGGAAATTAAAGCACATAGAAAGCTCTTTCTCTTTGGGTGAAGAATAGCGGATGCAGTGCTCAAGGGAGGTGGAGGACATCTCACCTACTGTCACAAAGTCCTCAATCCCTGCGTCCTTTACCAGTTCCTTCAAATACTCATGTATATGGGGGCCATCGCTGTAAAACCTCCGTCCGTCTCCCTCAAAATCATCTTCCATCAGCTCTGGCTTAGAAACCAGATTAATCACATCAAACCGGAAAGCCCGGATGCCTTTGTTTTTCCAAAATTGAAGGATAGCTTTTAACTCTTCACGCACCTCCGGGTTATCCCAGTTTAAATCCGCCTGGGTTACATCGAACAACCGGAGATACCATTTTTTTAAGCCCGGCACATATTCCCACGCAGGGCCGCCGAATTTCGACTGCCAGTTAGTAGGGGCATGGTCTGGGGTACCTTCTTTAAAAATATAATATTTCTGGTATTTTTCCTCTCCTGCCAGGGCTTTCTGGAACCATTCATGCTCTGTAGAGGTATGATTAAATACCATGTCGAGCATCAGCCCGATTCCTCTTTCTTCTCCCTGCTTGATCAGCGCTTCCAAATCCGCCATTGTCCCAAACTTGGGATCCACCGCACAGTAATCTGCCACATCATAACCGTTATCGTTCTGCGGTGACGGAAAAAACGGTGTCAGCCACAAATAATCCACGCCTAATTCCTGCAGATAATCTAATTTTTCAATCACTCCCGGGATGTCTCCGAAACCATCCCCATTGGTATCCCGAAAAGACTTGGGATATATCTGATAAACTACTTTATCACTGAAATCTGTCATTTTATACCTCCTGGTATCATGATTCACTCCCGATATCTTCATTCGCTCCCGGCGCCACGATTTGCTCCTGACATCTTAATTCGCTCCGGGCACCACGATTTGCTACCGATATCTTCATTTGCCTCTGACGTTGTTATTATTTAAAAGACGCTACTGTTGTCTCGTTTACCTTCACATTCATTCCTGTATGGAATTGAATATCCTGCGCGTTTCCTTCCTCTGTAACAATGCATACCGTAACATCCGGGTGGCCTGCTGCTTTAATCTTTGCCCTGTCAAACTTGATGAGCGGTGTTCCTGCGCTGACCTTCTGCCCTTCCTCTACCAGATATTCAAATCCGTCTCCATTCATGCCTACCGTATCAATTCCGATATGTAACAGAATTTCCATCCCGTTATCCAGCTTTAATCCACATGCATGTTTCGACTCCGGCATCAATACTGCAACCTCTGCGTCCACCGGTGCATACAGGGTTTCATTTTCCGGAATGATCGCCATACCGTCTCCCATAATCCCTTCTGAGAAAACACCGTCCCCGACTTCCGCTAAAGGAATCACTTTTCCTGCTAAAAACGCCGTTAATTTTTCCGGAATTGCAGAAGTCCCGACTCCCACTGCTGTGCTTGTGCCTGCTCCGGCTCCCATTATACAATCTGCCGCGCTTGCACCTGCCCCGGCTGCCGTTACACCTGTCGCCGCATTTGCACCTGCGCCAGCCGCCATTACACCTGCGACTGCACTCGCGCCTGCTCCGGCTGCGATCTCTGAGAGCTCTACTGTCTCATTTACTTTGTCTGCCTGTAAACGTTTCTTTCCCACAACTGCGGTAAGCAGGAACGGTACTGCAAAAGCAATCAGCATACAAATGGCAAAGGATGCCATATAAGGTGTCTGAATAGAAAGGATGCCGGGAATACCGCCCACGCCAATGGCGTTTGCCGTGGTTCCCGTCGCCACACATACAACTGCAGCGATACCGGAACCAATCATTCCGCAGACAAAGGGGAAGCCTCTTTTTAAGTTTACACCGAAGATTGCAGGTTCTGTCACACCAAGGTAGCAGGAAATACATGCCGGAATATTTACTTCCTGTGCTTCCGGATTCTTTTTCTGAAGCCAGATCATTCCGAGAACCGCAGAGCCCTGCGCAATGTTGGACAGTGCGATCATAGGCCACAGCATGGTTCCGCCATAATCCGCAATCAACTGTAAGTCAATGGCATTGGACATGTGGTGAAGTCCCGTGATGACAAGCGGTGCATACACAACACCAAACACAGCTCCGAACACAACCTTAAACGTCCCGGTGATTCCGGCAAATACCACTGAGGAAACTGCCGCTCCGATTTTCCAGCCAATCGGACCTAAGACAAAATGTGCGGCTATTACAGACAACAACAAGCTGCAGAAGGGAACCACGATCATGGAAATTACCTGCGGCGTAATTTTACGGAAGAATTTTTCCAGATATACCAGCGTGAATGCCGCTAAAATTGCAGGAATCACCTGTCCCTGATAACCAATCATATTCACCTGGAATCCTCCGAAATTCCACTTAGGAATATCTGCCGCCGCTGTTCCTGCCACTGCATATGCATTCAAAAGCTGCCCGGACACTAACGTCAGTCCAAGAACAATACCAAGCATCTGGGTCGTGCCCATCTTCTTTGTCACTGACCAGCAGATGCCGACCGGAAGCATATGGAAGATTGCTTCACCGATTAGCCACAAAAAGCTGTCAATGCCTGACCAGAACTGGCTGATATCGCACAAAGTCTTTGTTCCGTTTTCAAACAGATACAAGCTGTCAATACAGTTTCTGAAGCCAAGAATCAGACCGCCCGTAATAATCGCCGGAATCAGCGGTGCAAAAATCTCCGCCAGTGCGGTAATGATCCGCTGCAGTACATTCTGGTTTTTCTTCGCCGCCTGCTTCACCGCATCCTTGGATACTCCTTCGATTCCCGCAGCCTTCACAAAATCGTTGTAAAAATCAGCCACCGTATTGCCGATGATCACTTGAAACTGCCCGGACTGTGTGAAACTTCCTTTGACAACCTTCATTGCTTCAATTGCTTTCACATCTGCTTTCGCCGGGTCTACCAGAGCAAAACGCATTCTCGTCATACAATGTGAAACTGCGGCAATGTTCTCTTTCCCGCCTATCAGACGCAGCAGTTCTTTTGCGTCCTCTGCATACTTTCCCATCCTTCAATTCCTCCACTTAATCTCCATACTTGTTCCTTGAGCTCCAAACTTGTTTAAACATGTTCTTTAATCATGTTATATCACACTTGTTTGAACATGTCAATACCTTTTGAGTAATATTTGTTTAAACAAGTTATTGACTTTTTGGTTCTCTATTCCTATAATACCTTTATGAGGATTTCATAGAGATTCTATGAGAATTTCATGGGGATTTCATAGGGATTCTATGGGGATTTCTCAAGAATTTTATTTCTGGGATTCCTATGGACAACGCAACGGTACAGGCGGACAAGCCTGCCTGTTCATTTATGGGCGTCTGATGCTGCAATCTTTTAATGTGAGGTAAAAAATATGCCAAAAGCAATATATGAAACAATCTATAAAGATTTAAAACAAAAAATAGAAACCAATGTGTTTGCTTATCAGGAGCTTCTACCCTCGGAAAACACGCTAATCCAGACCTATCATTGCTCCCGCAACACCTTGCGCCGGGCTGTGAGCCGCCTGGTATCCGACGGTTATGTGCAGACCATGCAGGGAAAAGGCGTCCGCAATATCTATCAGCCCGCAGCGCAGACCGCCTTTACCATAGGAGAAATCGAAAGCTTCCGGGAATCCGCCGTACGAAACGGCCGCCGGCCTGTTACAAAGGTGCTCTTATTTACCGAGTTTGCAATTAATGAAAAGCAGGCCCAGTACACAGGGTTTCCGGTCGGAGCTGAGATTTATTATATCCAGCGTCTGCACTATTTAGATGACATGCCGCTGATTCTGAACCACAACTATTTTTTGAAAGAGGCGGTTCCCGGCCTCACCAGGGAAATTGCGGAAAAGTCTATTTATGAATATCTGGAAAATACCTTGCACATGACCATTGTAAACAGCAAGAGGATCATGACAGTGGAAAAAATGACACAGATTGACGAAAAATATTTGAATATGAACGCCGAGGATTATAACTGTATGGCGGTTGTGAGCAGCCAGACATACAACAGCGACGGTGTTATGTTTGAATATACGCAGTCCCGGCACCGCCCGGATTATTTCCGCTTTTATGACAATGCGGTAAGAAAACCAATTTAATCAAAACCTTTCCGCTTCACCCAAAATAACTAAGCCTCCACTTACAAGAAAAAACAGCCGTGCATAATGCATGGCTGTTTTTTCTTGATAATCTTAATTATCTCATTCATAATTACTTACTCGTAATTACTTATTTATAAATACTTATTCATAATCACTTATTCATAATTACTTATTCATAATCCTCATCGTAGGAATCGTCGCTGCCTCCATCAACCGGCATATAGTAAACGTCAGCGGCTTCGCCGTGGTAGTAATAATCCACGCCGTCCTGGTCGTACACATCCTCATCGGTAACAAAGTCATACGTGTTTCCGTTATCATCCACCCAGTTTCCATTACCGTCTGCAGTGATCACCAGCGGCTGTCCGTCGGAGTTGCGGTAGATCGTTCTTGTCTGATTGGTATCGCTCAGTGCATCTTCGCTCAAGCCGCCCTGAGAACCGCCCGAGGAGGAATTCTCTCCGCCCTGCGCACCATCGCCATTGGCATTGCCGTCCGCATTTCCGCCGTTGGCATTTGCATCCTGTCCGCTGGCAGCGCCTTTAAGCGTAGAGTCACCGGATATCTTAAAGGATCCGATACTCTTGGATATCTTATCAAGTGCGCCGTCTTCCTTTACAGAGCCAGTAAGAGTATAATACTCATTATCATTGGCAAATACCTTATTTACCACATATGCATATCCGCCGCTCTTCTCTTTATTAGAGTATTTCACCGTGTAGGAGTATACACCTACACCATTCACATCATTCGCTGTATAATTCTGGATTTCAAAATCTGTACCCTCTTCCATGTCGGAAGCCTTCTCTAAGGTCGCAGCCATATCCTGAGTGCTGGGAATAATAGCCGCTTCCATCTGATCTGCGCCTTCTCCGTGAAGAATGAGGATCTTGCCCTGGTCAGGTGATTCAAAACTCAGCATCCCAGACTCATCTGTTTTTCTAGCCCATGTGGCATCGGGAAGCTTAATAGAAACTGATTTATCCGCTGAAGTATATGTCAAATCCTGTGGTACAATCGTCGGTGTCGGCTGCGGTGCCTTGGTTGGTTCCGGAGTAGGTGTGACCGTTACTACTTCCTGGTCATCCGGATCGCCACCGCCAAAGCTGCAGGCTGTCATAGCACCTGAGAGTGTCACAGTCAATGCTAATATCGCCAATATTTTTTTATTCTTCATAATATCCTCCTTGATTAATCATCTACAGTCCCTTAGTATATTTTACAATTTTATTACAAATCTGTCAATGAAATTTCCAATACGGAATATGAAATTCCTGTGAATTCCTATGAAATTATTATAAACTAGTTTGGGGTATAATTATACATTTTCCGCCGCAAATTTTCACCACTCATCAAAAAAACTTAATAACTTCTGGTAAATAAACCCATTTTTCCCGCATTTTAGATGGAAAATACAGGTATCGGATATGCAAACACAACTTTAAAAGGCCAGGAATGCTCCCGGCCTTTGTAAAATTTCTGTAATATATAACTATGAAGCTTCTTTATGGTTACAACCTTACGCTGCGCTTAAACAGCTTATAAGTCTGATCCTTTATCAAGCTGACCCTCTCCGTCCGCCCCTCATAATCCACCGTGCATACCTGACTGCATGCGGAGGTGAGCATAAATTCCGTAATCCTGCCTTGCTGCCAGCGGATTTCCACAGAAATGCCGCCCCTGGCCAGAAGGCCTTTCACATGCCCGCTGTGCCACTTCGGCGGAAGCGCAGGCAGAAGCCTCAAGACCCCTTTATGGCTTTGCAGGAGCATTTCCGCAATACCGGAAGTGAGTCCAGTATTCCCGTCCAACTCATACACGTGGCCAAAATCATCGTCAAAGACCGTCCCTCTCGTGGGCGGGTGGTAGATCATTCCATTTGGCTCCAGCAGATTTTCCAGCATACTTTTTACATGGAACCAGGCTTCCTCTCCGTGATGGAGACGGGCCTCATAAAGAATCAGCAGAGAACGTGCCCAACCAGTATCCTCCCACTGCTCATAAGGTGTAAGTTTAGCCTTAATGGTATTTTCGGCTGCATCAGCAAGCTCCGGTGTTTCCTCAGGTGTAATCTGCGCAAATGGGAAAAGTCCCAATAAGTGGCTTGTATGTCTGTGCTGCGCATCCGCAGCCGGGAGCTCATGACTCCACTCAGCCAGACAGTCATCCTTCAGCACCCGGAATCCGGGCAGTCTCCCCACAAGAGAGCGCACCTTTTCCACAAGACTGATGTCCGGCTGCCAGGTTCCATCGCCACCTTCTGATACTCCCATGGCCTGCCATAAGGAATTCGCCTTCTCCAGGCTTTCTGTAATCTGCAGATAGTTTTCAAACAGTTCCCGGATTACTGTAAGCTCATAAGTACATCCGTTGCTCACCTGATAGCTCTCTTCTCCGCTCACAAAACTGTTTTCTGCGGAGATGGACGGACCACAGGTTAAATCACCGTTTTCACCCTCGAACACATACCCGGAAAAGAACCTCGCCGCTCCTTCCATAAGCGGATACACCCGGTCCCGCAAAAGCCGGATATCATTTGTATAACGGCAATGCTCCCAGAGCTGTGATAAAAGCCACACTCCTCCGGTGGGATACGGAGAAATCGGCACCGCCCAGTACGGAGCGCTGTAGCACCACGCATTTGACACAATTTCCGCAGCCCAGCCCTCCAATCCATAGGATTCTTTTGCCGTCTGTTCTCCCGCCGACGCAAGCGCCTCCATATAACAAAGCAGCGGAAGCATTGTCTCCGGCAGATTCGTCACGTCCGCAGGCCAATAGTTCATCTGTGTATTGATGTCCAGATGCATATCGCAGGACCAGCCAATGCGGCACGCCACATCATCATTCCAGATTCCCTGGAGATGGGCCGGGAGCACGGAATCCTCACGCGAGCTGGACAAAAGCAGATATCTGCCGTATTGAAAAAGTGCGGCTGCTTCACCGGCCTTTTCCCCTTCCAGTTCGAGTTCCACTCTGGACATGAGGCTTATCATATCTTTTATATGGAAGGAACGGATTTCTTCATAAGAAATTTCCCGCAGTGCCTGACTTTTTTCTCCAAACATGGTACGCACACTTTTTTCAAACTTTTTATGGGCTTGTGATTTTACACATGTAGATTCGTGTGTAGATTTCATTAATTGCTCGTAATCTGTGGTGCATATAAGATATAAGGTGACACTTAACGCCTGGCTTATCTTTAGTTCTCCGGCTTCAAAAACCGTACTGCCGTCAGTCACCGCTTCGCATTTTCCATATAGCGTGACACCGCAGGGTTCATCACAATGCACGGTTTCCCTTGCCTGCGCAAGATAAAGAAAGCCATTGTCTGCCGGGTCCACTCTGCCATGGTCATGATATGGCTGGAATCCCACGGACATGTCAAGGGGATGAGTACTTTCCATATGCCATACCAGAACATGATGAGGATGAGAAGCAAACGTTTCTGTATTTACCCTCGTCTGCCCCAGACAAAAAGAGCTGCGGGCAATTCCTTCATGGTAATCAAGACTTCGTTCATAAAACTCCGGCCCATCGTTATTCGGCGTGCCGCCCACCCCGGAAACCGGCACGTTGTCACTGCCGGAATCTGATACACTGCTTCTACCTGCCGCCCCACACTCCTCATAAAAAGTAATCATCAGGCTTCCGACCGGAAGATTCGTCCCATAATCTCCGCGCACACCGCAGAATTTCTCCGCTTCGTTGTGTGCCGCGGCGTAATCTTCTTTTTTCAGCAGCTCCCGCATTTTATAAAAGGCTTCACTTGCCCCGGGCTGATTGTTCTGGCTGCTTCTGCGCCCGCTAAAAAATGTATTCTCAGTCAGAACCAGCTTTTCTACAGGAAAGGAGCCGTACACCACGGCTCCCATCTGTCCATTTCCCACAGGATATGCCTCTCCGAAGCGGGATGCTGGTTTTGTTTGTGTAAACTCCATATTTACTCCTTCACTGCGCCCGAAGTCATACCGCCTACAATATATTTCTGGCCGATCATGTACACAATGATGACAGGAATACAGGTGAGGACGATATCTGCAAAAATATAGTTCCAGTAGTTTTTATTTTTTCCAAAAAACTGATATACTGCCATTGTCATAGGAAAGAGCTTACTCTTGCTTGACAGGTATAAGGGAGTGAGGAAATCGCTCCACACGCCCATGAACTGCAGGATAAAGCAGGTTACCATGGTCGGTTTCAGAAGCGGCATGATAATCCTGAAAAACAGGCTTACCGGTCCCGCGCCGTCGATGACCGCTGCTTCGTCAAGCTCCACGGGAACCGAGGTGATAAAGTTTCGGATTGTAAATACACAGAAAGGTATCATGGCACTGGTAAACACCAATATAATACCCGGACGCGTATCATTCAGATGTAGCGTGGAAAGCACACGAACTAAAGTAACGTAGTTCACCGGGAAGAATAAACCGCAGAGCACAAAGTAATATAAAAATACATTTAACTTCGTACGCTTTCTGCACATAACAAAGGCCGCCATGGAGCAGAGTACCACGCCAAGGGCAGTTGCCACAAGCGCATAGAGCAAGCTGTTCATAAAGCCCTGTACCAGATTTCCTTTTTCAATAACCTCTGTATAATTGCTGAACAGCCATTCCTTTGGCAGGGAAAGGTTCATTCTCGCCGCGTCCGCCTTGGATTTAAAGGAGTTGATCAATACCATATAAAACGGCACGATAACGGTCATACAGAGCAGGATACAGACAATATGCTTGATAACGGACTGGATTCTTTTCTTTGTCATTGCTGTACCTCCTGTTTTCCTAATGTCTTAACAATAAACACTCCCACGATCGCCGTGATCACCAAAAGTATGGTATTGAGCGCCGTGGACATTCCGTACTGGCCTCTGGAATAAAGCTGGAACGCGTAGGTGGTAAGTACCTCTGTGGCATGTCCCGGGCCGCCGTTTGTAAGTACGTAAATAATATCGAATACCTTCAAGCCATAAGTGATACCGAAAACCAGATTGATCATAATAGAACCTGTCATCATAGGCAAAGTCACATAGCGCAGTCTGTGCCAGAAATTCGCGCCGTCAATCTGTGCTGCCTCATAATAGGATTTAGGAATGGTATTCAAACCTGCCAGGAAGATGGTCATAACATAACCGATGCCTCTCCAGGCGTCCACACCGAAAATAGATTTCCATACCATACCTAAATCAGAAAGCCATTTTTGTTTTAAAAATCCAAGCTGGCAAGCCTCTAAAAGTGCATTTAGGAGACCATTGTTATAATTGAGGATGGATTTAAAAATCAGACCAATGATCACAAACGGAAGAATGGACGGCAGGTAAAGCATGGTACGGTAAAAGCCTTTTCCCCTGAGTCCCTCCTGGAGCATGATGGCGATCAAAAGCGCCGGAATCAATTTGATGATATTTGATACGATGGTGAACATCAAGGTATGCCCGATGCCGTCCAGGTAATTCTTATCTGATGCGAATATTTCTATGTAATTTTGAAGCCCTACAAAATGTGTGCCGTTCACAACGCTCCTGGAATTCCAGTCTGTGAACGAGTAGCCCACGCCCATCACACTGGGCAGCAGGAAAAATACGATGTACAGTACCAATGGTACGATCAAAAACCACTGTGGATAAATCTTCTTTTTATTCACAGAAGCACCTCCCTTTCCTCTCGTGGCGGCAGATGGGGACCTTCGCGGTATTTAGCGGCTGTCCTTGCATGCCTTGGAATAAATAGTGCGAAGGAAAATTCCTCCGCACTATCATCTGCTTGTCTGTTATTTGTGCCTGTTCAGCCTCGTAAGCTTATTTCCAAGCTTCATCGCCTGTAGTTTTAGCAGCTTCCGCACGGTTGGTGTCCATGTTTTTCAGAACATCATTTGCTTCCATCTCGCCCAGGCAGAATGCAACCATATCCTGTCCGAAATTATTCCAGTAGTCATTGGTATATTTGGTGCCGTTCTGAAGTACGGAGATAGCCATTTTATCCTCAGGAATGCTGTTCATAAACTCTTCTTCCTCAGGCAGCCAGTGCTGTTCCACTGCATCATCATTTGCATGAATGTTGGTGTATGCAGGGGAATTGTCCAGGATTTCCTGTAAGCTCTCGGTGGTTGTCACAAAGTTAAAGAATTCTTTTACAAGCTCCGGATGCTCAGTTCCGTTGTAGCCAAACATGGTCGGGCCTGCCGGGCTTGCCGGGAAGTATGTATTGTCGCCAAGCGGCTCAAGGAATAAACCGAATTCATCCTCTGTACCTGTATCTTCCTGAATCTGTTTGATAAAGCTGGAGTTTGCAAGTGCCATTGCACAGTTTCTGTCGCCAAACTCATTGGACATATTTGTGGAGTCTGTTCCGATCCAGTCCTCTCCGAAGTAGCCGGCATCAGAGAATTCTTTGAACTGGTTCAGTACCTCAAGCATCTTCTCATTGTCTGCGAAGGTTGCGGTATTGTTGTTCAATGCATCATATAAACCAGGCTGTGCTTCCTCATAGCATCCGCCAATCTGGAAGAATGCAAGCTGATGCTGCCATCCGTCTGCACCCGGCATGAACCATGGTGTAATTCCTGCGTCAAGGATTTCCTGGCAAAGAGATTTCATCTCTTCATAGTTAGTAGGTACGTTCCAGCCGTTTTCTTCAAATAAAGTTTTATTATAAAGCATTACATACTCAGGAGAGTTGTGCCATAACTGCAGGCCGTACAATTTATCATTGTACTTACATGCTGCACGGCGTGCCTCCGGGATTTTCTCCTCCCACTCAGCTCCGGTGAAGTCGATGCAGTATTTTTCCGGGTCAACGATTACAGACTCAATCGCAAACGGATTGGACTGAATCCAGAAAATGTCAGCGCAGGAATCTGTGGACAGCTTGGACTGAAGAATATCCATATACTGATCAGCCGGGATTGTCTGTAAGTCTACCGTCACATCGTAGGTTTCCTCAAAACGTGCAATCGTCTCATCATAACGGTTGTCCATCCAGCCTGCAGATACAAGGATGCTCAGCTCCTCACCTGCGAAATCCTCTGTTGCTGCGGATACAGTTGCTGCCATACCGGTTGTCAGGGAAGCTGCCATAGCTGCTGACAATGCAATTGCCAAAAATCTTTTTTTCATTACTTTTCCTCCTTATTTTCGAGTTCTCGTGTTTACGAACTTTTGTGTTGAAATTAGTGTACCAGACAACACTCACGGAATCCATGGACATTCCGGGTTAGATTTTGTACTTTTTTTACACACATGTACTTTTTTCACAAAGTTCTCTTGTGCTTTTTGACTATTTTAGCCAAAAGAAGCTTGGAAGAAGTTTGTGCTTTTTATAAAGGGAGCCGGTATGGTATAATTAGAACACTTAACGAGCCTGAGCCAAAGGCGAGAGGCGAGTTTAGTGAGACATATACCTGGACACTTAATAAGGCGGAGCCGAATTTAGTGACCATGGTATAATGAGAACACTTAAATAGTTATACCGTGAAGGAGGCACCTTAATTGAAACAGACAAAGCTGCAGACCCGGCTGTTCCTGGCTTATTTGTCACTGGCATGCCTGGTTCTCTTTTCGTTTGCTATCTTTTTCTACGTATTTGTGTCCAGACAATTAGTCGATAGCCAGATACAGGCAATGAACACCCTGAATTCCAGTTTCCAGACCCAGGTGGACGCTGCCATCCAGAATTTGGACACAGTTTCCGTAAACATCAATTACAGCAACATGTCAAAAAGCGTGCTTGACCAGTCCTTTGAACTGACTATTTCAGACCGTATGCTTTCTGACATGGCAGACCTGTTCACCTCCATAAGCGGCACTGAGATTAAAGCGGACCAGATTAATCTATATGACTACTCGGGCCGTGTGCTACAAGTAGGTCTTTCCACTCTGGTGAAAAACGCAGACGAGTCACAGATGGAATGGATTGACAAGACCAGGGAGCTTGAAGGCTCAAAAATCATCACCAAGCCCTATAACACGGACATTTACTCCAAGTCCGCCAAGTATAAGCAATGGTTCCTCTCACTGTACCGCTCATTTTTCAACCAGTATGGCCGTCCGGTAGGCGCCATTGAGACGGTCAAGCAGTGCAAATCCATCTTCAAAAGTGTAATATCTTATGAGAAGAAGAACAAAGGCGATGCAGCCAGTGTTTATATTTTCGACAAGGACGGCGGCCTGGTGTATCCGTACGAGGTCACCGAAGAAAAAGCCGCAGACATTGAGAAGTATTTCAGTTCTGCCATTATCCCGGATTCCAAACTGCCGTTTCAAAGTCCTATAAACAAGACAAACGAATACGCTTCCAAAATAGTGTCCAAATACACGGGCTACACGTTCCTTACTGTGCAGCCGGAATCCGCAGTGCTGGCTCCTGTGTATAATCTTTTGAAAATCCTGCTGGCAGTGGTTGCGGCTTTCCTGTTTGTTTCCGCCTTTGTGTCATATCGGCTTTCACGCTCCCTGGTAAAGCCCATCAAGCATTTGAAGCATATCATACAGAGGCTTGAGCTGGACACACTGGGACAGGAGAAGGCTACCTCCTATCCGGTGTCAGTCAACGAATTGGAGGAGCTTTACCAAGCTTTCCAGCACATGAGCGACAATCTGAAGGATTCTATGAATCAGCTTATGGAGGCCAAGGAGCAGGAGGTGAAATCCCGGACCCTGGCTTTGCAAACACAGATTAACCCGCATTTTTATTACAATTCCCTCTCCAGCATTATGGTTCTTGCAGAGAACGGCGATAACGAAGTGGTGGTGAAAATGTGCAGGAATCTTTCTAAAATCATGCGTTATATCACTAATACTGCAGGAACCACCGTTCCGCTCAGAGAGGAAATCGATTATGTAGAAAAGTATCTCTATTGTATGAAGGTGCGCTACCAGACAAGCCTGAATTACACCATTGATATTGACGAACGTCTGCTGGAGGAGACGGTTCCCAAGCTGATCATCCAGCCAATTGTGGAAAACGCGATCAAGTACGGATCCGACTGCGTACCGCCCTGGCACATCACAGTCAGGGGATACATTGAGGAGGACCACTGGCAGATTGATGTGTGCGACACCGGAAACGGCTTCACACAGGAGGCCATTGATAAGATTACCCGGAACATTGAGGAGGCTGTCAAAAATCCCGGAATGCCGGAGCTGAAAATCAATGGTTTAGGCACCTTGAATGTTTATCTGCGGTGGAAACTTTTCTGCAAAGATGATATAATCTTTACATATGGAAATACTGCGGACGGTCATGGTATTGTCTCCATTGGCCGGTATCTCCATGAAGAAGCGGAGGAATTTATGAGATGAAATATACGATCGTAGTGGCCGAGGATGAGGAGCTGTTATTAAATAACCTCATCACGAAAATCCAGAAGGCGGACCCGGATTTTGAGGTGGCGGGCAAGGCGCAGACGGGCAGCCAGGCTTATGAGCTCATTGAAAAGCTGGAGCCGGATGTAGTGATCACGGATATCCGTATGCCGGTGATGGACGGGATTACGCTTCTCACAAAGGTGCGCGAGCAATTTCCCATCACGAAATTTATCATTACCAGCGGGTATTCGGACTTTGAGTACGCGCGCAGTGCGATCAACCTCAAGGTATCCGACTATCTGCTTAAGCCGGTGGACCCTGATGAGCTGAAAAACGTGCTCTTAAAAATCAAAAAGGAATTCCAGATAACCAAGGCAAATTATGAGGAGGTCTTTAATCTTGGCACCACCAGGATGACTCCGGCGCAGATTGCCGACCTGCTCAAGGATTTTCTGGTGGAGAATTATGCGCAGGATATCAACCTGAACCTGATTGCCAATAACCTCAACTACAGTCCCAGCTATCTGACGAAAATTTTCTGCCAGGTGTACGACTGCACGCCAAGCAAATATATCATCAATCTGCGTATGTCCCATGCGCAGAAGATGCTTCTGCATAACCCGGAGCTGTCCATCCGCCAGATTGGCGAGATGGTGGGGTATCACGACCAGGGGTATTTCAGCAGGATTTTTAAGAAGCAGACGGGGAAAAGTCCGTTTGAGTACAGAGGGATGAGCGAGTGATTATTTGAGAGAAAAATCCGGGCATTCGAAGTAAGGCCTGGATATTCAGGGGAAGGCTTATGATAGCGGGGCTCCTGACTTCATATTCTTAGATACAAAATAATGCCGGGATGCCCCGCTGATCATACAGCAGAGCATCCCGTTTTTTTAATCTCACAGCAAGGCATCCTAGCTTTTAATCATACAGCACGGCGTCCTGATTTTTAACCATTCAGCAGGATATCCCGGCTTTATATTTCGTACATATGAAGTTCATGCAGCGCTCTTGTTGCTGCAATATATTTCGCCTGGCGGATGAGCGGTCTGTCATCCCTGGCCGGAAAAAGGGCAAATACCTGGTCGAATTCCAGCCCCTTTGCCAGATAGAAGGTAGTCACTGTGAGTCCCTTGCGGAAATTAGAGCTGTCGCGGTGCAGGTAGGTGAATCGGTTTTCCGTGTCAAAGCCCGTATCCGTAAGCTTTTCTTTAAGAAGCCGGGCTGCTTTTTCCGCCTGCTGCTGTGTACTAAAAATCACAGCTGCTGTCTCATATTCCTCATCTCCAAGCCTCAGCTTTGAGAGCACCTCTTCCAAGGCCTCCTCCATCCCCGCAAACTCAGATTCCTCCACAGGGCTTCCGTGACGCTCAAAAATATCCATATCCGTGATTCCCGTGAGACGGTTTGCATAAGCGGCAATCTCCATGGTGTTACGGTAGCTTTTATTCATAATGATCCTGCGGATATCCCTCCCGAAAATCTTTGGCAGAAAGTCCAGCACATCCTGCTGTTTTTCCTCCATTGTCTGGGCCTTATCGCCGAGAATGGTCATACGGCAGGAAAACATCTTCTTGATGATGAGATACTGAAGCCGGGAATAATCCTGCATCTCATCCACTACCAAGTGCTTAATGCCACCGTGCTCCTTTTGTCTTAAAAGACGGTACTTGAGATATAACACCGGATATACATCCTCATAGAGAAGCTTGCGTTTTTCAAGGGGCACCTTGGGAAGCACAGGATATCCTTCACTCTCCAGGAACCAATTGTAGATAACATACAAATCCCTGGTTTCGTACATATTCATAAATCTTTCTGTAAGAGCCTCACGCTCCTCTTCAGGAAGGTCGTTGTCACGGAGCGTTTCCACTTCATCTATAAAATATTCTGCCACTGCCTCCATGCGGGAAAGCAGGGGGATATCCATGAATTTAAAATAAAACAGCTCAATAAGCTCGGATTCCGTCTTGACAAATCCACGATACTCCACGTCCCGGAAATTCATCAAACTGTCCTCCAACTCTGTGACAAAGCGCTCCAGACGGTTCACAAAATCCTGGGACTGCTTTTTCTCCCAGGTATTGGGGAGTTCCGGATATAAAAGGCGTTTCTCTATGTGATCATAACGATCTTCACAATCTGCCACTGTGTCCGTAAGCTGGCGGTAAGCAAAAAGGTCAAAGCTCATCTCCCGGATGTTCTCCTCCCCAAGCTCCGGCAGAATGTGTGATATATAATCAGAAAACACACTGTTCGGCGAAAGGATGAGGATGTTTGAGGACTTCAGATTTTTCCTGTCATGATAGAGCAGGTAGGCGATGCGGTGGAGCGCCACAGAGGTCTTTCCGCTGCCCGCCGCGCCCTGAATCACCATGATACGGTCTTTGGTGTTGCGGATGATGGCATTCTGCTCCTTTTGGATGGTACGGATGATGTTCTTAAGCTGTACCTCTCCGTGGCTGCCGAGCTCCGCTTTCAGAATCTCATCATCGATTTTTACATCACTCTCAAACTCGTAAATCATCCTGCCGCCGCGGATTTTGTACTGCCATTTGGAGGCTATCTCTCCACGTATCTCACCCATTGGTGCTTCGTATGATGCCGGCCCCTTGTCAAAATCGTAGAACAACCCGCTTATGGGCGCACGCCAGTCATACACAAGAGGCACCCGCCCCGTACTCTCGGCAAAATTACCGATACCAATATAAAAAGTCTCGGCTTCGTCCTCACCATCAAAGCAGAAGTCCACCCGCCCGAAGAAAGGCGCGTCCAGCATCTTGCGGAAGCGCTGCTTAAGCTTAAGCTGTTCCTGATTGGCGTTAATCTGGTGAAGAAGTGCCTGGCGGTTGTCAAAGTCCTCATATCCGTACTGGTCCATTTCTGTGTAATTTTCCCAGTAGTATTCATGCATACCCTCGATTTCTTTCTCTCCCTCTGCTATAGAGAGACTGATCTCACGAATGCGTTCTTTCAGTTTTTCCAGTACATAGGCAAGGTATTCCCTGCCGTTTTTATTGTCGGCCATAAATCCTCTAACCTACAACCACAGCAGTACCGCTGGCAGTTACCATCAGCATGCCGTTGTCGGCGCCAAGCACCTCATAGTCAATGTCTACGCCTACTACCGCGTTCGCTCCCCGCTCCCCGGCACGCTGCTCCATCTCTCTGAGTGCCTCTTCCCGGGCCTGCATTAATTCCTGCTCATAGGAAGCGGAACGTCCTCCGAAAAAGTTGCTGAGGCCTGCGGCAAAATCCTTAATCACGTTAACTCCGGAAATCACCTCGCCGAACACAATTCCTCTATACTCATGAATCACTTTTCCTTCTACGGTTGGTGTCGTTGTAATAATCATAATAAATCCTCCTATCAGACAATTCACATAATTCCAGGCTTTCCAGCTTGGATATTTCTTATTCTATCTGATAGATTATAACCTAAATTGAAGGAAATGTATAGAAAAAAGATATGGTTCTCAAACGGATTTCTCTATCTATCTTCCATTCCTCATCTATCTACCGATTACCTGCACCGTATATTTCAGCTCTTGCATTCCCGGATAGTACCCCTGCCGTGGTTCCTCCAGGAGGCGCTGGTTTTCCTCATCCCAGTGGAAGGTTGTCACCGCATAAGCGCCCTGCTCAAAATGATAATTATTACCTTCATCCTCATACAGCTTAAAGCTTCCGTTTACTCCCGGATACACCACGATTTTCATCGGCGCTTCGGGCTTCTGCTCTGCATACTGGAGACCCTCCGCTGTCGGAAGGATAGCTCCTGCTTTCACAAAAATCGGCATTCTGTCGATTGGCGCGTCCACTGTCACATATTGTCCGCCCTCATAGCGTTCATTTGTCCAATAATCATACCACTGGCAGCCGTCCGGGAGATAGCATGTCCATTTTTTCTCCCTGTTTATCTCCACACTGTCCACTTCATAGTACATAGGCTCTGTAACTGCACAGATGAGAAGTGATGGTCCGAACATAAATTCATTCTCGATTCTACGCGCTTCTTTATCCTGTGGGAAGTCGAAGATGAGACTGCGCATCATGGTGTAATCCTCAAAGTGCACTGCTCCTGCCATAGAATAAATGTAGGGCATCAGTTGATAGCGAAGCTTGATGAACTTCTCAATGGCATCGTAGAACATGCTTCCTTTTTCACCAAAATTCCAGATTTCCCTTGGTGTATCCGTGCCGTGAGAACGGAACATAGGCAGGAAAGCGCCCAGCTCAAGCCACCTGGTATAAAGCTCACAGTAACCCTTGTCTTTCACACCTTCATTGTATTTGCCCTGCCAGAACCACAGTGGATTGGGATTGGTATTGCAGCCGCAGCCGCGGTTCTGCCACTTGTCATCGACTGTGAAAAAGGCGCCGATGTCCAATGTCCAGTACGGGTATCCGCTCAGTCCCATATTCAGTCCTTCCACAATCTGAATCTTAAAATTGTCCCAGGATGCGCAGGTATCACCTGACCAAAGCATGGCACCGTATTTCTGCCCGGACGCATAACCGGAACGGGTCAGATTGAGCACACGCATGTCGTCTCTGTCTTTTCTCTGATTCTCGTACATGCCTTTCGCATGCATAAGCGCAAACGCATTTGCCTTATCTGCATCCAAATATTTTTTGTGTTCATTTCCTACAAGAACGAATCTTTCCCAGGGCTCCTTTTTTACTTCACCGCCCCAGTCAGGACCGGAAAACGGCTCTGTGGAATCACACCACCAGGAATCAAAACCGCCGTCAAACAGCTCTTCCTTTGCCTGCTTCCAATACATTTCTCTGGCGTTTTCATTGAAGGCATCGTAGGTGGAGTAGTCATTTAAAAGGTAACCTGCATCAAAAAATTCCTGATGGTTTTTACCGCCTGCATTCATATTCGGCCATACGGAAACCATGGTGTGGGCATGCATATCATGTATCTCATCCATACATTTTTTGAGGTTTCCATAACGGGATTTATCTACGATTTTTTCGCCCCAGTTACCGGGTTCCCAGGTGTTCCAGTCCTGGACCACGCAGTCAAGAGGCACCTCGAGATTGCGGTAATGTTTCACAATGTCCACCAGCTCCTGGTCTGTATAATACTGCTCCTTCGACTGCACATAGCCGTACGCCCATTTAGGCAGAAGCTGTGCCTTACCGGTGAGGTAACGGTATCCGCGTATAATGCCGTCCATCGTTTCTCCGCCAAGGAAATAATAGTCAATCTGGTCCACCGTATCCAGGAACAAATACGACTGTTTTCCCTCATCATTAAAGGTCATAAGAGAACAGCAGTCCACCAGGATTCCGTACCCCTGAGTGGAGGTAAAAACAGGCATGGGGATGCGCATATTGTGCTGGTAAAGGTACTGGTTATGCCCTCTGTAATTATAAATTCCCTCTTCCGCCTGGCCCAGACCATGAATTTCTTCATCCTCCTGCCAGTGGAAAAAGAGACGTGCGCGAAACGCTTTCCGGCAGACTTCTTCCTGGAGATTCTGTATGAAATTCCTCTCTCCGTCCACGGTTTTAACACGCTTGATGATCGGTTCTTCTCCGCCGGTGGTGTATTTCACCACATCGATTTCTGTGAGTTCTTTTCCTCTTTCCTCCAGCCAGAGGGTGCCGTTACTGTGCCGCCAGGTTATCGCACCTGTATGTAAACCCACCTCGGCCCATATCTTGGAGGTCTTCAGAATAACCTTAGTTTCGCTCTCTTCAATCGTAAAATTCACTGTCGGATAATCCTTTTTCTCTATGATCAAGGACTCTGCTTCGGTATTCACCTCTTTTTTTGCTGCTGTACAGCGGATGATTTCCTCCGTAATCGGAATAAGACGCTGTACCACCCCGCCAGCCTCGATTTCCAAATATGTGTTGGTTTTTGTAATTTTTGCCATTTTCTCCATCCTTTCTTCTCCTGCTGCCATTCTCCTGCCACCATTAAAGCATGTACGAACCACGTGCCAAAATCCTCGCCATGAAATCTGCCCAAGCAGTGTGATTATAGACGATAACACCCTGTAATCACCGTACTTCTGAAATATACCCGCTCATCCTAATGTCCGCGATTCTAAAATATTCCGAGCTCCTTATTTTTGTACACAAAAAGCCCTGGCAGCAATGTGAATGTTCTTCTCGCCTGAAAAAACAGGCAATCTTTTTTTCACATCGTAGCATCAGGGCTTTTCTGTGTCTATGGCATATTTCCGCCAGATTTTATACTATTTTCACTTCTTGCTATGATTTTTACCAGGAATACTCCGGACTGCAGTTATTTCTGCTTATCTTCCCCGGGTGCTTTGCCCACATGTTTCTTATAGAGACGGTAAAAATTCGATATATTGTTGAAGCCGCACTCCAGGGCAATCTCCGTCACGCTTTTATCCGTATCGCGCAGCAGCTCCCGGGCATGGATAATCCGCAGCCGGGTCACGTAATCACTGAAACTGATGCCGGTCACCTTCCGGAAATACGAGGAGAAATAATTGGAGCTCATGAACACCGAGGCAGCTACTTCATCCAGGGTAAGCTTCTCACAATGATGCGCATTGATATAGGCAAACGCTTCCTCCAATCGCTTCATGGCATTCTTCTTTTCCTTGAGCATTTCGCCGGATTTCGTCTCATCCTGATAGGTACGGATGAGCATAGTGAGTATGCGCAGAACATTTGCCTTGATCATCAGCGGATAGCCTTCCTGACGCTCCTCCCACTCCTTATTTATCTCGCGGATACCCTTACGTATCTCATGACTGAGAGGCTCCTCCCTGCCGATGCGGTTCTTAAAATTACTTCCTCTTTCCACAAAAGGCTTGAGGTATTCGGAGTCAAAAACACTCAGTTTTTCCGCCACAAATTCAGGGGAAAATACCATCACAAGCAGGTGCATGTCATTGCACAAAAGCTTCCATCCGTGTGGTTCCACATTGTTGAATATGATGATATCCCCCACGTCCATGGTATACTCCTGGCCGTTGACAAAATAATGTCCCTTGCCCTCAAGTACACAGGTGATTTCAAAATAGCTGTGCCAGTGAAACACTTCCGGGCTGCTGTTTTCGTGGTCCAGAACCACCTCGCTGATCCGGAACGGAAACTCCTTATCAAGGGGGATATTGTCTCGTACAAGCTTCATTTCTTGTATCCCTTTCTTATGTGTATACAGTGTCTATGCAGCCTCTGCTCTTTCGTTTGTACAGCCTCTGCTCATTGTTTATACAGCCTCTGCTCTTTCAAACTGGCTGTTATAAAGGTCTGCGTAGAAGCCCTTCTTAGCCAAAAGCTCCTCATGGCTGCCCTGCTCTATGATATCACCGTCCTTCATCACCAATATTAAATCAGCGTCCTTTATCGTGGACAGTCTGTGTGCGATGACAAAGCTGGTACGTCCCTTCATCAGGTTATCCATAGCTTTCTGGATTCTCATCTCGGTTCTGGTATCTACTGAAGAAGTCGCTTCGTCGAGAATCAATATTTTGTTGTCCGCAAGGATAGCACGGGCAATGGTCAGAAGCTGCTTCTGGCCTTGTGAAATATTGCTGGTTTCCTCATCTAATATCATATTGTAACCGCCGGGCTGCTGCATGATAAAGTTGTGAATGTGGGCAGCCTTTGCCGCTGCAATCACCTCTTCGTCTGTGGCATCCAGCCGGCCATAACGGATATTCTCCATGATCGTGCCTGAGAACAGCCAGGTATCCTGGAGCACCATGCCGAACATTTCACGAAGCTGGCTTCTGTTAAAGTCCTTAATATTGTGTCCGTCCACCTTGATCGCGCCTCCGTTTACATCATAGAAACGCATCAGAAGCTTCACCATTGTAGTTTTGCCCGCGCCAGTGGGACCTACGATGGCGATTTTCTGCCCATCCTTGATATCCGAGGAAAAATCGTGGATGATGATGCGGTCCGGGTTGTAGCCAAACTGTACATGCTCAAACTGTACATCCCCGGAAAGCCCGTGGATATCCACTGGATTCTCCACCTTCTGATCCTCCTCAGGTTCCTCCAGAAACTCGAATACACGCTCGGATGCTGCGGCCGAGGACTGAAGCAGGTTTGTCACCTGGGCTATCTGCTGGATAGGTTGGGTGAAGCTGCGGATGTACTGGAAGAAGGACTGGATGTCGCCCACCTCGATTGCTCCTTTGATGGTAAAAATACCTCCCATAAGCGCAACCATTACGTAGCCCAGATTCCCCACAAACTGCATAATCGGCATCATCATTCCGGAGAAAAACTGGGATTTCCACGCTGATTCGTAAAGCTTATGGTTATCCTTTTCAAATTCATCCAGTACGTCATTTTCTTTGTTAAACACCTTTACTACATTGTGGCCGCCGAAGTTTTCTTCTATCTGTCCGTTGACATCACCCAGATATCTCTGCTGGTCACGGAAATATTTCTGTGAGCGCTTCATCACCATATTAATGATGACCATGGATACCGGAAGTATCAAAAGTGCCACCAGTGTCATCCATACATTGATGGAGAGCATCATCACCAGAACACCGATCAGAGTGGTCACGGAGGTGATAAGCTGAGTCATACTCTGGTTAAGGCTCATCTGCAGGGTATCCACATCATTCGTCACTCTGGAGAGAATCTCTCCTGTCGTACGGCTCTCATAATAATTCAGGGGCAGCCTGTTCATTTTTTTCGATATATCTTTTCTTAAACTATAAGACACATCATTGGAAATTCCGGTCATAACATAGCTCTGGACATAGGTAAAGCATGCGCTTAACACATATAATCCAAGCGTCCACAATAGTATGGTAACAATTTTTGCAAAATCAATCCCGCCCGTACCGTTAATCTTAGCCAGAAGACCATTAAACACTTCTGTAGTGGCTTTTCCCAGAATCTTCGGCCCCACTATAGTAAAGATGGTACCTGCCACTGCAAACACGAACATGATTGCAAATCGGATCTTGTAACGTCCCATATAACGGAACAGTTTAATCATTGCGCCTTTGAAGTCTTTGGCTTTTTCCACCGGACGCATTCCGTGTCCGCGGCCCCCCATGGGGCCTCTTCTTCTCTGCTCACTCATGCCAATTCCTCCTCTGATAATTGAGACATTGCAATCTGACGATAAACTTCACAGTCCTTCATAAGCTGCCTGTGTGTGCCGATACCAGCCATCTGTCCATCGTCCAGTACAATAATCTGGTCAGCATGTAAAATCGTACTGATACGCTGAGCCACAATTAGGGTAGTGGCCTCTTTGGTGTACTCCTTTAAAGCCTTACGTAGATTGCTGTCCGTCTTAAAGTCCAGAGCCGAGAAGCTGTCATCAAAGATAAAGATTTCCGGCTTCTTGGCTACCGCTCTTGCTATGGATAAACGCTGCTTCTGGCCTCCCGAAACATTGGTTCCGCCCTGGGAGATGGGTGCATTGTAAGCGGCGGATTTCTGTTCGATGAACTCTGTAGCCTGGGCCACCTGAGCAGCCTCCTTAACCTCGGCTTCGGAAATATCTGTTTTACCATAGCGGATATTGGAATCTATGGTGCCGGAGAAGAGGATTCCCTTCTGAGGAACGTATCCCAGTCGGTCTCTTAAATCCTTCTGGGTCATATCCCGTACATCTACACCGTCTACCCGTACTGAGCCCTTTGTTACATCAAAAAGCCTGGGTATCAGATTTACCAGTGTACTCTTACCGCTTCCTGTACTGCCGATTACGGCAACAGTCTCGCCACGGTGTGCTTTAAAGGAGATATCAGTGAGTACATTACCGTCCGCATCAGGATAAGCAAATGTCACATGGTCGAATTCCACTGTTCCCATCTCGTCCTGAGAAGGCTTAACAGGCTGTTCCGGGTCAATTATACTACTTTCGGTCTTCAACACCTCGTTGATACGATGGGCTGACACATTTGCCCTTGGGAGCATGATGGACATCGCGGTAATCATTAGGAAGGCCATGATAATCTGCATGGCATACTGTATGATTGCCATGATATTTCCAACCTGCATGGTTCCGTTATCCACTGCATGTGCTCCAAAATAAACGATAAGTACGGACACACCGTTCATGATTATCATCATGGTAGGCATCATTAACATCATACATCGGTTTACGAAAAGATTGGTCTTGGTAAGTTTGGCGTTTGCCTCCTCAAACCGTTCTTCCTCGTGTTTCTCCCGGCTGAAGGCACGGATTACAGGAATACCTGTAAGGATTTCTCTGGAAACCAGGTTCAGTTTATCTATCAAGCTCTGTACTATGGTAACTTTCGGCATGGCGACTTTAAACAGAACAAATACCAGCAGCAAAATCATAGCCACAGCCACAGCGAGAATCCACGTGAGGGACGAGTCGGTCTGTAACACCTTTATTACACCGCCAATTCCAATAATCGGCGCATACAAAACAATCCGGAACATCATTGTCATCACCTGCTGTACCTGCTGCACATCATTGGTACATCTGGTGATCAGGGAGGCCGTAGAGAATTTATTGTACTCCTTACCGGAAAAACTGATAACCTTGCGGTAAACACCGTCACGAAGGTCATGGCCAAGGGTGGCCGCTACTCTCGCAGACAGGAAGGTGACACTGACGGCGGCTAGCATGATCAGAAGTGCCATAAGCAGCATACGGATTCCCGAGGTCTTGATGTAATTCATCTGAATGGCATCCACATCCTCGCCAATCGCTTGGTACTCTGCCCTGACAAAGGCTACTGCCGACTGGGTGAGCATAGATTCTGACATACCGCCCAATTCTTCATCCATCTTTTCCTTCATCTGGGAAAGGGCTTCAGGGGGCATTTGTTGCAGCATTTTAATCGGATCTGCGTCTTCCGGGATGCCCATCTTCTTACGCATGGCCTTACTTTCCTTGCTGTCGGAGGTCATACCTCCCAGCATGAGCATAGGCTTGCACAGGATACTGTTTAATTCTTGTCTTGTTTCTTTTGTAATATCGTCATTCAGGATATAGAGTTCTCCATCCTCTTTGTAGGAGTCCTCAACCTTTTCCCCGGCGTCCTCGTCCATAAAAAGCTCCAGGGCTTTCATAGTGCTCATTCTTACTTTCTCAGGCACACCGTCCTCAAAACCACGCTGCTGGATACCTATATTTACAATCTTCGAGGTATAGTCCGGCAGGGAAAGATCACAGTAAGCCTGCAGAAACAGGAGTCCTACAATAAGGACAATATATCCCGCTGACTTTTTTAAATATTTCATCAGTTTCAGCATTTATCCAATCCTTCTTTCCTCATACATTCTTCGCCCGACGGCCCTGGTATGGCGTCTATATTTTCTATGATCTGCCGGAAAAACCGGCGCATCAGGCAGATTTCCGTCTCACTGAAATTGCCGAAAATCAATTGCTCGTTCGCAGTAATCATATCCATAGCCCGGGATATGCATTCTCTGCCTTTCTCTGTGAGATAAATCCTTGTTACTCTCTGGTCGTTCTCGTCCTGCTTGCGGTAAACAATGCCTGACTTCTCCAAACGCTGGATTGTCACATTCACCGTAGGCGGCTTGATATGCAGATGTTGGGCAATCTCCCTCTGGTTGTAGCCGTCCTTATCTGCTAAGAGCCGGAGAACCGGCACCTGTCCCGGATAAATCCCCATTTCCATGACCTGATGGAAGCACTTACTCGCATATCGCCTGCTCAACTCCATTATCAGACCCTGCATACTCTTCTCTGCATATTTCTCAAAATCAAATGGATGCACTTTCTCACCTCCCATGATTCGTGATGTCTGTGTCAGCAGACATGTGTTTTTAGTTAGTCGGCTAACTATATATAATATACATTTTTACAAAAATGGCAAGTGTTTTTTGGTAAATTTATATTTTTTTAAGATTTATATTTCGTATTTTCTTTGATATAAGGAGGTAAAATAGTTCGTTGGACTAAGTTTTTTATAATCTGCTTTAAGATATAGCAATGAACCTGTGTGACACGTAAATATAGCCTATGGTATGAAAAAAGCGGCACTACGCAGTAATCTTGCCACGTAGTGCCGTTCTCTTTATATTTTTGTCTCAAATACAAGTTAATACTTCCTCTGTCCTTATCACTGCCAAATGGATTTAGGAAATTCCTTTTGGATATCAAATTCTATAAATAAACTCTCCCGATAGGCTTTATCACTGACTGCCATACTTATCTCGTTAACCCGTCCATTGTCGAGCAATAGCTTGATAACCGCGCTCAAACGTTCCTCTCCTTTTTCTATTCCTTCATCATATAAATCATCCAATGCTTTACACATATCAATCTCCTCCTCACCATCCCCATTTTCTGCTATGTGCTTTAACTGCTTTTCAGATGGTTACATCTTGAATTCTTTAAATAAACTCTTTCGATAATTCTTATCACTAGCAGCCATGCTTATCTCATTGGCCCGGCCATTGTCAATCAACAGTTGGATAACCGCGCCCAAACGCTCTTCTCCCTTTTCTATTCCTTTTTCTATTCCTTTTTCTATTCCTTTTTCTATTCCTTTTTCTATACCTTTTTCTATTCCTTTTTGTATACCCTTTTCTATTCCTTTTTTTACTCCTTCCGCGACTCCGTCCTCATATAAATCATCCAATGCTTTACACATATCAATCTCCTCCTCACCATGCCCATTTTCTGCTATGTGCTTTAACTGCTTTTCAGAATTGAGCAATACACAGATTGCGTTATAGGTATCCTGATTTATCTTTTGGAAAAAGCTTTTGTTATCATTTATATAATCCTTTAATTGCTGCTTTTCATGCTTATATTTTAGCATCTCGAAAATCACTTGTAAATCCCTTTGGAAGCTTTGTGTATCTTGAATTTGCATAGCATCTATCAGGTTAATCCTGTAATTAGGCACATACTTTTCTAACATCTTCCTGCTTGACAAATCCAACTCCCGTGGAAACATGCCATGGATATCCAGACTGCCATCCCACGGCTTATTTCCATAGTAGAATACCAGAGTAATAACCGGATAGATGACATCCTCCTTTTTGAAATGAGACAAAAATTCCTCTTCTGTTAATTTGTCCCCGTTTTGCAAGTGTGTTTTCCATATCTCATCAATCTGCTCTGTATACGATACACTGTCATAAAGCATATTTCGTACGGGCATGGCATAATGTGTTCTCTCCTGATTTTCGCTTGCCAATATTACAAACTGCACGCCTCTTTTCCAGCGCATCACAATATCCCGATATCGTTTAAAGGCTTTTTCCTTGCCTTTTTTATCCACAATCAGGATATCTGCTTCACCTTTTACTACTTCCAAATCTCCAGGCTGGATTATACTGCTCCCTTTAAAAAGTACGCCGTTAAATAAGCCCGCAAAGCGCCCCTTATCGGACAGCCAACGGCTCATGATAATATCATTTTTCCCCATAGTCGTTCCTTATAGCCTCTCCCTATTCCATTGTTCTATGTTTGATATCCTCACAGAAATTGTGACATGATTCCCCGAATCAGATGACTCAGGCTGAAAGATTTCCCACGGCTGAACTGCCGGTTCGGAATAATATAATGATTCAATCTGTTTTTTGAGATGCTTATATTCTACAACTACACCGCCATAATTTCAAGCATAACGTATTGAAAAACACAAAAAGCAGGCAGAAAAACAAATAAGCTGTTCTCCTGCCTGCTTGTCAGGCTTGGCTATGTGGGTGTATACAGATACTGATTCGTTCACATCTATAACTGTTCAGCAGCTTCACTGTTACCACATTCCCTACGGAATCGTTACTCACATCTTATATAAACTGGTTCACGTTTTCGTCATAGTGGTAGTCTATGGAAGCAAGCTTTTCCACCAACTCTTTTTTCTTCATTCCTCTGCAGGAGCAGAGCGCTTCCAGAGATTCGTAATAATCCCGAAGCTGGGTATTCACATAGCTTAAAAGTATTGCCGGGTCTTTGGGTATCATCAGTTTCCATCCTTTATTCTGGTAATAAATTGGCCTTCCTGCACATCAAGCACAATGGTATCGCCCGCATGAACGTCACCGGAAAGGATTCTCCTTGCGGCCAGCGTCTCCACATATTTCTGCAGATAACGCTTCAGCGGACGGGCACCGTAAACCGGGTCGTAACCATTTTCAATGACATGCTCCTTGGCAGCATCCGTCAATTCCAGGGAAAGCTCCTGGTCTGCAAGACGCTTATCAAGCTCCTTGACCATCAAATCTACTATCATACCAATATTACCTTTTGTCAAGGGCTTAAATAAAATTATTTCGTCAAGACGGTTTAAAAATTCCGGCCGGAAATGTCCGCGCAGGTCATTCACCACCATCTCCTCAGCCTGAGGCTGGATTTCCCCATTGGCGTCAATGCCGTCCAACAGATATGGAGAACCAATGTTTGAGGTCATGATAAGGATGGTATTTTTAAAGTCCACAGTTCGTCCTTGTGAGTCCGTGATGCGTCCGTCGTCCAGTACCTGCAGCAGCACATTGAACACATCCGGATGGGCCTTTTCAATCTCGTCAAAAAGCACCACGCTGTACGGTTTTCTGCGCACAGCCTCGGTAAGCTGGCCGCCTTCCTCATATCCTACATACCCGGGAGGCGCTCCGATCAGCCTGGACACGGAATATTTCTCCATGTACTCACTCATATCGATGCGCACCATATTCTGCTCGTCATCAAACAGATTCTCCGCAAGGGTTTTAGCAAGCTCGGTCTTACCAACGCCTGTCGGGCCAAGGAAAAGGAAGGAGCCGATGGGCTTGGTTGGGTCCTTGATGCCTGCCTTGGAACGGAGAATGGCATCCGTAACGCGGCGCACGCCCTCATCCTGTCCAATCACTCTCTGATGAAGCTGGTCCTCCAGGCTCAGAAGCTTGGTCCTTTCTCCCTCTGTGAGCTTCGTCACCGGAATTCCTGTCCACCGGGAAATGATTCTGGCAATTTCATCATCCGTCACAGCCTCATGTACAAGCCTGCGGTCGCTGTCTTTCACTGCCCGCTCCTCAATCTCAAGCTGCTGCTGCAGTCTTGGCAGTTCGCCGTACTGGAGCTCTGCAGCTTTTTCCAAATCGTAATTCTGCTGGGCCTTTTGAATCTGCTTGTTTACTTCCTCTATCTGTTCGCGCAGCTTCTGGAGCTTTTCCACGGAATGCTTCTCGTTGTCCCACTGTGCCTTGGCTGTGTTAAACGCATCCCGCATTTCCGCAAGTTCCTTCTGAAGATTCTCCAGACGCTCTTTGCTCAGATTATCTGTCTCTTTTTTAAGAGCTGACTCTTCGATTTCAAGCTGCATGATCTTGCGCCGCTGCTCGTCAAGCTCGGTGGGCATGGAATCAAGCTCAGTCTTAATGAGCGCACACGCCTCGTCCACCAGGTCGATGGCCTTGTCCGGCAGGAAACGGTCCGTAATGTAACGATGGGACAAAGTAGCCGCGGCTACCAGTGCGCTGTCAGTAATCTTTACTCCGTGATAAACCTCATAACGCTCCTTCAGTCCACGGAGAATAGAAATGGTATCCTCCACCGTCGGCTCATCTACCATGACCGGCTGGAAACGCCGCTCAAGAGCCGCATCCTTCTCAATGTACTGGCGGTATTCGTCAAGAGTTGTGGCTCCGATGCAGTGCAGCTCTCCTCTGGCAAGCATTGGCTTGAGCATATTTCCTGCATCCATGGCACCGTCGGTCTTGCCTGCGCCTACGATCAAATGAAGCTCATCAATGAAAAGAATGATGTTTCCTTCACTTTTTTTGACCTCCTCAAGCACGGCTTTGAGACGTTCCTCAAATTCACCTCTGTATTTGGCTCCTGCTACCAGAGCGCCCATATCCAGAGCGAAGATTTTCTTTTCCTTCAGGCCCTCGGGGACGTCACCGTTTACAATTCGCTGTGCCAGGCCTTCTACTGCGGCTGTTTTACCAACGCCGGGCTCTCCGATGAGGACCGGGTTATTCTTGGTCTTACGGGAAAGAATCCGTACGATATTTCGGATTTCCGCGTCACGGCCGATCACAGGATCAAGCTTCTGGCTGCGAGCTTTTTCCACAAGGTCCTCGCCGTACTTATTTAAGGTGTCGTAGGTCGCCTCAGGATTGTCACTTACCACTCTCTGATTTCCCCGCACCGTTGACAGGGCCTGGAGAAATCGTTCCCGCGTAATGCCGAATTCGCTGAAGATTTTCTTCATGCTTGGGCTTGGATGGTTGAGAAGGGAAAGAAAAATATGTTCTACAGACACATATTCGTCTCCCATGGCTTTCGCCTCGTCCTCCGCGCTGACCAGCGCCTTGTTTAAATACTGACCGAAGCGCAGCTCCCCGCCGGAAACCTTGACCTTTGCATCCAGAGCGTTCTTCACTACATTGATAAAATACTCTTTATTAATCTCCATCTTCTCGATCAACTTGAGAATCAGACTGTCCTCCTGCGTGAGCAGACAATAGAGCAGATGCTCCTGCTCGATTTCCTGGTTACCATATTCGTAAGCAACCTTCTCCAGATTCTGGACCGCCTGTATTGATTTTTGGGTAAATTTGCTGATATTCATAGGCTTTCCTCCTTTATTATGAAAGCATTCTGATTTTGGAATACTGTTGTTTTCTTTGTTCTACTCGAACTATAACACTATTTGTTAGCACTGTCAAGAGGTGAGTGCTAATTCTTGTGAGGAAATTTTGTGTCGTCCCGGTTTTCATTGATTTTTCGGGCTTCACAGAATTTCTTCCGTCTCCAATATTTTAATCTTTACAGCTACTACACCACATTTAAACCAATTACATTCCATATTACACCACCTGGAAAGCATCCTTTTTTGCAATCTCGTTTCCAATTCTCACCTATTCTGCGATATGGTTGAAGACTTCCATTGTAATGCCTATATCAGCGTGTCCCATAATGTACTGCACTACTTACATATCAAGCCTGCAGTTCAAGCCTTGTATTACCTCGTCTGTATCCATGCTGCATTATCTCCCTTCCGTATTTTTCACATAAATTGTGCTTCGTGCCGCACCTTCTTTTCTCAAGTAAGTGCCTTCAACCATATCCAGCAAAATGGCTCTTGCTCTACGGTTTTTAACTCCTAAAAGTTCTACAACTTTAGCTGTTGTAATGGAGCCATTTTCCAATACATATTTATAAACCTGTTGCTCTTGCTCATTATCCGGCAGGCCTTCCATTGTATCCGGCATTTTATCAGCATTATCCGGCACTTTTTTAGAGGTATTCGGCACTTCATCGGTAGTATCCGGCACTTTTTTAGAGGTATCCGGCACTTCATCGGTAGTATCCGGCACTTTATTGGCATTATTGAGGCTATTAAGGTCACCAAGGTTAACCTTACCTCGATAAATATTGATACGCAAATCAACTTCGCCACCAATAAACTCTGGTTCCCGCAGTCCGGCAGCTTTTACCTTGCCTATAATTCTCGGAATACCGCTTCCCCAATGCTCAATCAAATTCATATAAGAAAATGCATGGGCAAGAGCTTCATTCCTGATTTTAGAATAACCTTCTTTCATACGCTCCAGGGTTTGTCCCATTGGCAATTTCCCTGGAGAAGTGATTTCCAATCGGTTATCATACACTGCAACCTGTATCGTGCCATGATCCAGATAACTACGATGCACCATTGCATTGATAATCAACTCACGAATGGCATCCGGGGGAATTTCATAAACATCCTGGCGATAAATCCCCACAATGGTAGCCCCCAGGTGAATATTTCGCAAAACAAACTGAAATGCTTCGTCTATTTGTCCCCAAAGTGGACCGGTGTACTCCCGCCGATCAACAAAGACTTCTTTAGTCATTCCCTTAAACACGCCACATTGCGTTGCAACATGAAGTCCTCCGCAACCTGTCAAAATGGCAAATGCATTGGACGGATAATCTTTCCCATCACGCTCAATCAAAACCCCCCAGGAACGCAACTGTTGTCTGCCAACATCTTTGATGGATGCTTTCTGTTCCTCATTATGAGCATTCTTGACTGCCTGTTCCTTCATGGCTTTGCAAAGAGCATCAATATCTTCATCAGTAATAGTCAGCCCGGTACACAAAGCCTGATCAAAGTAGCGGTTGCTGCCCTCAAACAGCAGCTCTTTTATCATATACTCACAGCAAAGCGGGTAGTACCGGCAACACGAACGTATACACCACCTTCTCTGCCGAGAGCTTTAATATAATATGGGCGCTGTCTGCCTTCTGAAACCTCTACGCCAATAACCGTCTTACCATCAACCGTCTGTAAAGTAATATCCGGGATAATTGCCGGTTCACAGCTATCTGATACGGCATTTGCAATGGCATCCATTTTCTTGAATACATCTTCCTTATCAAAGCTGACCACTTCTCTGGTTTTATCAGCAATTCCAAAAATGATTTTTCCTCCGGTTCCATTTGCAAAGGCAACCACTGACTTCATATATTTGATACTTTTCTCCGGCAGGCTCTCTTTGAACTCCACATTCTTAGATTCTCCTGCAAGAATTTCTTCTATCGTCATCATAACACCTCGCTCTCCCTGGCAGCATTCACTACCTGATTATTTTAAGTCACTTTTTATTTCCGAAGAAACTGCCTTTTCTACTATTGCTGATAATGCCTCTTTAGCAGTAACAATTGCTGTAATGTCGCTAATATCACCAATATCCAATTCAATATGGTCTATATTTTCATCGCCCGGCGTAAATACAAATCTCACTTCCTGCTGATAAGTATAGGAATCACGTTTCCAAAAGGCGATGTTCCACATTCCTGCAAGTAATGAAATTAGCATATTTCCATCATCAATAGTTGGATTATAGTATTGAACTGGTTTGAAATAAACTTTATAGCCTGCTTGCTCAGCCGCAACTTTTACCCTGCGAATAAATTCATCATGGTCTAAAACAATCAATGCCGTATCACCAAACGAAAGCATTTTTTCTTTTTGTTTATCCGTGAATCTGAATTTTTCCGAACTTGAATTTATTCCAAACATACAGAAAACAAAATCGTTTGCTTCGGATGTTTTTAGCAAATCATCATTAACAGCAACCATTTCTCCAGTATCAGGAACATAAATTGTGGCTTCGTTAATATGAATCATAGCTTCATACTTGTCTCCAACTTCACAATCTCCAGTTTCTTCTTCTCTTTTACGATAATATCCAAGTGTTTTCGCATAAATCTTCCCTGATTGTAGACTTTTAATCCTATCTGCATCTTGAAATTTAATTAGCGGCATTCCTTTTGCTTGAAAATGAATTTTTTCTCCCATCGAATCCCTCCTTTGCTTTATTTTGGCCGAAATATCCTGGAAAATTGCATAATTCTTCTTCACGCCATCATCCAGATCAATGGAAATCATCTAATCGGCAAGGTGATGAATCTTTTCCTCATAAGTTCTAATCTCGGTATCTCGAAGCTGCAATGTGTTCAGCTTTACGCGCTCTCCGGCTGGCTGATAGCGGTGCATATAAATCAAAGCCTTTAGGCCGTTTTTCTTACCGCTGTCAAACAGTAAAATGCTAATACTTTTCTACTTCTGCACGCATTCCTGCTCCAGCTTCATTCCCTTTTCTTTCATATAAGTAAGCACTTCCATGTACGGGCAATTCCCGTCACTTTTCTTTATCAGCTCCTCCAATCTTTTTCTATCGTTTGCGGTAAGCTTTTTTGCATATCCGGCATATTTTTGAAGTTCCTCAATGCCCATATGATACGGGCGGAATCTGATGCCTGTCTTTCTGCACAGATCCTCATAAATCTCGAAGCCGCCCACATCAATATCTCCGAAATGCAGATACTCGGCCTCGGGCATATGTTGGTAAATGGACTGCAGGAGCTCCCGCCTCACCGTATTATGGTATCCGCCCAGATAAATAATGATACTGTTTACCTCCGTCCAGCCGAAAAAGGTGGTGAGATTTTCTATGGTGATTACTTTCTGAGTGGTTGGTTTCCTTTTGATCCGCAGTGTTGCGATATCCTCTCCGGACACGCCAATGCCCTGGCGGAGGCTGGAAAGCTCCAGCCCGGTGCTGTCATCTTCCCCGAAATACAGAGTCCCCTCGCCCTTCAGATATACATAGTCCGGAGTGTGGTAAATGGAATAGTCAGCCAGAATTGCATAGTTATCTGCTTCCCCCTCTTTTCCTCCGAAACGCCGGAACACCTTGCCCGTCACACCCAAAAGAGACTCCATCTCTTTGGAATCGCCGAACTGGCGGATGGAAAACTCCCGGATATAGCAGGTTTCTTCGTTTGTCTCCACTGCCCATACTGCCTTGAGCAGCCTGCGTATTTTCTGCTCGTCCTGAAGCTCAATATATTCCTTTACCGACTGGCCGCTCGAGATACGGGCTGTGAGATATTGAAGAAACGCGGCGGCGGCCGGTGTTTGATATACCCCGCTTAATTCCGCCAAAAGCTTTAGCGTACTGTTTTCCTGCTTTATTTTAGGGATTCTGCCCACATACCTGTATACAAGCTCTGCATTTTCTTCTCGCAGCAAAACCTTCTGCAGAATATGGTTTTCCTTACCTTTTTTCCACTGGACGGCAATGAAGCCTTTGCCCTCCAGCTCCCAGACACAGGCGTGAATGTCCTCATAAGCAAGAGAGCTCTCGTCAAAATATTCCGGCGTTGTCTTCCTGGTGAAGGGAAAAGAAATATGCACTGCCACCTTATTTTCCTTTCTGGACAACAGACTGTTCTCGTAGGAGTCCAGAAGTGCATTCAGAATCCGCTTTTCATACAACGCCATTATAATACTCCTCCACATAGCTTACCTTCTCGTCTGTCATCACAAGAAGAGTTTCCTCCATGGCAGGCCCGATATACTGGATCTTATCCGGGGGCGCCGCGATAATGATCTGCAGGGGAAGGCGCCGCAAAAACTCCAGAACCCCGCCGATTCTCTCGTCATCCATGTTGTTGAAGGCTTCATCGAACATCACAAGCCCTGCTGCCTCCCCGCCGATATTATTGCTGTACAGCTGTACGAAAGACGCGGCCACAGTTACATAGAAGGGTGTCTGTGTCTCTCCGCCGCTCTTTTCCTCGCACACCTTTGAATAATAGGAATAATTATCGTCGCTGTGGATGATTTTGATGTCATAATCCATGTAGGTACGGTAATCCGTGAACTCCTCCAGAGCCTTTTCGTTGTTGTCATTATCCAGAGCCAGCCGCTCAAAAAGCTCGTCTATCACTTCTTTATGAGTCTCATGGAACATTCCGCTGAAAATAGATTCTCCCTGAACCGCATTGAAATCATCCATGATCATTTCATAATAATTCCGGTGGCGCTTGCTGGGCATGTAGAGGAATTCATACTTTTCATTGCTGAAAGCAATATCCTTCAGCGCCTTGTTCAATTCCTTGAATTCCCCCTGGGCCTGCTTCATATTTTCCTGGAGCTTTGCGAGAAATTGTTCCCGGAATTCCTCCTCGGCCGCTTTCCTGGCAGACTCCACCTTTTCCTCATAGACCAGAAGCTCGGAGGTTTTCAGGCGGTCATAGGTTGCCGCAAATTCGGGAAAACCCGCCATGGTCGGCGCAGCTCCGAAGTCATGCTCCGTTTTATATGCAAGCATATGCTCCGTCATTTTTTCTTCCGCATTTTCCCGGTTGGTGTTATTTGCCTTGCGCCGCCTGTCGTAATTATCCCGGAACTGATCGTAAGATTTCTGGGAGGTCTGCTTGTCGTATTCCTTTTTCCATATGACGAACTCATCCCCTGCCTTCTCTGCAAGCCGGGCGACTGCTGCGTTTTGCTCCGCCTGGCTGACGGTCAGGCTTTCCGCCTGGAGTTTTTTTGAATTGATGCTCTCCCTGCTTCTTCCGATTCTCTGGTTGTAAATTCCTATTTGAGCTTCCAGTTCTTTTCTCAGCTTTTCCAATGCCTCTAACTGAATCTGCTTCTGGATCAGGGTGGCGTTCTTCTCCAGCGTTTTTATGTTATCCTGGCATTTTTTTATGGAAATCCGCACAAGAGACAATTTCGACAGGATATCCACACGGTATTTGATATCCACATCATCATCCGTGGACAAGGAGCCCTGAACGGCTTCAATGTCCCCAAGCCTCTTTTCTTTCAAGGTAATTTCTGTACTGAGCTTTTCCAACTGTGCTTTTGCCAGCTTCAATTGCACCCGGAACGCATTCTTTCCGATAAACGGCACATTGAAAATCTCCGGTTTGATCGCGCTGGCCACTCTGTTTTGATATTTCATGCAGCCTTTTGTGATGGATGTATTATATTTCTTTAAGTCCTCATACCGCTCACACATCTGCACTTTTCCAAGTACCATGTTGATAAAACGCCTGGCGTATTTATTCCCGGATGTGACTACCGTAGCCAGAGTCCCGGCAGGGGCACTGTCATAGGCTTCCAAATTCTGTGTATTGATAAGGCCTACTCCAAAGGCTTTCCCATCTCTTTTCAGCCGGTCGTAAATGCCAAGGGCTATGTCAAAATTCTCCGGTTCCACCAGGATGTAGAATCTCTGGGTGTTCAGATAACCCTCCACCGCATTTCTCCAGCTTTCGTCCGCGATTTCCAAAGTCTCGCACAGCACATAAGGTTCCGGCTTGCGCCCGATCCTGGCGAATTCCGTCTTGATTGCCGCCATCAGCCGGTTCACAGCCTCTGGGTAAGAAAGCTTCCTGCGCTCCAAATCTGCGATTTTCTGCTCAAGCTCTTTTCTCTGGATTTTCTTTTCGTTTAACTGAATCTCGATCTCAGCCTTCTTATGCTGAATCTTCTGGTACATTTCCCCTTTGTAGCGGATCACGTTTTCCACTACTTCCTTTGCATGGGCAACATCCTGAATGTTTTCCAGGTGCTCAAAAAGCTCTGCGTATTCCTTCACGCATGCATCCGTATCACTGACCTGCAGCAGCTTGTAGGCTTTATCCAGAGCTTTCTTTACGCTGGCCTTCAGTACACGTCTTTCTCCCAGATACTCCTGCTCCTGGTCCTGCAGTTTTTCCAGCTCCTTTTTCTGCTCCTCCAGGGCGCGGAATTCTGCTTTTTGTTTTAGTTCGACCCGCAGCGCTGTCTCAATCTCCTGCTTCTGCTCTTTTTCCTCTGTGACAGCTTTTAACTCCCTCTGCGTCTCTTCCAGTCGGTATTCCTCTGCTTTTACCTCCCGTTCAAGGGCCTTTATCTGCTCTCTGGTGATATCAAATCCTGCCTGTGACAAAAAATATTCATACATGTTGTCCTTGCGAATACAATCCAGCACATCGTCATGATACTTCTCTATCTGCTCAAGCCGTGCCATTCTCTTCTTCACGGATTCCAAGGTGCGGCCTAAATCCTGGTAGCTGCGCACATTCTCCCGCAGAACATCAATGTTTACTTCCTTTTCATCCAACACGTAGGAATATACGAAATCTTTTATATCGTTGATAGGCTTAAAAGCCAGCGCCTTAGGTATCAGACTGAAAAATTTGTCCTCGATCCGTCCGAACCTGGCCTTGATCATCCGCTTGGCCTCTGCCTGTGTCTTGCACCAGATTTTAATCTTTTTATTGGCAGCCCGGAATTCTGTGATGGAGCGGGGCGTTTTTCCCCGGAAAAACATATCCTCAGTCAGACGCACATCATCAATCAGATAGCGGCCTGTGGTCTCCTGCCCTTCTGACGAAGAATCAATGACCGCGCCCACGACGAAATACCGCTTTTTGCTCTCTTCATAAAATTCCAGGGCGATATGGGCGCTGAGCTGTCCGGTCCGCTCATAGGGCTGGTTTTCTTTTCCTGTTTTACAGCGGATATAGCCTGTGAGCTTCCGTTTTCCGTTTTCATGGGCCGCCTTGTTAAAAGCATTGGCCGAGCAGGTCACAACAAATTGAATGGCATCCAGCAGTGTGGATTTGCCTGCCCCGTTTTCCCCTGATATCAATGTGGAACCGCCGAAATCAATGGTACAGTTAGTAAAACGGTGCCAGTTAATCAGCTTCATTCTCGTCAGTTTCTTCATCCGCCTGTTTCCCTTTCCTGTAGATTTCCAGCTTTTCGTAGGTCTGTTTAATATCCTCCACCCGTACAGCCATGAGAATGGAATCATAGATCAGCACCCTGGATTCTTCATTTCCCAAATCCTTGTCCAACAGCTCTATGAGCTGGAATCTTCTGAACAGATTTAAGGTATTGCGCATGGTCATCTTATCAATCATCTTTTCCCGAATCCGGAGGCTCAGGAATTTGTCCTGGATATCCCCCAGATTCACGATCACCTCATCACTTACCGAAAGCTCTCTTTTTTTCTCGTCATAAAGAATACGGAGAATGAGCAGGATTACCGATTCGAACAGCTTAAGGTTCTGGCGGTTATAATTCTGCGGATTCACAAGCTGTACCACCCCGTACTCCTCATTGATCTCCAGTCTGTAGCCCAGTACGCCCAGAAATTCCCGATATTTCTCCCTGTGCCTGAGCACGAAATAATAGTCCGATTTGTTTGTAATGTTTCCTTTGCATAAAAAACAGCAGCTTAAAAGGCGGTTTCCGATACGCTTAAACTCTTCCTTGTCCCTCTGCAGCATTCCTTCCAGTAAATCCACGCTATTTCCTCCAAATCCGGAAGTCCTTGAACCGGAATCCATTCACTTCCGTCTCTTTTTCTACTGTGATCCGGTACTTCATATTTTTGCGCTGTCCATATAGCCGGACATAGATAACTTTTATAAAATCTTCCACATTTTCTATGGGAAGTTTGGACGCAGGCATTTCCTTTCTGTCCCCCAGCTGCGCATCCACATAGCTGTCAATCTTTTCAGGGCTTAAGATCCTCTGCATCTTTTCCACCATTTTCTTCAGCTTTTCCTGGCGCTGTTCCAAATCCGGCTCGGGAATCTCCAACTGCTGGGGAATAAATTCCTTTCGGCCTTCTATGGGGGAATAAAAAGAGTTCTCGTCCAGAAAACTGCTGCTGTAAATGCGGATGAGGCCTTCCAGAAATTCTATTTCATAGATACCGCCAAGCTCCATCTGCTCCTGATTCATGATTTCATTTATCCCGATTAGGATTTCTTTTAGCTGGCCTCTGATATCCTCGTTTCCTGAGAGGAGAAATTTTGCCCGGTTGATAGCTGCTCTCTGGTACTGGGTGTTTTTCTGATTGATCTCTGCCAGAATATCATCCATATTGCGGAAGGCTTCTATGATCTCATGCAGGTAACGGTACACAGCCTCCCTGGCCTCCTCCTGTGAGATTTCCTGAAGTCCGGCTATCTCTGCGGAGGTTTTTTCCATATAGGAGGAGCTTCTGCTTTTTGCCTCCAGGCGTTCTATGATCTCAGGCCGGAATTTAGAAACATTGTCGGACGTCATGAGACGGTGGTAGGCCTTGTCCACAATGTTGGTGATATAGTCGTTAAACAGGGCATCCATAATCTCCGCCACGGTCTTGTGCTTCGTTAAATTATCAATATAATGCTTGATATTGGAATTCAGGTTTTTCAGCCCTGTGATCAGAAGGTCTGTATTCTCCATGATCTGCATTAAAACAATCCCCGGATTGTCCGTACTGCTTCGAACAAGGGTGTAGATGGTATAGATATATCCCTGGTACTCCGTCTGCTTTCCCTCCTCAATCTCCAGAAGGGTCTTGATCAGGCGCACGGAGTATTCTTTGAAGTTGACTCTCTGCACGTAGCTTTTATCTGTCTCTATCTCAATCCAGCCGTAGGATTCCAGCCTCCGCAGGATACCGTTGGCCTTGCCTCTGCTGTCAGACTGGGCGAAATCCTCATCCACCACCTCAGCCGCGGCGGCCTGCTCGAAATAATACTGCAGCTCGTCCACCAGGACTTCTCTTTCCACACCAAAAGAAAGCTGATAATCCATAGTGGAAAACAGCTTGCAGATACATTCCCAGTATACGATTTTATTCGGAGAAGCCAGGGGTGCAAAAAAATTGCCCGGTAGTATATTGAACATTGATTATTCTCCGTATCTTCTATTTCCTCAGACAGCGCCTCGCGGCTCTGCTGCGCTGCAAATTTGACCTCATTATACTACATATCTTTCCTTTTTAACAAGGCGTAAACATAAATCCTATCCTGATACCTTGATTTCAACCTGGTATGCACATATAATTGGGTATATGCAGTTGACGCCACCCAAAGAAAGGACTATCAAATGAAACGACTTTTTTTATTAGAAGATGATCTGAGTCTGATCAACGGGCTCTCCTTTGCTGTAAAAAAGCAAGGATATGAAATAGAAGTCGCCCGCACCACCCTGGAAGCCGACACCTTATGGGCAAACGGAAAATATGACCTGGCTGTCCTGGACGTATCCCTGCCCGACGGCTCCGGATTTGATTTTTGCAGGAAGATACGCCAAGCCTCAAAAATACCTGTCATGTTTCTTACCGCTGCCGATGAAGAAACCGACATTATTATGGGCCTCGATATCGGGGGCGACGATTACATGACCAAGCCCTTCAAATTGGCGGTTTTTCTCTCAAGACTCAACGCCTTGCTCCGCAGAAGCGAAAATTTCAATACTACCCTTACAGAGCTTAGCTCCAACGATATCAATGTACAGCTTCTCAAAGGCGAGGTGTATAAAAAGGGCCAACTCCTCAGCCTGACCGCAAGCGAATATAAACTATTATGCCTGTTCATGGAAAATCCCGATATCGTACTTTCCTCGGAACAGATTTTAAGTCAATTATGGGATTGCAATGAGAGCTATATTGAAAACAACTCTCTCACGGTCTACATACGCAGGCTTCGTACGAAGATTGAAGATAAACCAGGTGAACCTCAAAGGATTATTACGGTCCGCGGCATGGGGTATAAATGGAACACGACGAACTGAGGTGCATCATGAAAATATTAGCAAATAGAAAAATCAAATTTCTTTTTAGCGGTATCCTGATTTGTGATTTCGTATTTACACTGGTTTGTACACTCTTGGTACATTTTGAACTTAAGAATTCCATATTTTTCATAATGCTTACCTTTTGGTGCATAAGCATTATAATTTTGATATTCTGTTACAGGTATTTTAAGGATCAGCATACGATCATGGAAAATGCGATTACCCAGATTACAGAGTATATCTCTTGCAACAAGGAGGTTACGATTGAATGCAATGACGAAGGCCAACTATACCGACTTTTTCACGAGGTAAATTCTCTGGTTTCTATATTAAATGCTCATGCCGAAAATGAGAAAAACTCAAAGAGTTTTTTAAAAAATACCATATCGGATATTTCGCACCAGTTAAAAACGCCCCTCGCCGCTCTTAATATTTACAACGGCATTATCCAGGAGGAAGCAAAAGAAATCCCGACAATCCAGGAGTTCAGCCAGCTTTCCGAGCAGGAGCTTGACCGGATAGAAGCACTGGTGCAGAATCTTTTGAAAATCACAAAACTGGACGCAGGCACCATCGTATTAGAAAAATCTTTAGAAAATGTATCCGAGCTTGCTGAAAACGTAAAGAAACATTTCCGCTTCCGTGCCGAACAGGAGGGAAAGGAAATCTGTTTATCGGGCAACGAAGAAATCGCATTTCTGTGCGACCGTAACTGGATCATCGAAGCCATCAGCAATCTTGTAAAAAATGCCCTTGACCATACGGAAAAAGGGGACTTTGTCCGCATAGAGTGGAGGGCGTTTCCATCTCTCATCCAAATCACTGTCAAAGACAATGGCAGCGGCATATACCCGGAGGATCTGCACCACATCTTCAAACGCTTTTACCGGAGCCGTTTTTCCAAAGATACCCAGGGGATCGGACTTGGTCTGTCTTTAGTAAAGGCTATTGTGGAAGCTCATAACGGAACCATTGAGGTTGACAGTGTATTAGGCGGGGAAACCTCTTTTACAATGAATTTTCTCATTCCTACAAAATTGTAGGCTGACTGTAATATTAGTGTAGGGATTCTCTGTTATATTCAGTCTATCAAAACAAAAAGAGGTGTTTACACGATGAATTTATTAGAAGTCAACAATATCAGCAAAACTTACGGCAAAGGTGAGACTGCTGTACAGGCATTAAAAAGAGTCAGCTTTTCCGTTCCTAAGGGTGAGTATGTGGCTATTGTGGGAGAATCCGGTTCCGGCAAGAGTACGCTCCTCAATATGATCGGCGCCCTTGATACGCCTTCGTCCGGAAACGTAATGATAGGCGGTAAGGATATTTTTTCCATGAATGACCGCAGCCTTACTATTTTCCGGCGGAGAAATATTGGCTTTATCTTTCAGGCGTTCAATCTTATTCCAGAATTGACCGTTGAGCAGAATATCATTTTTCCGGTGTTACTTGATTATCAAAAGCCTGACAAAAAATATCTGGAAGAGCTGCTTAACGTACTTAATCTGAAGGAACGGCGCAACCACCTGCCCAACCAGTTATCCGGCGGACAGCAGCAACGTGTGGCTATCGGCCGCGCCCTTATTACACGTCCGTCTCTAATTCTGGCAGACGAACCCACCGGAAATCTTGACACGCAGAACAGCAGTGAGGTCATCACCCTGCTAAAAGAAGCGTCCAAAAAATATGAGCAAACAATCATCATGATCACCCATAACCGCAGCATTGCCCTGACCGCAGACCGGGTATTACAGGTATCGGACGGCGTACTGACCGATTTAGGGAGGTGCCGGGAATGAAAAGCTATCTCAGCCTTGTGCCTGTTTCTGCAGCCGTGCACAAACGTCAGAGCCGCATGACACGAATTTGTATCATCCTTGCGGTATTTCTGGTCACCTCCATTTTCTCCATGACCGAGATGTGGCTCAGAGCAGAACAAACGTCATTGATAAAGAAGCATGGGGATTATCATATCATACTCCAGGATGTGCCCGGTGATAAGGCAGAACAGATCATACAACGCAATGACGTCGCGGTTTCCTCTGAATATAGAGCAATAAATTCTGAGGGAAAAGAAAGCTACTATATCAATAGCATAGAAGCAAAAAATAATAAAAATGCTGCTAATGACAAAGCTACAGTAAATCACGAAAATACAGTAAATGACGAAAATACAGCTAATGACGAAACTACAGTAAATGACAAATATACAGCTAATGATGAAAATACAATACACGGTAATTCAGCAACTTTATACGGTGTAGAGGAATCATACCTTTCTGACATCAGAAACTACCCATCCGAAGGCTCCTACCCTGAAAATGATAAGCAAATCGCACTCAGCGCTGACGCAAAAGAGCTTTTCGGCGTCCACACAGGCGACACGGTTACTCTCAATACTCCCTCCGGGGATTTCGATTTTACCGTATCGGGCTTTTATGAAGATGATACGGAATTTAATCAAATCATTGACGGATGCTGTGCATATATGAATTTGTCCGCACTGCAGACCATCAGCACTCTTAACGGAATTGAGGTCAGTCCGAAATATTATATTCAGTTTACGGAAAAAACGAATGTCAAAAAAGCAATCGCAGATATAAAAGAACAATACGGACTTGCAGATGAAAACATAGATGAAAACACGGCGGTTCTCGGCTTGACAGGAGCAAGCAGCAACGAAATGGTGAAAAATATCTATCCTATGGCAATCGCCTGCTTTGTACTGATATTGATTTCGGGCATCCTGATGATTTCAAGCTGTATGAACAGCAATGTTGCACAGCGGACGAGTTTCTTTGGACTGATGAGATGCATTGGCGCAAGCAAGCAGCAAATCGTGCGTTTTGTAAGACTCGAGGCATTGAACTGGTGCAAAACCTCTATCCCTGTCGGCTGCGTACTGGGAATTGTAATCTGCTGGATATTGTGCGCCATACTCCGGTTTGTTGTAAAAGGTGAATGGGTGGATATGCCGCTCTTCGGCGTAAGCATAAGCGGTATTGTATTTGGGATAGCCGTTGGCTTGATCACTGTATTCATTGCGGCACATGCTCCTGCAAAGCAAGCGGCAAAAGTTTCCCCCATAGCGGCTGTATCCGGCAATGCCGAAGCCTTCACAAACGTGACTCATGCAGCAAATACCCGGCTTTTCAAAGTAGAAACCTCCTTGGGCATCTACCATGCGAAAGCGTCCAAGAAAAATCTGTTCCTGATGACAGGCTCCTTTGCCCTCACCATTATACTGTTCCTGTCTTTTTCGGCCTGCCTTGATATAGTGCATAAATTGCTGCCGTCAGAAAGTAATTTTTCACCGGACATTGGGATTACCAGTGAGACAAATACGAATTCCATAGACCCTGGCCTCTGCGCCCAAATTTCCGAAATACCTGGTGTAAAAAACGTTCTAGGCACTATGTACCAAATCAAAATCCCTGCCGAAATCAACGGGACGGAAACGGATATTGATCTCATGTCCTATGACGAATTCATGCTTCAGAACACAAAGAAATCCGTTGCCAGCGGAGATTTGTCAAAGGTTTACGGGGACTCTGATTATGCGTTGACAATTTACAGCGAAAGCAGCAGAATAAATGTAGGTGACAAAGTAAAAATCGGCGATCATGAGCTAGAGATAGGCTGCGTTGCGTCTGAAGGAATCGGGAGTATCAGCGGCTCTGCCGTTGTTGTCTGCTCAGAAGAAACTTTCACACGCATAACAGGCGAGCAGAAGTATCTATTGGTAAATATCATATTAGATAAAAATGCAACAGAAGCAACCGTCAACAAAATCAGCAGCCTGGCAGGTGATCATTTGTTTACAGACCGCAGGGAGGACAACAGCACAGTCCATGGAAGCTACTGGACGTTCCGTCTTGCGGCATACAGTTTTCTGGCTATTATTTCTCTGATCACTGTATTGAATATTATGAACAGTATTTCCATGGGCGTATCTGCAAGAATCAAGCAATATGGCGCAATGCGGGCCGTTGGGATGGAAAGCCGGCAGGTTACAAAGATGATAACCGCCGAAGCCATGACTTATGCTTTTTGCGGTACCTTTGCCGGGATTGCCGCAGGACTGCTCCTTCACTATCTCATTTATGTGAAGATAATCGTTACACATTTTGGTGGAACCTGGCATATCCCATTTGCCTCCATAGGAATCGTATTGCTTTTAGTCACGGTGTCATGCATCATCGCGGTGAAAGCACCGGCAAAACGAATACGCAATATGGCAATCACAGAAACTATAAACGAACTATAAAGCGCACTACCGCACCGTTTCCATCAGCTTTATTATAAAATTCCACATCGCCCCCATACCTTCCTGCCGCCTCGGAAGCAAAATACATGCCCATGCCATAATGCCCTCCGCTGCGCTCCGTACGCTTTGTGTAAAACTTTTCTTTTGCGTGGCGCAGGGCAGCTTCTGAGAAGCCCTGCCCGAAATCCTCGATATCCACCCGAAAGACTTTGTCTGTGTAGGAAAAGCTTATGGAAATACCCTCATTTTTGTCCGTGTATTCCACGGCATTGTCCACCAGGTTCAGAACCGCGCGCTGTATGAGCGCACTGTCGGCAAGCACTTTGGCTTCGAAGGTATGCTTCGTAACGGCAATTGGCATCTGGCGAACCTGGCACAGATTCCGAGACTGCGCTTCGATAGAGTCCACAAGCTCGTCAAGGCTTATTTCTTCATCACAGTAATCTGTGTCGGTTCCTTTTGCCTCAGCCATGAGAAGTCTCAGGTAATCTTCGATTTTGTCAGCATTCAGGTTTACCACCTCTGCCTGCTGGTACAATTCGGAGATGTCCGTCTCCTCCCGCATCAGCTCTGCGTTTCCCTTGATGATCGTCAAGGGCGTCTTGATGTCATGGGCAAGGGCGGAAATATTCTCCCTGCTCCTCTGCTGAGCCTCCCACTCTGCCTTGAGGGACCGGGAAAGCTCCTGCTTCATATCCCCGAGGGCGGTAAGCATATCGTCGAGCTCCTTAATTTTTGATGTATGCGGCTGGAAATCCAGTTCTCTCCGCTTCACCTGATCTATTTCATCCATCAAAGGGTGAAGCTCCTTTCTCATCTTTTTTCCAAACCATACCGCATTTACAGCCACCAGCAATACCATTCCCACCAGAAATATACAAATAAATGTATCCTCCAGTCTGGGTACCAGATGATACCAGTCAGGGTCTGCGAATTGTGCAGATATCGTATAGTGTATTACCCAGCTCCCATCTTCTCTTGAAATCACCTTATCCCCAATCCATGTATCGTCCGGATTTTCGATAAGCTCCTTCGCCTTACGAAATGACTTTTCCGAAAGATTCCCCTGCCGGTACACGCCCTGCTTGTCAAAAATACCATAGGTACAGGTATGAGGAATCAGGCTTTCATCAAACGCCGGGGCGTTTTCAAGCATTTCCTGATTTTCCGCCAGATATTGGCTTGCATAATTTGCCGGCAGAATCCTGCCGCTGTTAATGGACATCAGAAACCATCCGCCGAAAACCAGGAGTTCCGCCAGAATCATGACAGCCAGTAAAATGACCTGCTCTAAATACATCCAAAACAAGGTCTTTTTTCGTATTTTTTTCTGTGTTTTCTTCTGTCTTTTCATTTCCATTTATATCCAATCCCCCACACGGTATCAATCGGACTGTCGCCGTAGTTTTTGAGCTTTGCCCTGATATTTTTCACATGCTCCCGGATTGCGCTGCAGTCGCTTTCCGAGTCAAATCCAAAGACCTGCTCCACAATCTGCTCAAGAGAAAATACCTGCCCCCGGTACTGGGCAAGAAATTCGCAAATCTCGTATTCGCTTTTTGTAAGCTTTATTTCGCTGCCGCTGTAATACAAGGTTTTTGAGGATAAATCAAAATAATAATTTCCTGTGACAAGCCTTGCGTGGTGCTCTCTTTCCTGCCGCCGCAGGTGGGCAGTGACCCTTGCACGGAGCTCGACAATGCTGAACGGTTTTTTGATATAATCATCCGCGCCGAGGGAAAGTCCCCTTTCTAAATCCGTGTCCAGGGTCTTTGCCGTGATAAACAGGATGGGGCAGTCAACCATCTCCCGGATCTCCCGGCAGAAAGTGAAGCCGTCCACGCCGGGCATCATTACGTCCAGCAAAATGAGGTCATAGGATGTAAGGTGCTCCTTTTTAAGGCTGACAGCCTCGGAGCACACGGTGACGGTGTGGTTTTCTTTTTCCAGTGCTTTTTTTATGATTTTCAGGATTTCGGTGTCGTCATCGACTGCTAGTATTTTAGACATATTAGGAGGTCCTTTCGTTGCTCTTGGTGTTATTTTACTGCCAACCCGATAAATCTGCAAGGGCGGATGGGGGGTCCCCGGAAAGGTATCGAACGGTGAGTGGAAGGAAACCGGGGGCGGCGGGGGTGGCATTGTCTTGTCAGGCATTGTATAATGAACCCATAAGTGTGGACACATTGAAAAGTGGGGGGCCCCTCTCTTTAGACAGACCTTCTCGTCTGACCCTTAAATCTAAACATCCCCCTGCATTCCCGTCCCCTTATAATGTACACCCCCTGCAGATGTACCCGGTTTTTTGGACTGGCCCCACGGAGTTCTGCCCCGGCCCTGTTTTCTTTAGACATATCCACCGTCCTTATGGTATTCTTAGATCAAGAACAATAGGAGGAATATCATGAGCAGAAAACCCTTTACCAATGAGCAGATGCTGATACTGCGCCAGAACCCTTACACCTACAGCGT
>JNKJ01000017.1 GCA_000702025.1 Blautia schinkii DSM 10518
AGGAAAGATAAAAGTATTTATGCGTGGATGGCTGAATTATTATGGGATTGCAGATATGAAGAACAAGATGGAAAACCTTAATTCGTGGTTGTATCATAGAATCCGTATGTGTATATGGAAACAATGGAAGAAACCAAAAACAAAGCTTAGGAATCTAAAGAAACTTGGAATACCAGAATATTTTGCAAAGATGGCGGCGAACAGTCGCAAGGCATACTGGTTCACATCCAATACAACGACAGTCAAAAGAGCATTATCAAAACAAAGACTGATAAACAGTGGTTTTTATGATTTAGCCACGGCTTATCAGTCTGTGCACATCAACTATTGAAAGCGCCGTGTACCGAACGGTACGCACGGTGCTGTGAGAGGACGGGAGTTAATCACTCCCTCCTACTCGATATACTAGGAAAACACGCCAATTTGTTCTATGCGATGCGTTATGACTTTCCTAGTATATAAAAAACGCTCCGCGAGGATCGCACTGCGGCGGAAAGCAATTATGTCGCTTAGGCGGTCTCGGCTCCGCTTCGGTCGTTGCTTGACGAGTGCCACTGGCACTCAGCAACCCGCCGCAGGCGGAGAATCCTGCAAAGCAGGATTCTTTTTATGGTCTACGGAAGCGGTTAAAGCAGGAGTAGATTTCCTGAATGCGGGGAAGTGCATAACCGCAGGAAATATAAGAGCCGTCCGCAAGAAAAGCCAGCCCTTTTTCCGTAAGCCGGGCGTGGAGAAACTCTACGATTTCCGGCAGGGTACGTTTGCCGTCTATCATATTTTCCACCGCATATTTAAGCAGAAGACCAAGGGCTGCGGTCTGCTCTGTATCAATAAGCTGCTCCACGTATCTGAGATCAATATCCTGCTTGCCAAGGGAGAAGCCGTCCCGGCCGTGGGTCTTAGTCTTCAGTCTTTCCGGCTGGCCGCTTTGCCGTGAATGGCGGGAAATCCCGGGGGACGGCTTTGTCATAACCCGTCTGCTTTCAGGCATCTCAAACGGCGCAGCGTGGGAGCCGGATAAGGGATATTCCCGGCAGAGCGCCTTCGTGGAAGCGGTAATGTCCACCGGGTGATAGTTGTCCATCTGGATGATGGTGTCCGCGATATGGAAAAACGCCCCGGAGCTTCCCGCAACAAGAATGGTGGAAATTCCTGCTTTTTCAAACAATTCGCCTGCACGCTCAAGGAACGGAGTGATAGGCTCCTTTTCCCGGCTGATGACTTTTTGCATAAAGGTGTCGCGCACCATGAAGTTGGTGGCAGAGGTGTCCTCATCCAGGAGAAATACGCGGCTGCCGGCCTCCATACCCTCCACAATCCCCGCTGCCTGGGAGGTGCTGCCGCTGGCGTCCTCAGTGGAAAAGCACCGCGTATCCTTATGGTTGGGCAGATCATTGATAAACAGCGAAATATCCACATCTTTGATAAAGCGTCCGTCCTCTGAGCGGAGCTTGAGCGCGGTTTCGTCCGTGATCACGTATTCCCGTCCGTCTCCGGGGATATGGTTGTACACACCCAGCTCCAGCGCGTTCAGCAGGGTGGATTTGCCGTGATACCCGCCTCCAACGATTAAGGTGATACCCTGCGGCACACCCATTCCCGTAATCGCGCCCTTATGTGGCAGCTCTAGGGAAATACGCAGGCTCTCCGGAGAGGTAAAAGGCACCGAGTTTTTCATAGGCCGCGAGGAAATGCCGCTCTCACGCGGAAGCACAGCGCCGTCAGCCACAAATGCCGCAAGGGAGCGGGCCTTAAGCTCGCTGCGTATATATGCCTGGTCCTCTGCAAGCTCAATCGCTTCTCTTAACTGCGATGCATTCTGATTTCTGTAGAAAAATGCTTTCTGCACACAAACAGGCAGGAACTCAAACAGGATTTTCTCAAGCTCCGGAGAATTGATGGTACGGCCGTTTGCCGGGAAGCCGATGAAGAAACGGGCGACAATCCCCTGCTGTGTGATTTCACAGGCAGTACGGGCCAGCACCTCCTGACCGCAGTGGCTCACAGAGATCAGGCCGCTTTTGCCCGAGCCTTTGGCGCGGAACGTATAGCGGTTGACCTGCTGTTCAAACTGCCGGGTGAGATAATCCGCCAGAGTTGTTTTGGTAAGCGTATCTTTGTAGTATTCCGTGGGAAATCCGGCATTTTCATGAGAAATCTTCACACTGATGTGGGAAGGCGAGGCGAAAGGATCTCCCTGTACGTGGTCGATGGACAGCACATAACGGTCGAATTGATAAACGCCCTTCAGTGATTTATAGGCGGGATAGCTTTTATGGTTTACGGAACGAAGCAGATCCTGGAGCTGCTTTGATGATTGCATGTTTTGTACCTCCTTACAGAAAATGAATTCGTGTTAAGACTCTGTGGACTAAGACTCTGTGGCCTAACATTTTGTGGCCTAACATTCTGTGGCCCTAACACTCTTACTATAGACAATTCTTACCGTTTTGTCCAGCTTTTCAAGGGTTGACAAAAACGATCGGCGGGGGTAGGGTAACAGTAAAGAAATTTTGGACTGTTATGAGGTAGGCTATTCTATGGATGAGAAAAAACAACAGATTGTGATAATCGGTGCCGGTGTGCTGGATGTTCTGGTGAGGCCGGTGGATGAAACCGTATTTCGGACAGGCTCCTTTCCCGTTGAGGACATCCGGCTTGCCACCGGAGGGGATGCTTTAAACGAAGCTACCATTCTTGCCCGCCTTGGCTGCAGGCCCGCACTGGTGAGTATAGTGGGAGAGGACGAGGCAGGCAGAATGCTGTTGTCCCACTGCAGGAAAGAGGGAATCTCCACGGAGCTTGTGAAGCGCAGCAAAGAGCTTGCCACCGGAGTGAATGTGGTGATGGTCCAGGACGACGGCAGCCGCAGCTTTTTTACGGACCCCAAAAGCAGTCTGCGCAGGTTGTCTCTGGAGCATATTCCAGCGCGCTTTCCGCACGATGCGGCGATTCTCTGCCTGGCCAGCATTTTCGTTTCGCCCTGCCTGGGGGTCCGGGAAATGACAGAGATTTTCAAAAGGGCAAAAGCACAGGATATGACAGTGTGTGCGGATATGACGAAATGTAAAAACCACGAGCGAGCGGAGGATATCCGGGAGGCACTCGCTTTGATTGACTATCTTTTTGTCAATGAAGAGGAGGCTGCAATGCTCTGCGGGGAGAAAAATGTGGAGGAACTGGCGGGTGTGCTTTTCTTCTGCGGGGCACGGAATGTGATCATAAAATGTGGGGCAAGGGGCTGCTATGTGAAAAATGAGGAGCTCTCCCGTCAGTTTCCGGCGTTGCCTGCCGCAAGGTGTGTGGACACCACCGGCGCGGGCGATGCGTTTGCCGCAGGCTTTCTCTGTGCCTTGTCCGAGGGCAGGGCCTTGGAGGAATGCATCATGTGGGCTTCTGCCTGCGGCTCTCTCAATGTGGAGAAAGTGGGCGCTGCGTCAGGTGTGAGTACACGCTCCCAGGTGGAGGCGCGGATTGCAGGGGAAGATTTACGATTATAGTGGAAATATACCGCGGTTTGTTCTATAATATGAAGCAGATTGGAAATACTAAAATAAATTATGGCAATCGTTCGGAGTGTTTGAACTGTTGCAAATGATAAGCAATTATCATGAAGGATTGTCAATGGACAGTCTGCAGAATAGAAGCTAATTTGTGAGAAAGGTGGAAATATTAATGGAAAGAAGAAATGCATGGCTTACTTATACGGAAGCACAGGAAAAAGAGATGGAGGAAGTGGTAAAGGCTTACCGCAATTTCCTCGACCTGGGAAAGACAGAGCGCGAGTGTGTGACCCAGATTATCAAGGAGGCTGAGGCTGCAGGCTATGAGGCGCTGGAAACAAGACTTGCCAAGGGCGGCGCGCTCAAGGCCGGTGATAAGGTTTATACCGTGGATATGAAGAAAATCGTGGCTCTTTTCCACATCGGGCAGGAGGATATTGCCAATGGTATGAATATCCTTGGCGCACATATTGACTCCCCACGTCTGGATATCAAGCAGAATCCACTTTATGAGGATGCTGACCTGGCATTTCTTGACACCCATTATTACGGCGGTGTGAAAAAATACCAGTGGGTGTCCATCCCGCTTGCTATGCACGGCGTAGTGGTGAGAAAAGACGGCAGCGTTGTGGACGTGAATATCGGCGAGGCTGAGGACGATCCGGTCCTCTATATCACAGACTTATTGATCCATCTCGCAGGCAAGCAGCTTCAGAAAAAAGCGGCTGACGTCATCGATGGCGAGAGCATGGATATCCTCATCGGCAGCAGGCCGCTGAAGGATTTGCCGGATGAGAAAAAGAAGGAAGCCGTTAAGGAAAATGTCCTGAAAATATTAAATGAGAAATACGGCATTGAGGAGGAGGATTTCCTTTCCGCAGAATTAGAAATCGTTCCCGCAGGCAAGGCAAGAGAGTGCGGACTTGACCGCAGCATGATCGTCGGATATGGACAGGACGACAGAGTATGCGCATACACCTCCCTGCTGGCAATCCTGGAGATGGACGCTCCTAAGCGTACAAGCTGTTGTCTGTTAGTGGACAAGGAGGAGATCGGCAGCGTAGGTGCAACCGGTATGCAGTCACGTTTCTTTGAAAACAGCGTGGCAGAGCTTCTGGAAGGCATGGGTAAGTATACAGAGCTTACACTGCGCAGAGCCCTTCGCAATTCCAGCATGCTTTCCTCTGATGTAAGCGCCGGTTTTGACCCGGCTTACGCAGACGCGTTTGAGAAAAAGAATTCCGCGTTCCTCGGAAGAGGTATTGTGCTTAATAAATTCACCGGAGCCAGAGGCAAATCAGGCTCCAATGACGCAAACGCAGAATATGTGGCAAAGGTGAGAGCTATTTTTGACAAATACGAAGTGGCTTTCCAGACCGCTGAGCTTGGCAAGGTGGACATCGGCGGCGGCGGTACCATCGCGTATATCGCGGCTCTTTATGGCATGGAAGTGATTGACAGCGGCGTTGCAGTCCTGAGCATGCACGCACCGTGGGAGGTTACCAGCAAAGCGGATGTATATGAGGCAAAGAAGGCGTATAAGGCGTTCCTGCTTGATGCGTAATTGTCGTCTGTATATGCAGGTGAGCCTATTTGCGCAGACGTTTGTTTATCTGTACAGGTGAGCTTGCTTATTCGAAGAAGAAAGTTTTGAAAAATTTAAAGTTTTTGAATCCGGTTTATATGGTTGCTCGTTTTATATAGTAGAGCCCCAAGGCACCGCCCTTATGATGCGGTATACCAGGAGTTTCTGTAAGGGCATGAATTGGGCACAGGCCGGGCGGCAAAACTTAAGATATGAGGAATATATTATGAGAAAACGTGCACCTGGTGATACCATGCTTAAGATGGTGGGTATACTGATGTTGGTTCTGGGGATTTTTATGGCTTTCGGCGGAGCCGGTTCCCTGGCGTTAGTGGCTAAGGGACAGTCAGAAGAGGTAGTGCGCCAATACTTGACAGATAATCAGATTACTTACGGCCAAATGCTGGCCGGGGCGGTCATTTCCTGTGTTGCGGGTGTGATTTACCTGGCGGCAGGGATTGGCGGAGTAAAGTACAGCAACCGTCCGGAAAAGGCTAATCAATGCATTGTCTTGGGAGTGTTGCTGGTCGCAGAAATTATCCTGGAGGTAATATATAATATCGTGCTGGGACAATTCCAGCTATATACGATTGTCAGTATGCTTGCGCTCCCCTTACTGTATTTGTGGGGAGCATACCGGAATAAACAGGCACAGGGAAGCATACTGTGAAAAGGGCTGTTTTGAGACAGCCAAAAAAGGTACAAAAGCAGGAAAGCTTCCTGCTGAAAGATGGGGGCAGAGTAAAGGGTGATACCCTTACTTTGCCCTGCTTTATTTCCGCGGACAACGTGCCAAGCGGCCGTGCTTGCATGGACATTCGGCGACTGCCGCGGGCTTTCACTTGACCTGACAGAAGGACAGAAAAGAGGAGAAAAATGGAAGAAGCGTTGATACGGGTAGTAGATTTGTGTAAGATTTACAATCCGGGGGAGAATGAAGTGAGAGCCCTGGATCATGTAAATCTGCAGATAGACAGAGGTGAGTTTGTGGCAATTATCGGACAGTCGGGTTCCGGTAAGTCGACTTTTATGAATATGCTGGGATGTTTGGATGTGCCCACATCGGGTGAGTATTACTTAAACGGCACCGATGTTTCCACAATGAAGGATAATCAGCTTTCCGTGGTTCGGAATAAGGAAATTGGATTTATCTTTCAGGGATTTAACCTGATTGCTAATCTGACCGCCATCGAGAATGTGGAGCTTCCGCTCATTTACCGAGGTATTGACAGAAAGACAAGGAAACAGCTTGCAGTAGAGTCGCTTACAATGGTCGGACTGGAGAAACGTATGCATCATAAGCCGAACGAGATGTCGGGCGGCCAGCAGCAGAGGGTGGCAATCGCCAGAGCTATAGCGGCTAAGCCGCCGGTAATCCTGGCTGACGAGCCTACCGGGAACCTGGATTCAGCATCCAGCAAAGAAATCCTGGGCATTCTCAAGGACATGCATAAAACCGGAAAGACCGTAATTCTCATCACACATGATAACGGAATCGCCGCACAGGCAAAGCGGGTGGTGCGTATTATGGATGGAAAGATAGAATCTGATTTGATCAATGAACAGTTTGACAGCGAGGAGGAGGACTTATGAAAAAAGGAAAAAAGAGATTAATAATCGGAGCCGTTGCAGTTATAGCTGTGGCAGGTGTTGTGGCCGTAGCCGGAAAGCCGGGGACGCAGGATGAGCAGATTCCTCAGGTACAGGTACTCTCAGCCGAGCTGGGGGATGTGGAGCAGATGGTGGATGCATCCGGCACCGTGGCCAGTGATGAGCAGAAAACATTCTTTTCCCCGGTAAATGCACAGATTCAGAAACTGTCCTTTGAAGAGGGCGACACTGTGAAGGCGGGTACTAAGCTAGTAGAATTTAATGTGGAAAATCTGGAAAAAGATAACGAGAAAGCCGAGCTGAATCTGAAATCCGGTAAGTACGACTACAGTAATGCAGTCAAAAAATCAAAGAAAGCTGTCAAAAAGCAGAGTGAAGCGAAAGATAATGTTAAGACTCTGGAGCAGAAGGTGAAAGAGCAGAAGGACTATGTAGCTTCTCTCAAGACACAGCTTGCACAGGTCAATGCCCAGGCCCAGAGAGATGCCCAGGCAGATGCCCGGCAGCAGGCCGCAAGACAGCAGGCCGAGGCGCAGGCAAAGGAAGAGGAGATGAGAAGGCAGCAGGAGGAAAAGAACCAGGAAATCCAACGCGCATATTACGAGGCTCTTACTACATATCAGAATGAGACACTCCCGGATTATCAGAGGGAGCTGGGCCAGCTTAATTCCAGGGCAAACCAGGCTTTAAGTGCTTACAACCAGGCAGAGACCACGTACCAGATGGCATTTGCCCAGTGGGAACTTGACCAGAGTGAAGAAAATTCTCAGGCTCTCAGTGATGCCGACCAGGCACGCAGCGACGCGCAAATCTCTTACCAGCAGGCAAAGGACGAGTATGAGAATATGAAAAACCAGGCTCCGCAGATGCCTGTGATGTCGGACTTTGCCAATCAGACGGATTACGGCGATTTTGTGAGTGACGGCACGTCAGATGCGGATTTGAGCGACGAACCTGATGCAGATGCCTCTGCAAATACTTCTGCAAATACTTCTGCCAATACCAGCGGAGAAGGCGGTGGCTCTTATGTCGCTCCCGACACCTCGGCAATTGAAAATGCCCTGGAGCAGGCAAGCAGTGACCTGGCTGAACTCCAGTCAGATCTGGCTTCCGAAAAAGCAATGGCAGAGGCTGATCCCTCTAGCCTCACCAAGGAAGAAAAAGAAAAGATGAATATAACCAACAATCTTTCCGAGCTTGATGTTAAAAGCGTGGAGGAGCTTGTGGAGGAGGGCAAAAAAGGTATCATTGCCGAGTTTAATGGTGTAATCTCCAAATCTGCTGTACAGGAGGGGCTTACCGTGACTCAGGGGATGGAACTTTTCACCCTGCAGAACACGGATAAAGTGAATGTGGACATCAATATTTCCAAATATGATTACGATAAAGTAAAGGAAGGCCAGAAAGCAGAAATCACCATGGCGGACCGTACCTACCAGGGAACAGTTACCAAGGTAAGCCACATTGCAGTGCCAAATGAAAAAGGCACACCTATGATTTCCGCTGAGGTGAGAATCAACGACCCGGATGAGGATATTTTCCTGGGGGTAGATGCAAAGGTGAAAATCCATGCGGCTACAGCAAACGGAGTGCTCACCCTGCCTGTAGAGGTTGTGAACATCGGTAAAGAAGGCTCATTCTGCTATGTGATCGAGGACGGCATTGTTGCCCGCAGAAACATTACCACAGGACTCAGCTCTGATACATTGGTGGAAGTTAAAGAAGGACTTTCTGCGGATGACCAGGTAATCGCTGACTTGGGTGTGCTGGAGGAAGGAATGCCTGTAAAAGCCCTTGGTGAGACAGAGGGCGCCAATGAAGCAGAAGGTGTCAGTGAGGCAGAAGGCACCAGTGAGGCAGAGGGCGCCAGTGAGGCAGATAGTGCCGGCGAGACAGAAGAGGGCACCGGCGGGACGGGAGAGGGTGCCGATGAGTAGTATTTATGAATATATTAAGATGGCCGTGCACAATATTATGGCAAACAAAGGCCGTTCATTTCTCACAATGCTGGGGATTATTATTGGTATTGCCTCGGTGATTGCTATCGTGTCTATCGGCGAGGGCACTAAAAACCAGATGAACAGCGAAATCAGTGATGTGGGCGGCGGCCAGATTTATATTAACTGCAGCAGCGATGCGCAGACCGACGATGAATGGATACTACCCGGCGACATCGAGGCTGTGCGGGCTATGGACGGCGTGGAGGGCGTAAGCATCTCGGAAACCTATGAAGGCGAAACTGTGACAGGCAAAGGAAACTTTAAGCTCTATGTGACTGCAGAGGGCCAGGATGCGAAGCTCATCAATAATGCAAATATGAAGCATGGAGTATACTTTGGCGAAAATGAGGTCAATGAGGGAAAGAATGTCTGCGTAATCTCAGATTCCGATGCGAAAAGGTTATTTGGCACTGACGATGTGGTAGGTATGACCTTGGATGTGACCTGCTATGGGCTTACCAAGAGCTTCCGCATCGGTGGAGTTACCACTCAGAAGGAGAATGGTACTTTTGTCAGCTACACCTATGAGGGAATGCCGGTCACAATCAACGTGCCATACACTGCTATGAACGATCTGACTGGAAATATGGACTATTTTTATTCCATGACGATTCAGGCGGACAAGAGCCTGGATACCCAGAAAGTGGCGGACGAGGTAGTACGTCTGTTGGAAAAGCGCCACCAGAGCGCCGGGGAGGACTATTTCCAGGTGCAGAACTTCCAGGATGTAATGAAGTCCATGAACGATATGCTGGGCATGGTGACTGCATTTATCTCCTTTGTGGCCGGGATTTCTCTGCTGGTGGGCGGCATTGGTGTCATGAACATTATGCTGGTTTCCGTCACCGAGCGGACCCGGGAGATTGGCATCCGCAAATCCCTCGGTGCAAAAACCTCATCCATCATGCTGCAGTTTCTGGCGGAGGCCGCTATCCTTACAGCTATCGGAGGAATCATCGGAATTGTGGTGGGTATTGCCGGAGGGTTCGGAATCTGTACGCTTATCAGCGCCAGCATGGAAATGACCATCCAGCCGGGTATCAGTCCTTCCACTATTCTGGTGGCGACGTTGTTCTCCTGTGCGGTAGGCGTGTTTTTTGGCATCTACCCCGCCCGCAAAGCTGCGCGTTTGAGCCCGATCGAGGCGTTGAGAAGAAATTAAAAAATTGAAAAATTACCCTTGACAAATGTATCGGTTTAGAGTAAAATACTCATTGTTGCGAAGGTGATTCGCAAGGATGTGCGTTTAGCTCAGCTGGATAGAGCGTTTGGCTACGGACCAAAAGGTCGGGGGTTCGAATCCTCTAACGCACGTATGAAAAGCCTTGATTTTACAGGGTTTGTAAAAAAGAAAGCACTCCATAGCGGGGTGCTTTTTTCGTGTTTGACTAACATTTGACTAACGTTACGCTTTTCTTGAAAATAAGTCATCGAAGACATCAGCGGCCTTTTCATCCATCCGCTTGAGGGCATGACTGTAAATGTCCATTGTGGTGCTTGTCTGCGCATGTCCCAGCCGATTTGACACTGTACGTGGGTCCATGTTCTGACTGATAAGTAATGTGGCTGATGTATGACGAAGACCATGCAGGGGGATTTCAGGAAGTTTTTTGTCGGGGGCAGTTACCTGCTCATTATATCGTCGTATTATTTTCTTAAAAGTGTTGTAAGGAGTATCCAGGTGCATCTGTTTTCCATTCCATTGTATAAAAATATGGTTTTCGCCTTCCCATTGAGTTCCTAAAGATAGACGGTACTCAAGTTGTTCCTTACGATATTCTCGGGCAACCTCCATAACAGACTTAGGTACAGAAATTAAGCGCACAGACGATTTTGTCTTGGGAGATTTTGTCACAGGTTTTCCATTAACATTTGCGGTACTTTTGGTTATGCTTATAGAGTTTTTTTGAAAATCTATGTCTGACCATTCCAAAGCGATAAGTTCCCCGCGACGCATTCCGCAGAATAATGCCAGGAGAAAGAAAAGCCTAAACTGTGTTGGGACTTTACGTGTTTCCGTGTAATCGCATACGTGGTATTGTTTTCCTGTATCATCAATTCTGTCATGAGCTTTATAAGAGGATGTATATTCCCTGTCCAGTAGTCCCAGGAAAACTTCTGCCTGCTCAAGAGAGAAGTATTTAATTTTATCGCATGTGCGGGCCATTTTTGGGGGAGATACTCGTTCACAAGGATTTTCCATTACAATATTCCATTTCATCGCGGTGGTGTAAATGCCGCTAATGATATTATGGACATGCCGTATAGTCTTTGGAGAATAGCCTCCATCGCGCCCATCTTTGCGCTCTGACGCGAGTTTATCATATAGTTTGTTTAAGTGCCTGGGTTGCAGTTTTGAAAGCTTTAAATGACCGATTACAGGGATTATGTGGGCATCCAACAGATATTTGTATGTTGATATAGTAGTTGATTCAAGCTGCTTTTCGGCATAGTCAGACAGCCATATTTCTGTAAAATCTTTGAAAGTTATTTTTTCTCCATTCAGATATTTTCCTGACTTGACCTTTTCTTCAAATTCAAAAACAAATTTCTCCAGGGCCTTTTGGTTTTGCTTGGCAGTCTTATTGGAATCGGGGGTAAATGTAGCAGTTTCAATAAGCTGTTTGCCTTGACTGTCCCTCCCATTTGATACCGTTATCTGATAGTTGTTCCCACGTTTTCTTACACTTGCCATAATATATCTCCTCCTTTGATTTGCGCCGGCGCAATTGGCCGGATTATAGGTACAAAAATAACAGCCAGCGAACTTGTGTTCCGCTTGCGGGCTGTCTCCGGAGATGATACAATATTAGTTGCGAAGTAATATATGTATGCATCTCCGGATGTATAGCCGTCCTGGTGTTGGTAGCACTGGGGCGGTTTTTATTTGGGTTATTTGGTTTTTATTTATTTTTTTGTGCATAATTGACAAATAGTTGTATATGATATATAATATAAATAAGTTAACTCGTGAAGGATAAGGCTGGGTTCCTGAATAGGAGTAGGTCATAAGACTTAGAATTCCTTTGCCCCTGGGGTTGACTTATTTTTTTGAAAGTAAATCCCGAAGGTTCTGGATAATCATATCAGGATCTTTTTTTATTTCTTCAACAATAAAATCTATAGTTTGTATGCTATATCCAAAAGTATGTGTTAACTGGTGCTGGTAACAAAGTTTAGGATTTTTCTTTATTCCGTAATATTTACAGAACAAATTAAAATGATATGAATTAAAATTCTTTTCCTCTCCTTTGAATTTTAAAATAGTATTTGAACGTTTCAAACGTTCTCTGATTTCCTCAATACAATTACTTGAGCTATATTTGTGTGTTACATTAGGATCCTTTAATTCCTTGACGATTTTCACTTTTGCATCTGCATTATTATCTATACCAATAATAGAAGTTGCTTTATCCTTGTTTTTGGTTATGTAATGATAATGTTCTATTCTTATGGCGAATTTTGCATTGTTAGATTCAATCGCACCAGAAATAGTTTTGTTTGCAGACAACAATTTCCTGGAAATTTCCTCGGGGTATCTCGCAATGATTTCCGATTCATTTAAAGCTTTCATGCTTACTGAAAGGGTTAAGAAATTTTGCGGAATAATTGTAGTCATATCAATATTGTGAAACGCCATAATTTTTTCGTTAAAATTAAGTATGCATGATTGAAATAAAGGGACGTAAACCATCTCATATTCTTCAGTAATAAAATGTGTACTGGTATTTCTAAGTTCAATTATTTTTTCCAAATTTAATCTAAGAGGATCCTTATTATTGGTAAAAACTTCCTTTATAGTATTTTCTAAAGATATTGTTCTGTTTTTATTGTCCGGATAATAGATACTATTTGGTCCTTTAGTTTTCAGCAGGTGGGCTTTCAGCATCAATTCCCAGGCATTACATATAAATAAGCTAAATCCCTCTACGCGGTATTTAATTGTCGGCTTATTATATAATTCAATTGCCATTATAAAAGCTTCCTTGGACTTTCCCAATAAACGCTCTTCTAATTTTTCCATTTCCTTCTCCCCTCTTTCCCCGCTGTTAATTGTCCCAATGTTGGTAGCACTGGGGCGGTTTTTAAAATATTGACAGTTAAGCATATTTTGACTATAATATACTTAACAAGACAGCCAGTAAGGGAGGTCAAGGCTCCCCGCCCTGGTAAATTAGATTAGTTTAAGATATAGCCGCCTATTCTTTACCAGAGAGCAGGGCGGCTATTTCTTATTTGTGTATCTGAGGATTGCTACAATCAAGCTGGCTGTTGTCAGTATAATCATAAGCGTCTCATATGTACTCATAAGCATCCCCTCCTGTCAAGACTCAGGGCAGGGAACCACAGCCGCTCTACTGGCTGCCTGGGTAAGTATATTATTGGATGCCCCTGGTTTGGGTAGTACCAGGGGCTGGAATATTTAGTTTTGAAGAAGCAGAATGCTAACTTAAGGATGGCAATTTCCACAAGGGTCATATCCCATTGCGATTGCTTCATCGCGGGTTCCTGTGAAATCGCTTCTGTTTTCAGATGCCATTTTCTCAACACTATTGCAATCGGGATAATGAAATTTCAAAGTGTTGGTGTTTAAGACATAGGTAATATCAGAATCGCCTGGAACCTGCGTGTCTGTAGTCTGACCCTGAATTTCCTCTGAGGCGGCTGGTGTATCTACATCTCTTCCGGAATAATCTCCGCTTGGTTCAGCACTCCATGAGATTCCGTTCCCATCAAGAGTAGCAGTAACAGTTCCCTGCAAGTCAGTCCTGAACAAGTTTAAGTTCCTGTTCTGCAACCGGGTCATGGTATCCTGTGCTGGATGACGGAATTTATTATCTGATCCGCAGCTTATGACTGCATATTGCGGATTAACAGAATTTAAAAATTCTTCTGATGTGGCCGCAGCACTCCCGTGGTGCCCGACCATTAAAATATCTGAGGAAAGGTCTGCCCCGGAGGACATCATTGTATTCTCACTTTGGTTTGAAGCATCCCCTGTTAATAATACGGATGAACCGTTACAGGAGGCTTTTATTACGATGGAGCATTCATTGGGATCCGCATATAGTTCCAATGGAGCCAGTATCTCTAATGTAGCAGAGCCCAAAGTATAAGTATCCCCAACGGACGGAGAAACAATAGATTCGCCTTTCTCATTAATTTTATTGATCAGAGATGCGTAAATATCTGTATCTCCCACATAATTTGGACCTAAGATGGTATTGGCAGGAAATACATTCACAACACCCACCAGGCCGCTTATATGGTCTAAATCGTAGTGTGACGCAATAATGTAGTCAAGTGATTCAATGCCTTGCTCCTTCAGGTAAGAAACGACGTAAGAGGAGCGCTCCGGTCCTCCACCGTCATATATCGCATAATGGCCATCTGATTCTAACAAGACGGAAACACCTTGTCCGACATCCAGGAAGTGAACGGTCAGTGCTCCGGGATTTTCCTGCGCGGATACGGTGGTTTGTGGAATGCTGAAAAACGTAAGAATCCCAAATACAATAGCGAATATCCACATTGCCCAAGTTCTTTCGTACCATTTCATTTTCATAATTAAAACCCTCCTTTGTATAATATGGGAATATTATACAATATTGTATGGCTAAAAGCATTACTACAGTATACGGTAGTAGTTACTCCAGCATTTTGATTACGCTCAAAGAAGGAATAAAGTAAATAATATAATTATCCAGTGTAGTGAACAACCCATACTTTGATTTATAATAATCAACAGCATCATTTAAATATATATCTGTAACGTCCAGGTACTCCGCTATTTCATGACGGTTACGGCAGCCACGCTCATAGGCACGAATAAGTCCCATAAGACCGATTTTTAAATTGTAACCATACCCTACGGCGCGCTGTTCCTGCTTTCTGTTTGACACGTTGTCTTGATTTATAATGTCCCCAGTGGAAGTGTAGTAGTGCCCTAGCTCTTCTGCAAGAACGCAGGATTTCTCTACAGTTGTGGGGATTGACTTGCGGATAGCAACCCGATTTCCTTTAATACGCCCATTGTTATTTATCAGAGGCTTTTCTTTGACAATAAGACCTGTTTCGTCTGCTCTGAGTAGTAATTCATCGTAAGTCAATTAAATCACTCCCATTCCTTATCATCATCCATTATTGCATCATCATGGGCCTGGTCTTCCGGAGTGGATACCTTGTCTGTGCGGGCCTGGGCGGCGTTGAGTGAAAAATTTTTCAATATTATATTTTTCATATCAACGGAATCTGAATTAATGGCTGATAGATCACTATCCTTGGGAAGTGATTTATTTAGTTCTTCTAAAAATAAATCTAATTCTTCTGCAGAAAGATTTTTTAATAGTTTAAGTATATCTTTAGAAATATTATCTCTTGAAATTTTATCAATAAGTATGTCGGTCTGGGTATTGTTTGATTCAGCTAGAAGCGCACCAGTGAGATAGCCTAAAGTATAACTAGGATTTTGTGACAGTAAATTCAGCAATTGCATAATGTTTGTAGCACCTATATTTTTGTGATTTATCTCAAAATCCAGATATTTTTTTAGTGGAATATGGGATTCCTGGGCGACTGTCCGTTCTGTCTTATCTTTGTCTATTCTCCTTTTTCGACAAAACTGTGATAAATATTTTAATGTTTGCTCTGGAAAGGTTTCTAATAATGTATTTAAATTATCTATGTCTTCCTTCAAAATGTTTGTATCTATAACATGCTCTTTTACTCGTATATTAATTCTTTCCATAGACACATCATATCCCATAAGCCAAGTTTCACTAACATCTAAGGCTTTTGATATAGTATATAATTTATCGGACTTAGGCTTAGCGTATCCAGACATGTAATGACTAATAGTGGATTTCGATATCGACGTTATTTGTGCTAATTCACTAGGCTTCATATTTCTTAATGACAAGGCTTTTTTTAATCTTACCTTGAAATCTTCAACTATTTTGTCCATTGTTTTACCTCCTAATTGTATAATATCAAAAATGAAACAAAATTACAATAGATTTGATGCTAAAGGTTTAAAATTTGAAAATTTGGTATTGACATTGGAAGTTCGGGTAGAGTATACTACAAATAGTTTCAAAAATGAAACCAAGGGAGGTGAGAGGATGTCGTTGAAAATATTATTTGATTATAGTAAACTTAGAGGGAGGATAATAGAAAAATTTCACTCACAAAGTGCTTTTGCGGCTAAAAACAATATGTCGAATAGATCTATGTCATTGAAACTGAATAATGGAATTAGGCTTTCGCAGGAGGAGATTATAAAATGGAGTGAACTTTTAGATATTAATCGAGAAGAAATACCTCAGTATTTTTTTAAACAAAAAGTTTCAAATATGAAACAATGTAAAGGAGGATTAGCATGAATCAATTAACAGTAACAGGAACACAGAGCTTTATGGGAAAGGATATCCCGGTAGTCGCAGGAGGATTCGGAAAGAATCAGAAATGTATCTCAGATAAGACGGTAGCGGAAATACACGGCATGAGGGAACCAGATGTACGACGCAGGATTACGGATAATATCAAGAGATTTAAAGAAGGTGTTGATTACATTGACTTGAAAGGTGTGCATGAGACGCACACGTTGAGATTACTTCAAAACTTAGGTTATGCCAAACAGTCAATTACCCAAGCCGAACATATTTATCTCCTGTCAGAACGTGGCTATGCAAAACTCATTAAGATCATGGACACGGACCTTGCTTGGGAAATTCACGATAAGCTGATGGATGAATATTTCCAGATGAAAGAAGAAAAGAAATCCACTCCCAGGCAGCCCAAAATCGAGAGCATGTCCAGCGCCACAACTGCGGTCAAGACGCTCACCCCTCTGCTGGAGGCAGCAGGCTTCAGTAAGGAAATCCAGCTCCTGACAGCGAAGGCATTTTACCAGAAGGCTGCGGTGGAGCTTCCCTTTGAGATCAAGACGGAGCAGCCATATTATGATACCGTACATATAGCCCGGGAGCTTGGCGTATTCACGAAATCCGGAAAACCTGCCAGTGATGCAGTGGGAAATATCATCAAAAAGCTTCAGATTGAGGAATCCGAGTATATCGAAACTTTGGAATCAAAGGGAAACTGGCAAGGCTCTGTGAGGAAATATGCTCCTTCTGTGAACCATAAGGTTCAGGGATGGATTGAAGAGCATGATTATCCGGCGGATATCCCTTATATAGAAAGAAGCGGAAAAGAAAAGATAAATCATGTTGTTTACAGGAACTTAAGTGAGGAGTGAACAGGAAAGGAGATAACTATGGAACATGCAGTAGAACGGCTAATGGCCTACCTGGATATAGAGCAGGTTAAGCTTATCAGGGAATGGTCCTCCGGCGAATATAAGAAGCTTAGTGATTGCCCGTCCTATGAAACGGTCAAGGCCTATTGTGACGCTATTAACATCCTGAATAAGCATTGGATGCGTGACTATGAGCCCATTTCGCCCAGGAGTCTTGTGCAGGAAAGGAGAAGAGAATTATGAACGATATAGATATTAAGAACGCTGCATTGCGTGAACTCCTGGAAATCTTTGATTCGGAAAATGATTTAGACGAAGAAGAATTCAAGGAATACGAGGCGGTCAGGGATGAGGCTGCACGGATAATTGAATACGATGAAGATGCACAAGAGCTGTTTAATCAAGCCGGAATCAGCATAGATGAGCTGGCTTGCCAGATAGTAAAGAATAATACGGATGAATTTTCAGGAGTTGGCAGACTGATTGACCTTGCAGTAAGGACAATGAAAGCGCAGGGCTCAGACCAGGAATCCATTCAAAAGTGCATTGATAGCTTATGTGACCAGTGTTGTGTGCCGGATGATAGGAAAAGAGAGTTTAAGAGATTAGTGGAAAGGTGAGTGAAGTATGAAAGTGATTAAAGGAAAGATGAGAGCGCCAGAGTCAAAAGCACTTTACTATCTAAACGCATTACAGCGTTTTACAGAAAAGAATGCGTATGTATCATTTGATGAATTAGCCGATAAAGACAATCTTGTCAAATATGTCTACCTGGGAATCAAATGGTTTTCCTACGCCGCCGAAATGGAGCCTGAAGCATATACCGGAGATTATCTGGAAGAGGAACATAGACTGATAGAGAGTATTCTTGATGCTATAGGAATGATTACTCCGGCACAGTTAACGCAGATGTTCCCTCCTGAGAAGAGATTTGATGGGAAAAAGAAAGCATATAAGGACTATTTCAGTACAATGGAAGCGCTTAGCAAGTTAGAGCCGGACAAGCCTATAGGAGATGACAGGACAGTTTTTGACACGTTGTGGGACTATCAAAATTGGGATGTTAATCTGTTTATGGTAGCCTGTATGGCAAATCTGAACCGTATAAGACAGCTTAACGGTGAGCCGGACTTAATGGATGAGCTCTTTCAAGAACAGCGAGTTGATTCGTACACTCTGCATGAGAAGGAAGGATATTTGCAGAATAACCGTACGGGCGAAGTATTTAAGCTCCCAAAGCCTAAAACGCGGATCCCCAGAAACTTAAAAGTCCATAGTTGATTCAGATTAAAGGAGGGCAGCTTATGAGATATCGCATAGAATACGCGGATGGGCAGTGCTGTAACTTTGCTAATAGTAGGCCGGACTTGCTTAACTGGCTCAAACTGCTGAAAGATGAAGCCATAACGGATATCAGAAAACTGTATAAAAGCGGAGTATCAGATTCCGTTATGGAAAAGTATGAGAAATATATAAACAAGAAGGGAGAATTATCATGAAGAAAGTATTTAAGGAATTTATCGACAAATTTGCGGAGGACTTTACCTGCGAGGAACGCGAGAACAGAAAATATATTAAAGGCCAGATCAGAGAGGCTGCAGATGAGGACCCTGGCTTTGAAGCGATGGTTTTTAAGCTTGGCGCTCATATCATCGCCAAACGTATTGCGAAATGTGACCCGAGAGATATTGATTGGACTCAGGTTGACGAAAAGGAGGCAATAAGGCTTCTGAATGGCTTAACCCTAAGAGATATTCATCCATTTTTTAATGACGATGGAGTTCCAGAGGGAAAAGCATGTGTGTTCTCTACGATAGAAACATCAAAGTTTAGAGTCCTTTTGATCTATGACTATGGTGAGCTGCGCATCAGTAATTTTTATTAAGACCGGAGGGACGAGTATGGGAACAGTACCACGAATGCTGACCATTAAGGAAGTCAGCAAACAAACGGGCATATCTTATGACTTCATCCGTAAGTTATGCCTGCAGGGAAGAATCGTACATATCAGAGCGGGCGTGAAGTACCTGGTGAACTTTGACCGCTTTCTCGAATATCTCAATGAAGGGGAGGGGCAGCAGGATGAGTAAGGAAGTTGTGATGATACCAAAAGACCAGTATGAGAAGATGCTGGAAGCCTACGATGCCGCTATGGAGCAGTTGGCCGAACTGAGGCAGTTTCTTGAACAGAAAAATGAAAATGCTCCCGACTAAGCTGCAACTTAGACAGGAGCCGCATAGCTGGAACTATGGTCAGAATGCATTTTTATCTTATCATAGTTCCGGCCAAAAAGAAAGGCGGAATAAAAAAATGAATGAAATTACTTTAAAAAGAGTGCGGTCAGATGAGTTGACCAGGTTACAGATTATGCGACTGGATCGCCATTACAAGACAGTATTGGGGGATTTCGTTGCCCTTTATGATCATAAGAGAAAAGAACTGTTGGTAAATTCAAAGATTCCAGATACAGATGTCCAGATATTTATGAGGACGGTTTTGTACGATGGCGATTGTACCGATGATGCTGAATGTATGGAGGACTTTGAGTACATATACGCAAACTATGGTTTTACGGTTTATTCTATTCTTTCGGATGCATGGAAGGCCCAAAGGCGTGACCGCCGCCTGGCACAGGCAGAGGAAATAACGCCAAGGGTAGTGAAAGCAATTGGTGATTATATCATGGATGATGATTCTCCTAGTGTATTTGATGAGTTTTTAGTCTATCAGATATGTTCTACAGTAAATAAAAAGAAGCGTACAACTGCTTACAACTTGGTGGGTGCCGATACAGAGTATGTATTTTATCTGGGCTATTTGATGGGGAAGGGAGTGATACACGATGTATAAGAGCTTAAGCAATGACCAGCTAAAACAATTCCCCTATCCTAACTTAGTGGCAGAGGTTATTGAAAGCAATTATAGCATCAATACCCTGTCAGAAAACATGAGGCTTGGTGGCAGACAGGTAAATGATACCGAAGTATGGATGAAGCTAAGAGGAGAGCGGGAGATATATGTAAGTGAAGCATATGGGCTGATACGCTTGTTTCATACACAATGGGATTATCTGTTTGATTCAAAACTTCGTACCCTTCACGGAAAAACTGTGGCCTATTGGAGATGGTATAATCGTGATGAAAGTATAAGGGAAATGGATTCTGATTTACTTGAAATAGATAATATTGTTAATGCGTTGAAAAGCAACCCGCATGTATTTGAATTCATAAGACACGTTATTACCTTGAATAAAGAGCAGCGGGAAAAGGCAATCAGTATGTTGCAGGAGGATAGTTATGAAGAGTGAGTTCGATATACATATATCACAGGCGGAGCCTAAATACTTTAAGAATAGCGGTTCGGATATTGACGGACTCATTCAAGAAATAATTATGGAGCTTATGGAGTTCACTGCCAAGGAACTTACCACATTTAAGGATGAGTGGATGGCAGCATTAAAACAACGAGGTATTGCACGGGATCTTATTACATACTGCGGAAAGATAGTGGATGCAGTATCTGAATATAAGGATAGAGAATATTCTTCTCTTTATCCGGGTGGAGCAGGACAAAATACATAATAAGCCTAAAGGAGTTTCTGAAGGGAGGAAAAGTAATGAAGCATAAGGGAGATATCTTTGTTGGATTACTCCGATTAACAGCAAAATGTGGCATAAAAGTGTTGTTTAGCCCTGATTTTCAAGCCGGCTCCGGACGGATTACAGGAAAGAGAATAGGTATCTCATCAGTGCAGGATATAGATGGGTTAAATTATGTGCTGTCACATGAGTTAGCTCACTATTATCTTCATGCCGACAAAGGCGACATACGGACAAGTCCTGATGTACAGCAGTACGAGGAACAGGCAGACAGAGCGGCTAATCTTCTGCTGGATGCATTAACAATAGATCAGGGTAATTACAGTACGGAACAGAAAAATAACTCATAAAAAGGGGGAAGGGTTGATGACAAGAGAGCAGGTAAAACGGAAAGTAAGAGAGTACATCCGACAAAATAACAGTGTTTCATACATAGAATTGCAACGGTTGCTGGATGAGTTGGAGTACAACTACCGGGGAGATTTATGCATCGTATCTTCTAAATGCGAACGAGCTATATTTTGGGACGGATGGAATCAGGATGCCATAGACCTTATGAATGAAATTCAGGACGAAGGTGGTATACACAAAGAGCCAACGCAGTTCCTGACATATTTATTGGGTGGCGGAGGATTAAGCCTTCCAATAGTGCAGTCGGCAGTAGATTTAAAGCAAGATTGTTGGATCCCAGTTGTATTTTGCCCGGGTCCAGAGAAAGCGAGGAACAGGGATAATGGATAAAAGTATTCGTGAACAGATTCTTAGGCTGGAAAAAGAGCGTGACCATTCTATAGCTGTGGTTAATTGGGCTAAAGTATTTACACTTCTCGGTATAGACTGGGCGTACTCCAGGGCTATAGGACCAGCTTCTAAGTTCTATCTTCCAGAACAGAAGATTTTCTTTTCGGTATCGGATGAAGCGACTGTATCTAGCTCCATAGAGGTAATAGGAACAACGGATGGAAGATTTAGAATGGCCGATAATTGTAGTTTTGATGAAACCTGGCTTACGTTATGCAAAGGCTGCGGCAAGAGATTTTTCCTGGATAGTACAAGAAGCTTCGTTTGCCCGATTTGTGGAGAGTATGATGGTGATCATCACCTCGATAAGACGTACTATGGGCATGAGAACATATTTAATTCAGTTTTAGCAGACGTGAACTAAAAAGGAGGGGGCGTAAGTGGTAATGATAAGTATGAAATGCCAGGATACGCCCACAGTGTTTCAAGGTGACCTAATGACTTGATAAGGAGTGAATAAAGCTTGGCAGATAAAAGAATGTTTACAAAGAAGATTATAGATAGTGACGCTTTTCTGGATATGCCTCTTTCTACTCAAGCCCTATATTTTCATCTTGCCATGCGCGCAGATGATGATGGATTTTTAAATAATGCCAATAAGATATTGAGGATTATTGGAGCGGCGCAGAATGATTATGACCTGTTAGTGGCAAAGCGGTTCGTTATCCAATTCCCAGATGGAATTTGTGTGATTAAACATTGGAGAATGCACAATTATATTCAGAAGGATAGATATAAGGAAACGCAATATAAGGATGAAAAATCCATGCTTGGGATTAAAAAAAACGGAGCTTACACATTGGATAAAAAGAAGGATGTTTCCAATTTGGCTACAGGATGCGTCCAGTCTGCAACCACTATGTATCCAGAGTGTATCCAGTCTGTATCCGGTTTGGAAGCTCAGGTTAGATTAGGTAAGGTTAGTATAGATAAGGATAGATATAAAGACATAGTTGACACTGAAGCGTCAACGCCTCCGGCTCATGAGAAAAAGCATTCCGACGACAGCTTTGAACTGCAATGCGTGGATATGCTTATCTGTTCCTGCCTGGAAAGTTTTCCGAAAGCGAGAGTTCCTAAGACTGAGCAGCAGAAAGAAAAGTGGGCGGATGAGATTGAGAAGATGAAACGGATAGATAAACTATCGGAGGATGAAATAAAAGAGGCGCTGCAATATGCAACCACGGACAGATTCTGGAAAACCAATATACGCAGTACAAAGAAGTTCCGGGAGAAGTTTGAAGTTCTTATCACCCAGAGCAGGAACGGGAAAGACCGTAGGCTCTCACCAATGGATGATTTAGTGGAAAGGCTCAACAGGATGGAGGAGAGTTATGAACCTGACAGAATTTAAGTTTATAGCAGCTACGTTAAAAGCATCTTACCAGTCCTTGCGGGCCTTTGACACAGACGAGGGGCTTAGAATCTGGTATGAGATGCTGAAGGACCTGGATTACAAGGTGATTTCAGAGGCGGTGTCAATGTGTGTAAAAGAAAGCCCGTACCCTCCGGCCATTGCAGATATACGAAAGATTTGTAAAAGGCTGGTGGCTCCGGATTGGTCGGTCGAATGGCAGAAGCTGATAAAGGGAGCTACGTACACAGAATTGAATGCGCCGGCGCAATACGCATTAAAAACATTTACAAGAGAATGCCTGGATGAAATACTGGAGAATAGGCAGTGGGCTCTACGCGGGATGAAGGAATTTGAACGGTTGTATGAAAACTATTTCCGCCTGACTAACAAAGACAAAAAGGCTTTAATGGAGCTTGGGGTGTGGAAACGCAATCCGGAAGATATGACAGCTTTCATTTCTTCCAGCACCAACGGAATTGAAAGTAGAGACAGGTTCATAACCTTGAATGCCGGAACCCGGACAGACCTTGAAGAAAGAGGAATCATCCAGGGACAGACACTTGCTTTAAGAGATGCCACAGAAGAAGATGTGAGGCTTCTGCAGGAAGAAGGATTGTTATGAATTATGAGTTCAAGGAACAAGATGCATATGATTTCGCTAGATTTTCAGGAGTGCGAGCTTTCCGAAAGGGAGATGAACTGAGATTTGTGGAATGTCCTTACTGCCGCGGCGGTGAGCGGCATGATAAAGATACTTTTGCTATAAATCTTCGGACAGGCCAGTTTAAGTGCATGAGGGCAAGCTGCAGTCAGCAGGGGAATATGATTACACTGTCTAAGGACCACGGATTTAGTCTGGGCGCGGAGATTGATGAATATTACAGACTCCGTAAAAAATACCGCAAATTAAAGACTCCAAAGGAGCCTATCGCACCTAAAAACGAGGCTGTAGATTATATGCTGACAAGAGGTATTTCAGAAGCAGTGACCAGGAAGTACCAGTTAACTGTGCAGAATGGCAAGCCCAACATCCTTGTATTTCCGTTCTTTGATGAAAATAGTCAGATGCAGTACGTGAAATACCGCAAGACAGATTTTGTAAAGGGGAAAGACCAAAATAAGGAATGGTGTGAGCCTAACTGTAAGCCTATCCTGTTTGGGATGCACCAGTGTAACAGAGCCAATAAAACGCTGGTCCTGACAGAGGGGCAAATCGACAGTCTCTCCGTCGCAGAAGCTGGGATTGAGAATGCAGTATCGGTCCCAACCGGGAAAAATGGTTTTACCTGGGTTTCCTATTGCTGGGACTGGCTAAATAAATTTGATACCCTTATTGTGTTCGGAGACTGCGAACATGGGGAGATTACACTGCTTGAAGATATGCAGCGCAGATTCCAGGGGAAAGTTAAGGCTGTGAGGCAGCAGGATTATAAAGGCTGCAAGGATGCCAATGAACTCCTGCAGAAGTATGGCCGGGATGCAGTGCGGAGAGCGGTGCAGTTGGCGGAAGCCGTTCCAGTACAAAGGGTAAAAGACCTCGCAGATGTAAAAGGGGTGGATTTATTTTCCCTGCCCAAGATATCAACAGGTATCAGGAGCATAGACAAGGTGTTGTCCGGGGGGATTTATCTGGGGCAGACAGCGATTATTACGGGCAAGCGGGGAGACGGGAAGTCTACGCTGGCCTCCCAGATACTGGCGAATGCCCTTGGCGCGCAACAGAACGTTTTTGTATATTCCGGTGAGCTCCAAGACTACATGTTCAAACGATGGCTAAATCTGCAGATAGCGGGTCCTCAGAAAATCATTGACCGGGCCTTACCGGACGGTGGTGTGAGCTACTACATAACCAAAGAGACAGATTCCAATATTTCAGAGTGGTACCGGGGACGTGCCAAGATATATGACAATAACGCTGCAGATGATGATGAGTTAGGGAGTTTGTTGCAGATCATTGAGAAATCCGTACAGCAGTACGAGATAAAGCTGGTCCTCCTGGACAACCTCATGACCGCTCTCGATGTAGGGATGGACGTTGATCTGTACCGGGCACAGAGTAAATTCGTCGATAAGCTGGTAAAGATGGCAAAACGGCAGAATATCGCGGTGGTATTGATTGTCCATCCAAGGAAGAACCGATACGGACACGATGATACAGATGAAGTGGCCGGCAGCGCGGACATTACGAACAAGGTGGATATCGTTATGACCTATAAGCGCGGGAAGGATATGCCGAACAGTGAGCGGCTGCTCACAGTGTCAAAGAACAGGCTAACCGGAAGGCTTGCGATAGGAGCCGGGGCAATTCCTTTGTATTATGATGAGGTGTCCAAAAGAATCAACGATGACAGGATATTTGATTTCTCCTATGGATGGGAGAAAGAAACGAATGATTTTGTCCCAGTATCGAGTGACCAGATGGAGATACCATTCGAGTAGGAGGTTGCCATGAGATATAGGATACATAGATTTCTAAGAAAATTGTATATGAGGCTCATAAGAAAAAGCTGTGATACCTGCTGTCATTATGATGGCAGGTATGGCGAAGATGAGTGCTTTAGATGTGAGCGCACAATAAGGGCGGTGGAATATGACAAGAGGAGAACTGGAAAATAAATGGAAGGTGTATACAGAATGCTGGAAATTCTTTAGAGACTTTAGTGCCCCAGTGGATGATGACAGCTTCTGGGAAGGGCTGGTGAAGGCCAAGGATGAGTTGCAAGCAAAGATTGATTGTCCACTGTTCCGTGGCGTGATGCTTGCGACGGTCCAGGAGATTGAACGTGTATGGAAAGCAGGGAAAAGAAAACAGAAGGATGAGATTAATAAGCAGACAAAGGGAGTGGTGCTGTGACAGAATGCGAATTGAGACAGATTCATCAAAACAATTTAATATTAGCCGGATTGCAGGCGGAGTACAGAAATGTTTGCAGCCATATAGGTATAAGCCCGGTACGCTCAGATGGGATGCCGCATGGCGCTGATAAGCTATCGGGCATGGAGGATGTAGAGAAGAAAGCCGATATTGAAATGGAGTACCGTGCCTTATACAAGAAAAACGAACGGCTGATAGCCAGAGCCAGGAAATACATAGCGCAGTTCCCAGATGAGACATTGCGGATGGTGCTTACAGAGAGGTATATCAATGGGCTTGACTATATTGCAGTGGCTGCGGATGTTGGTATATCCATGCAGCAGTGCGAGGCAATATGCAAGGTGCATTTTAATAACGTGTTCTAGGTATTCTATATGCTCTAAATCACTTGACACTAAATGGGTTGACTGATATACTTAGATAGTCAAAGTATGTAAAAAATTAGACCATATAACCTTCCTTTAAGTGGATGCGGCTGCCAAGGGTCAGAGCTTGGCAGCTGATTATGCTATAGAAAAAATCTGATAATGACAATATGTATCCTACATATGGTAGGATTTTTTGTTTTTAAAATATGAAAAAAATATTTCTGATATAGGGTTGACAAATTAACCATAATTGGTTAATCTATTGATATAGAAATGAATAAAAGGGGTGAAACACTATGGTAAATAATTTCGGAAAGTTCTGCCGGAAGTTACGAATTGATAAAAACGAGCTTCTTTATGATATGGCAGCTAAGTTAGGGGTTTCATCTGCGTTTTTATCAAAGGTGGAGAACGGCAAAAAAAAACCACCACAAGAGTGGAGAAACTTATTAATCGAAAAGTATGATCTTGAAGGCCAGAAAATTCGAGAGTTAGACAAGTGTATATTTGAGGCGCAAAATTATAATAGCATCGACATGAGTGGATGGAAAGAAGATGACAGAATGATGATGCTTTCATTTGCGCGTAAGTTTAGTAACTTGGACAAGGATATCCTGAGACAGTTTTTGGAAGAGGAGGATGGAAATTGAACGTTGCAGCAGAACCATTGTCAAGAAAAAAAATAGGAGCATTTGCGTATGAACTAAGAAGAATGATGAAATTTGAAAACACTCCGTTTTTCCCGATTGTACATTTCATAGAGTGGGTTCTTGCAAACCCAGAATCAGGGATGGATTTTGAAATAGTTCCAGAAGATGAGATGTCTGATACGTATGGAACAACTAATACAGGGAAGAATAAAATGATTATACGTGAAGATGTATATAATAGAGCAGTGCAGGGTAATCCAAGAGATAGATTTACTCTTTGCCACGAACTGGGGCATTACCTTCTCCATCAGCCGGAAAATATTAGTTATGCTAGAGGAGACATACCTGCTTTCAGAAATCCGGAATGGCAGGCAAATACGTTTGCGGCTGAACTTATGGCACCTGGATATCTTATTCAAAATATGAGCGTGAGTGAGATTGTGGAAAAATGTGGAGTTTCGAGACAAGCAGCGGAAATTCAGAAGAAATCCTATACAAAATGATGTAGTACCAATTGGTTTTACATAGAAAAAACCAAGCACCAGGAGATGCTTGGCTCTTGTCGAAAAGCATAAATGCAGTTCAACTGGTTATAATTCTTTCTAGACAATTGAATTGTATCACTGTATTTATCCTTTTGCAAGAGTTATTTGCGAAGGGAGGGTATTTCATGTATATTTTTAGAGCATGGATTACCACTAAGGATGGCACCAAGATTTACGCCAAGACCTATGGTAAGAAAGCTTTTAGAATCTGGGTTGGCCCAGGTCCTGAACCAGTTAAAAATCACTAATTGACTATTCGGGAGGCGTATTTTACCAGTTGGGTATGCTTCTACCATTATAAAAGAAAGGTAGAAGAGTATGGCAAAGACAAAATCAAGTGTTAGAGGAAAACAAAATAAAAAGATAGTAGTAGTAAAATCTTATAAAAGAAGTGATGGTACCAGGGTAGACGGTCATAGACGATCCACTCCAAACTAATCACTGCTTTGAAAGCACTTGTCTGTAATGGCTGGGTGCTTTTTGATTACATTAAATTTTGCCTATATTTTCTGAGTTTTACTGAAATAAACTGTAGTGTTGAGATGTGTCGGTTTATGAGGTAAAATGTAAGAAGAATATGTTGAGGAGGGATAACATATGAGTATTACGTCTCTAGAAGTTATGATGAACGCTATTATAGTGGTACAAACAGTCACTTCTGCAGTAATGTGTGTGTATGGATATAAGTGGTCTAAGGGGCTAATAGCGACAATGTCAATATACATTGGAGTATTTATTGGCGGACTCATTACAGCTATGCTAATCAATATTGCTGCTCATCCGGCTATGCTTCTGGCACTTCCAGTTACTGTCATTTGGTTTTGGGTGGCTGCGTATAAAGTTGTATGGCTAAATCATTTTTTAGCGGGATTCTTACTCGTTATGAAGCTTTCGTATATGATAGTTTATACAATGATGGACAATGGGATAATAGAGTTTAATTTAGGCGCTTTATTGGGTATGCCACTTGTGTTAGGTCTCATATCAGGAATAATAATTTGCGCAATATTTAATAATTATGTTGTGCTTCTTTGTGTGACGTTTATAGGTGCAACTGAGCTTGGTACTAGAATTTGCGCATGGATAGACAAAGGTCTATTTGTGACAACGGGAAATATTGGTTTTATGTTCAATCCGCTGGATATAGTGTTAGAGTTTTTTGGAATTGAAACACTTGGGTTAAAAGAAGTCGCAATAATAATCATTATTTTTGTTGTGAGTTTTTTGGTGCAGAGAGGCATAATGATAAGCAATGGAATAGATTTAAGCGGAACAACGTTAGACGATAGAAAATAGATTGGATTTAAAAAGAGCCGCCCCATCGAGGTAGGCTCTTTTTCTATACCCAAAACAACACGATTGAGAGGTGGTGAGATGCCGCGGAAAGCAGATGAAAGAACCAATCAGGCCAAGGAACTGTATCTGCAAGGCAAGAAATTAGTTGAGATTGCAAGTCAACTAAATCTGCCGGAGGGGACAGTCCGAAGCTGGAAGAACAGATATAAGTGGGAGTGCAACGTTGCAATCAATAAACGCAACGTTGCAAAAAGAAATAAAGGCGGTCAGCCTGGAAATAAAAATGCTTTGGGCAATGATGGCGGCGCGCCAAAACAAAATAAGAATGCAGTCAAAACAGGAGAGTTTGAGACTCTCTTTTTTGATACCTTAAATGAGGATGAACTGCAGCTTATAGAGATGGTGCAACCAGATAAGGAACGTCTTTTGCTGCAGGAGATACAACTCCTTACTGTCAGAGAAAGGCGGATGCTACAGAGGATTGACAGTTTGAAGAACCTGGAAGCAGTGCCTGTGGATGAATCCGGAGCGGAGGAAGGTAAAGCAATCCCCAATCCTGTACTACCAGGAATGTCTGTTGTGAAATATAAAACCGGGATTGAAAAAGGCAAGATAACTCAACTCAAAGAGAGCGAAGGTATTCTTGGACAGATACAGGCAGTTGAAGATGCTCTTACCAGAGTACAGGCCAGACGGCAGAGGGCAATCGAGATGCTGCATAGGTTTGGCTATGACGATGCTCGCTTGGAAGTGGAAATCAAGAAATTGGAACCGAATCCGCAAGATGAGAACTTCGTGTATCATGGTATTCCAGCCAATATGGTAGCGCCTACATTCGCTCCCGTTGTCTTTGACATTGCGGAGCAGGCGCATACAGAGTATGTCTTTCCTGGTGGCCGTGGTTCTACAAAGTCCTCATTTGTCAGCTTACAGGTAATTGACCTCCTGATGAAGCACGAGGATACCCACGCAGTTGTAATGCGCCAGGTGGCCGATACTCTGCGAGGTTCCGTATACCAGCAGATTCTATGGGCGATAGAAGCCCTTGGGTTATCTGACGAGTTCCATGCCACAGTCAGCCCGATGGAGATTACCCGGATACGCACCGGGCAGAAGATTTATTTTCGCGGTGCGGATGATCCTGGCAAAGTAAAATCCATCAAGGTTCCGTTTGGCTACATCAGCATCCTATGGCTGGAGGAATTAGACCAGTTTGCAGGTCCTGAATCTGTGCGTAAGATAGAGCAGTCAGTCATCCGAGGCGGAGAACTGGCGTATATCTTTAAGTCGTTTAACCCACCAAAGAGCGCCAGCAACTGGGCAAATAAGTATATCAAGATACCAAAGGCAACCCGCCTTGTGGTGGAGAGCACATATTTGGATGTACCGAAAAAATGGCTAGGCAAACCGTTCCTGGATGAAGCAGAGTTCTTGAAAGAAGTCAATCCGACTGCCTATGAGAACGAATATCTGGGTGTTGCGAACGGAACCGGTGGCAATGTCTTTGACAATGTGGTCATCCGGGAGATTACTGATAATGAGATTGCACAGTTTGACCGCCTTTACAATGGTCTTGACTGGGGATGGTATCCGGATCCGTTCCATTTTGTCCGCTGCCATTACGATGCGGCAAGGCTGCGCTTAATTATTTTTGTGGAATACCGCTGTAGGAAACAAAGCAATCGGCAGACTGCAGATAAGCTGATCGAGATGGGTATCACAGGCAATGACCTGATTACCTGTGATTCCGCAGAAGAAAAGTCAGTCAGTGATTACCGGAGCTATGGTCTGCTTGCCCGCGGTGCTGAAAAGGGTCCGGGCAGTGTGGACTACTCTATGAAGTGGCTCCAGTCCCTCAGAGAGATTGTCATTGATAACACCAGGTGCCCGGAAACAGCAACCGAGTTCCTGGAGTATGAATACGAGAGGGATAAGGACGGGGAAGTCATCAGCGGTTATCCAGATAAGAATAACCACGCTATTGATGCAGTCCGCTATGCCACCAATCCAATCTGGAAACGGAGGGGACAGTGATGTTTGAGGGTATTATAAAAGCAATAAAGGGGGTGTTCCGAAGAATGTTTCCAGTGAACACAGTAAAACAAGTGGTGGGCAGGGATATCGCCATATCTCCCACGATGGTAAGTAAGATTGAAGAATGGAGCCTCATGTACAAAGGTATGGCTCCCTGGGTGGATGAACAGGTGCATTCTCTTCGGCTGGAACAGGGGATATGCCGGGAGTTTGCCAATGTCTGCCTGAATGAGATGCAATCCAGTGTTTCCGATGAGAGACTGGACACTATTTATCAGGCAGCTATCCGAAATCTCAACCAAAACCTGCAAAGTGGTCTTGCCCTCGGCTCTTTCTGCATCAAACCCATAGGACGAAGCGCTGCGGAATTTATAACCGCTGACAGGTTTATGCCAGTGGAATTTGACGCACAGGAGAAGCCGATAAAGATGGTTTTCGTCTCCGTGAAGATAGCAGGTCAAAGCAGCTATTACCTGCGGTTTGAATATCATGCGTTAGACAAGAACGGCCTGACCATTACGAACCAGGCTTATCACACCAGTGACTTAAGCAGCATCGGGCATCCGGTACCGCTGTCAGACGTGGAGGAATGGGCTTCTCTCCCAGAGGGTATCAATTACCCCAAGATGAAGCGCATGGATTTCGGGTATTACCGCAATCCAATTAAAAATGAGATAGACGGCTCCTTCTGTGGGGTATCCATCTTTGACAGCGCAACTGACCTCATTAAGGACACTGACATGCAATTTGGCCGTCTGGACTGGGAATTTGAATCTGGAGAGCGTGCCATTCATGTTGACCCAACTGCCATGCAGGCAAAGCCAATGGTTGATAAGAAGGGCAAGACCAGATATGTGATGCCCAAGCTGAACCAGCGCCTATACCGGATGCTGGACGTACAGCAGGGGGATAATGTAGACCTGTACAAGGAGTTCTCCCCGCAGCTCCGGGACCAGAACTTTATCAATGGCCTGAATGCCTACCTGCGGCGGATTGAGTTCAATGTATCTCTGAGTTACGGTGATCTGTCCGATGTATCTGACGTAGACAAGACGGCTACGGAGGCCAGGATTGCCAAAAAGCGTAAATACAACATGGTCAAAGCCATACAGAAGAACCTGGAGGACTGCCTGGATGACCTGGTGTATGCGCTGGCATTTTATAATGGCCTTACGACTTCCGGGTATGAATTCATCTGCACGTTCAAGGATTCCATCCTGGTCGATGAAGAGACAGAGCGTCAGCAGGACCGCACGGACGTAAGTATGGGGGTTATGTCTAAAGCGGAGTACCGGGCGAAGTGGTACGGCGAGACACTTGAAGAGGCAGAAAGGAACCTGCCAGAAGCAGCAGGGGTGATTGAGTGAGGACACAGGGAGAGTTAGAGCAGATACCGCTGCCATTTCAACGACACATGTCAGAACTCGAAAACAGGATTATGACAGACCTGGTAAACCGCCTGAAAGCCAACCGTGAGATTACATCCACCGCAGACTGGCAGATGAACCGGCTGCATCAACTTGGAGTGTCCAAAGCGTATGTTAAGCAGCAGATAAAAGAAGCCCTGGAGTTGTCTGATGCAGAGATTGACTTGCTCTATGGAGAAACGGCTAAAGAATACTACATCCGCAACCGGGACATCTATAAGAAACGGGGAAAAGACTTCACTCCTTTTGAAAAGAACAAGGAGTTGCAGCAGCTTATCTCTGCCACAAAAGAACAGACTGCCGGTGAATTCCGTAACATTACAAACAGCCTTGGATTTGCCATCCGGGGGTCTGATGGTAAGATAAAGCAAACGCCTTTATTGGATTTCTACCAGGGGACGCTTGATGCGGCTATGATGGATATAGGCAGTGGGAGTTTCGATTACAATACAGTCTTAAAACGCACCATCCAGACCATGACTAACAGCGGATTGCGTACCATAGAGTACAATTCCGGCCGGAGCTACCGCGTTGATGTGGCTGCCCGCATGTGCGTTATGACTGGAATGAACCAGGTGCAGTCCAAAATGAATGAGCAGGTGGCAAAAGAGCTTGGTACCGAATATTTTGAAGTATCCTGGCATGGCGGCGCACGTCCTTCTCATCAGGTATGGCAGGGAAAAGTGTACTCCAGGCAGGAATTGGAAAGTGTGTGTGGACTGGGAAGTCCTGGCGGTTTATGCGGGGTAAATTGTTATCACAATTATGACCCGTATATCCCCGGAGTATCCGTTCGTACATATTCCGATGACTGGCTGGAAAAGATGAACCAACAGGAGAATGAGCCCAAGCCCTACCAAGGGAAAGAATACACCACATACGAGGCCCTGCAGGAGCAGAGGAGGCTTGAACGGCTGATGCGCAAGCAAAGACAGGACATCAGACTGCTTCAGACCGGTGAAGGAGATAAGGATGATATCCTTGCGGCTCAAAGCCGGTACCGGATTACGATGGATGATTATGCAAAGTTTTCCCGGGCTATGAAGCTTCCACAGCAGAAAGACCGGATTTACCAGGATGGACTTGGCAGAATCGGACTTGGGAAAAATATGGCATCTGTTTCAGATAAAATTAAATGGCCGCCAAAAGGACAGAAAATCAGTAGCGAACAATACAAAGACGTAATGGCCTATGCAAGAGAAAAGCGGATTGAACTGACAGGATTTAAGCAGTATGATGGTAAAACTCAAACAGTTAAGTCTTTGATTGATGATGCTGAAAGTATAGTGAAAGATTATCCGGAACTTATATCCGGAAAAAGAAAACTCACGATTTCATTGGATGGCACCATGAATAATGCAGATTTTGCTGTGACCAGGGGGCACATTGTCAACGTTAATGCGAACGCCTTCCGGAATCCAGATTATCTTGCAGAGGAATATGGGAAACTGGAACGAAGTGGATGGATTGTCAAAGGGACAGATTATCATGCTATCATCAAACATGAAATAGGCCATGTTGTAGGAAACTTGAATAATATAAATGGCATGGATATCGCAATGAAGATAACCGGAATGAGCAGAAAAGAGACCATGAATTATATTAAGCAGAATCTGTCAGAGTATGCAGGAAGCTTTCCAGACGGTTCTGAAATCATATCCGAGGTGTTTTCCGATGTGTATGGGTCTGATAATCCCTCAGAATTTTCATTGAGATTCATAGAGGAATGTGCTAAGATAAAGAAAAGAGGAGGTGTGTCCTTATGATGACTGCAGATAATAGCTTATTTCTATGGCAACAGGACGATGCGTGGTGGGATTACGACAAGGATGGTCATGTAGTCCTAACAGATAAAGCACCACAGCAGGCACGAGAGAGTTACGAGAAGTTTAAAAAGAAAGTTCAGAATCAGAATTACAAGTAGATACCACCAGTCAGAAATTGGCCGGTGGTATTTTTGTGCTCAGAATTGCGCCGGCGCAATAGAAAGGAGGAGGACATGAGGTATAGAAAGAAGCCCATAGAAGTCCAGGCTTTTCGATTTACGGATTCTTCGGACAGAATTGCTCCGCAGTGGTTCAATCACGCGGTAGATGAAGAAAAGGCATGGATTGACCGCTGTCTTGTTGATGGACATGCGAGGATATATGGCTGCAGTATCCGCACACCGACAGGGCAGGTACACGCAAAGCTTGGTGACTATATCATCCGAGAGCCTGATGGGACGATGTATCCCTGTAAACCAGATGTCTTTACCAAGACTTATGAACAGGCTGGATGATACACGATATAGGGACGCTGAGAGGCGTCTTATTTTTATGCAGAGAAAGGAGCAAGCAATGAAAAAAGAAGTATTGCAGGAATTGGGACTGACAGAGGAGCAGATCACTGCAGTCCTGAAAGAAAACGAAACAGACCTTGCGGCAGAACACAAGAAAACACAGTCTGCAGAGCTGGAACGCGACAATTACAAGGGTCAGTTGGAAACCGCCCAGACAGCACTAAAGGAGTTTGAGGGTGTTGACGTGAAGGAACTGCAGGGTAAAATCCAAACGCTTACAAACGATATGGCAGCCAAAGAGGCGGAATACCAGGGGAAGATTGCAGACATGCAGTTTACAGACCTTCTGAAAGGCGAAATCCAGAAACGGGGCGGCAGGAATGAAAAGGCAATCATGGGTATTCTGGACGTTAATGCCCTTAAGGAATCGAAAGACCAGTCCAAGGACATTACGGCGGCGCTGGATGCTATTAAGGAGTCGGATGCGTATCTTTTCGGTTCCGATGAACCGATTGACAACCCGGTAATCCTTGGCGGAGGCACCGGCGGGATAGATTCCAACACTGCAACATTACGGGCAGCAATGGGGCTGTCTGCACCAAGCAAAGAATAAGAAAGGTAGGTATAAGATATGCCAAATACAATCACTTTAGCAAAGAATTATACAAATTTACTGGATGAGGTGTACCGTCAGGCTTCTGTGACTGCGGACCTGATCAGCGATTCCTCCATGATGAGGGCAGGCGCAAACGCGAATGAAATCCTGTATCCGCAGATTGATGTGACGGGCCTTGGAGACTATGACCGGAACAGTGGATATACGGACGGCACGGTAAGCGTTGTGTGGAAAACTACAACTTTCAACTATGACCGTGGCACCAAGATCTCCGTAGATACAATGGATGACCAGGAAACCTTTAACATTGCGTTTGGCATGGCGGGAGCCACCTTGCAGAGAGAGAAGGTAGCTCCTGAAGCAGATGCTTTCACCTTTGCTACCCTGGCAGGGATAGAAGGCATCTCTAAGGCCGCTGCGGCCACTTATGCAGATGCATCGGCATTCCTGACGGCGCTGCTGGAAGCAAAGAACAAGATGGATGAGGATGAGGTACCGGAGGAAGGGCGTTACCTGTATGCGACTCCGACTCTCCTTAACAGCGTTATGGCCCTGGATACCACCAAGTCCCGTGAAGTGCTGAGTTCCTTCACTGTAAAGAAGAAAGTGCCGCAGAGCCGTTTCTATACAGCGATTGACCTGCTGGATGGCAAGACCACCGGTGAGGAGCTGGGACATTACAAGAAAGCAGAAGCGGGCAAGGATATTAATTTCATGATCATCCATAAGCCGGCTATCATTAAATTTGATAAGCATATCGCATCCAATATCATTGCTCCGGCGAATAACCCGGATTCTGATGCTTACATCTCCAAGTACCGCAAGTACGGAATCGTGGATGTATATAAGAACAAGGTTGCCGGTATTTATTTAAGCCATAAGGCGTAAGGAGGCACAGGCTATGAGGACAGTGGGATTGACCTTTAAGGATATCAAACCTAAGCAGGAAAAGAAGGAACAGGTACCAAAAAAAGAGGAACCGAAGCAGGAAAAGAAGGGATGATCATGGTTTATGCGGACGAAGATTTCTATCTGAACCAGTATCTTTTAGGAAGAGAACCGCTCATTACGACTGGATTTGGCTATTACGCCAGGGCTGCCTCACAGGATATGGACCGGTATCTGAATGACCGCCCCGGTGATTATCAGGAGATTGCCAGCCTCTGCTGCTGCGAGGTGGCGGAGGCAATCTTCCGTTATGAAAAGATTTCCGGTGGGACGAAAGCCCCGCTGGTGTCCTACAGCAATGACGGCCAGTCCGGGCAGTTCGATATGACCAATTACACGAAGGAAGGACACCAGAGGAATGTTTACGGCATCATCCGAAGGCATTTTGAAGATACAGGTTTGTTGTTTATGGGGGTGGGTGGATGAATCCTAACTATAACCAGACAATTACGATATACAGTAAGTCTAAGGATGAGAAGGGGAAAGATGCCTGGATCCGGCAGGTGTTCCAGGACTGCTTTTTCAAAGCTTCGACAGGCATTGCTTCTGGTGGAAGCTCCGGGACTGCGGCAAACCTGTATTCTAAGAATGTGTATGTTGCCAGAATACCGGAAGAGGCAGGAAAAGTTCAGCTCCATGAGGGGGATATCATTGTAAAGGGAGAAGTTGCGGAAGAGATAACCTCCAGCAGTCCTAATACAGCCACAGAGCTCCTGAAACGGTATCAGCCGAATGCATTCCGTGTCACCTCCTTCTCTGACAACACAAACTTTCCGGTAGACGGACATTACAGGGCAGGTGGCTGATATGAAAGTGGATTTTCAATGGAATAAAAGCCCAGACCAGATATGCAATGATACGGTTGGGAGGAACGACGTTCAGCTTTTTATGGCTAATGAGGCGAAGCGGTTCATGACACCTTATGTTCCAGCTAAAAACCTTGTCCTGGCAGAAAAAGATGTGCGTGTTTATGTTGAACAAAGTAAGGGCATTGTACATTACCTTTCTCCTTATGCTCGGTTCCAGTTCGAGGGCAAGGTTATGGTAGGCAGGGAATCGCACAGCCCTTGGGCACGTTACGGCGAACACAAAGTAGTGACCAGTCAAAACCTTGACTACAATACTTTTCGTCATCCCCTGGCGACCTCCCATTGGGATAAGGCCATGATGGCAGCGCGAAGAGAAGATATCGCCAGGGCTGTACAGAATTACATCCGAAAGAAGGGATGATATGACGAAGCATGATGCTATGATGGAGTATTTTGAGCCAAAAGTCACAGAGCTGATTGGTGATACCATGAAATTCAATTTTTCTCCCAATTCCTCGGATAAGATAACATTTATCACGAACTATTCCGATAAGGTGAGGAGAAATTATGTCCGCGTGGGAGCAGAAAAAGAGTATGGGTTTACCATCCTGATCTCAAAGCTGTATTCCCAGGATGATGATGACTTGAACCTTGAAGCTATGAATTTCGCCCAGGCGTTTATGGATTGGCTGGAAAGCCAGGGAGAAGCAAACATATTCCCTGATTTCGGTGAAAAATGTCAGGTGAAGAAGATGGAAGTCCTTCAGAACATGCCGAACTTGGCGGACGTTGATATGGAAAACGGAACTGCCCGGTACATGATACAGTGCCGGGTGGTTTATTTTGAGAGAAAGTGAGGAATTGCAATGAAAGTAAGTGAACTGATGCAGGGTGTTACCGTAAATGCCGATTTTGAAGGCTGGGTAACGAACGATGATTATGTATTTGCCATTAACCTGACACCTGGTACTGCGGGCACCAAAGAAACGGATTATGCGGTCGTACAGATGGGAATCGAAGGTCTGGACGCGCAGTTAAACCCTATCACCCAGGATAAGACCTATATCCGTGCCGGGCAGTCCACCCAGAGGACAGGCAGCCAGCGTTCGTTCAAAGTGAGCGGCGACCGCTATATCGGGGATGACGCGCAGGACTTCCTGCTATCCCATGCTATGAAGTATGGGCGAGGAAATGCGGTGGTGACGGATTATATCTATTACAACATCCTGAACGGCAAAGGGGAGAAAGGACAGGTTACAGTGATCGTGAACAGCGACGGCTCCGGGAATGCTGGGGAATCCTCTGCTATCGACGTGGAGTTTAAGAAAATCGGTGACACGCCCACAGAGTACACCTATACTTCTGCGGGAAATTGAGAAAGAGAGGTAAAGAAGTATGCAGATTAATAATGTAGAAGTTGATTTTAAAATCAGCCGGCTCAAAGACGCTGCGGCTATGGAGCTCGCCCTGACCAATATGGGGAAGCGGGAAAAGAAAATCAATGACATGAAGAGTGATAAAAATTCAAAATTGACAGAAGTTATTGGCGGGCTTCTGGATATGTTCCGCAATTTTTTTCTGGAGGCTACCGGAACGGATGTCCTCAATGAATGCGATGACGTAGAGGAGGCAACGCAAGCTTATTATACATTCTTGGATGAAATAAAGAAACAAAAGGATACCACACTGTCCGTTTATTCCCCAGACAGGATTAAATAGTGAACATCATGTTAGACAGCCTTCCAGAATGCGTCCTGATTGAAGGCAGGGAGTGGCCCGTGAACTGGGGATACCGGGCCTTTATCCTTATTGAGCTGTGTATGTTCGATACAAACCAGAACGAGGAACAGAAGGTGTTGAACTCGCTGAATATCTTCTACAACCGTGACATACCGGACAATGTGGCTGAGGCTATCAAGCAGATGCTGTGGTTTTACCGCGGCGGAAAACACGAAAAGGATTCATCAGATGAGAATAAGACCAAGCGGACTGCGCAGATCGCAAGACCAAAGCGCTGTTATGATTTTGAAGCGGATGCGCCATATATCTATGCAGCATTCCGCACGCAGTATGGGATCGACCTGCAGGACACCAGAAATTATGACCTGCACTGGTGGAAGTTCCAGGCCATGTTCACGTCCCTGGATGAGGACCTTAAGTTCTCAAAGATTATGTATTACCGCACAGTATCTACGAACGGGATGAGCAAGCAGCAGCGTGCTTACATCAATGAGATGAAGAAGCTGTACGCTCTGGAGGACGATACCACCGCAGACAGCCGGATGAAGCTTGCGAAACGTAACTTTGAGATGAAGGAATACGTCCGCAACCGGATACGGGAGGTGTCAGATGCGTAAGAAGGTAAAATGCCCTTACTGTGGATACGAAATGCCTATCTTTTATGATGAAAAATCAGTGTGTAAAGGATTGACGATCCGGTGTAAAGGCCGGAACTGCAGAAGGGAATTTGAAATAAAGATAAAAGCTAAGTAGTGCCTGAGTGCCGATAGCTTACCGGAGGTGAGACTATTGGCAAATGACGGTACTGTAAAAATAGGCACGGACCTTGACCAGTCGGGCCTAAAAAAGGGTTTGAGCCAGGTTGGCGGGTTGGCAAAACAGGGTTTCTCTGCAATGGGGAACGCTGCCGCTACGATGGCAAAGACCGCCACAGCCGCCATCGGCGGGATGGTCACGGCTGTCAGCGGAGCCGGTGCCGCGGCATATAAATTTGGCACAGAGTACGAGACAAGCGCCGCAAAAGTCAGCACCATTGCTGACACATCAAAAGTCAGCCTGGAGGAACTGGGGAGCGCTGTCCTCAATCTTTCCAATGAGACGGGGACAGCGGCAACGGAACTCAATGAATCCCTGTATTCGGCCATTTCTGCCGGTGCAGACACCGCACATGCAGTGGATTTGGTCGAAGTTGCCGTAAAGGCTGCAAGAGGCGGATTTACCGACACAGAGACTGCCGTGGACGGATTAACGTCTGCCTTGAATGCATACGGGATGGAAACATCAGATGCGGAAGGACTGGCAAATAAGTTCCTGGTTACGCAGAATTTGGGTAAAACTACCTTTGGTGAACTGGCAAGCTCCATCGGCGGTGTTGCGCCTACTGCGAATGCGGCGGGTGTATCTATTGACGAACTGTTGTCTGGCGTTGCATCCCTGACAGCAAACGGCATCGGCACATCAGAGGCCATGACGGGCATCAAGGCAGCATTGTCCAATGTCATCAAGCCGTCCAGCGAAGCCGCAAAGATGGCAGAGGCGTTGGGGCTGGATTTTTCCACAGCCGCGCTTCAGTCAAAGGGGCTTGCAGGATTCCTGGATGATGTATCGACTGCCACCGGCGGCAACATGGACCAGATGGCGAAGCTGTTCGGTTCAGTCGAGGCGTTGAACACGGTCCTGACACTGACATCAGAACAGGGCTCTACGCTCATGAATGAAACAATGCAGGAGATGGCGTCAAATTCCACGGCTCTGGATGATGCTTATGAGAAGATGTCCAACACTGCAGAAGTGCATGTACAGAAGATTGGGAATTCCTTCAAGAACCTTGGGATATTCATGTACCAGGACACGAAAGGACCCATTGCGGACTTTACGGGCCTGCTTGCTGATGCGGCGGAAGATATCTCCACGGCTTATGCAGAGAATGGCTTTTCCGGTCTGGCGGAGCAGTTAGGGACTTCACTCTCTGATATCGTCACGGAAGTGGCGGGGATGGCTCCCAAGCTCATAGATGCAGGTGTGAAGCTTCTTGATAACTTCCTTTCTGGGATTGTGAAGAATAAGAAAAAGCTCGGAAAGGCCGGAGCGGATATCATCGGTTCACTTGGCAAGGGAATCATTTCAAGCACTGGCTCACTGATGAGTGCAGGCTTGGAGATCATCACCAGTATTGTAAGCGGGCTGAATGAGCAGCTTCCCGGTATAGCAGAGGCGGCAAGGACTGCGGCCAGTGGTTTTATGGGCTCTCTCCGCGAGTGCCTTCCGCAGCTCCTGCAGTCCGGTGTAGAGCTGATACAGAATATCGGGATGGGCATTGCCCAGGAACTGCCCAATATCATCACTCAGGGGGCAGAGCTTCTACAATGGCTGTCACAAGGAATCACGGAGGCAATCCCGCAGCTTCTGCCTGTGGCCCAGGAGATTATCTCCAACCTAATCATGGGCATTTCAGCGAACCTGCCAGGGCTGATTTCCAGCGGTATCAGCCTTATACAGAGCCTGGTGACGGGAATTGCCCAGACATTACCGACGTTGATTCCCATAGCAGTTGAAGCGGTCCTTACGCTTGTGAAATCCCTGACTGACCCAGGGAACATCAACAATCTGGTGAAAGCCGGGATTACCTTGCTAAAATCCCTGGCAGATGGTGTTGTGAACGCTATACCGACACTTCTGGAGCAGGCACCTATCATTATCGGAAACCTGTGTACAGTGCTGGCGGAAAATCTTCCGGAGATTGTCGCTGCCGGATTGGAGATATTGACCAGCCTCATCAGCGGAATCATAGAGAACCTGCCGAAATTGGTGTCCGCTGCAGGAGATATCATCAGTTCCATATGGGATACGATCACAAGCATTGACTGGCTGGAATTAGGCTCCAGCATCCTGCATGGCATCCTGAACGGACTGACCAGTCTGGGAAGCGCAGTGTGGGACGCGATCAAGGACGTAGGCAATTCCATTCTTGACGGGTTTAAGGATTTCTTCGGCATCCATTCCCCTTCCCGGCTTATGCGTGACATGATTGGAAAGAACGTCATTGCAGGTATCGGGGTAGGCTTTGAGATGGAATCGGATAATCTGGACACGCAGGCGGAGGATGTTATGAAGAAAGCCACATCTGCCATGCAGGGGGTAAATGCAGGGAAGATTGTAGGAGAGATGCAGATAGACTCTCTGAGCCGGTCTGTGAGAGCATCCTCAGGCTATTCCGCAGAGAGCAGCAGACCATACTTCGACTATGACCGTTTTGGGCAGATGATCAGTAAGATTTTCACAAAGAATGCAGGCGGGGAGGCTCCGGAATACATTGACCTGTATCTTGACGGGGAAAGAGTGATCCGCTGGCTCCAGGATGAAAACCAACAGTACCAGAACCGCACAGGTCAGGGGCTGTTTATTTAAAGGGGGTATAGAGATTGGCTTTTGCTGGATATTTACTTAAGTTCGGGGAGACGGAGTTCCCAGAGGACTGCCTGGTGCTGTCAAGCTATTCCTGTACTCCCTATCAGAGGCACATATGGCATGACTGGCTTGATAATAATGGTACAAGGCATATAGATGCGGCCAAAGTACCAAAAGCCAAAGTGAGACTTGATACAGAGAGCTATCTGGAAGAGGAGAAGATGGTGCGCATCCGGGCGGCCTTTCAGGCTGGGCTACTTAATGAAACGGAACAACGATACCGGGTGGAATTCTGGGATGCTGAGAGCGGCACTTATAAGACTGCAGAAATGCATATGGCTCCGGTTGAATATATTACCCTGGACATCTGGGATTCCGGTCCGGTGTACGAGGCGCTTCATATTGAATTAGAAGAATTTTAAGGCCTATTATAGTCAGAGGGAGAATGGTATGGAAAAGTATACAGTGGCAATACAGGCATTCTGGGCAGCGGTGGGAGCGTGGATCAGTGCGAAGCTGGGAATCCTAGGTCCGGTACTCATCATCCTTTTTATTGTGATGATACTGGATTATATTACTGGTATGTTGGCCAGTAAACAAGAGGCAATCTCCCACCCGGATGATCCAGCTTACGGATGGTCAAGCAGAAAAGGGGCTGCAGGTATTATCAAGAAGGTTGGGTATGTCTGCATCATAGCCGTGGGGATGGTGATGGATTATATCATTATCCATATTGCATCTGGTATGGGGATTGAGGTATCAGCAAAGGCGCTGTTTGCGTTATTGGTGGCGGTATGGTATATCCTCAACGAGCTTTTATCAATCATTGAGAATGTGGGCCGTATGGGCGTGGATATCCCGGAATGGCTGCGGAAATACATAGCCATCTTAAAGGATGCTGTGGACCATAAAAATGATACAGGAAAATCTGGGGACGAGTGATATCGTCCTCTTTTTTCATTGTGTGACGGGAGATGAGGAGATGACAAATGAACAGCTTGTGATCAGGATTAAGGCTGGGATAGATGTTGCCGAAAATATGCTGCAGCTCTGGCAGCAGAACCGGGGATTTATTGCAAAGATTGCTATGAAATACCGGGCCTATGAGGATATCGAGGATTTGAAGCAGGAGGGATATTTCGGCTTGTGCCATGCGGTGGACGGCTATAACCCGGACGAAGGAGTACCATTTATCAACTATGCAGCATTCTGGATCCGGCAGAGTATACAGAGGTATATGGAGAATTACTGTTCGGTAGTCAGGATTCCCACACATGTTAGGACAAAAGTTGGAAAGTATAAGAGATTCTGCATGGAATTTGAAAAATACTATGGGAGAAAACCGTCAGACTGGGAGATATGCAATTGTTTGGGCATTGACGAAGATGTGCTTGCCTCCATCAAAAACTCTACTCAGATGGCACAAATAGGGAGTCTGGACAGCCCTGTGAAAGGCGTGGAGGATGGAGAATTGACGGTAGGCGATACGGTGGCAGATGGGCAGGATATGGAAGAGGATATATTGGATAAAATACAGAAGCAGCAGTTGAAAGAAACTCTTTGGTCCCTTGTGGATACGCTGCCGGGGCAGCAGGGGCAGGTTCTCAGACTGAGGTACCAGGACAATCTGACATTGAAAGAGACTGGGGAGCGGCTGGGATGCGATCATAACAGAGCCAGAACAGAACAGTCGAATGCTCTCCGGGAATTGAGAAAACCATCAAGGGTAAGACAGCTCCAGCCACTTTGGTATGGTGATGTTTATAACAGGGCTGTTAAGGGCTGTGGAGTGGGGAGATTTAATGAAACCTGGACAAGCTCTACTGAATACGTAGCGTTGGAACTGGCTTGCAAATAAAAATATAATATGCAGTTATTTCATTACCAAGATGAAAGGAAAAGACCGAGTGACACTTTTTTTTCAGGAAACATAGTGTTTGTTCAAACAGACAATGGTAACGTGGGGAAATAGGGTATTATAGCTGAGGTTGATATGGTTGCATATACATTTAATAATTTTTTATAAATATACTTGTTAATTTGTGATAAAATGAAAAACAAAAACGATAGATTAAAGAGAGGTGAAAAGAAATAGGTCAGGAGTTTTGGATTAATATTTTCGAACAAACTTGGTATCAGTTTCAAGATATGATAGTAAAGATTTTTTCATCAAATGATGTACGTCCTATATTGGTTGATATTGTTGCTGGTATAGTAATAGCATTTATTATCAAAAAGATAAGTGGAATTATAATTGACGTCTGCAGCATTAATAAGCGGGAGGCGAAAAGAAAGAAAGCTATCGTTTCTGATGTTTATGATTTTGCGACGGGGCTTATGGATGTATATAAGTAGTAACAATTTTGACTAACATTTGACTAACAAAGTTATAAAAAACCATGAAAAGTTGAATAGAGTTACAATAGCATAACATACTGAAAAGCGCATAAAATCAAACAAAACAGCATTTTAGCAAAACATGCATTAAGCTCTATTCAAATCTACGGACCAAAAGGTCGGGGGTTCGAATCCTCTAACGCACGTATGAAAAGCCTTGATTTTACAGGGCTTGTAAAAAAGAAAGCACTCCATAGCGGGGTGCTTTTTTCGTATGTGACGAACAAAGTTATAAAAATCATGAAAAGTTGAATAAAGCTACAATAACATAACATACCTAAAAGCACATAAAATCAAAAAGGCAGCATTTTAGAAAAATATGCATTAAGCTTTATTTAAAATGTACAGACCAAAAGACGGGGGCATATCAAAAAATAGATAGCCCCTTCTTTGATGCAGCAGTTTTTATGATTAAGGTTATTACTCCGAATGATTCATAACAAGCACATCATTTTTCATTAATACAGTATTCCCCTTGGGTATGATAATTCTATCGTTTCTTTGTATCATGATAATCAATTTGTCATCCATACCCGGTAATTCCAGAAGGGTCTTACCAATCCATTCATCCTTTCCCTTTAGTTCCCGCTCAGAAAGAAAGACACCTTCCACATGTGCCGGGGATTTTGCGCACAAAATCAATTTATCGCCTGCAAGAAGAACAGTACTTCCGTTCGGAACAATTTTCTCTGTACCTCTTTTAAGGAGAGCAGCAATCGTATCCGGCGGCATAAGAATATCGGCAAGCTTACTGCCGCACCAGGGATGCTCCGAGGTAATGGAAGATTGAATAAATTGTACGGGTACTTCATCGGTATAGTCAGTAAAGGTTTTCAACACATCGCCCTCGTCATCAAGCATATCCAGCTTTTTAGAAACAAGGGGCAGCAGCGAGCCTTGTAGAAGAATGGAAAACAGTACAATACAGAAAACAATGTGGAAGATATCATTCTTAGTACTTACCTGCATGACTGCCATGATAGCAAAAACAATAGAAGCCGCTCCACGCAGCCCGGCCCAGGAAACTACAAGCTCCTGGGAAACTTTACTTTTGAACGGGAAAAGTATCGCAAACACGGCAGCAGGTCTTGCGATAAACGTCAAAAACAGAGCGATTGCCAATGCCGGGAAAACAACCTGAGGCAGCCTGGAGGGGAAAGACAGAAGACCCAGCAGGAAAAAAACAAGCATCTGCATCAGCCCTGTCACACCGTCAAAAAAGTGAACCAGGGTTACTTTATTATTTAACCTTGCATTTCCGAGGATTATCCCTAAAATATATACACTGAGATAACCATTTCCTCCGAGGGCAGCCGGGGCGCTGTAAGCTAAGAGCGCAGCTGCCACGACAAAAACCGTATCAAATCCCTCTGTGGTAAATCTGATTTTTTTCATTGCCCAGACACATGCCAGGGCTATGACCACTCCTAATCCGATACCATATATAATCTGCGAGAAAAGCATGTAAGCCAGACTCGCGCCCTTTGCACTTCCATTCATGACCGCAATGATGACCGCGGTGAGCATATAAGAACAAGGATCGTTACTACCACTTTCCACCTCCAGAAGAGAAGCCGTATTATACTTAAGATTCAGCCGTTTCGCACGGAGGATGGAAAACACGGACGCCGCATCCGTAGAACCAATGACTGCGCCCACCAGCAGGCTTTCCAGCCAGTCAATACCAAGTACAAAGCGGCAGAAAATCCCGGTCAGACCAGAGGTCATCATAACGCCAAGCGTAGAGAGGAGGGCAGCTTTTAAAGCGACTGGCTTAGCCTCCTTCCAGCTGGTGCCAAATCCGCCGTAGAACATGATAAAAATCAAAGCAACCGAGCAGATCTGCTCAGCAAAAGCGTAGTTATCAAATGGTATTTTAACGATTCCGTCAGAGCCAAAGAACATACCAAGAAGAATAAAACCAAGAAGCATAGGAATCCCTAACTTACTTGAAAGCTTGTTTAAGAGAATACAAATAATAATTACAATTGCAGTGAGAAGAAGTTTAACGGGCAATGGAGGCCTCCTTTCAAAAGCGGGGTCAGCGGGCAGGCGCACATGCTCAGATTTGCCTTACAGACATATATCCCAAATAGGAACGCCATTTGCCCTTTACATCTTACTAACCAGTATATCATATTTTAAGGAGAGCGCATAAGTGTATTTAATGTTTTTCCAGATAAAGCTCCCGGTAATCGCGGGGAGTAATGTCCATATATTTTTTAAAAGTCATTGTGAAATATTGTGCCTCTTTAAATCCTACGGCATGGGCTATTTCTGATATTTTTTTCTCTGGGTCCTTGAGCAGCTCGATGGCTTGCTGTATGCGGGTTTCGTTGAGTATGTCGACAAAGTTTTTTCCTGTTTCCCCGGCAATCAAAGAGCTTAAATAGGATGGGGAAAGATATACTTTTTTTGAAATATCGTTTAAGGAAATGTTATTCTGGTAGTTCTGTCGGATAAAATGCAGTATTGTTTCGATTAGCACTTGGCGTGGATTATTTTTAACAGAAAAATAATCACTGAGGTCAAGAATAATATTAAGAAACAAATCCTCCAAATATTGCAGGGATTCAGCCTTGATTATGCCGGAAAAATTACTATACTTTTTGAAAAAAAGATTAAGCTGGCGGGTATCACTGCCAAAAATCTTTTTCGCTGTGATTGCGGTGAGAATCAAAACTGTGCTTTTAATTGTGTCTGCATCACGGCCAAGAGGTAAAATTAATTCTTTGAAAAGCGTGGAGGACCCTTGAGCGAGGGAATCAGGCTGTGCCTCCTGGATAAGGTTGATGATCTTTCCGCTTTCCTCTGTGATAAGATGGTAGTCAGCACCTTGCGTTTCTTTTTCGGACAATTCCTCTGCAGAGAAAAAATTTATGCTCCCTTCCCCGGTGAAAAAGCGTCTGCCAAGAGAACGAAGAGCCTGAATATATGCTTCGCGGAGATTTTCTTGACCATACTGACGAGAGCTTACTCCAAGTGAAAGTGACTGATGAAAAGAATAATATACCCTGTCCTTAATCTGGGAAAGAAATCTTCGGAAATCCTGCAGATTCTCCTTCTCTGAGTCCAGCAGATAGAGGACTGCGACATGGGAGTCATCGGTACGCACAAGAATCATGGGGCTGTTTTTGAGCAGTTCCTGGCAGAATCCTACAAGGTTTTGGGTGCGGAAAGCATCTTCAGCTCCATCATCAAAATTGAGGAGTATCAATCGGTAAATGCGCAAGGAATCCAGCAGACGGCGTACATGTGGCGTGAGACGGCTTCTGGAAAAGATACGTCCGTTTAGAAGATTGCGCAGCACCTGTTCCTGGCGGTTTTCATTTTCTTTTTCCTCGCTGGCTGATACAATCTGCTCTACCAGCTTAACTATGGCGGATTTCAGTTCTTCATAATTGATAGGCTTGAGCATGAAAAAGGCTGCGCCAAGATTTAGTGCATCCTTAGCATAATCAAAATTCCGGTGCCCTGTGAGGATGATAAACTGTGTGGCCGGAGTTTTTTCCTTCATATATTTCAAAAATGTAAGACCGTCAATACCGGGCATTACAATATCAGAAATAATTATATCGGGCGGAGTGCGCAAACAGATTTCCAAAGCTTCTATTCCGCTTGCAGCGCTCCCAATCAGTTCACAACCAAGTTCAGTCCATGAAAATGCCTGCACCAGACTGTTACGAATACCGGCTTCGTCTTCTACAATTAGTAATTTAATCATGGTTATTCTCTCCTAAGACCGTACAGAAAGGGAGCCGCATCGTAATACAGGTTCCTTCGTAAAGACGGCTTTCGATTTTATACCCATAGCTTTCCCCATATAAAAGTTTAATACGCGTTTGTACATTATATAAAGCCATGTGATAGCTGCTTTCTTTTGCATGATGTTCGAGCGGTTGATTTTTATGCAGACGCCGAAGAACATCCGGACGTATTCCTACGCCATTATCCTCAATTAACGCGAGCAAATCATCTCCCTCACGTCGTACAGTCAATGTCACAGTGCCATTCCCCTGCATAGGTTCGAGTCCATGAACAATGGCGTTTTCAATAAAAGGCTGGAAGGTTAGAACAGGTACTCGACAATCATACAATTCTTTCGGAATATCGAAATGTAATGTTATTTTATCGAGATATTTATAATGGATAATCTGCGCATAATGCTGCAGATAAAGCAGCTCTTCCTGAAGAGAGAATGTTCTTTCTTCACGGTAATTGAGTGTAGTTTCCAGCATATAGCACAGGCTTTGCACCATGTCACATACGGGATAGGCCTCATATTCATTAGCCTTCCAGTTAATAAGCTGCATAGTGTTAAAAAGAAAATGAGGATTTATCTGAGCTTGCAGAGCATTGAATTGCGCCTCCTTTTGCGCGAGCTCAATGCGGTATACAGTATTGATCAGTGTGTCCAAACGCTGAGTCATGGTATTAAAGCCTTGATTTACCAGAGAGATTTCCTGAATTGGCGTTTCTCGGTCAACTCTTGCTTCAAGATTTCCCTCTTGAACCTGTGCCATACTGCTTACGAGAGTGCGGATGGGACGACTGATATACAAGGAGAATCTGGCACTGATCCAAATTCCTGCGAGTACGATTAGAAAAGCAATCAGGTAGAATACCCGCAATATAGAGTTAAAATCTTCCAAAAGAGTATTTTTGTTTATATTAATGACTACATGCCAGTTTTGATAAGGATACTCGAAAGTGACCTGGCTCGATTTACAGTATACAGTCATCTGCTCAGGCTCATCAATGGTACCGATAGTTTCCGTAAATACTTGGGCATAATCCGGATAGATTGTGCCAAGGTAAGACGAATTATCAGAGCAGAGAATCACGCCCTTACCGTCAACAATAAAAAAATTTTCCACTTCCATAGTATTGTAGGTATTAAATTTATCCAAAAGAAAATCTTTGGAAATACTCATCACCATTAGTCCGCGGATGTCGTAGGTGTTAAAGTCATAGATAATTCTAGAAATAGTTAAAGTATCCTCATTAACAGAGTCGTTCCAATTTAAAGATAAGGGAGCATGCAGGGCAGTGGTGTAGTAGGAACTTGAAAAGGGCTCCTCCAGTTCCACAGATTTGCCTCCCTGCTGTAAATGTATGGCAGGTTCCTTGATATAGAAATCAATTCCACGTATGTAATAACCAGGTATGCTGGTTGGCGGAAAATACTCACGGGTAATATTCTGATACTGGTATATCCTTGTACTTGTGTCCAGCTTCGTCTCCATAAGAGCAACAAAGTTTTCATCAGCAATCATTTTGTCTGTTGTCTCGTCGAACTGTTGAAGTGAGGAATGTATACCCGCAGAGGTCTGAACAACCATATTTTTACAATAATTTTGTGCCTGCTCAAAATATTGACTTTTGTAAAGCCTTGCCGGAATCAGCAGGAGGACAAGCGTAGAGAAAACGATAATCAGGGAAATAAAGGTGGTAAGGTACCATCTCAATGATAATTTATGTCTTAATAAGAGACGCTTCATAATATTCCTCCATACTTTTTGTTTATTATATCGTTTTGGTCTGGCGGTTTCAACTTATTGTATGTAATATACGGTGTTTGTTGCAAAAAATCACAAAAAACTTATAAAATCTTACAATAATCAGGATGCAATAAAATATTATAAGCTAAAATCTAAAAATATTAGATATGATTTTCTGTATGTAAATGTTATGATAAGCGCATCAAAGGGGTCCCGAGGATAAAGTACAGAAGAGTAGAGAAGAGAAAGGAAGGAATAAGATGAGAAAAATAAAAAAAATTGTGAGCGTTGCACTATCACTGTCCATGTTATCTTCCATGGTATTAGGTGCGATTCCGGTAAACGCGGCAGAAACAGATGAAGAAATCACTATTACCTTGTCATGGACAAATATTCCCGCACATAAGCAGGAGATATGGCAGAAATATGTATTTGATCCATTTAAAGAAAAGCATCCGAATGTCACTATAGATTTTCAGTGTATTCCGGACCAGGAACAGACGACAAGGGTACAATTGGCAGCAGGAGCGGCAGCAGACATGTTTTCCATGGACTGCACAGATGTGTTTGATTTTGCATCCAGTGGATTTATCGTAAATCTTCAGGAGTACCGGGAAAAGTATAATCTGGATGAAGAAATGTATGATTGGGCATTGAAAGCATGTGAATACAATGGAGAGCTGTACGCGCTTCCTCATTCTGTAGAGACAAGCGATATGACCTACAATAACGACCTGTTAAAGGAACTGGGGTTAGAGGTTCCGCAGACTAGAGAGGAATTTGAGAAAGCATGTGAAACGGCTCTGGAACAGGATATTATTCCAATTGCCTGGGGTTATTCAGGTGTTCCTGTTTTAGTAGCTTGGTTTTATGGCCACTACCTGACCACCTATGCCGGACCGGAGAATGTGAAAAAGCTCCTAAATGGAGAAATTACATTTGAAGATGAAAATATTCGCGGCGCTTTTGAGACAATGAAGGCTGACTGGGATGCAGGGTATATCAACGATAAAAAGAGCGGTGCAATTTCTAATGATGAGGCCCGAAGCCTTTTCATGAACGGAAAGGCTTTGTTTAATATGGAAGGCTCCTGGTATCCGATGGCAGATGTTGAGGTAGGTACCTGGAAATTTGACTGGGGTCAGGCAAAATGGCCGTCCATGAGAGACGGTGTGCCGGCAGCAGGCGATATTTCTGTAGGAGAGTGTGTTGGTATCAACAGTAAGACAGAATATCCTGAGCTTTGCATGGAGCTGCTTCTTGACTTTTATCTTAACCGTGAACGTGCGGCAGCAGCTTCGGCGGAAGGATTTTCTACACCGGCGGCCAAGTTAAGTGCTGAGGATTATCCTGAGGAAATGCATGAGGACAGCGTTAAGGCAATTGCGTTTGAAAAGGAAATCATGTCAGCAGATATTGTGGGTTATGCGCCATGGGGCTTCTTCCCCTCAAAGATGAAGGTATATATTGATGATAATCTTGATAAGATTCTTTACGACCAGATTACACTGGACGAGTTTTTAAAAGAGGCCCAGGAAAGGTTGGAACAGGATTTGGCTGACGGATATCAGTTTGCAGGATGATGGGCTCGGCGGGGCAGACTTCAGTCTGCCCCAATTTCGTGGGAAGGAGAAGAGCAGTATGAAAAAAATAAAAAAAACACGGCTTAATGGTACCTTTTTTATACTTCCTGCATTTATCTGGCATTTCTGTATCATCGTGGTTCCGGCATGCTCTATGTTTTATTATTCCTTGACAAATTGGAATGGATTGAGTAAGCCGGAATTTGTAGGATTAGCAAATTTTCGGCGTATGATTCATGATACTGATTTTTTATTTGCTATCCGGAACAATTTAATCTGGACCGTACTTTTTTTATTTGTACCTTTAGTATTGGGGTTGGGGATGGCGTTGATTTTCACAAAAATCGGAAAAATTCAAATGCCGCTGCGTACATTGTGTTTTCTGCCTTATGTAATCAGTGCGGCAGTAAGTGGAAAGATTTTTACAGTATTTTATAGTCCTTATTCAGGTGTGGCGACTATCTTCGATAAGCTTGAGATTGAAAGTTTGTCTAACTTTGCACCACTTGGAGACAGGGCGCAGGCGCTTTATGCGGCGGCATTTGTGGATAACTGGCATTGGTGGGGCTTTGTGCTGGTGCTGATGATGTCTGCGCTGCATCAGGTGTCGGCTGAGCTGTATGAAGCGGCTGATATGGAGGGTGCGGGCTTTTTCCAAAAACTGGTCCACGTGACCATTCCACAGATTAAGCCTACGATTGCGGCATATTTTATCTTTGTTATCATTGCCACCTTTACCACGTTTGACTATGTGTGGATTATGACACAGGGTGGTCCGGCAGGGGCTACAGAGCTTTTGTCCACACGGATTTACAAGACAAACTTTCTTACATATGAATCAGGATACAGTTCCGCAATGAGCCTGAGTGTATGCTTATTTGCCTTGTCGGTGTACTTGATTCTCAATTATATGCAGCATAGGAAAGGAGACCGCCGGGAATGAAAAGAAAAAGAAGAAAAGTCTGTCTGCTCACAGCAGCGGCGGTTATCGTTACTTTGGTTCATATTATACCATTGGCTACTATAATAATTAACTCATTTCGGACAAATCAGGAAATCAATCTCAGTATGTTGGGCTTTCCCAAAGGAATTGATTTTCAAAACTATCTGGTAGCCTGGGAAAAAGGCGGGTATGCTTCCGCCTATGTAAATAGTCTTATTATAGGGGCAGGTACGGCATTCGTGGAGCTGTTTGTCATCGGCTTTGCAGTATACGGGATTCAAAAAACAGACTGTTATTTTAAAAAGTTTTTCAGTACTTATTTTGTGGCTGGACTGGCGATTCCTGCATTTACAATATTGGTGCCTCTGTTTTCTTTTTATAATCAGGCTGAACTTTTAAATACCAGAGTGGGGATTATTATTATTTATGTAGCAACTAACATGTCATTTAACTATATGTTTTTGTCTGCCTTTTTTGAAGGAATGTCCAGGGAGTTGGATGAAGCTGCACGCATTGACGGAGCCACGGAAATGCAGAATTTCATATATAATACCATTCCCATGGCAAAGCCGATTTTTACAAGTATCATCCTCATTACCTTTGTGAATACGTGGAATGAATTTTTGTTTTCTAATACGTTTCTTCAGGAAAAAACAATGCGCACGGTTTCTCTTAGATTCTACAATTTCGTGGGAAGTACAAGTGTGGAATACGGATATGTGTATGCAGCGGCTATCATTTCTATCTTGCCGGTAGTGGTTATTTACATGTTTACCCAGGATAAATTTATTGAGGGCATGACTGCGGGCAGCGTCAAGGGATAGACAGATTTATGATATCAATGGAAAGCAGGTGTGAAATTTGGAAAATTACCCTAAGTATGTAGAGATAAATCAATGTGACTTAGAAAAAGCAATCCTTCAGGGAGTGCAGCCTATGATTGAATGGGTTGACCAAAAGCAGGACGGACTGCCTTATTTTGAGAATTATATTAATGGAAAACGATATGGAAATCACCACCATTTTACCTTTAGTGCCTCACATACTACGGGGCGGAGGCTGGAAGCGCTCACGATTGCTCAGCGAACGATGGGGATTCAGATACCGGAGGCAGTTTATGACAATCTGGAAAAGTGGGCTTACAAGGTCTTTGACAATCCTATGGGAATGATGTGTAACTGGAATCTTGATACCTTTGAACCGGAAATGGTGTGCGATCTTCATAATCTGAGGGAGGTAATGTATTCCTTCATTGGTCTTTTAAGGAGAAATCCCTCAGACCAAAGAGCAAGAGAAATGGTTCTCCATCTCATATCCATGGTGGACAAATATACGGACTACGAATCCGGTAATTGGAAAAAAGAAGAGTTCTTCAGGGATACAGGGGGCGTATCCATGTGCAGTGTGTGTACAGAGGAGGAAGGATTTCGTTTTACAGGAAGTTTGGGAAGATATATTGAAGCATTGATGAGGCTTTGTCAGGAGTTTGAATTTCCGGAGGCATTGGAGCAGGCTTGGAAGCTGAAGGATGCCTTTTTCAGAAACGCGCTGGATGAGAACGGTAATTATGATGTCAAAACATTTTGTTCCCATACGCATTCTGTCACTGCTGCGATTTGCGGGATAGCTATGCTGGGAGATGAACTCCGGGATTATGAGATTCTGAAAAGAGTGGACAGGTTTATGACAAATGGCTTTTACAAAATTGCTCTTGATTTAGGATGGTCCACAGAAAATGACGGAAGATCAGACTGGGTTGGCGAAATTAATAATAGCTGTGACCTGATGGAGACATGCTTATATTTAGGAAAGAATGGATTTGAGGGATATTACGGAAGAGCAGAGCAGATGCTTCGGAGTCACATTCTGCCCTCGCAGCTTTTGGACGTAAGCTTTCTTCCGGATGAGGAATGTGAGGATGATTCCATTTCCCTCATGGGTAGCCGGATGAAGGGGGCATTTGGTTTTCCCTGTCCTTATGGACATGAGGACCATGCTGGCAGCGAGATATCCTTTAACTGGGACATCAATGCCGGGGGTGTGAGCGGTTTGTGCCAAGCATGGAAGCACCGGGTATATCACAGCAAAAACCTGGTAAGTATGAATTTACTATTCGGCTACGAGGATGAAACCCTCCGATTTAAGGACCCTTATACAAACCATGGAACAGCACAACTCCTTCTCAAGAAGCCAATAGCAGTGAGGGTCCGTGTGCCCCGAAGATGCACGCTTGAGACACCTTTGCATACTCAGGGAATTACTGTGGAAAAACAAGGGGAATGGCTGTATTTATTTGACCTTCCCCTTAATAAAACCATCGAGATACCTATGAACCTTGCTAGAGAACAGCAGGAGGTTACATATAAAGGCAAAGCTTTGAATACCGAATATTGGGGGGAGCAGCTTGAGAGAGTAACCTCAAAGGGCAAAAGACTATGCTTTTTCCCTGACTTTTCTATGGGAAAATAAATGTATGCTACATTCAGCCCATGAACAAAACCACCCAATTGTCCTTTTATTTCCCCCTTTGTTTCCCTATAATAAACCCATCGAGACAGCATACGGTGAACATGCCAACATGTGTGGATGAAACAATTATAAAGGAAACAATTAGAAACAAAACATAGGAGGGCAGATTTTATGAAAACATGCGACATTTTAATCAGAAACGGTCGGGTCCTTAAGCCGGACATGACGGTTGCCAAAAAACAGTTTATTGCAATAAAAAATTCCCGCATTGTCGAGACCGGAGATGAGAGTCTGCTTTCAGACCGCCCCGAACAGGAACAGTACACAGCACAAACAGTAATCGATGACAGCCGCATCCTATGGATGCCGGGACTTACGGACGCTCATCTCCACACCAGCCAGCAGTTCCTAAAAGGCAGTCTGCTGGATGAAAGACCTGTCATCTGGAAAAGAATCAACGTTCCCTTTGAGGCGTCTCTGACAGAAGAGACAATGGCCCTAAGCGCCCGCCTCGCCGGAGTGGAGATGATTAAGAATGGTACTACCTCCTTTGTGGACGCAGGCGGTCCCCACGTGGAGGCGGCTGCGGAGGAATATCTGAAAATGGGGATGCGCGCTGCGCTCACCTGGCAGACAACAGACGGACCCAAAGTGCCTGATTCTCTAAGAATAGAAACAAAGGCTGCCCTCCCCAGGCAGGAACGTCTTTATAAAAATTATCACAATAAAAACGGAATTCTGCAGGTATATTATTCTGTGACCTCCCTCATGGCCTGCTCCGAGGAGCTTTTCCGTACAGTATTTGAGGCGGCAAAAGAAAAAGGCATTACAGCAGAGTGTCATATGAACGAATATGCCAGTGAGGTCATGGATTTCATAGAAAAATACGGAGAAAGACCCTTTGAATATCTGGAGCATGCAGGCGTTTTGCCTCAGAACTTTGTGGCTGCGCACTGTATCATGCTGTCGGAGCCGGAAATCGAAATCCTCGCTCAGCATCAGGTGCGTGCGGTGCATTGTCCCTTCAGCAACTGCGGCAAAGGCGTTCCAGAGACACCGCGCCTGCTTGCGGCCGGGATTCCGGTGGCCTTCGGTTCCGACGGAGCGGGACACGGCGGGCTTGACTTATTCCGGGAAATGAGGGCGTTCCGCTGTGTGATGAATGTATTACACGGAATCGGGACCGCGAACCCGCAGATCATGCCCGCGAAAACATTGCTTTCCATGGCCCTAGAGGGTGGAGCCAAAGCACTTATGGAAGAACACTTGGGAAGAATCGAGACAGGCTGTCTGGCGGATATCATAGCTATCGACCTGGACCAGCCCCATTTGTTTGCTACCGGAAGTGTGGTAAATTCCCTTGTAGAAAGCGCGTGCGGCGCAGACGTGAAGCATTCGGTGATTCATGGGAAGCTGGTGATGAAGAACCGTGAGCTTCTGACTATCGACGAGGAAAAGGTGCTTTACGACACCGAAAAAATCATGGGGACGCATCCGTATTTCACAAAACCGGCCGGCTGGTGCGGCGACCGCGCTTAGGCGCGGAATGCCGTACCAGTTGGCCGGCCCTGCATTCTAGTATAGTTATTTGAAATCGACTATACTAGTGTCAGTACACTAGCCTTCTTTATTTTGGATCCAATCCACCGTATCCCTCACCGTTTCTCTGATATCCCTCGGGTGATACCCCAGCTCAGCGGCAGCCTTTGCATGGGAAAAATGGCTGTTGCTTTTGAGGGTGTGCAAAGAATAAGAGGTAAACAACGGTCTTTGCCTCCTGCATTTAGAATAAATGCCGAAAAACGGTGCAGCAAGTCTCGCGACGACCAGCGGCAGCACAGAAAGCTCGGGACCTCCTGCATATTCCCGGATATAATCGAGAAGCTCTGAAATACTGTAGCGCTGATTTGAAAGTATGTAGCATTCTCCGCTTCGTCCCTTTTCTGCAGCCTGGACACAGCCAAAGGCAACATCCCTCACATCCACGAAGTCATAAGTGCCGTCCACACAGGCGGGCAGGCGGCCCTGAAGATAATCACGGATAAGCTGCACCAGGTGATTCCCCTCCCTGTCATACGGACCAATGATTCCGGAGGGGTGCAGCACAATCGCATCCAGCCCCTTTTCTGCCGCCCTAAGTACACAGAGGGAGGCCATTGCTTTGGTTTTTGCGTAGCCGCCCTTAACTTGGCGGTAGATGGAAAAATCAGTGATTTCCCGGATGACGTCGTATCTTCCGTTTTCCGGAATTGCGTGGACGGAACTGGTGTAAACGAGACGGCTTACATGGTGCTTTTGGCACATTCGGATGATATTCCGAGTGCCGCCCACGTTTGTTTCATAAAGCTTCCGGCTGAGCCTGCCTGTTATATCCACCACCCCGGCAGTATGAATGCAGATGATGCGCACGTCCCTTTCCACAGTGAAAAATTCATTCAGGGTTTCCGGCCTTCTGACATCTCCCTCATAATAGTGAACCTGTGTGGGAAATTCCTTTCTGCCGCCCGGCAGTACCAACGCCCTCACTTCTTGCCCGCGGTTTATCAACTCCCTGAGCACAGCGCTGCCCAAATGCCCATCAGCACCAGTTACAAGATATAAAGTACGTTCCATATCCTTCACCTCCCTTGAGAAGCATAATAATCCCACATGGTAACAATTCAGGCAGACCTGTCTGAACGGTTACTCCATATGTCCCAGTACCCTTATCATACCACAAATCAAATAGAATGACCATGAATGAAGCAGATTGCCCCATTTCCTTCCCTGTTACCATCTTCGGAACTTTCCCACAATTTATCCACTAACTGCTTGCCCCGCGCCCTCACTTTTTATATACTGGTATTAACAATACACAGAAAGGAGGTACCTTATGGAATTCCAGCATGAATTGATCATCCCCGACGAAGGTCTTCCGTTTAAGCTGTTCTTATTTGAAGGCGGCAGCGGAAACTACGTGCGGGAAAAGCATTGGCACACATCCATCGAGATTTTTGCGGTTCTCCAAGGCTCTTTGTCATTTTTTCTCAATGAAGAGGAGCACCCGCTAAAAGCCGGAGAGTTGATCATCATCAACTCCAACGAAATCCATTCCATACACGCGCCCCAGGCAAACCAGACAGTAGTACTGCAGATTCCTCTGAAGCAGTTCGAGGATTATTTCACAGCGCAGCGATTCATCCGGTTTCTGAGTACCGCCAATCCTATGGATAAGCGTCTCACTTCGCTCATCCAGGAAATGTATAAAATCTATTCAGAGAAAGAAACCGGCTATGAATTCAAAATCCGCGCAGCCTTTTACGAAATCCTTTACCTGCTGGTGAGCAATTATCGTGTGACAGAAGCGCGGGAAAAAGAAATCCGCCACAGCCGGCGTCTGGATGCTTTGTCAAAAATCACCACCTACATGCGGGAGCATTACCGGGAGGAGATGAAGCTCTCCGAGCTGGCTTCCATGTTCGGATATTCCGACGCGTACCTTTCCCGTATGTTCCAGAAGTACGCCAAGGTGAACTTCAAGTCCTACCTTCAGGATATCCGCATGGCGTATGCTTACAGGGAGCTTATGAACACGGACCACACCATTGGCCAGATTGCCTTGGACAACGGCTTCTGTAGCAGCAGAGGATTTTCCAAGGATTTCTATAAACGCTACGGTATCCTGCCTAGCGAGATGCGCAGAGAAAAAGAACAAAAAGGTCAAAAAAGTGCTATAGATTAGACAAGAAATCCGGCGAAAGAAGCATAGGCAATATGTTATACTTTCTGCATCTGATAACGTAAAGAACACTATTCACCGGCGCGGAGGCTTATTCCCGGCGGATAGCGGCACAAAACAAGTAAAAGGAGGCAGAAAAGTGAATATTCAGAAAGTAACAGACGCTTCTTTCCGCAAATACGGAAAGGTATTAGAGGGATATGATTTCACTGCCCTTATCAGGGAAATGAAGCATACTCCGGTTCCGGAGGACGTGGTTTATGTTCCGTCTGTGGAGGAGCTTGAGGCTCTGGATGTGGCGAAAGAGCTGCAGAACAAGGGTTACGGCGGCCTGCCGATCCAGATTGGCTACTGCAACGGACATAACAAGAAGCTTAATGCTGTGGAGTACCACCGCAATTCTGAGGTCAATGTGGCAGTGACTGACCTGGTTCTGCTCATCGGCTGGCAGCAGGATATTGAGGATGACTTTACATATGATACATCAAAGATTGAGGCGTTCCTTGTACCCGCAGGAACAGCCATTGAGGTTTACGCAACCACCCTGCACTATGCGCCCTGTCATGTGAATGAGAGCGGATTCCAGTGCGTAGTCGTGCTTCCGGAGGGAACAAACACAGATCTTAATTTTGAGACAGCAGCAGAGGGCGAAGACAAGCTGATGACCGCTAAGAATAAATGGCTCATCGCCCATGAGGACGCAGCTATCGAAGGCGCATTCAATGGTCTGCGCGGAGAGAACATTACAATCGAATAAACAGAGTAATGGATTAGACAGGTCTGCGCATTTATCCCTGCGAGGAATGAACCAAGCGGACATGCCCGCATGGACATTTGACTGCGCTGGCCGTACACAACGAAGATATTAAATAAATTTATAAGGAGAAGATATTATGAACAACATGCCAAAAGTTAAAATCGGAATCGTTGCAGTGAGCAGAGACTGTTTCCCGGAGAGCCTGTCTGTGAACAGACGTAAAGCACTCGTGGAAGCTTACACCAAGAAATATGATGCAGAGGATATCTATGAATGTCCGATTTGTATCGTAGAGAGTGAAATCCACATGGTACAGGCGTTAGAGGATATCAAAAACGCAGGCTGCAACGCATTAGTTGTATACCTTGGAAACTTCGGACCGGAAATTTCCGAAACCCTGCTTGCAAAACATTTTGACGGACCGAAAATGTTCATCGCAGCAGCAGAGGAATCCGGCGACAATCTGGTTCAGGGCCGCGGCGACGCATACTGTGGTATGCTGAATGCAAGCTACAACCTGAAGCTTCGCAATGTCAACGCATATATTCCGGAATATCCGGTAGGAGACGCAGAGGACTGCGCAGACATGATCCACGAGTTCGTTCCTATTGCAAAAGCAATCGAGGGCTTAAGCAACCTTAAGATCATCAGCTTTGGACCGCGTCCGTTAAACTTCCTTGCATGTAATGCACCGATCAAGCAGCTTTACAACCTCGGCGTAGAGATTGAAGAGAACTCTGAGCTTGACCTTTTTGAAGCATTTAATAAACATGCCGGAGATGAGAGAATCCCTGCAATCGTAAAAGAGATGGAAGAGGAGCTTGGCGCAGGCAATAAGAAGCCGGAAATCCTTGCTAAGCTTGCTCAGTATGAGCTGACCCTGAAGGATTGGATTGAGGAGCACAGAGGCTACCGCAAATATGTGACCATCGCCGGAAAATGCTGGCCTGCATTCCAGACCCAGTTCGGCTTTGTTCCCTGCTATGTGAACAGCCGCCTGGCAGCTCAGGGAATCCCTGTATCCTGTGAGGTTGACATCTACGGCGCACTGAGCGAGTTCATCGGAACCGTAGTAAGCAACGATACCGTAACACTTCTGGATATCAACAATACCGTACCGAAGGATATGTACGCAAGCGATATTAAGGATAAATTTGATTATACACATCAGGATATTTTCATGGGCTTCCATTGTGGAAACACTGCTTCCAGCAAGTTGTCTTTCTGTGAGATGAAATACCAGATGATCATGGCAAGAGCACTTCCTGAGGAAGTAACCCAGGGAACTCTGGAAGGCGATATTGTTCCTGGAGACATCACCTTCTACCGTCTGCAGAGCACCGCTGACAACAAACTGCGCGCTTACATTGCACAGGGCGAGGTTCTTCCGGTAGCTACACGTTCCTTTGGTTCCATCGGCGTATTTGCTATCCCGGAAATGGGACGCTTCTACCGTCATGTATTGATTGAGGGCGGATATCCGCATCATGGCGCTGTTGCATTCGGACATTTCGGAAAAGCTCTGTTCGAGGTATTCAAATACATCGGCGTTCCGGTAGAGGAAATCTGCTACAACCAGCCGGCAGGCGTAAGATACCCGACAGAGAATCCTTGGAGATAATTCATTCTGAGTGACCACAGTTAGGCTGATTCATAATGTAGAGCGCAGCAAATAAGCTGCAGGAGGTAATATGTACTACATAGGCGTTGATTTAGGGACTTCGGCAGTGAAGCTGCTGCTTATGGAGGAGTCCGGAAAAATCTGCAATATAGTTTCAAAAGAATACCCTCTGTTCTTTCCGCATCCCGGCTGGTCTGAGCAGAACCCGGAGGACTGGTTCGCACAGAGCATGGAGGGCATCAAGGAGCTGACAGAAGGAATTGATAAATCTCAGGTAGCCGGCATTGGCTTTGGCGGCCAGATGCATGGACTGGTAACGCTGGATCAGGATGACAACGTCATCCGTCCGGCAATTCTCTGGAACGACGGACGTACCGGAGAGGAAACAGATTATTTAAACAATGTCATCGGCAAGGATAAGCTGTCCCAGTATACAGCAAACATTGCCTTTGCAGGCTTCACTGCACCGAAGATTCTCTGGATGCAGAAGCATGAACCCGAGAATTTCAAAAAGGTAGTAAAGATCATGCTGCCCAAGGACTATCTGGCATACCGCCTTTCCGGCTCTTTCTGCACAGATGTTTCCGATGCTTCCGGAATGCTGCTCCTGGATGTAAAGAACCGCTGCTGGTCAAAGAAAATGCTGGAAATCTGCGGCATTTCAGAGGAACAGCTCCCCAAGGTTTATGAGAGCTGGGAGGTAGTAGGAACCCTTAAGAGCGAGATTGCTGAGGAATTAGGCTTTTCCAAGGATGTAAAGGTTGTTGCGGGCGCTGGCGATAACGCGGCTGCGGCTGTAGGTACAGGAACCGTTGGCGACGGCCAGTGTAACATTTCCCTGGGAACCTCAGGCACAATATTTATTTCCAGCCATGAGTTCGGAGTGGACGAAAACAATGCGCTTCATTCCTTCGACCATGCGGACGGCTATTACCACCTCATGGGCTGCATGTTAAGCGCAGCCTCCTGCAACAAGTGGTGGGCAGAGGACATCCTTGATACTAAGGATTTCGCCAAAGAGCAGGAGCCAATCCAAAAGCTTGGAGAAAACCATGTATTTTACCTTCCGTATTTGATGGGAGAGCGTTCCCCGCACAATAACCCTGACGCCAGAGCCGTATTTTTCGGTATGTCCATGGACACCACCAGAGCGGATATGACACAGGCAGTGCTGGAGGGTGTGGCCTTTGGCCTGCGTGATTCTCTGGAAGTAGCCAGAAGCCTCGGAATTAAGATTGAGCGCACAAAAATCTGCGGCGGCGGTGCCAAGAGTCCGTTGTGGAAGAAAATCATTGCCAATGTCATGAACTTAAAGGTTGACGTACTGGAAAACGAGGAAGGCCCTGCCATGGGCGGAGCCATGCTGGCGGCTGTAGGCTGCGGAGCATATCCGGATGTAGAAACTATCGGCAAAAAGCTTGCCAACGTAGTTGATACCGTGGAGCCTGACCCGGAGCTGGTTGCCAAATACGAAGAGAAATACCAGCAGTTCCGTAAGTTATACCCGACAATGAAACCATTATTCTAATAAAGAAACCCGGCTCTTTTGAGAGCTGTAACGTGGAGCCCCTGTACAATACGCAGGGGTTCCTTTGTATACAGATATTATCTATACAGATATTGTCTGTATAGATAATATTGCCAATTATGATCAAAAAAAGCCGTTGCGCCGCGACAATGCAAGTGAGGTATAAGCAACTATGGAAGAATTAGGCAGCAAAAAAAAATGGAGCCTGAAATCAAGGCTGATATTTGCATTTTTAGTGACATCGATCATTCCGGTGGTTTTTATGAATTTGTTTTCTTATTATAATACATCGAAAATTGTGGCCGACCACGTGCGGGAGCTTACACACGCCAATCTCCAGCAGACAAGAAGCAGTCTGGATGTGTGGCTGGAATCCTACGAGGACATTTTGTCCCAGGTATATACAGATGACGACATTGTTTCCCTTGTAGACAAAATTAACAATGGCGAGGACGTGTCAGTGAGCAAGAACCAGCTTCGCAGAACCCTGCACGGGCTTTTCTATACAAAGGAATATATTAAAAGTATAACAATATTAACACAAAATGGTACAGCTGTTTTTTATGACCTGCTTACAGGCTCAAGCACGCGCAGCTCATGGATGGGGAATATCAACTATACCCAGGATGAGCTCTATGCTGAGATTTCCTCGGACAATGACACCCATGTGTTTTCCACACAAAAAGCAGTTGAAATTGGCGCACAGCCAAATTATCTCTTTCACCTGGGACACAGGATTATTGACTATCGCGATGTGAAAAAAGAACTTGGCATTGTTATGGTGAGTGTGGATGAGGAGCTTCTGGATTCTGTATGTACCAACGGTGAAAATGTGGACTATAGCTATAATTTTATTGTGGACGAACAGGGAAGTATTGTTTCCTATCCGGATAAGAGCCTGCTGGCACAACGGTTGTTTACCCGGGATCCGGACCTGGATAAACGCATAGAGCAGTACCGCGGTTTTATTGAAGGCCGGGAAGTGTTCCAGGGAAAATATGTGGCAGTTGAATGTGTCCATGATGAAAAATTTAATTGGGATATTGTCCATGTGTCCAGCCAGAATAAAGTCATCGAGCGGCTTGCCAACCAGCAGAAGATTTTAATGATGGTCCTGACTGTTTCCCTTGTGACATTAATTGCAATGATCGTAGTTCTCATCCGCAGTCTTACAGGCTCGCTTCAGAATCTGGCAAGGGTAATGAAGACCGCGGGCAAGGGTGATCTGTCTGTGCGCGTACAGCCTGAGAAACGGATGCCCTCCGAGGTAGAGACAATCTCCAATGAGTTTAATAAGATGCTCGGTCGCCTGGCGGAGTCTATGGAAAATGAAAAGGAGGCGGGGGAAAGGCAGCGTACCGCCGAGATAGCTGCCCTAGAGGCGCAGATCAATCCGCATTTCCTGTACAATACCCTGGACACTATCAATTGGATGGCCATTGACAGGGAGGAATACGAAATCAGCAATTCCATCAATGCGCTGGCGAATATTCTCCGTTACGGAATTGACAACAGCAATGGCATTGTCACCGTACGCGAGGAGCGGGACTGGCTGAAAAAATACCTGTTTCTGCAGCAGACCAGGCTAAAGAATGCGTTTTCCTGCGAAATCCATGTGGAGCCTGAGGTATTGGAATGCCGTGTGCATAAGCTGCTGCTCCAGCCGTTTGTGGAGAATTCTATCATCCATGGCTTTGAAGGCACGGGGCGGCAATGGTTCCTTTCCGTATCTATCATTCTGGAGGAGGAACATCTGCTGGTGACAATCTACGATAACGGCAAAGGCATCAGTCAAGATATGGTAGACCAGATGAACCAGGGGATTTTCCCCAAGAGCACGGTCAAGAACCACATTGGACTTGAAAATGCCATTACCAGGATAAAGATGTATTATGGGGAAGCGGCTGACGTCGCAATTGAAAGCGAGGTTTCTAATTATACGCGAATTTATATACGCATACCGAGAGTTACTGCGGACTTATAAATATTTATTGCTCGCAGGTAGGAGTATATGAGTGTGTGGAGTATATGACTATGTGGAGTATATGAGTGTGAGGAATATACGAGTGTGAGGAGTATACGAGTGTGTGAAGTATATAAGTGCATAGCATATTTCGGACATAGAATGAAGCGTATTAGTACAGAGGATGCGGCATAGAGAAATGATTTAGAAAGCTGGGGTTAAGGATGAAAATTGTTATCATTGAGGATGAAATCAGAATACGTGAGGGTCTGGGCAGGCTGATTGAGAAACTGAGCCCGGAATATGCAGTGGCGGGCACTGCAGAGAACGGTCAGGAGGGCTGTGAACTGGTGCGGAGGGTAAAGCCGGATGTGATCGTCACGGACATTAAAATGCCGCTGATGGACGGGCTGGAAATGCTCACCGCACTCTGCGAGGAGGGCTGTATGAGTAAGGCTATTGTGCTCAGCGCGTATTCTGAGTTTGAGTACGCACGGCAGGCGCTTCGGCTGGGGGTGAAGGAATACCTGCTTAAGCCCATTGTTGTGAGTGATATTTCAGAGTCATTGCAGAGAGTAAAGGAAGAAATACGCAGGGAGAGTGTGAAGGATAAGCTCGCGATCAGCGGCCTGGACCAGATATTTTCCGGGATTTTATGGGGCAGTATCCAGCCGGATAAAACCCTGGAGGAGCTTTTGGAGGAAAAATATAAGCTCCCCGCTGACCTGCGCTATATTGAGTTTTGTGTATATCTGGGCGGGGATTATGCAGAGGCAAAAGCGCGGAGACAGAAAGAGCTTGCACAGTTATTCGAACAGAGAAAGGATTTATCCTATGTCTGTCTCGAGACAGAGCGTGAAAAAATGCTGGTCCTGCTTATCTATCATTATAAGGACGCACATGCATTGGAACGCTGGATGCAGAGGGAAATGCTGGGCAGGAGCAGCGGTAATGCTTTTGCCGCCGCAGGATGGAACGGGGACCTGACTTTAGGACAGCTTCGGGATGGTCTGGAACACCTGTGCCGTTCAATGGAGTGGAGTATTTCCCTGGGAGATGATGTGATGGTTTCTTATCCTAAGGTAAATACGCTGCAGACAAGTCCTTGCATTTATCCCATAGAGCTTGAAAAACAGATGAAGATACATATCTGCTCCAATGACAGTGTGGGCATGGAAAAAGCATTAAAAGATTTTACAGAGTATTTTCAAAAGGGCACGCTCTATGACCCCAAGGAAATTAAGGAATGCTATGTAAGGTTTCTCTGGTCAATGATAAATGTGGCAAAAGAGACCGGAATATTGGACTATGAAAATCTGGAACAGCAGTCCCTGCTGGAGCAGGTAATGGGAGCCAAAACACGCAGGGAGCTGGGAGAGGCGGTATATTCACTGAAGGAAAAGATTCACGGTCGGGAGGAGGATGATACGGTCCATCTCACTGTAAAAAGGGCACAGAGTCTGATTCAGGAATTTTACCACACGGGCATTACCCTGGAGGAGATTGCGGACAGGCTGAATATCACGCCGGAATATCTGGGCACGCGGTTTCATAAGGAGTTAGGCGTGAATTTCAGCGCTTATATCAAAAATTACCGCATGACAAAGGCGAAAGAGCTGCTTATCGGAACCCAGATGAAGCTATATGAAATTGCAGCAAAGGTGGGGTATTCAGACCCGAAATATTTCAGCAGAGTCTTTAAGGAAACCACAGGACAGCTTCCGGCGGATTATAGAAAGACACACAAATGACATTAGGAATTTTATCCTTTTTAAGCTTTCTCTCGTTACGAAAGACAAAAAAATCCGTTATGCTTATATCATCAAAAAAAGAAAGCAGACAGATACATCCGGGAAACGGAGTACGGAATAATGGACTGTATCTGCAAAAGCGGGAAAGAAAAAGGAGGAAGAGTTTATGAAACTTAGAAAGATCACTTCCGTTATGATGGCGGCGGCTATGACAATGGGACTGTTGGCTGGCAGCGTGACGGTAAGCGCGGCAGAAACCGAGGACATTACCCTATGGTATTACTGGGAGAACGAAGGTCACCAGAAAGCCTTAGGTGAGATGATTGAGAAATATAACAGCGGACAGAGCGATTATAAGCTTACAGCCAAATATGTACCGTTTGCTGACTTTAAAAAGCAGCTTTCCATCGGTGCATCCGCAAGCGAACTTCCGGATCTTGTACTTCTGGATTCACCGGACCATGCATCCTATGCATCTATGGGAATTTTTGCTGACGTGACAGAGAAATTTGACGTGAGCAACTATTATGAGGGACCGGTTGCATCCTGTACGATTGACGATGTACTGTATGGAGTACCTTTCGGATGTAACTGTCTCGCACTGTACTATAACACGGACATGCTTGAAGCTGCAGGCATCGCCGAGGCTCCGCAGACCTGGGATGACTTAAAGGCTGCTGCTGAAAAGCTTACTACCGACAATGTGAGTGGTCTGGCATTCTGCAGTCTGCAGAACGAAGAAGGAACCTTTAACTTCCTGCCATGGCTTTGGTCAACAGGTGCATCTTCCTATGAGATGAATTCCGAGGGTGGCATTAAGGCTCTTACCTATGTGAAAGACCTGGTAGATGCAGGCGTAATGAGTAAAGAATGTATCAACTGGACACAGGGCGATGTCATGAATCAGTTTATTTCCGGCAACGTGGCTATGATGGTAAACGGCCCGTGGCAGATACCGACCATGAAACAGGAAGCTCCTGATCTGAACTGGGACGTAACTCTGATTCCAAAAGACGCTGAATTCGCATCTGATATCGGTGGTGAGAACTACGCAGTAATCGCCGGCGGCAATGAGGATGGAGCTCTCAATTTCCTGGACTTTGCTACCCAGGAGGAGCAGGTAAGCTTTATGATGAACGCTATGGGCTATATCTCTGCAGACAAGGCCATTGCAGATACACAGTTCAGTGCAGAAGAAGACGCTGTTTATAAGAAATTCGTAGAGCAGATGGAATATGCTCATGCAAGAGGACCACTGGCAGAGTGGCCGGAGGTATCCGATGCCATTTCCCTGGCTTTCAACGAGGTCATGACAGGTTCTTCCTCACCTGAGGATGCAGCTGCAGCGGCACAGGCAACAATCGACGGTATTGTACAGTAATTTAAGTACGCTACAGAGTACTTGCTGCCTATAGAGATGGAAATCTTGTTTACTGACAGGATAGACCATACCGAACAGGATGCAGTGATAAATTACGGAGTATGCGGAAATCCGTGTACTCCGTTTTTGTCCGCAAAAATCCTCGGAAAAGGCTGGGATACCCGTTGATTGTCTGATGGAGAGGTGAAAATTGTGAAAAAAAGAAGACGGCTTTTTCAATACGAAAATGTGGGAATCCTTTTTGTACTGCCGGCGTTTGTCTATATGCTGGTTTTTGTTGGATACCCGATTGTTAAGAATGTTATATTGAGTTTTCAGGATGTGACGATGCGCACATTGACTGCAGCCAGCAAGCCCTTTGCCGGACTTGCAAATTATACGGCGATTTTCCATGATGCAGTGTTCACTAAAGCGCTTGTCAATACACTTGTATTTACTGTGGCCTGCCTGGTGGTCCAGTTTTTGATCGGCTTTGCGCTTGCTATGTTTTTCAGCAGAAACTTTAAGTTTTCTAAGCCGGTCCGCGGACTTCTGATGATGCCCTGGATGATTCCCATCACGGTCACGGCCCTGATGTTTAAGTTTATCTTTGGCACGGATGTCGGAATCCTTAATTACATACTACAGAGCCTGGGGCTCATCAAGGATAATATCGAGTGGCTGATAAGCACAAATACGGCAATGCTCGGCATTATCTGTGCGAATATCTGGATAGGAATTCCTTTCAATATGATTCTTATTTCCACAGGCCTTACAACCATACCGAAAGAGCTTTATGAGAGTGCTTCTATTGACGGGGCAAATAAGCTACAGTCATTTTTCAGGATCACAGTGCCCCTTTTGAAACCGACTATTGAATCCGTATTGATTTTGGGATTTATCTATACATTCAAAGTATTCGACCTGGTGTACGTAATGACGAGCGGCGGGCCGGTAAACTCCACGCATATGCTGTCCACCTATTCCTACAAATTATCTTTTGAAATGTTTAAATACAGTAAAGGTTCGGCGGTTGCAAATGTACTGCTGGTTATCCTGCTGATCGTGGGAATCTTCTATCTTAGAGCGACAAAGGAGGATGATATGTAATGGATGACGATAAGAAATTAACAGGCAGAAAAAATGTGATCATGTGTGTGATTTCCGTACTTATTTTATGCGTGCTGTTGTTTCCGCTTTATTGGATCGTGGTCACTTCGCTTAAGACGGAAAAAGAGATTTTCCAGATTCCGCCTACCTTCTGGCCTAAGGTATTGAATACAAAATCCTATGCTGCCCAGGTGGGGAGCGGGGACTTCAATATGTTTAAATCTTTTGCAAACAGTTTTGTTATCTCAGTAGGCGCTACGCTGGTGGCTGTAGTTCTGGCGGTTCCGGCGTCCTACGGTATTGCAAAATATCGTTTCCGCGGACGTAAGCTGATGATGCTTGGCTTTTTGGTGACACAGATGCTTCCGGTGGCAGTGCTTTTGACGCCCATGTTTATCATGTTCCGCAATATGCATCTTTACAATACAGCCGGAGCGGCGATTTTGGCGGATGCGACTATCGGTATACCGTTTTCCGTACTGATACTGAAAAATTACTTTGCTTCCATTCCAAAGGAATTGGAGGAGGCAGCCTATATTGACGGCTGCAACCGTTTTACCGCGTTTCTGCGGGTGCTGATTCCCATTGCAAAGCCGGGCGTGATGGTATGCGCTATCTTCTCCTTCCTTTATGCTTGGGGTGATTTGGCCTATGGAATGACCTTCATCATCGACCAGCAGCGGCGTCCGATTACTGCGGGAATCTTCAATTTCATGGGACAGTACGGAACAAAATGGAGTTACCTTACCGCCTTTGCGGTGGTGACCATCATACCAGTGGCGCTGATATTTATATTTATGCAGAAGTATATTATCAGCGGAATGACAAGCGGCGCGGTTAAAGGCTAGTGCCGCACGGCGCATTTACGCCGGGAGGCACTATGTGCGCCGGGTTGCAGAAATGCAGTGATGTATGAAATCATGTATGGCATGATGTGCGGCTACAGCAAGTGCGCTGCAACGTGTATAAATGGAAATTTGGTAAAAGGAATAAGCTGAAGACTACTTAAATGCAATTTTGCAGGAGGGATTGATTATATGTTTAGAAAAGAGGAACACAGACTGATATTTCAGTATGATGCGGAAAAACTGTGGATTGAGCCTTGGGGAGAAAATTCCCTGCGTGTGCGGGCTACAAAGAACGGGCAGATGCCGGATGAGGACTGGGCGCTGCTTCCGCCGGCAGAGAGCAAATCCAGTATCACTTTAGGTGAAGACTATGCGGAGATTGAGAATGGAAAAATCACAGCCCGGGTATCGAGGTTCGGCAAAATAGTGGTTCGTAACCAGCAGGGAAAGGTACTGCTGGAGGAATACTGGCGTGACCGCCGTGATGTCATGGACCCGAAATGCAGTGCCATTGAGGTAGAGGGACGTGAGTTCCGGCCGAATGTGGGCGGCGATTACCATCTTACTGTACGATTTGAATCTCTGGACAAAAACGAAAAAATCTATGGAATGGGGCAGTATCAGCAGCCATATCTGAACCTAAAAGGCATTGACCTCGAGCTGGCCCACAGAAACTCTCAGGCGAGCGTGCCCTTTTATCTTTCCTCTCGTGGTTACGGAATGCTCTGGAATAATCCTGGAGTGGGCAGGGCAGTGTTCGGGACCAACATAATGAGCTTTGAGGCTTATGCAACCAAGATTATGGATTACTGGGTGACAGCGGGGGATACACCTGCTGAAATAGAAGAAGCCTATGCCGGAGTTACCGGCAAGGTACCGATGATGCCGGAATACGGGCTTGGCTTTTGGCAGTGCAAGCTGCGGTATCAGACACAGGAGGAGTTGCTGGAGGTTGCCAGGGAGTACAAGAGGAGGAATCTGCCCATAGATCTGATTGTGATTGACTTTTTCCACTGGCCAAAGCAGGGCGAATGGAAGTTTGACCCGGTTTACTGGCCGGACCCGGAGGCAATGATCAAGGAGCTTTCCGAGATGGGAATCAAGCTCATGGTGTCCATCTGGCCCACCGTAGACCGGGAGAGCGAGAATTATCAGGAAATGCTTGAGAAGGGCTATCTCATCCGTACAGAGAGAGGTTTCCGTGTGGGGCTTAATTTCGAGGGCGCGACCATTCATTATGATGCCACAAACCCCGAGGCCAGAGATTATCTGTGGGAAAAGGTGCGCAGGAATTACTATGAAAAGGGTATCCGCGTATTCTGGCTGGACGAGGCAGAGCCTGAGTATACAGCCTATGATTTTGATAATTTCCGCTACTATCTGGGGACGGATTTGGAAATCGGAAATATTTATCCGCGGGAATATGCAAAGACCTTCTATGAAGGAATGGAAAAGGAGGGCCAGGAGAATATTGTGAATCTTCTGCGCTGTGCGTGGGCAGGAAGCCAGAAATACGGCGCCCTTGTATGGTCCGGAGATATTGCCTCCAGCTTTTCCAGTATGCGGTGCCAGCTTGCCGCGGGACTGAATATGGGAATTGCCGGAATCCCCTGGTGGACGACGGATATCGGAGGTTTCCATGGCGGAAATCCGGATGATCCGGCCTTCCGTGAGCTGTTTGTACGCTGGTTCCAGTGGGGCGCTTTTTGCCCGGTGATGCGTCTGCACGGCGACAGAGAGCCAAGACAGCCCCAGTACGGCACCACAGGCGGCGCTACCTGCCGTTCCGGAGCCGCTAACGAGGTGTGGAGCTATGGAGAAGAGGTTTACGAAATCTGTAAGAAATATCTCGAAATACGTGAGCAGATGCGTGATTACACAAGAAGCCTGATGGAGGAAGCGCACGAGAAAGGCACTCCGGTGATGCGGCCTCTGTTCTATGAATTCCCAGAGGACGAGTTGGCCTGGGATGTAGAAGATCAATATTGTTATGGAAGTAAGGTGCTGGTAGCTCCCATTCTTGAGGCGGGAGCTGTAAGCAGAAGTGTGTATCTTCCCGGGAAAGATGTGAAGTGGAGGATGGCAGAAACAAATGAGGTCTATGAGGGCGGCCAGTGGATTACGGCGAAAGCTGATTTAGAATCCATGCCGGTATTTGTAAGACAATAAAAGCGACAAAAAGATGCCCGGAGAAATGTCTCCGGGCGCTTTTTGGGTTTTATATAAAAGAGTATCTAAGAGTGACAAATGTTAGAAAAGACCAGTAATCTTTCCGTTCTCGTCTACGTCAATCTTCTCGGCAGCCGGAACTTTTGGAAGTCCAGGCATGGTCATGATCTCGCCGGTCAGTGCTACGATGAAGCCTGCACCTGCGGAAATCTTCAGATTACGTACGGTTACTTCGAAATCAGTCGGAGCGCCGAGCTTGGTCTGGTCGTCGGTTAAGCTGTACTGTGTCTTAGCTACACAGATCGGGCAGTTGCCGAAGCCTAATGCTTCCAGTTCTTTCGCCTGTTTCTGAGCTGCTGCGGTAAGGACAACTCTCTTGCCGCCGTAGATCTTCTGTACGATCTGGTTCAGCTTATCTTCGATGCTGCCTTCCAGCTCATAAGAGAAGGAGAAATCGTTCGGCTCTTCTACAAGACGGATAACCTCTTCTGCCAGCTTCTTGCCGCCTTCGCCGCCTTTTGCCCATACCTCGGAAAGGGCTACGTTTACGCCCAGTTCGCGGCATTTGCTCTCTACCAGGTCAAGTTCTGCCTTGGTATCGGTCGGGAATGCGTTGATGGCTACTACACACGGAAGCTTGTATACGTTCTTGATATTGCTTACGTGTTTCAGCAGGTTCGGAAGGCCTTTCTCAAGAGCTTCCAGGTTCTCGTTGTTCAGGTCAGCCTTCGGTACGCCGCCGTTGTATTTCAGGGCACGTACGGTTGCAACGATGACAACTGCGTTTGGTTTCAGGCCTGCCATACGGCACTTGATATCCAGGAACTTCTCTGCACCTAAGTCAGCACCAAAGCCTGCTTCTGTGATGGTATAGTCAGCAAGCTTCATGGCAAGCTTGGTTGCAGTTACGGAGTTACATCCGTGAGCGATGTTTGCGAATGGTCCGCCGTGAACGATGGCCGGAACATGCTCTAATGTCTGTACCAGGTTCGGTTTCAGAGCGTCCTTCAGAAGTGCGGTCATAGCGCCTTCTGCGTGCAGGTCGCCTGCAGTTACCGGCTTCTGCTCGGAAGCTTTGCCGTATGTATAGCCAACGATGATCCTGGAAAGTCTCTGTTTCAGGTCGTTGATGTCGCTTGCCAGACACAGAACAGCCATGATCTCGGATGCAACGGTGATGTCATAGCCGTCCTCACGAGGTGTGCCGTTTGTCTTTCCGCCAAGGCCGTCCACTACGTTACGGAGCTGACGGTCGTTCATGTCCACGCATCTTCTCCAGGTAATCTTTCTCGGGTCAATGTTGAGGGCATTGCCCTGGAAAATATGATTATCGAGCATAGCTGCAAGCAGGTTGTTTGCTGCACCGATCGCGTGGAAGTCACCTGTGAAGTGCAGGTTAATGTCCTCCATCGGAACTACCTGTGCGTAACCGCCGCCGGCTGCACCGCCCTTAACACCGAATACCGGTCCCAGAGACGGCTCACGGAGAGCTACCATAACATTCTTGCCCAGTTTCTGCATTCCGTCTGCCAGACCTACGGTCGTGGTGGTCTTGCCTTCGCCTGCAGGTGTGGGGTTGATCGCGGTAACAAGAACAAGCTTGCCGTTCTCTTTGTCAGACTCTTTTAAGAGGTTGTAGTCGATTTTTGCTTTGTACTTACCATACTGCTCCAGGTATTTGTCATCAATCCCCGCTTTTGCAGCAATCTCAGTAATCGGCAGCATTTCGCACTCCTGTGCAATTTCGATGTCAGTTTTGAATCCCATAATTCTTCTCCTTTCTTCGTGACAGCTTAATATAGAAATAAAAAAGGACAGCATTTGATATACTCAAATACTGCCCAGACGGTCGGCTGTCACAAATCCTTGATTCCCTTGTGGTATACTCCACTTCTTCCGTCAGTAATCAAAGATTTCTTAATTGATAGAAAAATTCTAACATTTTTTGGAGACACTGTCAAGTTTTTATCAAACAGTTCATAAAAATTTTATGATTAGAATGGTTGCTATCTTTATGGAGTGTGTTAGAATAGAAGAAACGAAATCTTACTTTCATAGTATATGGAGAACAGGTGAATGGATAGGACACAATTTCTTGAGACTTTGAGGAGTCAGTTGATAGGACAGATGCATGAGGGTAAGGTTGCCGCTCATGTGCGTTATTATGAGGATTATATCCAGTCGCAGGTACGCGGCGGACGCAGTGAGGCGGAGGTGCTGGCTCAGCTCGGAGACCCCAGGCTCATCGCTAAGACACTGCTGGATACCGACGCAGATTACGGCGGAGAGGTTTATGAGGACGAGCAGTCGTATTCAGGCCGCGGAGCTTATTCGGACAGTGAGAGTGGTCAGGGCAGAGTGGACAGGCGCAGCTATAAGTTGGATCTGAGCACTTGGTATGGCAAGGCTATTGTTATTGTGATTGCTGTAGCAGCGATCATTGCGCTTGTGACAATTATCGGGGCAGTGCTGCCGTTCTTTATTATTCTGGGGATTATTTTATTTGTTATTTCGCGGTTGAGGAGAATGTAGCCGCATTCTTATTATCAGTTTCTTATTACCCGGCGTAACTGCGCCGGGGATTCTGTCAGTATGATTACTTGCGGTGAGCCGTATATTGTGCTTTGCATGAAATCATATATCCGTGGTGCTCCGCAAGCATCTTATCAATAATGTCTGTTAACGCAGATGTCATATATTATCCTACAACAATCCAATTTCTATGACAAATTAACTTCTGCATCAAATCAATTTCTATGACAAATCAACTTCTGCATCAAATCACTATTTTTATTATTCACTAATTCCTGTCAGCTTATGGGAGCGTCCATGCCCGTATGTGTGCAGGGGATTCAACAAGATTAGTGGGGATTCTCTTCGTGTATGGGCGGAGAGTTTAATCACCAATTTACTAAGAAAATTTTATGAAAATGAAAGGAGTACATGGATGAGAACAAGAAACAAAATAAGTAAAAAACTGGGAGCATGGCTGCTCGCGGTATTATTTGTGGTGCAGGCGGTATTGGGAGTGCTGCCGTCCAAGTCCGCCCAGGCTGCAGTCACGGCTATTGAGGAGTGGGATGAGAATGATCTGGTGGATTATCAGTACCGCTTTAATGTGAAATTCCAGAAGGGAATCACTAAGGTGGAAGCTTTTGGCTGCGATAACCAGGACCGGGACGCTTTTACAAATTATGGGCGAAGCGGTATGGATGCTATTACCCACCGCATTACCCCTGGCTATGTGCCCGATAGTGCAGGCGTGCGCTATTACAATGTAGGCAAGGACGGGAATGGAAATATTGTTGATTTTCAGATGAGCATTGTGAGTGTGACCAATGCCGAGCCTCGTTATGATATGCTTACACCTTATAACAATTATCACAGGTGGAAGGATGAAAGGGATGATTTAGGCGAGGGCTTTGCCTGGAAGGATGGAATGGGGCAGCCGATTGTGGCATTTTCCATGAACGCCATTGGTATGTGGACGTATTGCATCGGTTCAACCAAGGTACATTTTCAGTTTTTTAAGCATAATACGAACGAATCTCTGCCCATTAACGGTCATGGGACGGTTCGTGATCTGGATGCGGGGCAGGGGATGGACATACCACCGGACAGCAATTTAGATCATGTTTATATTCTGAAAGGGAACCGTTTTCTGACGGTGAATGGTACTTCAGTGGAGGCGGCCACAGATGTGATCGACAGCAGCGATAAGAGAGGCTGGCTTAACTTTCTCTACAATACGGATAACATATATTTCAGTTTTGTGCACCAGAGCAGGCTGAACCGGTGGGATAAGGAGAGGGATGACGGCATTGCGCGGAGAGGCTCTGTGGAAAAATGGGCCGAATCAATGCGAAAAGCCTATGTGGATCCGGATGGTAACAGCTACTGCCCGGAATTTGACGGCGGAAAGATTGTGCGTGGTTATGCGTATTTTGATTTCACCTCGTATTGTCTGGGTGATGTTGAGATGAAAAAAGACCCTGAGAAGCGGGTGGGGCCAGTGGATTGTACCTGGGAGGAGGCTGCTGCGGCTTCCAAAGAGAATCCTTTCCCCATTCGGGAATATGACGAATTCCAGTATATGATCCGTGCTGAGCTGACGCCGAATCATCTGAGTTCGTTTGTGATACAGGATACATTGAAGGACTGTCTGACCATTGACGGAACCTCCAAGGTGGTGGTGAAGGATGACGTGGGAGATGAGGTGACGGGCCGGTTTGATGTCCGAGTTGACGGACAGACAATTACTTGCTCGGCAAAGGAGAATTATCTTAAAAAAGAAGAATTCACCAATAATCAGCATTATACCTTTATATTGAAAGTCCACCGTAAGGAAGGGGCGGATGTATCGGATTTTCTGGAGGAAGATGGTTATACCTTCCATGTGCCCAATAGTGCGGTGATGTCCTACGTACGTGTCAATGGTAAAGGCGAGACGAAAACCACAGAGACCGTGTGGGTAGAAGGAAAGGTATCTCCCAATCTGGTGATTGAGAAAGCAGCATCACGTTACGAATGGGCTGTGGGGGACGAGATAGAGTACACCGTAAAGGTGACACAGAAAAAGCCGCATGCCTGGGCCATCAATACGGTGGTGGAGGATATCTCTATTCCCCCATATCTGCGCCTTGTTGACGGGCAGTATTTCGTGGAAGCCGCGCCGGGAGTGGAGCATTGTGTGATTGAGAAATCCGGGGAGAATGGATGGCGCGTAACGTGTCCGCTTCTTCAGTATGACGAGAGTATCCAGGTGACTTTCCGCTGTGCTGCGGCTGTGGAGTCGAATGGGCAGGAATGGGTAAATACAGTTTCGGCTACAGCAGAGAATTTCTTGGATCCGGTAACCGGTGAGCAGAAGGAAGTCAAGGATTTGGCTGAGGTATGGCCGAACACCCCGGAGCTTCAGATAGATAAAACCGTGGATAAATATGAGTGGCGTGTGGGTGATGAAATCGCGTACCGTGTGGTGGCGACCAACAGTCAGCCGGGCACCATTGCGCGAAATGTGCGTATTCATGATCTGGAGCTTCCGCAGGGGCTTGTACTGTCCGGCGGAACGGCCTCGGTGGAGGTTATCGGCGCGCCCACACAGGTGGAGTACCCGGTTCCTGACCATAAAACGGGACAGTCAACAGAGATACGAGCAGTGGAAACAGGACTTGAGGCGGATGAGCGGGGCTTTTCTTTTTATTGTTCCTATCTGCCATATAGCTATCCGGTGACCATACTTTTCCATTGTACTGCCACGGAGGACAGCAATGGCCGTGAGGGTGTGAATGTTGCGGCGGTTCAGGCAGATAATGCGGCGGAAAAGGCCGATGACGCGGAGGCTTATATTAATACGGGAGCTTTCTGGATAGACAAGACGGTTGACCATTATGAGTGGCAGCTGGGTGAACTGGTGGAATACCAGGTCACGGTGGAAAACCAGGCAGAAGGCACAGTTGCGAGAAATGTGACAATCTGGGATACAGATATGCCTGTAGGTCTTGCGCTTGCAGGGGAGGATTCTGTGTCAATCCAGGGCATTCCTGAGGTGATCCAGGACCCGGTGGCGGGTACACCGGATATACCAAGTGAGCTCAATCCAGAAGCATATCAGGAAACCGTGAAGAAAAACGTGACTTATGAATTTCTTCCCGAGGGCACGGGCTGGAGACTGAATATTTCCGACTTGCCTGCAGGAGTACCTGTTACAATAAGATTTTTATGCTCCGTAACCGAAGAGGTGAATGGAATGGAAAGTATTAATGCCGCTTATGTACAGGCTGAGAACGCTCCGGAGCAGTCAGACGATGCGGAAATCTATGTAAATACGGCTGTGCTTTCCATAGAAAAGAGTGTGAATAACCCATATCTTGAATTGGGCGACGGCAGGGAACCATATGAATTCCGTGTAGGTGAACAGGCGGAGTATCAGGTGACAGTTAATAATCTTCAGAAGGGCTCCATTGCCAGAAACTTGGTGATCAGTGATCTGTCTCTTCCTCAGGGACTGGTTTTGGACGAGGCGGAGGATGCTTTAATGGTGTATGGCATCCCTCAGACAATATGGAATCCGGTGGCCGGTACCGACGATCTGGGTAATCAGCTTAATCCTGAAAATTATAACGAAGTTGAGGAAAAGGTGGTACAGTATGAGCTTTTACGTCAAAATGGAGGGTGGATACTCACAATTTCCGATTTGCCTTATAATACGCCGGTGAGCGTGGTTTTCCGATGCAATATATTAGAGGAGCTGAATGGCTGGGAGGTTGTAAACACAGCCAAAGCTTATGCTGATAATGGCGCGGAGGTAAAAGATACCTCTAAAATCTGGGTGAACTCCCCGGTTCTTAAGGTGGAGAAAACAGCAGACAAGCCTTTTTATAAATATGGGGATATTGCTACCTATCGAATTAAGGTGACACAGGAGCAGATCGGATGTGTGGCGCGCAGTGTGACGATTGCCGATGTGATAGAGACGCCGGGAATGCGGCTTTTAAAGGATTCCATGGTGCTGCTGGATGAGAACGGAAACCTGGTGGATGCAGGAGTGGAGGCAAACGATAACAATACCTTTGTTCTGTATACGAACAGGGCGCTTGTGAAGGATAAAGGGTATTGGATTTATGATGCGGACCAGGGAGGCAGTTTTGAGCAGGTATTGTTTAATCCCCTTGACTGCAAATCGGAAAAGCAGATGATTGTGGAATATCAAGCAGCCGTTATTGATGAAAACCTGGCCGGGCAGACAGTGCGTAATGTTGCTACGGCAGACAGCCAGGAGCATTACCCGTCCTCAGATGACGAGGAGGTAGAGATTCACAGTCCCATCCTTGATATAGTAAAGGAATCCGACCAGAAGGAATATTATGTGGGTGAGACGGGCTATTATAAATTGACTGTACGGCAGCTTAGGGAGGATGTACACGCGGATAATATTGTTATAGAAGATGTACTGAATCACCCGGGGGCAATCCTCCTGACTGACAGTATTCTGATAAAGAAAAACAATAAGCCGCTTGAGGGAGCTTTGATTGAAGCCTCTGCTTCAGGGCTGCGTATCGTGACAGGCACCAATCTATCGGACGCGGACAAGCTTGAAGTATTCTATAAGGTTTTGTTTGAAAGTCCGGACCTTGACGGTGCCGCAGTCGTGAACACTGCCAGGGCAAAGGGAGATAATACGCCGGAAATAGTTACGGACAATGAGGTTTATGTGGGAGATATCCGTCCTGTTTTAGTAATTGAAAAGACTTCAGACAAAGAGATATATCAGCCCGGAGATATTGGACATTACCAGGTAAGGGTCACACAGACGGAGAGGGATGCAGTGGCCAGAAGAGTGGTGATACGGGATGTGTTAAAGGATGATATGGCGAAGGTTGTGAAGAGCAGCGTAAAGCTTTATGACCAAAATGGGGTGGAGCTTGATAAGCCGGAGATAGAAGCCGTAGATACCGGCTATACCATACATACCGGGCTGGAGCTTAGCTATCAGGAGTATCTGATCGTGAAATATGACGTGAGCTTTCCAGTGGGTGCCGAGGGAAAAGAGGTGACCAATACAGCGCTTGCCACCGCGGATAATATGAAGCCGGGGCAGGAGAAAGTGCCTAAACCTGGTTCTGTGGGCGATGGACTTACTGCGCTTAAGACAGCGGATCCGCCTTCCGGCTCCGTGGTTCCGGAGAACGGACTGATTACATATTTCATCACTGTGGAAAACAATTCCGCTGAGACGAAGCACAATATTATGGTGAAGGATGCGGTTCCGGCGCATACGGTATTTGAAAAATTTGGTGAAGCAGAGGGGGAAATTCTTGAGCTGGACGGGGTGAACTATGCGGCCTTTTTGGTGGATGAAATCCCGGCAGGAGGCAAGGCAGAGCTTTCCTTTACAGTGAAACGGGGAAAGGCGGAGCCTGAGGACTGCATTGTTAATCTGGCCCAGGTTCGGGCAACCATTGCCAATAAGGAAGATATAACAATAGAGACATGGAAATCCCCAAGGTTTTTCAATACGAATTCAACCGTACATTATGCGGATACACTTTGGGTAAGGGACGAGCATAGAGTGAAAGTGGATGCGGGAACACCAAGTGTTACGCCTACGCCGAGTATTACGCCTATACCAAGTACGACACCGACGCCAAGCGCGACGCCGAAACCAAGTCCGGTTCCGACTGTTACGCCGAAGCCGACCGTTAAACCAACAGTTACGCCACGCCCTACGGCTGCGCCCACACCTACGGTGGGGAATTGTCCGAAAAATACGCCGATTCCCACCAGGGTACCGTCCGGCAGCGGCGGTTCGTCGGGAGGCGGTAATACAGGAGGAGGCAACAATTTCGGCTCAGGCGGAGGAAGCTCCTATGGCAATTATCAGGGCGGAGCATATGCGGGAAATGCCAAGACGGGAGATGCCAGGCCATTCGAAGCCATGGCCCGTGTAGGGATTCTTGGAGGTTTGCTTTTAATTTGTGGAATTTGGCTTTACCGTAAAGGAAAGAAGGGGGAAAAATGATGAAGAAAGGCAGGCGACTTGCGCTTAGTATGATCGGTGCTGCTGCTGGGCTTCTTCTATACTGCGGAAGCTTCTTTGCCAAGAGTTATTTAGAGAATATGCAGGCCCGACAGGCTTATGAAAGTCTGCGGGCGGCCTGCCTGCCGGGAGAGGAGCTGCTTTTGGCGGGAGGTATGGCCGGGATGCTGCAGGGTGAAGTGGATGAGGCGTGGAATTCGGCAAATAGGGCACAAAGCATAAATGACCAGCAGCTGAGCATAAATGGCGAGGCGTGGAAAATAAATGACCAGCAGCAGAGCGGAAATGATAAGCAGAAGGGCAAGTTGAAGAATCCTGCGGGGAGGAAGGAAGGTCAGAGTGCGGCTCAACGTAATGGTGAGAACGGTGCTGTGGAATCAGAGAAAGTAATCAAGAAATCTTTTGGGATTAACTGGGAAAAGCTGAGAAAGATTAATCCGGATATCATTGCCTGGATTTCGGTTCCGGGTGCGGATATCTCGTATCCGGTTGTGCAAGGGGAGGACGATGAGTATTATCTTCACCATTCCTTTGCCGGTGAAGAGGATGATTTCGGGACTATCTTTTTGGGAAGCGGCAGCGATAAGGATTTTGGGGATTCCCACAGCTTTCTGTACGGACACAATATGGAAGGAAACATGATGTTTGCAAATCTGAACCGTTATGAAGAACAGGAATATCTCAGGGAATGTCCGGAGTTTTTTATTATCACACCCGGGCAGATGATGCGTTACAAGATTTTTTCCGTACAGCAGGCGGGTGAGCAGAGTCCAGGGTTTCAGTACGGTCATGCGTTTGGAAGTAAAGCGTATAAGACTCAGTTGAAAATGCTTTCGCAAGGCTCTATGTATGATACGGGAGTGAGCCCGGACGCGGAGAAGCCAATCGTCACTCTTGTTACATGTAATTCACGGTTGGATGAGGATATCCGCATGACAGTACACGGTATTTGCACGGAAATGCGTGAGTGGTAATTATTTACAATGTGACTAAGTCACTGTATAGACTTGGAAAATATGGGATGATAAACTGACGCAAAAAAACGTGTAAAATTAACCCAGAATGAGAGGCGATAAGATGAAACACAAAAAAGTGAAAGTTCTGTTGTTGTGCCTGGCATTAGCCGGTGTACTGGCAGGATGCGGTGCGGACAAGGACAAGAAAGAGGAAAGCCAGGTGACGGCATCTGACAATAAGACTGCCTCCACACAGGAAAAGACCTCTACGGATTCAGGAGTGACTGATAAAGATGCTGGCGAGGCAGAAAAGGATGATATCAAAGCGGCGGAGAATGATGCTGAGGGGACTAACGATGCGGATGAGGCTGAAGCCGATGGCGCAGAGAAGGATGTAGATGAAGCAAAGAACGCAGACAAAACAAAGGATATGGACGGAGCAAAAGACGCTGGCGGAGCCGGAGATGCAGGGGAGACGAATGACGCTGACGAGACAAAGGCTGATGTAGGTGAGGCATCCTGGATATTTACAAATGAGGATTTAGAGGGAAATGAGGTTACCCAGGATATTTTTAAGGACAAGAAGCTGACCATGGTTAATTACTGGGCAACGTTCTGTGGGCCGTGCCTGCGGGAAATGCCGGATCTTGGAGAGCTTCAGGAGGAGTATGCGGATAAAGGTTTCCAGATTGTTGGTGTTGTGGCTGACGTGATGGAGGACCAGAACGGTGAACTCACAAATCTGGACGTTGCAAAAGAGGCTGTTGAGGCTACAAAGGCCGGCTATGTTCATCTGCCAATCACTCAAGAGATGCTTGGCGGACCTGTGGCGAATGTGCAGGTAGTCCCGACAACTGTATTTGTGGATGAGAACGGCAATATGGTAGGCGAGGAGCAGCTTGGCTCTAAGTCAAAAGAGGATTGGGCGGCATTGATTGATTCTTATCTGAAAATGGTATGAAAAGAGATAAGAGCTTAGCCTGGATACGGATTTTCCTGCTGGTGGCAGCGGTATGTATGATTGCCTATGGCGTGAGCAGGGGAGAAATGGGAACCGTATTTACAAAGGCTGTAAATATTTGTCTGGAGTGTATTGGAATTGGGTAAGCTGAGACACGCCGTACAGATAGCATTCACCGCCCTTACTAACGGCTATGCTTACGGCTTTATAGAAGGAAAGATTTTTACCGGAAAGACGAAAAATTTCTGCGTGCCGGGGCTTAATTGCTATTCCTGCCCCGGCGCATTGGGTGCCTGTCCCATTGGCTCCCTGCAGGCGGTCCTTGGCGACCGGAATTTCAAATTTTCCTTTTATGTGGTAGGTTTTCTGATTTTTGTCGGAGCGCTTTTCGGCAGATTTGTCTGCGGATGGCTATGCCCCTTTGGGCTTATCCAGGATTTACTTTACAAAATTCCATTCGTTAAGAAGCTGAAAAAGCTTCCCGGAGACAGATGGCTGCGTTTTTTGAAGTACATAATACTGGCAGGTTTTGTGATTATACTGCCTTTGTTTGCGGTGGATATTATAGGCCAGGGCAGTCCGTGGTTTTGTAAATATATCTGCCCAAGCGGGACACTGACAGCCGGGATTCCTCTTGTTTCCATGAATACCGGGCTTCAGGCTGCGGTAGGATGGCTTTTTACCTGGAAAGTATTTATTTTGGTAGTGTTGGTACTGCTGTCTGTTCTGGTATATCGGCCATTCTGTCATTATATCTGCCCTTTAGGTGCGATTTATGGTTTGTTCAATCCTATTGCGTTCTACCGCTATAAGGTAGATGAAACAAAGTGTACAAAGTGCGGTGCGTGTCAGAAAGCATGCAAGCTGGATATTAAAACATGGGAGCAGCCTAACAGTATGGAGTGTATCCGTTGCGGAGACTGCCTGAAAAAATGTCCTCATGGTGCACTGGAACGGGAGAAACCATTTAAAGCGTGCCAAAGGAAAGAACAGGATAAAAAAACAGCATAATGTATAAACATGAACACTCTGTACTGCCTCGTAAGAACGCAGTGTGGGGTGTTTTTGTTTTTTGCGTATATATGTGCAGGTAAAAAGTAGAGTTTATATACTTGTGATACTATGCCGGCGCAGATATAATAGATACGGCAGACTTTGTTAAGCACATGAACTGGGGCGGAATGCCAGGATGAAAAGGCTGTAATGATAGGCTGAAATCTAGGATGGAGCGGCTGAAGTGCCGGGCTGGAGTTCTGGAGATGAAACGCAGATAGGAGAAAATAGTTGTTATGCCGGAAAAAATTTTAGTGATTGAAGATGACGAAATTTTGAATTCGGGGTTATGCTTTAGCCTTCAGAAAAGGGGAATGATTCCCTTTCCTGCTTATTGTATAGAGGATGCAAGGGATGCATTGAAGAATGAACGCTTTGATTTGATTTTGCTCGACGTTAATCTGCCGGATGGGGATGGATTTGACTTTGCACGAGAAGTAATTTCCAGATTTGATACTCCCTTTATTTTTCTCACGGCTCATAATCTGGAGGAGGAGATTGTGAAGGGGCTGCGGCTTGGGGCGGATGACTATATTGTGAAGCCCTTTAGCCTAAAGGTGGTCATGGAGAAGATACAGGCGATATTGAGACGTTGTTCCGGTCGAAAGGAGTCGGAGATTTATGTGTGCGGGAATCTGAAGATTGATTTCAGGAACCGTCTGGTGAGAAGTAAGGGGGAGCTTTTGTCTCTCACGCCTACAGAATTTGAAATCTTAGAGGTTTTCTGCAGGAATCCGAAGCAACTGCTTACAAAGGATTTTCTGCTGGAGAGGATTTGGGACAAAAAGGGAAATTTTGTGAATGAGCATACACTTTCCTTAAATGTGAGCAGGCTGAGAAGTAAAATTGCGGATGGGGAATTTGAGTACATTAAAACAGTGTACGGCCTGGGATACAAGTGGAGCGAGGAAAAATGAATGAAAATTTTTAGATATCTATTGATTGGCTTAAATATACTGGTGGTTGGCGCAGGTATATGGATTGTATCACGATATGTGGGAGATGCAGGTGTTAAAACACTTTTATATTGGACGATATTGGCTTTTGTCCTGCTTGGACTGGGTAATTACATATATTTCCGCAAGCGGTTCATTGATTTTTCTGATGACATATGCGGCTGTACAGATGAAATTTTGCACGGGAATTCAATGAAGCACGCCTATAATCAGGAAACTCTTACCTCAAAAATGGTGATGGAGCTGGAAAAAGTGGAGGATATTTTTGCAGCCCAGCTATATGAGAGTAAAAAAGAGAAGCAGGAGCTGCAGGGAATGATTTCCGAAATGACGCATCAGATAAAGACGCCGATTTCCAACATACAGATGTATTGTGAAATGTTTTCTGAACCCGATATCTCCCAGGAGCAGGCGAAGCAATTTGTAAAGGTGATTCAGCAGCAGTTAGTCAAGCTGGAGTTTTTGCTGAATATACTTGTGAAATCCTCCAGGCTGGAAACAGCTATGATAAATCTTTCAGTGGAATATGGCAGAGTGATTGACACACTTGCTATTGCTGTCAACAATGTGATGCAGAAGGCAGAGCATAAAAATGTGGGCATATCTGTTATGTGCAGGTCGTCTATTCGGGTCTGCCACGATACAAAGTGGACTGCGGAGGCGATTGAAAATATTCTGGATAATGCCATTAAATACACGCCTGAGGGCGGAAAGGTTGAAATTGCTGTAGAAACAGGAGAAATGTATACGGAAATTAAAATCAAAGATACCGGAAGGGGAATCGAGGCAGCGCATATCAATGATATTTTCAAACGATTTTACCGGGAAAAAGCAGTTTCTAAAACAGAAGGCTTAGGCTTGGGGTTGTATCTTGCAAGAAATATAATCACTCTGCAGGGTGGGTACATTTCCGTACATTCTACGCAGGGGAAAGGGAGCAGCTTCTCCCTTTGTCTGCCCAATCGTGTTCATGGATAAATGTTTCAGTATTGATACTTTTGATTTAGAGATTGAAACAAGATTGACGATATTTGTGCTTATAATCAAGTATAACTAAACTAAGTATCAATCAGAAAGGAAATATGAGACGATATGAATATTTTAAGCACCAATAACCTCACGAAATATTATGGCGCTGAACCTCTGCAGGTAAAAGCCATTGACGGAGTTACTCTTGAGATAGAAAAGGGCAGCTTTACGGCAATTGTAGGTACCTCGGGATCCGGGAAAAGTACCTTGTTGCATTTGCTTGGAGGATTAGATATCCCTACCAGCGGAAGTGTATGTGTTGACGGACAGGAACTAAGCGGATTAGGAAAAAATGAGCTGGCTGTTTTCCGGAGAAGGAAGATTGGTTTTATTTTTCAAAATTATAATCTTATGCCAAATTTAACGGTGTATGACAATATTGTGCTGCCGGTGGAGCTGGACGGACGGAACGTGGATAAGGAGTATTTAAACAGTATAGCAACAACCTTGGGGCTGGAGGATAAGCTGAACAGGAAACCAAATAAATTGTCTGGCGGACAGCAGCAGAGGGTTGCCATTGCTAGAGCATTGGTCGCCAAGCCCGCGCTCATTTTGGCAGACGAGCCTACAGGAAATCTTGACAGCCACACCACGCAGGAGGTCATCGGTTTATTACAGACAACCAGTAAAAAATATCATCAAACCATTGTAATGATTACTCATAATGATGAAATCGCACAGTCTGCCGACCGTACGATCCGCATTGAAGATGGCCGGATTGTGGGAAGTAGGTGGTGATCATGAATCTGAATTCAAATAATAATCATAAGATTACCTATCGTATTGCGAAGAATAACCTGCTGACGAAAAAAGTGTCAAGTATCATATCAATGCTGTCTATTTTGCTGGCAGTCACGCTTGTTTCAACCCTTGCCCTGCTTATGATAGGAACGCAGACTGCTGAAACGCAGATTTTGGACAACATGCAGCATGTTATGTATATGGACATTACGGATGAACAATTGCAGAGCCTTGCTGCTGACGGCAGGACGGAGATATGTGTTCCCTATAAGCACTATGAGAAAGAGTTTGAGACAGATAATGTGAAATATAGTTTTCTTTATTTTGAGAGCCATGCGGATAAAGTACGGACTTATGTACTTTCCGAGGGAGAGTTGCCGAAAGAATACAATGAAATCGTTGTGGACAAAAAGTTTATGAAAGCGCTGGGCAGGGAGTGTGTGACGGGAGCGGCTGTGAAGCTGGATGTGAACGGCGTGAGCGAGGAATTCATCATTTCCGGTTATACGGATGATGGATATTCGGTTTTGACACATCCCATAAAAGTGTCTAAAAAATTTGCGGAACAAAGTCCTTTTATGAAAGACTTGCCATATACAGCACTTGTGCGTCTTAAAGAAGCGTCAGATATGACGATTTCGGAGTTTTCCACATCCGTGTATCAATTGGCAGTGGACTATGGGATTGCCCGTACAAGCGTAAATACCAATGGCAGATTTGAGATGTCACTTCAAGCGGGGAACAGCGGGGCATATACCATATTCTTTGTATCCATGCTGCTTTTTATTGCCTGCGGTATTGTTATTTACAGCATATTTTATTTTTCTGTGACATCCAGGATACAGCAGATCGGACAGTTTTTGACTATCGGTATGACTAACAAGCAGGTGAAAAAAATGGTTCGCCGTGAGGGATTTATACTGAGTCTGATTTCCATTCCGGCGGGATTATTGTTAAGCGGGATTTTGTCATATCTGATACTTCCGAGTGGGTGGACGTTTAAAAATTTCGGCTTGACAGCCTTGACAGTGCTTGTTTTAGGAAATTTAATTGTGCAGCTTGCCATAGGGAAACCAGCTTCTGTTGCTTCAAAAATTCCGCCCATAGAGGCCGCGAATAATGCAGGGACAGATACAGAGGAGGAACGGAAAAACCGGAGATATAAGCGTCTGACACCTGTCAGATTAGCTCAGATGGAAGGCAGAAACAGCCGCAAAAAATGGCTGCTTACAACTATTTCTCTTGCGTTTGGCGGCATTATTTTCATGGTTTCTGCAACATGGATAGCATCTTGGGATGAAGACCGTTACTCCAGACAAGAGCTGTTCGAGGACAGTGAATATTACATAACATATCAGTACGATATGCATACTTCTCCAAAAACATATGGTATAACAGACCTGCAGCTTACAGGCCAGCTTGGAGAAATTCAAAAAAATTTAGCAACATTAGATCATGTAAAGGACATTCATACAGAACGGTCCGCCACAGGTGTGATCGAACATCAGGGCGCTACCTTTACTCAGCCCTTTTACCCTCTGACCAAGGAAGATACAGAGTATTACGAGCTTCCGGCAGAGGGGAATAATACGTATGAGTATATGGCGGAAAATGATGCCATTTTTATTCTGAATAGTGGATTCAGTGAAACAATCAACGGTATCACGTTTAAGCCTGGAGATAAGATAAAAATGCGTTATTTTGACGGTGAGGAGCATACAGTAGAGCTTGAAATTGCGGCTGTTTATGAAGACTTTGGCCCGGAGAAATATAATCGTTCAAATTTCTGCATGACTGATGTGACAATGAATAAGCTGTGGAAAAATATGAATACCGTATCCTCTTTTTTCGTGTCCGCAGACAATTATAATGAGAATGGATTACAGCTTGAAGAAGAAATAAGATCCCTGACAGACCGTTACGGGGATTTATCGCTTCACACACTGAGGGAAAAGAAACTGGAGGATGCGGGGGAAATTCAGAAGCTGAAAATGCAGATATACGGCATATGTATATTTATCATCGTGTTCAGCATTTTCTATTTGATAAATACGATCATAAGCAGCATTACTTCGCGCAGAAAGCAGTTATCCATGTTGGAATCGATTGGAATGGAGGAACGGCAGGTGCGAAACATGCTGTTCGCCGAAAGCATACTGATCGCACTGCCCAATATGCTGGTAACACTTACGATTGGGACAGCCGCGGGTTTCGGTTTTATTTCCTTGATGAAAAGTGCTGCACCTTATCTGCGATATCAGTTTCCTATTTTGGCAGTTATCCTTTATTGTGCAGGCATGATTGTGATACCAATGCTCATATCGTCTTTGTGCCTGAGGGACCAAAATAAGTTTTCGCTTGTGGAAAGAATTAGAAACCAGGACTGAGTCTAATGACAGGAATCTCCATAAAACAAAGTGCCAAAAAAGTATACAAACTTTTTTGGCATTTTTCGTATAAATCGTACATGGAAAACAACTTGTGCATATGTGCATACAAGTTATAGTATAAAAGAGAAGCGGGAATTTTATAATCTTGCTTTTTGATTTAAATGCTTAGGATTATAAATGGAAGCGGTTAGAGGTTTATCTAAAGCAGCGGGAGGAAAAGATGACAGAAGCTGGAAAACCCAAATACTTTTCGTTGATGGAACAATTAAAAGAAGATATACTATCCGGCAGAATTGCTCCCGGGGAGAAGCTGCCGTCGGAGAATGAATTGTCTGAAGCGCATTCGCTTAGCAGGCATACTGTCCGCAAGGCGCTGGGGATTCTGGCCCAGGAAGGCTATGTGGAATCCCAGCACGGAAAAGGTACCTTTTGTTCAGAAAATATGCGTCATGTGAAAAAATCGAAGAATATAGCTGTGGTCACGACCTATATTTCCGATTATATATTTCCGAGACTGATTCAGGGAATTGATAATATATTGTCCGATAAAGGGTACAGTATTATTCTTAAGAATACAGGCAATAGCAGGCAGAAGGAGGCCAGGTGTCTGGAAGAGCTTTTGCAGAAGGATATTGACGGGCTGATCATTGAGCCGAGTAAGAGCCAGATGCTCTGCAGGCACCGGAATCTGTACCAGTCATTGGAAAAGTATGAGATTCCTTATATTTTCATTCAGGGTATCTACACGGAAATGAAGGATAAGCCTCATATTCTTATGGACGATGCGCAGGGCGGATATCAGGTGACTAAATATCTTCTGGAATTGGGCCACCGCAAAATTGCGGGGATTTTTAAGGCGGATGATATCCAGGGGATTGAGCGCCATAAGGGGTATGTGCAGGCATTGCAGGAAATGGGAGTGCCTTATAATCCTGATGATGTCATCTGGTTTCACACAGAGGACCGCAGAGCTAAGCCGGGTATGATGGCTAAGCTCATGGTGGAAAGCGGCCGGCTTCCGGAAGGGATTGTGTGTTATAACGACCAGATTGCGGTGCAGGTGATGGAAGCATTGGAGAGCATGGGACTGGATATTCCAGGAGATATATCGATAACAGGGTATGACAATTCGCTTTATGCTCAAAGAGGAAGCGGAATTACTACAATTGCCCATCCACAGGAGAGACTCGGGGAGATGGCAGCAGAGTTGATTTTGGAAAAAATCAATGGGATTCCGGAGGAGGAGAGCCGGGTTGAAAGGCTGATTCAGCCGGAGATTATTGTCAGAGGGTCATGCAGGGAAAAGTAATTTGTAAAAGAGAAAGACAGAGGAAAAAGACAGCAGTTAGGTGCCAGGGGGCATTGAGGTAGGAACAGTGATTTCGCAGATATCTCAAATCATAATGGAAGCTAAGGCGTTCTTGCCTTATATATCATAACAAAAAAATTCAAGGAGGAATTTCAACATGAAAACAGGAAGAAATTACAAGTTTTGGTTTTGCACAGGGTCACAGGATTTGTATGGAGAGGAGTGCCTTCGCAAGGTGGCGGAGCATTCCAGGATTATTGTGGAAGAGCTTAATAAATCAGGGATGCTGCCTTTTGAGGTGGTATGGAAACCGACTTTGATTACCAATGAGCTTATCCGCAAAACCTTTAATGAGGCAAATGCAGACGAGGACTGTGCCGGTGTGATCACCTGGATGCATACCTTTTCCCCAGCGAAATCCTGGATTCTGGGACTGAAGGAGTACAGGAAGCCTCTTTGCCATTTGCACACGCAGTTTAATGAGGAAATTCCTTATGATACCATAGATATGGATTTCATGAATGAGAACCAGTCTGCTCACGGTGGACGCGAGTACGGCCATATTGTTACGAGAATGGGAATTGAGCGCAAGGTTATCGTAGGCCATTGGGCAGATAAGAAGGTACAGGAAAGGCTGGCTTCCTGGATGCGCACTGCTGTAGGAATTATGGAAAGCAGCCATATCCGTGTGTGCCGTGTGGCTGATAATATGCGGAATGTGGCAGTGACCGAGGGTGACAAGGTTGAGGCACAGATTAAGTTTGGCTGGGAAATCGACGCATATCCGGTTAATGAGATTGCGGAATATGTGCAGGATGTAAAAAAAGGCGATATTGATGTTTTGGTGGAAGAATATTATAATAAGTATGAGATTCTTCTGGAAGGACGTGATCCGGAGGAATTCAAACGTCATGTAGCAGTCCAGGCAGGAATCGAGATTGGCTTCGAGAAATTTCTGGAGGAGAAAAATTACCAGGCGATTGTCACACACTTCGGCGACCTTGGTTCTTTGCAGCAGTTACCAGGCCTTGCAATCCAGAGACTTATGGAAAAAGGTTACGGTTTCGGCGGCGAGGGCGACTGGAAAACAGCGGCTATGGTGCGTCTGATGAAAATCATGGCAGCAGGTGTGAAGGATGCAAAAGGAACCTCGTTTATGGAGGATTATACATATAATCTGGTGCCGGGCAAGGAGGGAATCCTGCAGGCACATATGCTTGAGGTGTGCCCGTCTGTGGCAGAGGGGAAAATTGGAATTAAAGTCTGCCCGCTGTCCATGGGTGACAGAGAAGACCCGGCAAGACTTGTATTTACCTCCAAGGCAGGACCGGCGATTGCCACATCTCTCGTGGATCTGGGCGACCGTTTCCGCCTGATCATTAATGAGGTTGACTGCAAGAAGGTGGAGAAACCAATGCCGAAACTTCCGGTGGGTACCGCATTCTGGACTCCGAAGCCGGATCTGGCAACAGGAGCGGAGGCGTGGATTCTGGCCGGAGGCGCACATCACACTGCCTTCTCTTATGATCTGACCGCAGAGCAGATGGGCGACTGGGCGGCAGCTATGGGAATTGAGGCTGTTTACATTGACGGAGATACTACAATCCGCAATTTCAAAAATGAACTGAGATGGAACGAGATTGCTTACCGTAAGTAAAATTTGCGGAGACGGTTTCATATAAGTGGATTGTGCAGCTGTACAGATGAAAGATATTATGCAATAATGGTGTCATGCAGTTACTGATGCCATGCAGGATATGATGTGCAGCTTACAGTAGAGAAACATTGAGAAAAATTGGGAGGATTTACAATGGGTGTAAACGAAGCGAAAGCAGCAATTTTAAGCAATAAGACAGCATTGGGAATCGAGTTTGGTTCCACCAGAATCAAAGCGGTACTGGTAGACGACAAGAATGCGCCGATTGCGTCAGGAAGCCATGACTGGGAAAACCGGTATGAAAACGGTATCTGGACCTACAGTCTGGAGGATATCTGGGCAGGACTTCAGGACAGCTACCAGGATCTTGCGAAAGATGTAAAGAGTAAATATGATGTAGAGCTGGAATCCGTAGGTGCGATTGGTATCAGTGCTATGATGCACGGATATATGCCCTTTAACAAAGAGGGAGAGCTGCTCGTGCCGTTCCGTACCTGGAGAAATAACATCACAGGCGAGGCCAGTGAAAAGCTGATGGAGCTTTTTAATTACAATGTTCCGCAGAGATGGAGTGTGGCACATCTTTACCAGGCGATTCTTAATAAAGAGGAGCATGTGAAGGATATTGATTACATGACTACTCTGGAGGCGTATGTGCATTGGAAGCTCACAGGTCAGAGAGTGCTTGGCATCGGCGACGCTGCGGGTATGTTCCCGATTGACAGCGATACGCTTGACTACAACGAAGAGATGGTGCAGAAATTTGACGCACTGGTTGCGCCTTATGGTTTCTCGTGGAAATTCCGCGAGATTATGCCGAAGGTTATGGTGGCAGGCCAGGATGCAGGCTGCCTAACGGAAGCAGGCGCGAAGCTTCTGGATGTAAGCGGGAAATTAAAGGCTGGTATTCCGATGTGTCCGCCTGAAGGTGATGCGGGTACCGGAATGGTTGCCACCAATTCTGTGGCAAAGCGTACGGGAAATGTTTCCGCAGGAACCTCTGTTTTTGCAATGATTGTTCTGGAAAACGGACTTTCCAAGCCGTATAAAGAGATTGATATGGTGACAACTCCGGCCGGAGCTCCGGTTGCTATGGCGCATTCCAACAACTGCACCTCTGATCTGAACGCATGGGTGGGAATCTTTAAGGAGTTTATGGAAGCCATGGGCATGAAGGTGGATATGAACGAGCTTTTCGGCACTTTGTATAATAAGGCGCTGGAGGGCGATGAGGATTGCGGTGGACTTCTGTCCTACTGCTATTTCTCAGGCGAGCATATGACCGGATTTGAGGAAGGACGCCCGCTGTTTGTGCGTTCTCCGGAGAGTAAGTTTAACCTTGCCAATTTTATGAGAACGAATCTTTATACCTGCCTGGGCGCTATGCGAGTGGGATTGAATATTCTTTTCGATAAGGAGAATGTGAAGGTTGACCGTCTTTTAGGACACGGCGGCCTGTTTAAGACGAAGGGCGTGGGACAGCAGATTCTGGCGGATGCCGTGAATGCGCCTGTTTCCGTGATGGAGACTGCCGGAGAGGGCGGCGCATGGGGAATTGCACTTCTTGCTTCTTATCTGGTAAATAAGGAAGAGGGCGAGGCTTTGGAGCATTTCCTGGATGAAAAGGTATTTGCCGGAAACCAGGGCACATCCCTGAATCCTGATCCGAAAGGCGTGGAAGGTTATAATATCTTTATGGAAAGATATCTTAAAGGAATTCCGATTGAAAGAGCAGCGGTGGATTCCGGGATTTGGTAAAATATTTGATACGTAATAGGGAGATTTTGTACTGCGCGTAAGAGCGGAGCAATTGCTTCTTGATAGAGAAGAAATAAGAGTATAAAGAGAAAGACTAAGATAGTGCAAAATAAAAGCATCCGCTGGGATGCTTTTATTTTGTGCGGAATGGACATATGATGCTTATCCCGATACTGCTATGGAGTTATTATTACAGGGGATAGAAATGTTGTAATTCCTGAAGGCGTTATTCAGGAACTGGGAAATGTTACGGCGCGGTATCTTTGCCAGTCCGTTGTTGGAATCAGGATATTTTATATGTTAAAGCGTATCGTTTTTCAACTCATTGATTACATTTTTTACAAAAAGTGCCGTTTCTTCACCAGAATATAAGGCCATATCGTCCAGGCTTTCCAGGAAGTCCAGAAAAACAGCTAAGATGCTGGGCTCATTGAAGAGAAGGCATACCGTTTGGTTTCTGATATTATTGAAGAGTAGATAACCACTGGAGCTGTTTACACATAAATGAAGATTTTCTGAAAGATGGTTCAGCGGCTTCTTTAAGATAAGATACAGCTCCTCATAGCAGTAGGGGAGCATGTTCTCTAATATAGCAATACGTTCCTTTTTTAGAAGCGGCCTGTAAAAATAATCGGGAACTTCCTTAATCTTCCCGAAACGTGCAAAGTCGAGCAGACCCTCTTGAGTGAAAAGCACATGTACACTTTTGCTGCATAATTGTTGCCGGTTCAGTTTCAGGAGCGTATCTATCTGTTTAAAAACGGCTTCACGGTCTGGAAGTCCGGGAGCAAGTGCTTGTGCCAGAATGTCACTGGTAATGAAAGGGGTCAGACAGGCTTCCGGCTGGAGAATATAGCTGGGGGGCTCTTTATATACCTTGGATATCATCTGTAGGTTGTCAATTGGCAGAAAATTGAGGACTTCAAACAAAGCGGAACATTTATTTTGATAAGAGTAATACAAGTCCCACAGCATAGAGAGAATAGCGGAATCACGGTACAAAATCCCTGTTTGGTAGTCTGAAGTGCAGGTGATGGCATAGTCTGAAGTCAAAATTATGTAAGGCAGGCCATTAAAGCTCTGATAGTGGGAATGTATATCCTCGTAAAAAAAATGTGGATGATAGTCCACGTTTCCAAAATAGAGAGGAAGCAGCATTTTTAAATATAGAAGGTTATATAATTCATTGTTTTCTGCCATTTGTTCTGTTTTGCTGAGGCAGATAAGCTGTTCGATTCTTAGCTCTCCAGATGGGTTAAGACTCGCCAGAAGATTAAAGAGGAAGTCATAATCCGGCTGTAAAAGGAGAGCAATTTTTCCTTTAGGTCTGGAGGCTTCCGCCAGTAAGATATGGTGGAGAAAATGATTGATTTCCACCTGTGTAGATAAAACAGTGCAGTTTATGCTGTCGTTGGTTTTCGCAGGAAGAGGATTTACCAATATTTTAGATGGGATTACTTCTGAAGCATAATTGCCGGGGAAATTTATTACGAAATTCTCTGCGCTTTTTCTCCTGTAATATATTTCTGGACCAGTTTTTGTGATAAGATAAGCTTCTTTAAATCTCTTGTATTCAGTAGGGGTAAGATGCATAAATTCGGCTATCTTTTCAAAAATGTCCTTTGTGGGCGGATTGCGTTTCCCATTGATAAGCTTGTACATGGTGGAACGATCTAAATTACAATATTTTACAAGTGAGTATACTTTGATATTTTTTTCTTTGATAAATTGGCTAAGCACATTTGAAAACTCTGTCATAAATAATTCCTCGCATTTCTCTTATATCTAATACTAAGATACCATTTTCATAGGTGATGTGTCCGATATATTTCCACAAAAATGTAGAAATTTGTAAAGAAAATCTGCCCTCAAATCCTGCCACATATGCTTTATTTAGTTAAAAAGTCCGTCTACAAACCTTGCCACAGATTGATTAAACTAACGGGAAAGTATAAATTAAAAAAAGAAAATATAAATTTTCATACTGTTAGTTCTATTTAAGGAGGGTGAGGAAATGTTTTGTAAAAAATGTGGTCAGGAACTGGAATCCGGTGATAGATTTTGCCCTCAATGTGGGTTCCCTGTAGAGAAAAAAACAGAAGTGACAAAAGCGGACAGTGCGCATACTCATACCCATGCCAGTGTTAAAAATGATATAGATGACATAAATGAAACAGGAAACAGTGTCGGAGAGTTTGACTGGGAAGACGATTTATATGAGGTTCCAAAAGCGGAACAGGATCAAAGCACAAAGAGGCAGAGAGATACAATAAAATGGATCATTAGTATAGCTGTCTCCACGGTTTTTCTTTTTATTACCGCAGCAATCGTAAGTAATATGCTGCGGCGTGGATTGGAGGACGATTATCCGCGGATTGTAGTGAACTCACAGAAGAGCTCTGCCTCCGGGCAGACGTCTAATAAGGGACAGGGTACAGAGAAGAAAACAGACGATATTATCGTGCCTACCCGGCCGCCTATGCAGACACCGACACCCAAGCCAAGCCCGGTGCCTACAGTAGTTCCTACGGCGGCAGTCAAGCCTGACCAGTCAGAGATTAAGGTGGTAAAGGAAGAATATGAGGTGTTTGGGGGCGAGCAGGAATCTGGGACAAAAAATACCCACACGGGTGAGGGGGACTATGTTTTCCCTCAGAGCGCAGTAGGATATTTGAGCAGGGCGCAGCTGGAGGGTCTTACGAAGGACCAGCTTCTTTATGCCAGAAATGAAATATATGCGAGACATGGAAGAAAGTTTTTAGACCAGACAATACAGTCGTATTTTAATGGGAAGTCATGGTATTCCCCCTCGTATGAGGCGGCGGAGTTCGATGCGGTTTCCGAGAGTGTTTTTAACGAATATGAGAAGGCTAATATTAAACTCATCTCGGATTATGAGACAGAAAAAGGTTATTTCTATTGACAGGAGAAGCTCTATTATGACAGAAGAGGTATTGAATAAGCTTGTCTTTGAGACGAAGCGTTTTTTACTAGCAGATACTATGCTTTTGAGCAGGGCAAACGACGATCAGCTTATGGCCAGGATTGCAGATGTCATCGACAATAAGACTGGTAATATGAGAATTTCTCCTCAGGAGAGAAGCCGTGCGGTACGACTTGTGTTCAGCTCTATTCGTGGTCTTGGAATCCTTGATGAGATTATGGAGGATGACAGTATTACGGAGATTATGATCAATGGGCCGGACAATATTTTTATCGAACGTTCGGGAAATGTCATGCGGTTAAACCGGCATTTTGAGAGCCAGAAATATCTGGAGGATATCATTAGGAAGATTGTGGGCCGAGTGGGAAGAGAGGTCAATTCAGCAAATCCGATTGTGGATACAAGACTTCCGGACGGTTCTCGTGTAAACGTGGTGCTGCCTCCGGTTTCTCTTTCAGGCCCTATTGTTACAATTAGAAAGTTTTCTAAAACACCGATGACCTTTGATGTACTCCTTCGGTACGGGTCAGTTACCCCAGAGGTCGCGAATTTTCTTCAGCGCCTTGTGAGGGCGAAATATAATATTTTTATCAGTGGGGGTACGGGTTCAGGAAAAACTACCTTTTTAAATGCTTTGTCAAATTTCATTCCTGCGGATGAACGTATTATTACCATTGAGGATTCGGCCGAGCTGCAGATACGTAATATTGACAACCTGGTGAGCCTGGAAACCAGAAACGCCAACACTTCAGGAAAAGGGGAGATAACCATCAGAGACCTGATAAAGTCTGCTCTTCGTATGAGACCGGAAAGAATCGTTGTGGGAGAGGTCCGGGGAGCAGAGGCACTAGATATGCTTCAGGCCATGAACACGGGCCATGACGGAAGCCTGTCTACAGGTCATGCGAATTCAACGAGAGATATGCTGAGCAGGCTGGAGACAATGGTGCTGCAGGGGAATGCAGGGCTGCCGCTTGCAGCCATACGCCAACAGATTGCATCGGCGCTGGATATCATCATCCATTTGTCGCGTTTGAGGGACAAATCCAGGAGGACTATGGAGATCACAGAGGTTCTGGGGTGCAGAAACGGTGAGATCATTTTAAATCCGCTTTTTGTATTTAAGGAAGGGCCGGGCAGCACTCTTGACAAGGTCCAGGGTTCTCTGGTACGAACCGGTAATCCGCTTCAGAATGATTACAAATTGAGACTCAGAGGAGACAGCGGCAGAATTTAGGTGAAGTATGAAAAAGAAGAATATAAAACAGAAGAATATAAAACAGAAGAATATAAAACAGAAGAATGTAAAACAGAACAAAAAGAAATATATTCCACAGAAACCCCTTTTCGGTGAGGCGGACGATTATTACATATACACCCAGAGCAAAATCGAGAGGCTTGCCGGGGGACTTGTTGGATTTTTGGCAGGAGCCTTTGTGTTTATGGTGTTCTTCAGAAGTGTACCCGCTGCGGTGATAGCGGGAGTGGCTATGGTGGTTCCCGGAAACAGGAAATATAAAGAGTTTCTTAAGGAAAAAAGGCTGAAAAGCCTGCGGATACAGTTTCGGGATATGATGGAATCTTTGAGTGCATCTTATTCAGCCGGAAAGAATACAGAAGCCGCTTTCCAGGATGCTGCTGTGGATATGGAAAATATTTACGGGGAGAAAGCAGATATTGTTAAAGAACTGAGATGGATTGTGAGCGGATTGTATAATGGACAGAACATAGAAGACATGTTGCTGAATTTCGGCAGACGAAGCCACATGGATGATATTGAAAGCTTTGCCACGGTCTTTGAGGTGTGTATACGTTATGGCGGAGATATGAAAAAGGTGGTAGGGGATACAAGGCAGATTATCTGTGACAAAATTGAGACAGAAATGGAAATACAGACGCTTTTGACAGCAAACAAAAACGAGCTGAACATTATGGCTGTGATGCCGGTCATCATTATGCTCATGCTGAGCAGCATGGGGAATTTGTCTATTGTCCAGAATACACCGGCAAATGTACTTGTAAAGTGCGGAGCGCTTGTGCTGTTTGTGCTGGCGTATGTGATGGGAAGAAAAATAGTTGATATTAAGGTATAGGAGATAGCAAGATGCTGAATTGGTTCCAATTAGGATTATTGGCCGTTAGTACACCGTTTACTGTGTTGTGGCTTTTCTTTGCTGCCTTTAAAGGCAAGAAATACATCCGCTATTCACAGAGCACGTTTGCAAAAGAATTCCAGATGAGCGATCTGTTCTGTGTGGGCTTTTCCGTTATGGAGCTTCTGCATTTCGATACAACGAGTAAGCGAGCCAGGGCTAAGATTAAGGAGATTGCAGAAATCAGGGGTAAAAAATATGCGGAATATTATTATTATATCTTGCAGGGAGCAAAGATTACCTATGCTTATACCATACTCGTGGTGATGCTTCTGCTCGCGGTTCTCGCGGACAGTGTTGAGGCGCTGCTGCTTGGAATCATTCTATGCGTGCTGGCGGTGGCTTACCTGGAGCTGTCTCTCCGCGATAAGCTTACGGAAAGGAGACAGGAAATTCTCATGGACCTTCCTCAGGTCTTATCGAAGCTGACGCTGCTTGTCAATTCGGGGATGGTGCTGCGTGAGGCATGGAGGAAGACGGAAATTACCGGTAGCCGGGTGCTGTACCAGGAGATGACGAATACGAGTCTGGAAATAGAAAACGGTGTTCTGGAGACAGATGCTTATAAAGATTTTGGTGAACGCTGTAATGTGAAAGAGGCACGTAAATTTGCGTCCATGATTGTGCAGAACCTTCAGAAAGGAAACGAGGAGCTTTCTTTTTTTCTGCGGGATATGGCGGATGAAATGTGGGAAACCAAGAAAAATGAGGTTAAGCAAAAGGGAGAAAAGGCGAATTCTAAGCTTTTGCTTCCTGTGTTGCTGATTTTCATCGGTATACTTATGCTTGTATTGGTTCCGGCATTAAGTGGAATGTGATAATAACCGGTATATATCTGGTTTATTATAATCTATTTAATAAGAAAAATATCAGAATATCAGAATTGGAGGAAAAAGAGGATGGGAGAAAAGTTAAATGGTTTATTGATTGGGGTAAGAATTCGGATGCAGAGTTTCTGGGATGCGTTTTTGCACGAGGAAAAAGGGGCTGCGGAAATAGTTGCGATCATTTTAATTATTGTGGTTGTTATTGCGTGTGCGGTTATTTTTAGGGAGAAAATCACCTCTTTAGTCAAGGGTGTGTTTGAAAGTGACGATTTTAAAAGCTTTACCGGGGATTGATAGATTGAATGAGAAAAACCAACGTGGCGCCATTATGGTAGAAGCCGCTCTTTATTTCCCGATTACCATTGCTGTGGTTATGGTTGTGATATATCTGGGATTGTTTAAGATGCAGGAAAGCTACTTCTTTTTTCAGACAGAGCGTGCGGCTTCAGAGCTTGCAAGAGAGATTGCCTATCCAGGATATGAAAAGTTTCATGACGAGTCTCCTCTGGAAAATAACAGGATTGATTTTTCCTGGGAGGGCGCTCCGGGAGCAGACATGATTCGCGGCTATTACAATGCCTATAACGGGAGCCTGTCAAAAATCTACCGTTGGGGACTGGATTCCAGAGCAGCAGAGCGGGCCGGAGCATATCAAAAAGCTCTAAAAGCCAACAGTGCTCTGTTTTCGCTGGGCAGCACAGAGGCGTATGTGAAAATCAACAATGGTTTTCTGTCAAAATCCATTATGGCCGAAATTCGTTATGAAATTCCCACGCCGGGAATTATCCGCTACCTTGGTGTGCAGGATAGGATTACCATATATGCCGCGGCCTACCAGCCTGTGATGAATACGACGGATTTTGTAAGAAACGTGGATTTGGCGTGGGATATGGGAGAGTTTCTTTTAGAGAAGCTTGGATTAAGCGGAAAAGCTGCAGAATTTGCGGGAAAATTTAATCAAATTAAAGAACTTATATTGTAAAAAATGATTCCGGTAATGGGAAACGAGTGTTATAGTGCGATACCTTACGCAGGAATCCAATACAGCAGGGAGGAGTCATATGCAGTTATTTTGTGGGAGAAACAGAGGCGCAATCTCTGTATTTCTTACCTTGATATTGGTGCCGGTTCTTGTTTTTTGCGGCATTATCGTAGACGCCTCCCGGCTTTTTGCGTCCAAAACGATTGTTTCCGGCGCGGGGGAGCTGACTATGAATGCGGCACTTTCAGAATATGATAAGACATTAAAGGATGGTTACGGGTTGATGGCCATGGCGAAGAAACCGGATGCTCCGGCCAGTCTTATGAAGCTTGAACAATATTTTGAGGAGTCCTGCAATGTTTCCCTTTTGGAAAATGCGGATACAGAGGACCTGCATACTATGATCAAACTGGAGCTTGCGGAGAACGGTTTTTCGGCCAAGGGTGTGGAGGGCTCGTCGCTTGCGGAATATGAGGTTTTACGGCAGCAGATGCTGGAATATATGAAATTTCGCGGACCGGTGTATATGGTAACCGACATTATTGAGAAGTTCAAAAATCTGCCCTTGGACAATATTGATAAAAAGCAGGATTATGTGAAGAAAAAAGCGGATTATGGAAAGAAATTGTCAAAGCTTGGGGCTGAGCTTAAAAAAGCGAAGGAGTTTTCCGATGAACAAAACCAATATCTGGAGGCTCTGCAGTACGGTGGACAGGGCATTGCATCCGCTATAGACGAGTATAAATATAATTCTGTTTTTTGGCTGGCCGCCAGGTCCTTGGAGAAATATTTGTCATTGGAATCCTTATGTTATATAGGAGACGGCGGGGATATTTCTCCGGAACGGGTGAAACAATACCTTGCCCTTGATATTGAGTGGAATCAGGGAAAAACGGAATTCGACGAAGTTTTTTACAGCGATATGCTGGCTGCGTTGTCATTATATCAAAGTCAGGATTCATTAAGCCCTGGTATGACGGAGGAATTCGGTTTTACCGAGGAGGAAATTGAAAAATTTTATACAATCTCAAAAAAAATAAATAGAAGTATTCTGGTGTTGGATAAAATCCATGAGAATTATGTGCAGGAATTTAAAGAGAAGCTGGATACATATGAGCGTGAAGCTGACCAGATTGTCAAATCGGGGGAAAAAGCCATAGACAATCTGAAGAAGGTTCGAAAGCAATGGCTGGAGAAGGTATCTAAGGCAAAAAATGCTTATAAGGATGCAGGGGAAGAACTGCGCCAGGCCGGTGAGGACATGAGTTTTGAGGATAGTGAAGAAGACGAGCTGGAAATCAACGTGGAGGAGCTGGATGAGTTTAGCGGAATCATTCAGTCTCAGATTGATGCGGCTAAGGCGGCAAAGGACAGGATTGCTAAGCTTAAGAACATACCTGCCAGCCTGAAAAAAACCTCCCCCATAAGTGGCGCCGAAGGAGAATCTATTGCCAATATGGTCTATGGAGCAAGTCAGGCTATTTCTTCTTATTGGGATAACCATATGAATGATTATGAGGAATTTTCGTTTGTATGTATTGATTTGCAGCAGCAGCCCTTTTATGAGAATTGTCTGGCAAAAATCTCGGAGGAAGAGAAGGACCCCGAAAAGAAATCCCAGCAGGAGTCCATGCAGGATGAGGCAAAGGTGCAGCAGGACGTATATAATCAATTGCTTGATGAAATCAGGAATTCAGATAATGAGAAGAACTTGAAGAATGACGCTCCAGGCGGGATGAATTATCCGGATGATTTTCCAAGCAGGCTTGCGAAATCAAAAGATACGGGAAATATGATGCAGGACATCAATGTGAAGGATGACGAGGAAAATGTCACTGGTTCGGTAGGAAATATGGAGCTGGTCACCCAGATTCTCAATGGTATGGATAAACTTGCCGGAGAGCTTTTGGAACGTGCCTATCTCATGGAATATATTACGGAGATGTTTAACTGTCTTACGACAACCACGGAGGCAGATTTTAAGAAAGATGACAGCATAAAAAAATCCCTGAGCGGGGAGGAGCTTACCAGCCATTTTATTTATAACGGCGAGATGGAATATATTCTTTATGGAAATCAGAGTACAGCGGCGAACAAAGCCTTTGCTCTTTCCCAGACCTTTGGAATCAGGCTGGCAGTCAATTGTATTTATGTTTTTATGGATAAGGGATATAATTTGACAGCTTCGGCAGTGGCCGCAGGATTGAGTGTGGGTATGCCATGGCTGTATCCCATTATTAAGTATGGTTATCTTTTCTGCTGTGGTCTTGGATTGTCGGGAAAGGATATTGCCGAGCTTGCTGCCGGCAGGGATGTGAATGTATGGCCGAGTAATGATAAATTCAAGCTTTCCTATAAGGAATATTTAAAACTGTATATTTTAATCGGTCTTATTGAGGAAGGAAATGAAAAGAATATTGTATTGCGGACAGCGGACTGCATCCAGCTTAATACCGGTAAAATGCTCAAGGATAAGTACACCATGCTTACCTTGAACGCAGAGGTAAAGGCCTCAACCACATTTCTTCCCAAAGTACCTGCATTTTTGGGGCAGGAGAATAAGAATGATGATGGGAAAAGACGTATCCGTTATCAGAGTATCCTGGCTTATTAGGCAGGTTGGAGGGGCATTTGGCGGGTTATGCAGCTTAGGAGTGATTTATGAAAAAAGATAAACAAAGAGGTTCCATAACAGTAGAGGCTGCGCTCTTTCTCCCCATATTTTTGTTTGCCTTTTTAAGCATTTACAATATGGTGTATTTTGCGAGAGCTCAGCTTGTAATTCAGTATTCTGTGGATCAGGCGGCGAAGGAAGTGGCCCAATATAGCTACCTTTTGGATAAAATAGGGATTTTAGAATCTCTGGATAGTCTATCGTCAAGGAGCCAGGAGTTTGAGGACAATATCCAGAATATCATGGGAAATCTGGATACCATACAGGGAGCTGCCCAAAATGCAGTGGATGGCCAGGACATTATTCAAAACGGTATTGATGCGGGTAATGCTTTTCAGGATACCTATGATACGGTGAAAGGTTATGTGCAGAATCCCAAGGATTTCTTGAACGGAATTCTTGGAGTGATGAAAAAGGATGCGGTAAACGGAATTTCTAAATATATGGTTTCCGTAGTGGCAAAATCCTGTGTAAATAACCAGTTGTCCATAGCAGGCGGAAACGCGGACGCGGAAAAATACCTGCGCAGTATGGGAGTCACATCGGGGTTGCGATTTGATTCATCAGCCTGGTGCGAAAATGGCTCCAGGGACATTCGGATTGTGGTTGACTATGAAATAGCGAACAGCATTCCTTTCTTTAAGCTTGGGCCGTGGCATTACCGGGTGTGTGCTTCCACCAGGGTGTGGTCCGGAGTGTCGTAAATATTCGGGCAGAAGGACAGGCACATGGCAATATTACGGGGTAGACAAAATGAGAGATTTGTGGAAAAACAAAAAATATGTCTTTGCGATAATACTGATTTTAGAAATAGCAGCAGGGATTCTTTTCTTTCTGTATGGGTATCACTGGCTGAAGATGATCAGGTATCTGGTATTAGTAGGATTTTTGATGGTTTTGGCCTTTATAGATTACGAGAAAACCATTATACCAAACAAAATATTGTTGTGGATGGCTGCAATCAGAGGCGTGCTGCTTTTGGGAGAAATTCTGGCTTTTCCTGAGTTTTGGGCGGAAATTGTGAAGTCGGCTGTATTCGGGCTTCTGATAGGGCTTAGTATTTTTCTTTTGGCCTATGTTCTTTCCAGAAAGAGCATAGGGCTTGGGGATGTGAAGCTCGCGGCAGTGCTGGGCTGGTATCTTGGAGGGGCACTGATTTGGTGGGATATTGTGGTGTGTCTGGCTTTCGCCGGAATCTACTGTATTGTACAGCTTCTAAGAAAAAAGCTGGGGATGAAGGATTCGATTCCTTTGGCGCCCTTCTTTTCAATAGGGACGATACTTGTCTTATTGATTGGATTTTGAGGTAGAACAAGGCTCTGACAAATGAAGGGCTGTGGGGAAACGGATGGAGGAAGTATGAAGAAATTGGTGATTGCGGCGGTTTTTCTATTGTTTGTGCTGGCCTGCGTCAGTACAGCGGATACATCCTTGGAAAAACCGGCCGAATATAAAAAGTGCTTACTGGAAGCAGAAAAATTTGAAGAAAAAGAGATTTACTATGATGCGGTTCTGGCTTATAAAGAGGCACTGAATTATGCTCCGGAGAGTATGGAAATCCATTTAAAAATCGCAGAAAATTATAGGAATCTGCGTGATGCCGACGGGTTTGAGGATGCCTGCAATGCTGCCATTGATTTGGGCGGGGATAACGATAAAGCAATCTTCATGCTGACAGATTATTATCTGGAAGAGGACAGGAAGGAAGATGCAATCTCACTCCTTAAACGTCAGATAGAAACCAAACGGGATAACGGAGCAGTTGTTGCAAAGCTCAATTCACTTGCTGGCGGGTTCCGAACGTTGAGCGGAGAATATGAAAATATCTCCAGTACCTGCGGGGGATATATGTTTGTGGAAAAGGAAGAGGTGTTTGGAATACTGGATGCCGTGGGAAAAGAAATGATACGGCCGCAGTATGAGGCTGTAGGATTATTCGGAAGCAATGGTTTCGCCCCTGTAAAAAAGGATGGAGCCTGGTATTATATCGACAGTAATAACTATAAAAGACGTGCGCCGGATGAGAAATATGAGTTTCTTGGGGTGCTTAATCAGGGAGTGATTCCGGCGGAAAAAGAAGGAAAATGGGGGTATCTGAATGAAGATTTTAAGATGATTTCAGAGTTCATTTATGAGGATGTAACCCCTATGCTGGACAATATGGCGGCTGTGAAGAAGGATGGAAAATGGGCGCTTGTGGGAAAGGATTTGAAGCCCATTACAGATTTCGGATTTGATGATATTGTGCGGGATGATTGGGGTTTTTGTTCCAGAAATAGTGTTGTTTTTGCGGCTGTCGGTGAGGAGTATAAGCTTATAAACAGCGATGGAGTACAGATTGGGGAAAGCTATGATAAGGCAGCTCCTTTTGTGTCAGGAAAGCCTGCGGCAGTGAAGCAGGCGGGAAAATGGGGCTTTGTTTCTGCAAAGGGCGAAAAGGTTTTGGAGTGTCTTTTCCAAAAGGCCAGAAGTTTCTCAAGTATAGGGTACGCTCCCGTTTCAGACGGCGAGAAATGGGGATATATCAAGAGCAATGGAGACTATGTGATAGAGCCTGAGTTTGACGGTGCGAAGGCGTTTAATTCCAAAGGGATAGCGCCGGTTAAGTTGCGTGGGGTATGGCAGTTGATTCAGTTGGATATTTATTGATAATACAGGGTAACTGTCAAGGTACTGAACAAGTTACATGGCAGGAAAATAAGACTCTCAGGAGTCTAATTGAGTGGTAAGGAGACAGGGAATGGATTTTAAATATGATTTTTCTAACGGGAATTCCAATATTTTATATTATTCTGACCAGGGTCAAATATTAGACGAGGCAACATGGTATACAATTCTTCAAAACAGAAATATTCCGTTTCTGCTCCCTGTGGAGATGAAAGAAACAGGGATAGGATATTGCTTTTCCTATGATCTGTCAGGGGTGACGAATTTGATTGCCTGGAAAAGTGAGGCTGTCCCGGAGGAGGCCAGGTGGATGGACAGACAGCTTAACGAGGCTTTGGTGGAGCTTAGGCGTTATCAAATCCCGGAGACGGAATTGGTGTTGACAGAGAAGTATCTGTACGTGGATGACAGGACAGGAAATGTGCGTTTTCTTTGTATTCCCCTAAAAAATCAGGAGGCCGCACCCACAAAGGAAAGACCGCGGGAAACGGAGAAGCTTCAGCCTATGATTCCGCCAGTCCCACAGGATGATGTGGTTTTTGAGGACTTTGGGATGGAAAGCACCAAAAAAAGAGGATTCTTTGGCAGAAGGAAAGCGAAAAAGAAGGCAGCAGGATTCATGGAACCTGAGCTGCCGCCAGAGTATACGGAGAAAATACCGCTAAAAGGTACGGAACCGAGGATTGAACAGGCCAAGGAGTTGTATGACCATGCGGAGCCGATATTTGAGCGTACGGAGGAGCCATACAAGCATGTGGAACCGATGCTTGACCATACGGAGGAGCCGTATAATCGTGTAGAGCCGATGCTAGAGAGTCCGGACCCGTTATACAACCGTTCAGCGTTAATGTACGACCGTACGGATGTGGCATATAACCGTACCGATGCGGCATATGAGAGCACGGAGGCACCGCATAACCGCGTAACATCTCCCCGTTATGAATGTGAGAGGCCAGAATGGCAGGAGGAACCAAAGGAACAGAAATCGTATTTTACGCCTTATTCTACGCAGGAAAATGAGGAGGATGACGATGGCACAAGGCTCCTTGTGAATGATGGGGACGAGGGAACGGTTTTGCTGAATATGTCCCCCGCATTAACTGGCAGGCTTGTTCGGGTACAGACTCAAGAGCAGTTCCGGTTAAACCGCAGAACCTGCAAAGTCGGAAAGAAATCGGCTGTGGCCGATGTTTGGCTTAAAAATAACCCGGCTTTCAGCAGAGAACATTGTATTATCAGCTATACTGCGGGAGCCTATTATCTGGAGGATTGTAATTCGACTAATTTCACCTTGTTGGAAGGCAAAAGGGTCATGCCTGGCGAACCGGTAAAGCTATTTGACAATTGTAGGATTCAGCTTGCAGATGAAGAGTTTATTTTTTATGAAAAGTAAGTGGAAAGAGGGGTGGATGCTATGAAGAAACCTAAATCAAAAAAGAAGAATAAGATGTTTCTTTTTCCAATGGGAATTGGCATTGTGTGCATTATCATCATTATATGTGTTGTGGTATTTATGTCTCCTAAGAGTACAAGGGCGGGGAAATTGCAGGAAAAATTAGACTTGGGAAGTAAATACCTGGAGACAGCAGATTACGCAAAAGCAGAGGTGGCTTTTAATGAGGCGCTGAAAATTGATGAGAAATCTCCTGATGCAGCTGTAGGTTTGGCGGAGGTTTATAACAAGCAGAAAAAACCGGAAAAGGCATTAACTATGTTGAAAAAGGCATCTGACAATTTATCAGCGAATACAGTAAGGAGAAATCCACAGCTATGGCAGCAGAAGATGACCGCCTATAGTCAAGTGTATGATGATACGTCACAGCTTTTTGCCGATTCCGGCAATTCTGCGGCCGCAGAGGAAGCAAAAAAGGGCAGGGAACAATTCAATATTTATATAATAAATGTTATAGAGGATGAACAAGAGAAAAATGATGAATATTATGCAAAGCAAGAGCCTGATGAGGAAGAGGTTGATTCTGAGATTGGATTCTTGGGAGACACATCAGATCAGGGTAGTGATGGAGAAGTAGATGAGGACGGAAGTTTGGATGGTGACGAGGCAGCGGATGACGTTATAGATTCGGAAAACGATGTAAGTCCGGATGGTGACGCACCATCGGATAGCGGTGTGCCTTCGGCCGATGAGGTTCCGGACGGTGACGAGCCCTCGAATGGTGATGAAGTTCCGGATGGTGATATGCCTTCGGATAGTAATCTGCCTGTGTTCAATGTAGTGCCGGAAGGTGATACAGCCCCAGACGGGAATGTGGACCCAGAAGGAAACACAACCCCGGACGGTAACGTGAATCCAGACAACAGTACAACCCCGGACAATAATACTGCTCCGGATGGTCAGGTGTCGGTAGATGGAGAAATATTGCCGGTTCCGGATACGGAGCAAGTTGTGGATAGTGAAACAGAGGAAGGCTCAGAGGTACTTCAGGAAGGAACTGAGCCGGACATTGAATCGGGGATGCCCCCGTCTGAATTGCTAAGAAACTATGCATCGGAGGTTCTTCTGAATGAAAAACCGAGGGTTTCTGCTTCGGGAACGGCTATTCCATATGATTACAGTAATGCGGCATCATCGGTTAGTACGTTTAACGGAACAGCAGGAATGTATTGCGGCGATTTAAATGGAGACGGGGCGGAGGAGCTTTTGGCGATTACTATGTCATCAGGGAAGCTTTGTTTTGAGATATATAAGGTTGAAAATAACAGTGTTGTAAACAGTGCTGTGGGCAGTGCGGAGAGGGGCTTTGCAAATGCAGTGGAGAGTGTTTCCTACACAGGAACGCAGGAATGCTTCATTAAGGATAACGGAGAGTCTGTATATGTTGGCATTGCAGAAAATTACTTCGGAGCAGACGGCGGTGACGGCAATGCTTCAGCTTATACGGCAGTGAACGTATACCAAGTAGGCAGCGACGGCAGTGCGGCTTTGATCAGCTCAGCTTCGATTACAAACGGCTCGGATCCGGATACCTTTATGGGGAATCTTGCAGGTTGTGGAATAAGTGGGACCTGGATTAGCAGCCCGGCCACCGCATTGGTAGGAATGGATTTAGCCAGTAACCCCAATCAGGACATGACAGGAGTTCCTGACCCGCTGCGCTCAGGCATCGCATCTGCGGAATCGGGCGTACAGGACCTTGTAATCGTAAATGGAGATATGACGGCCGGAAGTGGTCAAATGGCCTGCAGTATCCGGGACAATACGACATTTCTTAACTAGAGGGGAGCACAATGCTGAAACAAATTTCTGGTACATATGAGATTATTGGGAAAATTGGAGAGGGGAACAGCGGCGAAATCTATAAGGCCTACAATAAAAACCTTCGTAAGGAAGTTGTACTGAAAAAAATCAAAACGGAAATTAAGGATATTGTTAATAACCGGTCAGAAGTAGATGTTCTGAAAAACCTGCGGCATTCGTGCCTGCCGCAGGTTCTGGATTTTTTTGAGATGGACGGGGATGTGTATACGGCCATGGACTATATTCCGGGAAAATCCTTTAAACAATATCTGGATTCTGGCACTAAATTTAAGGAAAAGCATGTAATTACCTGGGCGAAACAGATCAGTGCAACACTTGAATATCTGCACAGGCAGATACCTCCTATCATACACAGTGATCTTAAACCGGCGAACATTATGCTGATGCCTGACGGAAATATTTGTCTTATAGATTTTAACATTTCTGCGAGCCTGGACGGAAACAGTGCGTGGGTTACCGGGTATACAAGTGGTTACTCTGCACCTGAACAGATTGCTGCCCTAAAGTATAATCAAAATGAACTGGACCAGTCACGGTGGAAAACAATTGATGCCCGTGCGGATATTTACAGTCTGGGAGCTACACTGTATCATCTGATGACAGGTACAAAGCCTAAACTTGAGGAGGATGGTACTGTTGCGGATATCCGTGACAGTGGGACGCAGATAAATGCTGTTTTTGCGGCAATTATCATGAAATGCCTGGAGAAGGAACCATCAAAGCGTTACCAAAGTGCAAGAGAGCTTATGGCAGATTTGGTCAATATTGGCGTGAAGGATGAACGATACAGGCGGCTCATCAGAAAGCAAAGAATGCTTTATACTGTGGCTGTTGTATTAATGGTCTGCTTTACCGGTATGGCAGTTATGGGTTATTTCCGTATGGGTACGGAAAAACGAAAAGCATATGAAATGCTAGTACGTAAAGAAGCTGAGTGTATTACAACCGGTGATCTTGAGAGCTTCGAAGGCTTTTTCCAGAAGGCGGTAAGGCTTGATCCGGTTCGCCTAGATGCATATTATCAAAAAGCGATAGCGTTAAACCGACAGAGACAGTATGGAGATGCGATTGAATTTATTAACTCTGAAATTCTGGGTAATGAGGAATTGCTTGCGCAGAAGGAAGACTTAAATAACATTTACTATGTGTTGGGTAATTCCTATGATGGTCAGGGCGATTATCAACAAGCTGCCCTATGCTATGAAAAGGCCATTGAGATTCGTTCTGATAATAGTGACTATTACAGGGACTATGCGATTTCATTGGCATATGGAGGCAATCTACAGGGAGCAAAGGCGGCTCTGGAGCAGGCAAAAAAACAAAAGCTTAATTCCATAGAGATTAATTATGTAGAGGGCGAGATTCTGTATAACACGCAGGATTACAACGGCGCCCAGGAGATTTTCCTCAAATGTATCGAGGATGCTTCTGATGATTACATTAAAATGCGCGCATATATCATGGCCGGAAAGTGTATCGACGGTTTAGGAGACACTATAGAAAATATAGATCAAAAACTTCAGCTATTTGAGAACGCCAGGCAGGAACTTCCAGTAGAATATAATATTGGCGTACTAGAGCAGCTGGCACAGTCATACAGCCAATTGGCAAAGGCCACAGGTGAGGAAGGGTACAGCCAGAAGGCAGTTTCTGTTTTTGAGCAGATTGAAAGCCAGGGAATGGGCAGCTATGATACGAGCTATAATCTAGCAGTACTCTATCAGAATATGCAGGATTATGATAAAGCAGCGGACATTTTACACAGGATGCTTACCGATTATGGCGACAATTACCGCACGTATAAAAGCCTGGCCTTCTTAGAAGTAGCACGCCAGGGCCGGATAGACAACAGCCAGCGTAATTACAGCCCGTTTCAGCAATACTATCAAAAAGCTGAAGAGTTATACCAGCTTCAGCTTCAAAACAATATCACCGATGTGGAGATGGACAGACTGGCGGAGCTGTATCAAGAAGCAGCCGACCTTGGGTGGATTCAAAAATAGTAAAATTACTTGTAGGAGGGAAATGCAAATGGGGATTACATTGGGGACTGTGATGTTTATTGTAGGGATTGTGGGGCTTGTAACATGTTTGGTCCTGCTGTATTTTATGCCAAAGATATTTAGTAAACAGAAAAAAAAGCTGTTAGAGGAAATACAAGCTTAGAACTATTACGTGCCTACTTTGTCAAGACAGGTACTGTCAGCAGTGGGGGAAACACAAATTAGAATTTTGTATGCTATTTCATATTATTACTTGGGGCATATCTAAAAGTGCAAAGAATGGAGGTTAAGATGCGACAATATCAAAAATACAGATATATGGCAAATATTTTTGCACGAATGATTTTTATATGTAGTATATTTATAATTTGCAGATGCATTTCCGTGGAAGCAGCAACTATGGAAAATGGAAAAAAAGATATGTATGTAGTGGTAAAAGTGACAATTTCTGGAGGGGGTGTAATAGAATATAGGTATGATAGTTTTGGGCGCGTAATCAAATCAAGTACGGTATTTGGAGATTCACATACATTTGTTTCATATGAATATGATGAAAATGGAAATAAAATTGAAGAACGGCATGAAGATAATACTTCAGTTTATACAAATTTTTATGAATATGATAAAAATAATCGGTTGATAAAGAGTCAGGATTATAATACCAGAATTTACAAATACGATGAAAATGGCAATTCGATTCTTGAAAAAGGCGAGCCTAATTTTAAGGACTATGAGTATGATGAAAAAGGTAATCTTGTGCGTGAGTGTTCCTCTTATGGAGATGAGGTGATCTACCAATATAAAGGCGATAGTCTGTACAAAGAAATATTTTATCAGCCGCAGTATGGTCTTGAATGGAAATGCAATCTTTATACTTATGATAAAAAAGGTAATTTATCCACAAGCGATACTTATGAATTAAGTTCCCGAGAAGAGTGTGAGCAGATTAATGAAAAAAATAAAGGCAACGGAAAATTTTCTGTTAAATATGAATATGATGATAAGTCACGTTTAATCTATAAATCAGGCACGTTAGAGGGGAGACCGGGAATAACTTCTACTACATATTCTTACGACGAAAATGGGAATAAGAAAGAAGAGATAATAAAAAATTATATGGATGATTCATACGGATACACAGCTACGTATGAATATAAGGCTCTTTCAGATGCTTTGAGTGATTAGGAAGGGGGTGGAACTAAAGTATAACGTTATTGTCGACAAACTTAATCAGACTTTGGAAATCAAAAAATGTTTTATTATCAAATGCAGCAAATTAATGACAGTGCAGAAACACTCTGTAGTTGTGTGAATAGCATTGAACAATATGTAAAATAGGCGGTGCTGGTGGTTTTGGACTCTGTTGAGGAAATCTGTTTCCGAATAGAATGAGTTCTGTATTACGGAGGCGATAAGCTATTGGTAACGATATCTGTTTCAAATAGGCATATAACAATGAAGAGCAGGTAATCTTTTTTCTGTAAAGTTGCACGATTAAGGAAAGAATTTGTGGGAGAAGAAACCAAGAAAAGAAACCAAAAAAAGAAAGGTTGGAGTAAGTGATGAAAAAACAGTAAGAATTATGATAATGGTATGTGTTTTAACTATGTGCGTAGGTTGTAGTTTTGGCTCATCGACTGAAAAAAAGCTCGTGGGTACGTGGTACGATGATGAAAATGATGCAATTGAATTAGTGTTTTATGAGGATGGGAGCTACAGGCATGGGAATTCTGCAGTGCAGGTAAATGGTGATTATAAGTTGGTTTCAGAGAACGAGATAGAATTAACATCTAATGCATCAGGCTTAGGTGCAGATATGTGGCATGTTGCTGGAATTCATGAGTTTTCATTGGATGGAGACACACTTACTATTAAAAGTGGGGGTGGGGCTGGAACATATCATAAGGGCAAGTGATATAAGTTCCCGAATAGGAGATAATTAAATGAAAAGATATCGTTTTTGGGGAATTGTTCTCCTATTGGCAGTGGCATTAGGAGGATTCGGATATGAAGCATTGAAGTATTTAATTATAAATCACTGTGTCGATTTAGGCGATTCAGGATGGGATTCATATTACGGGTGGGGAATACCTGATTTCAACGGTACTGTAGATATTTCGGCCCCGACAAAGGGTGTACCTGCTGAAATAGATCCATTAGTTGTTTATAAAGATATTCTTGAAGAATACCGCGTATTGGCGGAGAATAATTTTGACAGTAGTCTTTTGGAACAGGCTAAGTATGCAAATAAAGGTGTATGGAACTATAGTGGACAAGAAAAATATTCTGTTTATTATAGAATGGCAGATTTAGCAGGTGACGGAGATTTGGAATTAATTATTTCGATAAATGAGAAGGAAACACCCTATAATATAATAGATATTTTTGGAATGGAAAATGGAGTTCCTACAAGAATAATTGAAAGCGATACTTCGGTTGGCTACCGTTCCAGATATTTTATCAGTACGGACAATAGAATAAAAACCGAGGGAAGTGGAGGGGCGTTGGATTCGGTGATTAGCTATTATAGGCTGCTTCAAAATAGTATTCATCTGCAGTTAGAAGACCAATATATTTATAATGGCTGGGATGGTGATACCTATATGCACATTGACAGCGAGGAAAATTCCGTAAATATATCAAGAGATGAATATATGTATCATTCTTCTGGCGAAGATGTTGATTTTGAAAGCACCTGGGAACTTCTGCATGAAGGACACTTTATACATTATGTTGAGTGATAAAAATAAGAGTGTTAATATGATATATGCGTACCCGATAATGATATTTATTGGCTTAATTATTAGCTGTTGTTTAAGCATGTTTTTGGTTATCAGGAATTCCGATTGAAAGAGCGGCGTAATTGATTGCGATTGGTAAAGAAATAAGAGTAGAGACGCAAAAGTAAAGACACAAGAGTATAGAGACAAAGGTGGGGACATCACAAGGTGGCGTCCCTGTTTTTGTATATTAGTACAGCAAATAAGAAGTAACTGACATGTTGACTTGTATGATTGGTTATCTGCTGCGTGGTCTACACTCCGTTCCGGACTGTGCTAAATATCCATTGCATTGGAAAAGCGTTCCAACATGTTCTTGATATGAGCAGCCCTAGGATAACTCCCAGTAAATAACTTAATGTTTCGCTGGCCTGATTTTCCGATAGCACAGGTGTAAAATACTCAGTGTAGCCCGCTGCGCCTCCGTTTTTACACCTGCACTCTCGAAAAATCATTCTCATCGAACCAAAGTTATTTACTTTGAGTTATACTATGCGGCTATGCTTATCTGTTCATTTGACTTCCTAGATTCTGAATAATAATAACGAAAACGATTTAAAATCGTGATAAATTACAATTATACCACATGCAAATTGTGGAAAAAGTCAAAAATTATTCTCCTTATTGACAAGTTCATGGTTCTGATGTAGTATAAATACATCGAAAAAGAAATAATTATTCTTTTCCAGGAAGCAAATGCTTCACGTATACCATAATGCCCCTGAAACGGCGGGCAAAAAGGAGGAAACAGTATGGACGACATGGCAAAAAAGATGCAGGAGCTTGGAATTTCATCGGAAGCGATAAATGAGGTTCTGTTTGTTGCAAAGCGTATGGATGATAAAGGACTTGTAAATTCCTTTGCCGGAAATATTTCTACAAAGAAGGACGGCAAGATTTACATTACTCCCACAGGACAGAATAAGGGACTTCTGACCCCGGAAAAAATCGCAGTGGTTGACAGCGAGGGGAACCGGATCTGGGGAATGAAGGAGACTTCAGAGATAATCATGCATTCTATGGCATATGACATTTGCGAGGCAAACGGCTGGGATGTAAGCGGAGTAGTACATAGCCATTCCAAAATCCTTACAGCCTTTTCCATGGCCTGTATGGATGTGGAGACAGAGGCGCTGCCTGAGATGATGGGTAATTTCCATAAGATACCCTGTGTGCCTTACGGAGCTCCTGGAACCAAGTATATTCTGACCATGGCAGAACCGTATCTGGCAGACGGATACAGAATCGTGCTTTTGGGCAACCATGGAAGCCTGGCAGTGGGAAAAACAGTGGAGGATGCCATGAATGTTGTGGAGGCCTGTGAGTCTATCGCGGAGCAGGTTTTGATCACTAAATACATACTGAAATCCGAAGCGCCGCTGGACAGAGATGAGGTAGCCCGTTTCTTCGATATTTATAAGGAAAACAGAGAGAATAGAAGGAAGAAATAGCCGCCTCTGATGTACCAAAACCATGCATTTCTGGTATACTTAAGGAAAGTGCTGTTATACGGCAAAGTATACTGAGGAGGACAGATACATGGGGTACGATTCTATTTTGGAAAACAGGAAAAATAATCAGAGAAATAAGATGCTGAGCGTGATTCGTTCCAATGAGGATATTTCACGTAATGATGTGAAAAAGATCACGGGATACAGCATGACTACGGTACTGAGCACAGTGGATGAGATGATCCAGGACGGCTTGGTGTATGAGGAGAGCTGCAGCGATGCCAGGGTCGGCAGACGGCCTGTATGGCTGCGGATTAATCCGGACGGCGGTTATTTTATCGGGGTGGGTTTTAACAGAAACAGCATTTATTGTGTGGTGCTGGATTTCACAGGAAAGCTTCTTTATGACAAGGGGCAGGACATTGATAATGAGCATAAGGACGCGGACAAAGCGATTGCTCTGATCAAGCAGATGATTTACGAGGCATTGGATTTTCTGGGAGAGAAAAGGGCCAGGGTGGTCGGTATCGGATTAGGGGTGCCGGGCTACAGTGATGTGAATGAAGGAATTGCGATTTCCTACAGTCATCTGAGAGGCTGGTCCAATATTCCCATTCAGAAGCTCATGCAGGATGAATTCCAGATTCCGTGCTATATGGACAATAATGTAAATGTAATGATTTTCGCTTACAAATGGCTGGTATATGACGGCGAATGCGAAGATATGCTGTTTGTCTCGGTCCGGACAGGAGCCAGAGTGATTCCGATTGTGAACAATCAGCCGGTGAGCGGCTCGCATGGTTTCTCCGGAGAGCTGGGACATGTGAAAATTAAAGGCGGAAGCAGGCTTTGTTCGTGCGGGCGCTTTGGATGTCTCAATTCCGAGATTTCAGATGTTGCAATCGTGAACAAGATCATCGACGGCATCCGGGTGGGAAGATTTAAGGAAATCAGCGACATGGTCGGCGGAGATACGGAGAAAATCACGATGTCCGTATTTGTGGACTCTGTTCGTATGGGACATGGGGATTCCATGGTTCTGCTGAAACAGATCAGTGGTTTTCTGGGCGACACCTTGAGTATGCTGGTAAACATTTTCGCACCGAGGAAAATTGTGTTATTCGGTGAACTGGCAGAGCTTGGAGATGTGCTGCTGGAAAATGTGAGAAAAAGAGTGCGCCGGGATACCATCAAGGAAAACGCGGAGGGACTGGAAATCGTAGTCTCGGAATTCGGCAGAAATCTCGGAGCAATGGGGGCTGCGGCGCTGGTCATGCAGAAGGCCTTTGAGTTTGGAGAAGAGCGTATATAGGAGAAAGTGTCTGTAGATAAAGGGTAAGCAGCGAATCATAGCGATGCATGTGCAAAACATATTCGGATGGTAAGAGATATGGTCAATAGAGCAAGATATTGGAGATGGATAATATGGGCAGAAGAGTTACGGCAGTAGATATCGGGGCCAGCAGCGGAAAGATGGCTTTTGGAGAATATGACGGCAGGCGGCTGATTACCAGGGAGTACAGGGACTTTGCAAACCGTCCCGCAGATATAGGGACTGCTTTATATTGGGATGTTTTCTCCCTCTATCATGCTGTTATTGACGGTATGGCGTATTTTAACAGCCAATACGGAGAAGCGGATACAATTGCCATTGATACGTGGGGCGCCAGCTATGGACTGCTTGACAAAGAGGACAGGCTTTTGGAGCCGGTGTATCACTACCGTGACGAGCGCACCAGGCATGTAATCCGCGATATGGACAAGGTGATGGACACCTACGAGCTGTTTCAGCTCACAGGCTGTCAGTGTAACAGGACTTATACACTTCCCCAGCTCTATTCTTACAGAACAGCGGGAAGTCCGGTTTTAGATAATGCGGAGAGTATGCTGCTGCTTCCTGATTTATTGGGATATTTTCTTTCGGGGGTAAAGACGACAGAGATGACGATCGCAGGTACCTCCTGTCTGATGGAAAACAGGCAGGAGGACTGGAGCCTGGAGGTGGCAGAAAGATTCTCCATACCAAAAAAGATTTATACGGAGATTGTGGAGCCGGGAACCTTTAAGGGAAGGCTGCGCAATCCGATTCAGGCCCAGACGGGAATGCGCAATACCAAGCTTGCCGCGATTGTGGCGCATGACAGCGCCCAGGCGGTTGCGGCGATTCCGGATTTCGGAGAAGGCAAGCTGTACATAAGCATTGGAACGAATGTGAGTATGGGGATTGAGCGGTCAGACTGTCTTCTCACAGAGGCGGCATACCGCAAAGGTTTTAAAAATACCGGAGGAATAGACAGAAGTAAAATTGTATACAGAGATTTTTCGGCCTGCTGGCATTTGAATGAATTTATCAGGACGAAAAAGACGCAGGGTGTGAGCTATACGCACCCGCAGCTGATTCAGCTTGCAAAGGAAGCGAAGCAGGATATCCCCTGGTTCGATGTGGAGGCACCGGAGTTTAATGACGCCGGAGGGGACTTCTGTGAAAAGATGAATCAATATTTTGAGAGGACCGGGCAGAGAAAGCTTCACAGCGACGGAGAGTTCGCCCGGAGTATATTCGAGAGCATTGCGCTTAAGGTATGTCATTATGCAAGAGCGCTTAAGGAGCTGGGAATTTCTTACCAGGAGGTATATGTGATCAACGGAGCGGTGCGGAATGAACTGCTGATGCAGCTGATCAGCAATGCACTGGGATGTGAGATCCGTGCGGGTATGCCGTATGCAACCCTGGCGGGAAATCTTCTGACACAGCTTTATGCGCTTGGAGAAGTAAAAACAGTGAAAGAAATGAGAAGCCTTTCTAAGGATTCTTTTGAGATGAATAGATATGAGCCTGAGGACAGGTGCTACTGGATAGCGGCAATAGAAAAATACGCAGAGCTGTCCGGGGGATGTATGGAGAAGGGATATTTGTAAAGGTACTGAATATCTGAAACGGAATATCTGAAAAGTATTTAAATGTGTATTTTGGATTCGGCCGAATCTTTAAAATAAGATGCTATATAAAACTGGTGAATGTATTTAATGGAGGGAAAATCATGAAGAACAAAAAAATGGTTAGTATGATACTGGTAGGCGCGATGCTGGGATGTTCCCTGGGAGCTGCCACAGTGTCCGCAGCGGACGCTGAAACGATTTCCATGTGGACCTGGTCCCCGATCACCCGTACTGCGGAAAAAATGATCGGTGCATTTGAAGAAGCAAATCCGGATATCAAGATCGACTATACAAATTACAACTACAACCCAGAGTATCTGCAGGCCCTGTCCGCAGCATCCGCATCTGACAATCTGCCGGATATCGTTGCCCTGCAGCCGGGTTCTCTCACACAGACCTATTCCGATTACCTCATTGACCTTACCGACTATGCGAAAAAAGAGTGGGGTGATGACTGGGAGTCTGTTTATGACAATGTTACCCAGAGCCAGCTCACCCTTGGAAACGCAGAGGGCGACGAGAGCCATTATATCCTTCCGATTGAAACACAGGATATTTATGTAGAGTACAACAAAACCCTGTTTGATGAACTGGGCCTGAAAACTCCCACAACCTATGATGAGCTGGTAGCGGTTTCCCAGACTCTGAGAGACAAAGGCTATGCGCCTCTGTTCTTCGGCGGTGCGGATGGCTGGCAGCATGTAAATCTTCTGATTATGTGTACCTCACAGATCAGCGATACCCTGTTCGATGACTGTCAGTACGGCAAAAAAGAGTGGACCAGCGACGAGATGAAGCAGGCCATGACAAACTACAAGAAGCTTTTTGACGACGGCGTTATGCAGGATGGTTCTCTGTCCTCTACAAGCTACAGCGACGGCACCACTCTGTTCCTGGCAGGTCAGGCAGGCATGATGCTTCTTGGCTCCTGGTGGGCACAGGAATACACGGCTGAGGATGTATCTGATGCGGTTGCAAACTGGGATTATGACTACTTCTACCTTCCGGCAATCTCTGAGGATGTTTCCGATTCCAAGCCGATCGGCGGTGTTGACTTCGGTTACGGCATTACAAAGAACTGCAAAAATCCAGAAGCAGCATGGAAAGCACTGGCAAGCTTCGCAGCAGGTGAGGGTGCTCAGGAAATCGCAAACGATATGAACAACCACCTTTCTTACCCGAACATTGAGCCGGATACAAGCGCTATGATCGAGAGAGAAGGACTTCAGAATGCAGTTGATGAATTTAACCGTTCCGGTAAGGACATTGCTTCCGGTCTGGTAAATCAGAGAATTGCAGAGCCTACCATTGAGACAGCCGTTCAGGAAGCTATGCAGGGTCTTGTTGGCGGAACCTATTCCGTGGACGAAGCAGCACAGCATATCCAGGATGCGCAGGATGCATTATAAAATTTAGCTGGGATAGCGGGTGCAGAATTCACTGGAATTTATGCAATGCTGTACTAGGAGCCTGCTTGGCCTGAGGGTCAGACAGCGTGGAAGAAGCCTCTGGTCATGGCGGCCAGAGGCTTTTGTATAAAGAGGAGAAGTCTATGGCAAATACAGTGAAAGCTAGAAAAAAGGGGAAAATAAAAATTAATTTTGCCGGATATCTGTTCATCCTGCCGGCAATGTTCTTCTTTTGCTTCTATATATTATACCCCATTATTTTTATTATGAAAAACAGCCTGTTTGAATGGGCGACCTTAAGCCAAATGGAGTTCGTGGCCCTTGATAACTTTGTAAAGGTTTTCCAGGACAGCACCTTCTGGATGACGATCAAGAACTCCGTAAAGTGGATTCTGGTCACGGTTCCGGTGCAGGCATGTCTTGGTTTCTTACTGGCCTATGCAATTGAAGAACGGATTCAAAGCAGAAAAGCAAGCGGAAAAGCTGTTTCAAGAACGTTTTACCGGACATTGTTTTTTATTCCGGTAGTTACGTCCGTAACTGTAGTGGCAATTATTTTTAGCAAAATATTCCAGCCGTATCAGGGTATCACTGGGTATTATCTGCATCAGTGGTTCGGCTTATCAAGCACAATCAATGTGCTGGGAAATGATAAAATCGCGTTGTACGGCATTATGCTGGCGAACATCTGGGAGTGGACAGGCTGGTCCATGATCATGTACATCGGAGGTATTTCGCAGATACCGGATGACATCAAAGAGGCGGCAAGAATTGACGGTGCAAATACCTGGCAGGAAATACGGAATGTGTATCTTCCGTCTCTGTCATCTGTACATAAATCCTTATTGATGCTTGGCATTATCGGTTCTTTACAGACCTATGCACTGATCGGTGTTATGACGGGCGGCGGACCGAATCATGCAACGGAAATGCCGGGTACGTTTATATTTATGAAGGGCTTTACGGAGAATCAGATGGGATATGCCTGCGCCGTGTCGGTGGCAATTCTTCTATTCGCTCTAATTTTGACCTTTGTACAGGTGAAATTCCTTGGTTCCGGTGACTTTATGAAGAAGGAAGGAGAGTAAAAATTATGGCAGATACAAAGAAAAACGGGCAGTTAGGCCATAAGAATGTGAGCTGGGGAGTTTTCCTGGTGATCATGGCAGTGATTGCGATCATTCCGTTGTTTTATGCCCTCAGTCTTTCCTTTCGTACGCAGAATTCGATTTACGCTCCCAATCTTTTTGTGACGGATCTGACTGTGGGAAATTATGTGAAGGCTATCTCGGATAACCCGACGATTGTCAATAATTTTATTTCCAGTCTGGTGATTTCCGTGGTGTCCACGGCGGCGACGGTGCTCTGTGCGTCCATGGCGGTTTACGGATTTTCCAGGAAAAATGTATATGGGAAGGTGCTGATGTACAATCTTATTCTTTGTACGTTGATGGTACCCATCAGCGCCCTGGTTATCCCGATTACCCAGCTTAACAGCAAGATGGGGCTTCTGGATAATTATTTCGGACTGATTTTTCCGTATATTGCTTTGAATATTCCTTATGCGGTAACGATTCTGCAGGGCTTTATGAAGGGGGTTCCCAAGGAGTTGGAGGAGGCTGCCTGTCTGGATGGGTGTAACATTGTCCAGCTTTATTCGAGAATTATCATGCCTATGCTGAAGCCTGGTGTGGTGGTTGTGGCAATCTGGACATTTTTGACCTGCTGGAATGAATTCTTCCTGGCGTTGTGTACCATGACAAAGGCCACCACGAAAACTCTGCCGCTGATCGCGCAGCAGTATAAGGGCGTTTACAACAGTCAGCCGGGAATCCTTTTTGCAATCCTAATCATTATCACAATACCTATGATTATTTTCTACGCCATTGTACAGAAGCAGTTTGTGAAAGGTATGACAGCGGGCGCAGTGAAAGGTTAAGGTGTGGTTATTATGAGAGTGTGGAATTCCAGGAAAAGCGCGCACGAAGAGGCGCTGCAGGGAATGATGCTGGCCAGTCCGGGGAAATTTGTGAGGCTTCCCTCCGATTACGGGTATGGTCTGTACCGGGCCAATCTGCCGGAAAAGAAGGTGCGGATTATCATAAACGGGGGCGGCGGTTATGGCCCGATGTGGGCCGGATTCGCGGATGAAGGCCTTGCGGATGCTATGGTCCACGGGAATTTTGACAGCGCGCCGAATGCATTTGTATTGTATGAAATGGCGAAGACCATTGACTGCGGGTGCGGGGTTCTGTTTCTCACCAATCATTTTATGGGAGATTATCTGAATAATGATATGGCCGTGGAGCTGCTGGCGCATGACGGAATCGATGCAAGGCTGTGCTGTATTTCGGATGATATTTTAAGCTGTGAGGGCGAGGCAAAGGAAAATCGAGGCGGACTTCACGGGATTGGGCAGGTGTGCAAGATCTGTGCAGCTGCGGCTCATGACGGGCTCTCTTTGGAGGAGGTATGGCGGCTGGCTGAGAAAGCGAACAGCCGCCTGCGTTCTCTTTCGGTAAATATCCGGGAAGAAAAGATGTTTTTCGGGGAGGGATTTTCCGGGGAACCGGCGGTGAAAACGGCTGCATATCAGGGCGTTGACCGGATGGCGGAGGAGGCCTGCAAGATTCTTTTGACGGAAATGGAGCAGTGGAAGGAGGATACATTTTATCTTTCTGTGAACAGCCACTGCAGTGTGGGATATACGGAAACATTTGTGATGCTAAACGCAGTGGCAGTGAAGCTTAAGGAATGTGGTATCAGGCTGGAGGGCTGCGCGGCGGGAACATATTTTGATGTTTTTGAGGGGAGCGGCTGTATGATCAGTCTGCTTGCCTGCGATGAGGAGCTGCGGAGATATGTACGGCCGGTGAAGGGGTATGGCTTTGTTATCTAGGACAGCGCTGCGTTGTCTCCCAGTGTATTTACGCCGGGAGCACCAGTATAGTTACGGAAGGGTGAGCTTATGGATAAATTATATGTAGAGCTTTTTCAGAGGATGTTTATCCGCGGGGCACGGCTTATCATTGAGAAGGAGCCGTATCTTACGGAGATTGATTCGGTGATTGGTGACGGGGATCACGGCACGGGAATGAAGCGGGGATGTGAGGCGCTTGAAAAGCTGTTTTTAAAGGAAAAGTATGCTTTTGTTGATGAGCTTTGTTATGCGGTGAGTACGGAATTGATCAAGACAATGGGGGGTGCTTCGGGGATTATTTTCGGAACCATGTTTTTTGGTGGGATTTCCAGGCTTTCCCATAGAGATTATGTGGATGCTCGTGAGCTTAGCGAATATTTCCTGGAGGGTGAGCGGGCAATTGAACGGCGGGGAAAAGCAAGGCCGGGACAGAAAACAATGCTGGATGCGTTATACCCTGCGTGTGTTGCGATGGAGAGCTGTGTGGCCAGGTCATCGGATGTGGTGCTGCTTTTTAAGGATGGGTATGAAGCGGCGGTCCGGGGAGCGGAGGACAGTAAGTTGATGAAGTCGCAGATGGGAAGAAGTAAGAACTTTAAAGAGAAAACCCTTGGGTTTCCGGACCCGGGAGCTGTGTCGGCGAGTCTGTGGTTTCAGGCTTTTTATGAGACGGTGAGTGAGGTCAGATAGGCGAAATCAGTTAGGAGGATTTTATGTTAGAGAAGGTCAGTACAATTTTGAGAATGGCGGATGAATGTAATACGGCGGTTATTTCATTTATCTGTATGGATTATAACATGGCGTATTCGGTGATTGCTACAGCGGAGAAAACGAACACGCCTGTGTTAGTCATGCTTCTGCCGGAGCATTATGAGAAAAATAATACGATGAATGTAGGCGGCTTTGCTGCGATGGTGAAAGAATTGGCAGAGTCTGTGAAGGTGCCGGTAGGGCTGCATCTGGATCATAGCTATGATTATGAGTCTGTCATCCGGTCTATTAAGAAGGGATTTTCTTCTGTAATGATAGACGCCTCGGCTTACGGTCTGGAGGAAAATATCGCTCTTACCAGGAAAGTGACCGAGACAGCGCATATTCTTGGTGCAGATGTGGAGGCGGAGATTGGGCATGTAGGTTTGGCCCAGGATTGTGACGGAGATAAGAGCGATTATTATACAAAGGCAGACGCGGCGGAGCGGTTCTGCAGGGAGACAGAGGTGGATTCTCTTACGATTGCCATTGGAAATGCCCACGGCGTTTATGTGGAGACGCCGCATTTGGACATTGCAAGGCTGGAGGAGATTAACGCGGCTACGGATGTTCCCCTTGTGCTGCATGGTGGAAGCGGTATTCCTCATGAGCAGCTTGAGATTGCGTTTCGAAAGGGGATTAATAAGTTTAATGTGGGAACGGAGTTTCTTGGCGTTTACTATGATGCTGTTGCGGAGTATGTACATAACACAGAGGGCGACGGGAGGCCGCTGAAAATGCTGGAGGTGCCTATGTTTGTGCAGGAGAGGCTCTGTGGGTATTTGGAGGAGAAACTGAAGCTTTCGAGGTTTTAGGAACATAAGGTTTGAAATTATTTAAAGTCACAGGAGTGTGATGCTATCGACAGACAGGTAACTGTATGCTATCATAAGAACATCATTTGAGCGAACATCCACCTTAAAGAGGAGAAAAGAGTGCAGAAGATGAGCTTAGACAGTAAAATCCTGTTGGTTGACGATGAAAAAGATATTGTTGATTTAATGGAGGAGGTGCTTCGTAAAGAGGGATTTCTTTCCATTAAAAAGGCCTTTAACGGGTCTGATGCGCTTGAAATCTGCCGGGATTTTCAGCCCGATGTTATTCTTCTGGATATCATGTTTCCGGACATTGACGGGCTGGAGGTGTGCAGGCAGATTCGAGCGTTTTCTTATTGTTCAATTTTGTTTCTTTCATCCAGAAATGATGACGTGGATAAGATTCTTGGGCTTTCCTGTGGTGGTGATGATTATATTACCAAGCCATTCAGCCCGCGTGAGGTGGTATTTCGGATAAAAGCCCAGCTCCGCCGTCAGCAATATCAAACTGCATTTCCAACGGAGAAAGGGTTGCGTTTGACGGTTGGGCCGCTGTCTGTTGATAAAGAAAGCTGCAGGGCATTTAAAGACGGGCAGGAGATTGAGCTGACAGGACGTGAGTTCCTTTTGCTTACTTATCTGATGGAAAATGCGGATAAAATCATCAGCAAGGAACGCCTTTATGAGCAGGTTTGGGGAGAGTACAGCAGTATTTGTGATAATACGATCATGGTGCATATCCGGCATTTGCGGGAAAAGATTGAAGCTACACCATCTCAGCCGCGGCAGCTGATCACTGTGAAGGGCTTGGGTTATAAGCTTAAAAAGAGGGCAGACTAGATGAAACGGTCAGGTTATCGCACGATATTTCATATTTATTTGATCTTTTTTTTGTCGCTGCTGGGTACGGTTTTGCTTGCGGTGGGGCTTATCTTTTTGACCATTACGATTCAAAAGCCGGATGGACGAATGGCAAGAAGTGACTGGCCGAAATTGTTCACGGAGGACTTTAAAGAACAGATTTATTTTGGGGATTCTGGGCCACAGATTAAACAGGCAGGGATTGCGGATTTACAGGCGCAGGAGATTGGTATACAGATTTTAGATGATTCAGGACTGGAAGTATTCAGCTATCAAAAACCGGAATATGCCAAGACTGTATATTCGGTTTTAGAATTGTTGGAGCTGAATCAGACAGGCCGCACAGACGATCGTGAAGATACCGCTTTTACCGGAATGGTTTCCAATGATGGGGACGAATATGCTTACGTGTTATTTTTTCCTGCCAATGTAAGCAAGGTTACCATGTATCTGAATGGAGAACGGTTTACAGGCGGAAAGATGGTGGTTCTTCCGATTTTTGTGGTGCTGTTTTTGCTTATTCTGATAGCAGGTATCCTTTATGGCTTTTTTGCAACGAGGGCGATTAAGCGGCTCACGATAGCTGTGGAGGAAATTGCAGACCGCGGTTATCTTCCGGTGGAGAATCAAGGGGTTTTTCATGATTTGTACAGTAGTTTGAATACACTGGACGCGGAAATACGGGCCAGTGACCAGCTTCAGGCACAGACGGAAAAGATGCGGGGAGAGTGGATTGCGAATATTACTCATGATTTGAAAACGCCTCTTTCTCCGATTAAGGGGTATGCGGAAATACTTGCGGATAATAGCGGGTTAAGTGTGGAACAGTGCAGGCATTACGGGGAAATTATGCTCAAAAATGTTACTTATATGGAGGTACTGATGAATGACCTTAAGCTCACTTATCAGTTAGAAAGCGGCATGGTTCCTGTGAAGCGGGAGGAGAATAATATTGTACGGTTCTTGAAGGAGCTGGTGATAGATATTTTGAATATACCGGAATATGAAAACCGTACAGTTCAGTTTGAGGGAGCGGAGAATCCGATTTCTTTTTTGTTTGACAGTACACTTTTTACAAGAGCTTTTCGTAATTTAATCATCAATGCCTTTGTGCATGGGGATGAAAATATGGAGGTTAGCTTAAGGATATCAGTGTCTGGAAATGTATTGAAAATTGTGGTTGAGGATAATGGGAACGGTATGAAACCGGAGACGGTTGAACATCTTTTTGACCGTTATTACCGGGGGACAAATACAGAGCAGAGCTCAGAGGGAAGCGGCTTAGGTCTGGCAATTGCCAGGGACATTATTGAGCTGCACGGCGGGACGATTTCTGTTTCCAGTATCCAGGGGGCGGGGACTAAGTTTGTAATAAAATTTTTACTTTCTTAAGGTTAATTAAGGTTGAGTGAACGTTAGATTAAGGTTGGCAGTGTATCATTATTTTGATGATAGCTGCCAGCCTTTTTTATACTAGTGTACTAAACATGAATGTGTCAGTACACTAGGAAAGTACACCAATTTGTTCTATCGTAGGAAAGTACACCAATCTGTTCTATAAGGAAGGATATCACTTGCCTATGATAGAAATACCCTCCGGGGGATGCACACAATGTGCAGAGGAAAGCTGCTTCGCAGCTGTACATTGGCGCACCAAGTGTACAAGTCCCTCATGAGTAAGGGAGTTAGAAGGCTGAGGTGGATTGGTCTACTTTGGGCTATCATATGAACCATTCGAATCAGTTCCAGTAGAAAGCAGGTGTTAGTTTGAAGATTATATTGAAGTACATTTTTACCAATGTTAAGGAGCGAAAAACACGGACTGCGGTGATGCTGTTATCTATTTTGCTCTCCACAACTTTGCTGTTTGTGTCGTTTTCTATAGGAGAGTCGTATGAAAGTGCACAGCGGAAAATGGCGCGGGGGATGGCGGGCAGTGCTACGCTCTCCGTAACAGCGGCAGACGGAGGGATAAAAGGTGAGAATATTCCTAAGTTATCTTCCGCTGGTGCCAGTGTAGGCGTGGTGGAGGGAACTGCGTTGTATCATGAAAACGGCTACTATGAAGCGATTGATTTGCTTGGAGCGGACTTATCCGGGCTGAACAAAATCAATCCACCGCGTCTCGTAAATGGTGGTGAAATCACGAATTTTTCAGGCAGTCAAGTAATCTTGCCGGACCGTTTTACTTCGAAATATGGGATAGATAAAGGAGATACCATTACGCTGGAAATCAGTGGAACTCCGGTTTCCTTGGAGGTTGCGGAAATAGCGGCGTATGATACGGTTTTTCTGCGGCATACAAGAGGAGCCACTGCATTATTGCCTCTTTCTACGTTGTCAGAACTCTTAGGCCAGACGTATGGATATACGGAAATCTTGGTGAAACCTGCGGAGGAAATCTCTACCTCAGAGCTTAAAAGTGAGCTCGAGCAGGCATTGGCAGGCGGAGGATACCGTGTCAGTGAAGTGGTAAACGAGGTGCAGATTGAGGCGGATGCAAGGCAGAAATCCATGCCGTTTTTTCTCATCAGCTTTTTCTCTTTAACTATGAGTATTTTCATTATTTATGGAAGTTACAAGGTGATTACGTTGGATCGTCTGCCAGTGATTGGCACATTTCGAAGTATTGGTGCTACACAAAAAGCTGTGACAAAAATTCTTTTGGCGGAGAGTATTCTGTATGGTTTGTTGGGCGGCTTTTTGGGAATTCCTGTGGGGGTCCTGGCCCTTAAATGGATTCTGCGAGGCATGGGACAGTCTCTTTCTCAGGGGATTGAGATACCAGTGGTGATTTCTCCATTTAGCATAATTTTTTCGTTTGCTGTGGCGGTTATTGTATCCTTGCTTTCCGCGTGGCTACCGGTGCGCAGGGCGAGCAGACTGCCGATTAAGGATGTAGTGCTCGGCAGTGTGGAGGAAAAACAGATTCCCCACCGTTTTATTGTAGGAGCGGGAGCTGTGCTTTTTATCGTTTCTATTTTTCTTCCAAGACTGGCGTCTGGTGGTGCTTCGGAAAAGCTTCTCTATGCATCGGGTGGATTTTCTCTGCTGGGGCTTATTGCCGCTGCGATTCTCATTGTTCCGCTATTGACGAATGTGATTTCCAGGGGACTGGAAGTTATCTATAGGGCAATTCTGGGAAATGAGGCCGGGCTTGCCGCGCGGAATATGCGGGATAATAAGAATATTACACAGAATATTACGCTGCTTTTTATTAGTATTTCGGCAGTGATAGCCATTACGGTTGTGGGCAATTTTGTCACTGCTTATGTAGGCGATGTGTTCAGAGATGCGGAGCTTCAGGGCTTTGCGGACGGTAGAATGGAGCCGGATTTTGTGGAACGGGTTAAGGATATGGAGGGTGTTGAAAAGGTTCTGCCACTGTACGTATATAAAAATGAAATGCAGGCAGACGGTGTGACGCTGAGGCGCTTGGAGGCGACCGAGCGTCTGGACTGGTATAGCTCTATGATGGCGCTTCAATACACGGATAAAGAGATGGAAACAAAAGCAATTTCGGCTTTTGAACAAGAGCGGGTTGTTTTGTTAAGTGAGAGCTGTATGGAGCGGATGGGGTTTTCTGTTGGAGATATGATAACTCTGGCAGGAGACACAGGACAAAACGATTATCGGATTGTGAGCAGTTTTAAATCAAGGGCTACGGATGTGGAGGCAGTGATTTCTGCCTCAAATGCGACAGAAGATTTTGGGGCAGCTGCATATGGTTTTCTGGCGTATACTGCCGCGGATCCGGATGCTGTTATGGTACAAATCCGCGACCTGTTTGGCGATACTTCCAACTGGAGCCGGACAGTGGAAGAGTTTAATACAGATGCCTTATCTACGGTGGGCGCTTTTTTGCAGCCGATGCACAGTATGACTTATTTTATCCTGCTGCTGGCGGCTGTGGGTGTGATCAATAATCTGTTGATCAATTATATGCAAAAACGGCGGAGTATTGCCATGTACAAGTCGGTGGGACTTTCTAATCGACAAAATTTGAAGATGAATCTGGTGGAGGGTTTTACCTGTGGATTGATTGGTGCTGTGATTGCAATCTTTGTTTCTTATATGGAGATCAAAACGATTTTTCTAGTGGCAGGTCCGAAAATAGCAATGACACCGGAATTGGATGCAGGTACGTTTCTGGCGGCGGGAGGTATGGGAATTATTGTAACTCTGGCAGGCTCGTCGGTACCGATTCTAAAGAGCCGGAATATGAAGCTGGTGGAGGAAATTAAATTTGAATAGTGCAAGAAAATGGGAGGTTTTATCATGAAGAAGGAACTTAGTAAGATTGCTGTTGAGGGGAAACATATTGTAAAGGATTTTCGGCTTGGCGCCACCACAACCAAGGTGATTAAGGATATTTCGCTGCAGGTGCAACAGGGGGAATTCGTATCGATCATGGGCCCGTCCGGGTCTGGGAAAAGTACGCTCCTTTATATTCTTGGGGGATTGGACAGGCCAACCGGCGGTCATGTGCTGCTGGATGGAATGGATATTTCACGCTTCGGAGATGAGAAAATGAGCCGCATCCGGAGACAGAAAATCGGATTTGTTTTCCAATTTTATAATCTTATTCCTAATCTGAATGTGGAGGAAAACATCATGCTTCCGCTGCTTCTGGATGGGAAAAAGATAGGCGGTTACAAGAAGGAATTGAATCATATTTTGGAGCTTGTGGGGCTTTCTGACCGCCGAAAGCATACGCCTCGGGAATTGTCCGGCGGCCAGCAGCAACGTGTGGCGATTGCCCGTGCCCTCATTGGCAAACCGGAGATTTTATTCGCGGACGAACCTACAGGCAATCTGGACAGCAGGACGGGAGCGGAGATTATGAAGCTGCTGCGGGAGATTAATCAGAGTATTGGCCAGACGATCATTATGGTTACGCATTCCCCGGAAGCTGCGAAAAGCAGTGGGAGGGTGATTACGGTGAAGGATGGGGGGATTGTTTAGAAGGAAGGTAGGGGTATATGTGTGCTGCATATAGTGGTATATGTGCAGCATGCGGTGCGGTGGCAGTATAAGCTTTTGGGGGCTTGCAAGCAATGGACGGAAATGTTATATTTTTTATATCATAGGCAAGTACTCTAATCTGTTCTATGAGGAAGGATATCACTTGCCTATGATATAAAAACCCTTCGGGGGATGCACACAATGTGCAGAGGAAAGCTGCTTCGTAGCTGCACATTGGCGCGCAAAGTGTACAAGTCCCTCATGAGTGAGGGATTTAGGGAGTTGAAGTGGACTTGTTCACTTGGTTCTAATAGATAAGTCTAAGGAGGGGCGGCTGGTATGGGAAAAGTGGAGCATGCGAAGGATTCTTATACTTATTACGAAAGAAAAAGCGATGTAGATTTGTATGTACTTAAGCATAAAGATATCGATGTGGCCATGCTCAGGATGGACTCTTTTACGGGGATGCTTGATTATGTTCTGGAAGTTTATCGACCCGAAGAATTACCGCTTGGGTGCGGACCGGATGGAAGCGGTCTGGAGAAATGGTGGAGAATACGGGCAATACCGGATACGCGCCGGGGAATTCAGCAGGCGCTGCACAGCGTGGGAGAAGAAACCAGTCAGTCGTTGATGCTTTCGGCTTTTGGCTTAAGTCTTACTGACCATTATTGGATGCAGCCTATTGACCGGGAATTGTACTGGAAAGATATAAATTTTTATCAAAATGCTTTTTCCGATGAGCTTGGAAATCTATTGTCTGACTCTGGAAAGGTGGATGTAGACAAGCATATTTCAAAGTTTTCACCGTGTTCCTCAGTGAATGGAGAGATGAAAAAAAAGTGGGTCATTAAGGACGGGAAACGGTACTTAATGAAAGTAAATACCAATAATTATGGGCAGCAGTCAGTAAATGAATTGATTGCCAGCAGACTGCATGAGAGATTGGAATGGAAGAATTATGTGTCCTATAGGGTTGAGACAGTGCGGATTGAGGGGAAAGAAATCCCCTGTTCTTTGAATCCGCTGTTTACATCTTTGGATAAGGAGTTTGTGTCTGCCTATCAGTTGATCAGGGATTTTAAAATACCGAATGATACTTCGGAATATGAGGCAGTTATCCGGCAGGGAGCTGCGTATGGCATGGAAGAAGAGGATGTACGTACACACTTGGAATATACCATCCTAACGGATTTTATTTTAAGCAATACAGACAGGCATTATAATAATTTTGGCTTTTTATATGATTCGGTCTCGCGGAAATTGTGTCGGATGGCACCTGTTTTTGATACGGGAAATTCTCTTTTTTATGATCAGGATATCGTTCCAGCCAGGGGGGATATATTGGATATCCGAGTGAATTCTTTTTGTAAAAGAGAAGTAAATCTTCTGGCGTATGTGAAGCATCCTGAACTGGTAACACTTTCAAAGCTTAAGGATTTCCCGGAGGAGGCTGCCTCGCTGTTACTTAAATATACAGATATGTCGAAGGAACGTGCAGAGAGTATAGGTAAGACGGTTGAGAGAAAAATAGAATATCTTTCTTTGTTTATGCAGGGAACGAAAATCTGGAAAAGAGAGCAGTATTGGTAGGGTGGTGATGGCATGAAGGATTTAGCGGTAGAGGTTTCGAATGATAAGATAATTGTAGGAAAGGCTCCTGAGCCTGTGCTGATTATTGATTTAAAGAAGCAGGAGAATCGTATTATTGCTGAGGGGCTGGAAATCCCGTACCATAAAAAGGTGATGCTGAGTCCGGATTTGCTTTGTGGGAAAAGACATGGTGTTTTTTTGACGGCGCTCGAGTATTATTATGCGCATGCATGCGGGGTTGCAAGGGATATGAAAATAGCGGCGGAGTATAGGGAGAGGATGGATATTGTGGAGAGGTAAAGGATTTTGATATTTGAGTATAACCACTCACTAAAGTAGAACCAATTAATGTTGGGAACTAAGGTTGAATTTAAACAGGCAGGAATGTGCTGATTACGGCATTTTCCTGCCTGTTGCTTCGTAATGTTTTTCAGTTATGATTCATAAGAATAAGACTCAGCACAGACACCCGTCCTTCATGTGGAAGATTTCGTCGTAGTAAGGCTCCAGGCGGCTGTTCATATGATGGGTGATGCATATGATGGTCAGGTTTTTCCGGGTAAGAAGCTTCTCTTCAATCTCGTATGCGGTGTCGACATCTACGGCGGAGGTGCCCTCGTCAATAATCAGGATGGGGGTATTGCGGATAAGCGCCCGCGCTACGGCAATGCGCTGTTTTTGGCCGCCGGAAAGGTTGTTTCCGTTTTCGCCTACCTTTGTATGAAGCCCGTTTTCCAAATCCGGGAGGAATTGTGCGACGCCGCTTTCATTTAAGGCTTGTTGCAGCATATTGTCGGGATATGTCTGGCCAAGGCAGATGTTTTCTAAAATGTCCGTGTCAAAGAGAAATACGTTTTGGTGGATTACGGATACCAAGCTGTTTAATTCGGGCAGTACGATATCCGTAACAGGACGGCCGTCATAGGAAATCGTTCCTGCAAAATCGGGGGAGTATCCTGTGAGAAGCTTGATCAATGTGGATTTACCGCATCCGCTCTCGCCTAAAAGTGCGTACTTTTTCCCAGCCCGGATTTGTAAGTTTAAGTGATGAAGAACAGGATTGTCCGGAGCATAGCCGAAGGTTACGTCAGAGCAGACGAGCGAGCTCTTGAAGGCTGCCGGGGGAATGTCAGGGTAAGGAGTATGTAGTAAGGTGGATTCCGGTGCAGCCTTGTCTTTTGTTGTCAGGGATTCTGCCTGTGACTCAGTCAGGGCATAAAGGTGTTCGAGAATGGGCTTAACGCTTGTTATTTTTGGCGCATTCTGCATCAGGAGAACTACGGGGGTGATAAAGGTGCCGCTTAACTGGACGAGTGCCAGCAGAGTTCCCATGGTGATTTTCCCTGTCATCATCAAATAGGCGGAAAGAAAGATGATGACCACAATACTCAGAGAAGAGAGTACGTCAGAAAAGCTTTCGTTTACAGCCAGGAGCTTATCGGCGGAAAATTTCTTGTCAGTCGTATCCTTGTTTATGCGGAAAAATTTTGTGGATATGTAGGAAAAAAGTGTATATCCCTGGATGATTTCATAACCGTTCAGATAATCCTTTGTCTGAGCGGTGAAATCCGCAAGCTTTTCCGAATAAGCATCTTGCTTTTTCTGCATGTTCTTTCCCAGGAGAGCGGGAATCAGGAACATTAGGACGAGGAATACCAGTAGTATGACAGTGACCAGCGGGCTAAGGTAGAATAGGATTCCCAGCGTGGTTAGAAAAAGTACAAGCATTTGTGAGCAAGTCAAAAGAGGGATGAGATAATTTTCTTCTACAATTTTTACATCGTTTACGATAGCGGATAAATAATCTGCGGTGTTTTGAGAATGATAATGGACAGGTGAGCGTTTTATTACTCCTGTGAAAATTCTTTCCCGAAGATGCCTGGATACGTTTCTAAGAAGAAGCTTTCCGCAGTAAGCCTCCAGAAATCCAATAATGCCAAGCACTGCAAGATAAATCAGCATCACAAAGAATAGATTCGTGAAGCCGTCCACATCCTTATGTGTGGCTACATCAATAATCTGCTGAAGAAGGATAGAGATAAAGGCTGAGAGTGCGGCATTGATTCCGCCCAAAAGCACAGCGCCCCATAGCAATGCCCGGTCTTTTTTCGTATAAAGCTTCATAAATACTACCTCCATGTATAATCACCATATGTAACTCTTGTATTTGATGGTGATAGAATTAGTTTGATGGATAAAAGATAACATATAATTTGATTAATGTCAAATGAATTTTATATATATAAAATTTATGAGCTTTATGGATATGAAATAAATGGGGCAAAAAAAGCAGCCCGCTGTTTTGAAACAGTGAAGCTGCCCTTACCGAAATTTATGAAATTTATAAAATAAGCTGTTCCAGTTCAGAGAGAAATCCGCGTATTATATTCTCCTGGATGCAGTAATATACCTTGCCGTCCTTTTTCTCTACAGTCACGAAACCACAGGAAAGCAGTGAACCCATATGATGGGACATGGTGGAAGGAGATAAGCCAAGTGCTTCCGAGAGCTCTAAATTGTATTTTCGTGATTTTTTCAGCTCACAGAGGATATCCAGCTTGCTTTTATCGCCAAGGGCTTTTAGCTGCCTGAGGAGAGTGGCCCTGGAACCGTCGCTTTTTTCAGAGCCAATATTCAGATATGGGTTTAAAAGCCCCTGGTAGCCATGGCTATACAGGATTGCCTGCAGGAGCGGCGTTGCCAACGCAGCATAGACCACGATATCTTCTGTATAAGCATCTGCAACTTTAATGAATTTAGGATCGCTGTAAGTGCTGTTTTTCTTGAATAATTGCGCCAATGGCTTGAATACTGCATCTATGGCCTTCTGATAGGCGGGAAGGTTTGCATTTATCATCTCAAACAGTTTTGCAAGCCATTCTTCCGGGGTACGGAGAAGCTCCAGCATCTGCCATTTCTCCCCGCGTTTTATATCAGTAGTTTCGAGAAATTGTATGATGGAGGACTCATCCGGCAGACTTGGCATATCAGTAAGATCAGGTAAGGCTGCATCATCATCTGTATCACTGAGGCAGTAGGCCATGAAGCTGCGAAGCTGCATCCGGTCAGGAAGTGTTTCGCAATCCATATACTGACGGTGTTCAACTGCAAGTGCGAGCAGCAGCAAAAGGGTGTAATCACCGCAGTCCTGGAAAAAATAATCCTCTTGAGGGGTGGTTACTTTATTTTTGTGGAAAACCTTTTGATATTTTTCTACAATCTTGTAGTGCTTCTCGAAAAAGCTTTCTCCGTCAACAGCGTAGCTGTGAAGCTCTTTGACGGTATCTGCTTTCCAGTCCTTATAATGGTCCAAATACAGCAGGTTTATGATTTCATAGACAGGGTCTAATTCATTTTTTACTACGATACTCATGCAATCCCTCCGGTACTCCTTTTATTCCCGCGAGCAACGAGTTAAGCGGACATGCTTGCATGTCCATTTGACCAATTTGACCACTGCCGCGAGGGTCAACTACCCGTAGCTTGCTGCGGGTAGTTGACAAGTATAGAATAGCATAGAAGGTGGGGAAAGGAAAGAGCACATTTGTATCAGATATCCAGTTCTGAGAAGTCAATGGACAGGTCCTCATAAATTCCGGCTTTGACAGAATCGGAAAAGTTATACTCTGTTGTGTCCTCTAATTCGAAATTCCAGACCATAATTCTGTTTTTATCAGGATCTACAATCCAGTATTCCCGGACACCAGCGGAACGATACTTAAATAATTTGATTGAATAGTCTATGCGCCTGCTGCCAGGTGAAACAATCTCAATTATCCAGTCAGGAGCGCCATTGCAGCTTTTATCATCCAGCTTGTTTTTATCACAGATATATAGAAAGGTCTGGTTCTACATAGGTTTTGTCATTCTTATTCAAAAACACAGCAAATGGCGCAATATCAACTTCATATGTGCCTCTTTTATGGTCAATGTAATCTGCTATCTTTCTGTAAAGTGCACCAAGTATCAGTTGATGCCTCCTGGTTGGCGGAGCCATATCGTAAATTCGCCCGTCAATGAGTTCAGCGCGTTCCCCTTCTGGCAGGTTGTAAATATCTTCAATCGTGTATGTTCTTTCCTGTGGTAGAGGCATTATAACACATCCTTTCTTGATAATAGTGTTTCATACTTAGTGGTTAAGTTATTCCCTTTCCTTCTCGGATAGCAAAGTGCTTTTTGAAATGATTATAAAGAGAAAGACCCGGCAGGGGAGCTGCCGGGCCTTTCGAGGGGAGTATAAATAATTAAATAAGGGGTTATGTAAAAAAAATTTTTGAAGGGTAAATTCTTTTTACAAATTGATTATAATATAAATTGGAAAAAAAAGCAATAAGATTTGTGGAATATTCTTGTAACTTTTGGGGAATATATACATCATTCTTGGAGGCTTTTTTAGATTCGGGTTTAAATCCATGAGATTTTCATGCATATTCCTTGTGGGATTGGGGAAACTAGTCACTGTAATAAATACAAATTGCATCAGGAGGAATTTAAAAATGGCAAAAAATTATGAATCTGAAAACAAAAACAACAACAACTCTAAAAACACTACCAGCAACTCCAGCAGCAAGAATTCTACTAAAAACGAGATGAATTCCCAGAACTGCCACAACGGTAATTCCAACAACAGCTCCAAAAACTCTAACAATAGCTCAAATAACAGCTATAACAACAGCAATTCCAACAATAGCTCCAATTACAGCTATAACAACAGCAATTCCAACAGTAATTCCAACAGCAATTCCAATAATAACTCCAATAACAGCTACAACAACTCCAATAAGAACTCCAGCTCCAACAGCAATTCCAGTTCTAACAATAACTCCAAAAATAAATCTTCTAACTCCTACGAGTCAGAAGAGAACAACTATTCCAGATATTAATCCCTCTATTGATAGGAAAGAGCCCCCGCTTGCGGGGCTTTTTCTTTTTTGGGGGCGCCCGGTAGGCGCACATTCTAACGAAGTGGGAAGAGTGGTTTAAGTCCATTTTGCGGTTTCCTACATATGATATAATAAAAAAGGAGATTGCCATGTTTCCAGTGGAGACGATTTCGGCAAAAATGCTGGATTATTATGTGGGGCGCTCAGACGCCATTATTATAGATCTGCGTGACAGGGAAGAATTCCGGGCCGGCCATGTGCGGGGGGCGGTAAATATTCCCTATGAGGAGTTTGACGAAAACGAGGATTTCCCAAGACGGAAAACCCTGGTGCTTTACTGTGACAGGGGCGGAGCCAGTATGATGGCGGCTAAGCACCTTGCACGCAGAGGTTATCAGACGCGTTCCGTTATCGGAGGATTTCAGGCTTATCGTGGAAGAAATCTTGTAATTTCCTGATAAGCATGATAATGTAGAAGAAGGAAATAAATGGCTGCTGTTCATGCCCTGGAGGAATGATTCCGCCGGATGAATGAGTGGCTGCAGAAAATGTGCTGTGCGGAGCCTGGTTTAAAATGGAGGGGCCGCACAGCATTCGGAGAACGACAAGATTCAGGATTACATATGGAATCGGGGGACCACAAGAATCGGGGGACCACAAGAATCAAGGGACCACAAGAATCGGGGAACCACAAGAATCAGGAGAATACATAGAACCAAGGAGACGATATTTATGAAATATATGTTTGCATCAGATATTCATGGTTCGGCATATTATTGCCGGAAAATGTTAAAGGCATATAAGGAAGAGGGTGCAAAGCGTCTGGTGCTTCTGGGGGATTTGCTTTATCATGGGCCGCGGAATGACCTGCCCAAGGAGTATGCCCCCAAGGAAGTGATACAGATGCTTAACGAGAAGGCACGGGAGATTTACGCGGTGCGGGGTAACTGTGAAGCAGAAGTGGACCAGATGGTGCTGAATTTTCCGGTTCTTGCGGATTACTGCATTTTGGTTATTGACGGCCATACATTTTATGCCACACATGGCCATGTATATAATAAGGAAAATCTGCCGCCTATGCAGGATGGGGATATCCTTATACACGGCCATACCCATGTGTTAAAAGCTAAGAAGATGGACGGATATTATCTTTTAAACCCCGGTTCTGTTTCTATTCCAAAGAAGGACAATCCGCCTACCTACGCGGTGCTGGAAAACAGTGTATTTGCTATTAAGGACTTTGAGGGCAGGATAATTAAAAGTATTGTGCTGGATGAAGCAATCGGGATGTATAAAAAGCTCCCGGCTAAATGAAGCAGCCGGATGTATTAAAATCATCTGGCTTAACGAAACGGCCGAAAGGTTTAAGAATCACCGACAGAGTAATCCGGGTGAGTGGAAAGGAATCTATAAAGAATGGAAAATTTTGAATTAATTGCGCCATGTCATTTCGGGCTTGAGGCAGTGCTTAAGCGGGAAATTTTGGATTTAGGATATGAAATCAGTAAGGTCGAGGATGGAAAGGTGACCTTTCTAGCTGATGCTCAGGGAATTGCTGATGCCAATATATTTCTGCGTACCACAGAGAGGGTTTTGCTGAAGGTAGCCGATGTGAAGGCAGAGACTTTTGAGGAGTTATTTGAGCAGACAAAGGCCCTGCCCTGGGAGAAGTTTATTCCAAAAGATGGAAAGTTCTGGGTGGCAAAGGCGAATTCGGTGAAGAGTAAGCTTTTCAGCCCTTCAGATATTCAGTCGATTATGAAAAAGGCAATTGTGGAGCGGCTGAAAGGCGTTTATGGCATTACTTGGTTCCCGGAGGACGGTGCCAGCTTTCCGATCAGAGTTGCTTTTATGAAGGATGTGGCAACCATTGGTATTGACACCTCAGGGGTTTCCCTGCATAAGCGCGGCTACAGGCAGATGACTGTGAAAGCGCCTATAACGGAGACATTAGCTTCGGCGCTGATCATGCTTACGCCATGGAATAAGGAACGGATTCTTGTAGACCCTTTCTGCGGCAGCGGGACTTTTGCCATTGAGGCAGCGATGATGGCAGCAGATATGGCTCCTGGTATGAACCGTTCTTTCCTCGCGGAGGAATGGAAGCATCTTGTGCCGAGGAAGTGCTGGTATGATGCCGTGGAGGAAGCGCAGGATAGGGTGAATCTGGATATTGATACGGATATCCAGGGCTATGATATTGACCCTGAGGCTTTAAAAGCGGCAAGGGCCAACGCTAAGCTTGCGGGAGTGGACAAGCTGATTCACTTTCAGCAGCGGGAGGTGAAGGAGCTGCGGCATCCTAAGCCTTACGGATTTATCATTACCAATCCACCCTACGGTGAAAGATTGGAGGATAAGGCGCTTCTGCCCAAGCTTTACCGTGAAATTGGAGAGAGCTATCAGAGACTGGACAAGTGGTCCATGTACTTGATTACTTCCTATGATAAGGCGGAAAATGACATCGGAAGAAAAGCGGACAAGAACCGCAAGATTTATAATGGTATGCTGAAAACATACTATTATCAGTTCCTGGGACCGCGTCCGCCGAAAAAGAATAGTAACGAAGTGCGATGATCAAGAGAAACACTTTCAGATAGAGGTGAAAGAGAGAGGCATGACTATGAAGAAAATTATTTTTGCCACAGGCAATGAAGGGAAAATGAAGGAAATCCGCGAGATTCTTTCGGACCTGGATGCGGAGGTGCTTTCCATGAAAGAAGCCGGGGTTGAAGCTGATATCGTGGAGGATGGAAAAACCTTTGAGGAGAATGCGATAATCAAAGCAAAAACGGTGTGCGAGCTGACAGGCGAGATTGCGCTGGCGGATGATTCCGGTTTGGAAATTGATTTTTTGAATAAGGAACCGGGGATTTATTCTGCGCGTTATATGGGAGAGGATACCTCCTATCGGATTAAAAACGCGAACCTTATCCAGAGGCTTGCGGGTGTGCCGGATGAGAAGCGGACAGCGAGGTTTGTGTGCGCCATTGCTGCGGCTTTTCCGGACGGTACGGTGAAAACAGTGAGAGCGTGCATGGAGGGTAGAATCGGTTATGAGGAAAAAGGCGCCAACGGTTTTGGTTACGATCCGATTTTTTACCTGCCGGAATACGGCTGTTCCTCTGCGGAGCTTTCATTAGAAGAAAAGAATAAAATCAGCCACAGGGGTAAGGCTCTGCGGGCAATAAAGGATGAATTAAGATGAAGGTACTGATTGTAAGCGATACCCATGGAAGAGATGAAAAACTAGAAGAGGCAGTGATGCAGGAAGCGCCTTTTGATATGCTGATCCATTGTGGTGATGTGGAGGGCAGGGAGTTTTTTATAGAGGCTTTAGCAGAGTGCCCCTGCTGTATTGTGGCGGGAAATAATGATTTTTTCGCCGATCTGCCCAGAGAGCAGGAGATTGAGATAGCGGGCAGACGCATACTTATCACGCACGGTCATTATTATGGGGTTTCTATGGATGTGTACGGTGTTCTTGAGGAGGCGAGGTCCAGGAACTGCGAAGTGGTGATGTTTGGCCATACGCACAGGCCAATGGTTCTCGAGCGCGGAGGGATGCTTGCCGTAAATCCCGGAAGCCTTGCATTTCCCCGCCAGGAGGGCAGAAAACCCAGCTACGCAGTTCTCGATACGGGAAGAGGCGACAAATTTGAGGTTACAATTAAATACTTGAAACGTTGAGGTTATGTGAGTGGCATGGATGGCGTTTGGGGTTAAGATCTTATTTTACATTGGACTTGACCTCAAGCGCTCTGGGGAAGAGAATTCGTAACAAAATCGTTAGCTAATAGGGAGCCGGCGCGAAAATTGAAAAAAATGAAAAAAGGTGTTGACATTTGAAAACCCCTATAATATAATATGTCTTGCGTCAAGCGACGAAGTAATGTAAATTTAATATGAAGTTTTTTAAAATACTTCAGCGGGGTGTGGCTCAGCTTGGCTAGAGCGCCTGGTTTGGGACCAGGAGGCCGCAGGTTCGAATCCTGTCACCCCGACTGCTGTAAACAACATTACCGTTTCAGCGAAATGCGGGTGTAGTTCAATGGTAGAACACTAGCCTTCCAAGCTAGATACGTGGGTTCGATTCCCATCACCCGCTTCTCTGATAACAGAGGAATGTGTCTGTAGCTCAGCTGGATAGAGCAACGGCCTTCTAAGCCGTGGGTCGGGGGTTCGAATCCCTTCAGGCACGTTGTGGTGGGTATAGCGCAGTTGGTTAGCGCGCCAGATTGTGGCTCTGGAGGCCGAGGGTTCGAATCCCTCTATCCACCCTTTGCCCTTGGGCTATCGCCAAGCGGTAAGGCACAGCACTTTGACTGCTGCATTCGCTGGTTCGAATCCAGCTAGCCCAGTCTATATGGAGCATTAGCTCAGTTGGTAGAGCACTTGACTTTTAATCAAGTTGTCCGGGGTTCGAATCCCCGATGCTTCATTATGAGATTACGCGGAAATCCAGGGAATACAAGGGTTTCCGCTATTTTAAACTGTGAGTGATTTCCGTGAGCTACATAGTATTCGCTGCATTAGTGTGCTCTGCGGATGTCTCAGTTTTGTCTCATGATTCATATGATATGCGGATATGGCGGAATTGGCAGACGCGCCAGATTTAGGTTCTGGTGTCTACGACGTGCAGGTTCAAGTCCTGTTATCCGCACGCGAAAAGCCCTGTGTTTATGGGGCTTTTTCTATTTATATCTATTGTCGCAGGTTCTAAGGCCATCAATGTGTTCAAACAAATCTTCTTTAATGGGGGCTCCTAATGGGTCAAGGATAAAATCAATTCCTTCCCGACGTGCCAATTTGGCAGCAGAGACGAAGTCGCTATCACCGGAAATAAGAACAATTTGGTCAACTTGTTTTTTATAAGCCATGGAAGCAATGTCTAATCCGATTTTCATGTCAACACCTTTTTGCTCAACCTGAATCATGAAGTCGGATTCTTTTAAATCCTCTAGCTTTATTTTTCCGCTGCATATTTTTTTAACAATATCAATTCTTAATGTGTAACAGGCTTGTGTATCAGCTAGTTTACCAAGGCGAAGTGCAAACTTGCGATGTTGTTTAAGTTCACCCAGAAATGTGGTCATCCACACGTTTAATTCGGATTTTGAGAAATCTATTTGTTGTTTTAGGAAAGGGTGGTATACTTTCTTAGACATTGGAGGACAATCGTAGTAAAATATGCGGTACAATTCATGTGATGGTTGATTCTTTTCCGTAAGATGACGTCTGCAGTAGTTGTCTAGCTCATTTGCTCGTTCTTCTGCGGATTTTTCGCCAATTTTTATTTGAGCTCTTCTTCTATAAAATCCTCCATCAACTAAAATTGCAGTTTTCATAAGTGATTTTCCTCCAATAAAAAAGCCTTAGGTTCGGCATTTCCCCTATACTGGGCTGCTTACTGCTAAGGCATTATTAACTGTAACTAAGTTACAATATAATCATATGCTTTTGGCAAACAAAAGTCAACCCCTGTGTTTACTTTAATGAATCCTTGTAGGTAAGTAAACGGTTACTAAAACTTTCCTGTGTCTCTTTTAATTGTTCTATTCGGATTATTTCCCTCTCCAGCATAAAATTTATGGTTTCTCTACCGTGTTGGTCTAGGAGACGGTATTTCTTAAGATGATTATATTCTTGTGTTGAAAGTTCGATTTTATTGTTACCAAGACCAAATGCTTCGTCGACAGTAGTATTGTAAATCCTACATAGAGTAAATAATGTGTTTGTATCGGGTTGAGAATATCCCGTTTCCCTTAATTAAAGATATTGTTGGGTAAAAAAGAAAGGTCAGTCGATTTTGCCGATGAAGCGGTAGTAGATTTCTACTTCCTGCTCACGGCTTCCGTCCTCGCCCTTGACAGCTTCGTGGACGGTTATTTTTTCAATTAGAGTGTTCAGAAGTTCGGCGGTCAGCTCCGTAGGGTTGACATACTGCTTCATCAGTCCTACCCACTTTTCAGCGTCAACGGCGGTCTGCGCAGCGGCTTCCATTGCTTCGTGAAGCTGCTGGATTTTCTCGTCCAGCTCCTTTT
>JNKJ01000018.1 GCA_000702025.1 Blautia schinkii DSM 10518
CTTTCTGTTTCCGGATAAATTCCTCCTGGATCTCAATCTGCCTGAGATAGCCAGCAAGAAGTTCATCCCGTTTTCTAAGCTCTTCTTTTAAATCGATGTCCATAAGAAATCCTCTCTTTCCTGTGAAAAAGTATAACAGAAACATAGAAAAAAAGCGAATGGCCAGAGATCATACTTTCGTCAATCTGACTGTGGATAAGTATCCGTTTTATAATTGGAAAAGCATTCATATAAGCTGCAAAACTTGATAAATGGATTTCAAAAACCAAAATCTGGTGTATAACTTTTCAAAAAAGAACAGCAGGAAAAACTATAAACACAGTTTTTCATGCTAAAAATGATTATCCACAAAATAAAAAAATAAATTTCGTCATTTTTTACAATGACTTATGCATACCTCTGAACAGTAACGTCTTACTTTTTACTCTTTCCATACCACATTTTTCATAAAACCAATTGTAAACATACAAATACCTGCTATAATCTGTAGTAAACGAACATCTGCCCCCTCCGCTCCCGGAGAAAGGCCCCCATTCCACGCCGCCTCGCCGTTCAATACCTTTGCGGAGTCCCCTCACTCACCCTACACAAGAAAGGAGCACCCTCATGACAATCCAGGATATCATCACCGCCAACTATTTCACCCTAAAAGTCCCCGGCGACCCCACCCGGACAATCTCCACCCCATTCTGCTGTGACCTTCTAAGCATTGCCATGAGCAAAGCTCCCGCTGATTCCGCGTGGGTCACAGTCATGGGCAACCGAAACACACTGGCAGTAGCCTCACTTGCAGACGTGGCATGTATCGTACTCGCTGAGGATGTGCAGCTGAACGAAACGGACCTTACATGCGCACAGGAGCAAGGCATCACCGTGTTCGAGACCGGAATGCCTGTGTTTGATGCTGCCATACTCATTTATAAGTTGGGACGGCCATGACGTCCCTTTACTATGACCTGCACATCCATTCCTGTCTTTCCCCCTGCGGGGACGATGATATGACACCCGCCAATCTTGTGGGCATGGCCTATGTCAAAGGTCTGGACGTAATTGCAGTCACGGACCATAATTCCTGCCGCAACTGCCCTGCAGCACTCAAGCATGGCCAAGAGTACGGCGTAATCGTAATACCCGGAATGGAGCTTTGCACCTCTGAAGAAGTACATGTGCTCTGCTATTTCCCCACATTGGAGGATGCGCTGGATTTTGACAGCTATGTATACGAGCATTTATTGCCCATTAAAAACAGAGAGAAAATCTTTGGAAAACAACAGATTCTAAATGAGAATGATGAGGAGACAGGGCGCGTAGAAAAGCTTTTGATCAGCGCCACTGACATCTCCTTTGACCATGTATATGATTTAGTTACTAAATATCACGGAATCATGTGCCCGGCGCACCTGGACAAATCTTCCACCAGCCTTTTGTCAAATTTGGGCTTTGTGCCGCCGGACAGCCGTTTTACCTGCGTGGAGGTGCATGACCTTGGAATGCTGCATGCACTTAAGAAAGCCAATCCCTATCTTAACGCCTGCAGCATATTAAGCAGCTCGGATGCCCACTATCTCGCAGACATCCATGAGCCTAATCACCAGATTTTCCCGAAATCAAGGGCACTGGATGACATTCTACACGCAATTGCTAAGCAGCAGATTCCGAATCCGCTGTAGGTGCAGATTCAGGTGTGGATTCTGGCGTGGGTTCGCCCTCCGCTACAGTCTCCGAAGCAGGCGTTGGTGCGGGCGGGGTGTATTCCTCGCCTTTTAGCTCTGCCAGCAGACTGCGCAGTTTATAGCCATATCCTTCTCCGGCCGCCCAGCCGCCGCCATAGGGATTTTCCTTAATCCCCAGCCATTCTACATACGGTGCGCTTTCCCTCATAACCAATGGAAATCGCTCATCCACACATTCCTGGCCCAGCTCTTCTGAGGATGCGTATGCTTTTAGATGCTGAACCTGGGCGCGGATTCCAGTGCGCACATCCGGGAATGTAATCCCCGGCTCACCGTTTCCGGTCGCTCCAAGACCCGCGAAATTAAATTGCTCTGCCTTACAATCTCCCTGGAACTGAAGCCATCCCGTCTCAAGCATTACCTGCTCGAAAACAATCTCAGCCCGGACATTTTCCGCTTCCGCTTCCTCAGCGATTATGGCACAAAAAGTATCTATATCACCTGCGCCGCCCTTCTCCAGAACAGCGCCCGGATATTCCATATTCTGACGGTTAAAATGTGCGGCCATATCCGCTGTACTCACAGTGGTATTTCCCATGATCGTATAATAACCGTAGGTGTTGTCTGTGGAATCGTCCACAAATGTTTTTCCGTCTTCTGCTCCCGATGCTTGAGAGGGCTTGTGAATCTGTCCTTCTTTGACCGCTCCTGCCTCGCCCTCTGTTACAGTCTCTTCTGTTACCGCAGATTCCCCTGCCTCAGTCTCTTCTGGCGAAGCAGTGCCTTGTACCTCAGCAGTACTCTCTGCCGCTGTACCTTCTGGCACAGCATTCTCCTCCGCCATAACACGAACGGGCGTCCCAAATGTCAGGACACCCGTAAGTACTGTCAGCATCCAAAAGAGCAGGCTCTTTTGAACTTTTCTCATGCGTTTGCTTTTCTCATTGCAGCTTCTACAACATGTCCAACCAGAACAGAAGTAGTCACGCTGCCAACACCGCCCGGTACCGGGGTGATTGCGTCAACGATCGGCTCTACAGCAGCGTAATCCACATCGCCGCAAAGCTTGCCTTCTGCGTTTACATTGATACCTACATCAATAACAGTCTGGCCTTCTTTGACATACTCTGCACCTACAACTCCTGCGCGTCCTGCAGCCACGATCACGATATCCGCTTCGCGTGCAACAGAAGGCATATCTACTGTTCTTGTATGGCAGATGGTGACGGTAGCGTTTTTCTTAACCAGCATCATAGCGGCCGGTTTACCTACTACAAGGCTTCTTCCGATCACAACAGCCTTCTTGCCTGTGCAGTCGATGCCGTAGTGGTCAAGAATCTCCATACATGCCTGAGGTGTACATGGAGGGAATCCGATTTTCTTGCCTGTGAATACACCGGACATAGATAAATCAGTCATGCAGTCCACATCCTTCTCCGGTGCAAGTGCATTCTCGATCACTGCCTGATTCAGGTGCTTCGGCAGCGGACGGAATAAAAGTACGCCGTGGATATGATCATCTTTGTTTACTTTATCAATTGTAGCCAGCAGGTCTTCCTGGGATACATCCTCCGGCAGTAAAATCTTCTCGCATGCAACGCCTAAAGTCTCACAGCGCTTTGTTGCGCCTTTTTCATAGGAAATATCGCTAGGATTCTCGCCTACACGGATAATGCAGAGAGTCGGATTCACACCCTTGCCCTGAAGCTCTGCCACGTTTGCTTTGATTCTCTCATTTAATGCTGCTGTTACTTCTTTTCCTAATAACTGTTTTGCCATTTTATCTTCTTCCTCCGATTTAAGATTATTTCAGTCTGCCAAGTACGCTGTCAAAAGTCTCATCTGCAATCTTGGTATATTTCTCAAGCATTGCATCTGCCTTACGGTTCAATTCCTCTGCATACTCTCTGTCAGCCATAGACTTCGTGTTGATATATACATTCAGACTTGCACCTTTCAGGGCAGCCTTACAGAATGCAGCGCCAACACCTGCGTCACTGATAGCAAGCTTGGAGCCTTTTGCGCCAAACTCTACGATCAGCTCAATAGCCTCACAGCATTTTTCCATAATCTCCATGGGAACAGAGCAGGCTTCTTTCAGCACAATCTCCATCACACGTGCCTTCTCAGCCTTTTCCTCTTCTGTCTCTCTCGGCATGCCATATGCTTTAGAAAGAGGCTCGAAAACCTCCGCATCTCTCTCAATCAAACGGAGAAAATCCTTCTGAAGCTGGTCACATTTTGCTTTCAGCTCCCACATTTCCTCTTCCACATCCGCATATTTCTTCTTGCCAACGGTCAGGCTTCCTACCATGTTTCCAAGTGCAGTGCCCACAGCAGCCACCAGAGCGGACGCGCCGCCGCCGCCGGGAACCGGAGCCTTAGAAGCCAAAACCTCTACAAATTCTGTACATGTGCTTGTTGAAAATCCCATTGTCAAAACTCCTTTTTAAAACATTAATAGGTAAATAACATGCAAAAGATAACGCAAAGGGACCGAAGCCCCGGTCCCTCTGCACACCCTTCGGGCCTAAAAAAGATGTCCCACGTTATTCAGGCCGGTTATGTGTTGGTATGGAATTTGCAGCCAAGGTAATCGATACCGCAGCCCATAGCGTCAGCTAATCCTATACTATCCAAAGTATATAGGCATTAGACTGACACTAAGCGTTAGACTGGACCTAAGATTACATCCACCTTCCTGCATATTCCCCTTAAACAAAACTCACAACAACAATAAAGCATAACTCTTATAACAATTCATTAACGTTCTTAGAATAAACCAGTAATCTTTCCGTTCTCGTCTACGTCGATCTTCTCAGCAGCCGGAACCTTAGGAAGACCAGGCATGGTCATGATCTCGCCGGTCAGTGCTACGATGAAGCCTGCACCAGCAGAAATCTTCAGATTACGAACTGTTACTTCGAAATCGGTCGGAGCGCCGAGCTTGGTCTGGTCGTCAGTTAAGCTGTACTGTGTCTTAGCTACACAGATCGGGCAGTTGCCGAAGCCTAATGCTTCCAGTTCTTTCGCCTGCTTCTGAGCGGCTGCGGTAAGGACAACTCTCTTGCCGCCGTAGATCTTCTGTACGATCTGGTTCAGCTTATCTTCGATGCTGCCTTCCAGCTCATAAGAGAAGGAGAAATCGTTCGGCTCTTCTACAAGACGGATAACCTCTTCTGCCAGCTTCTTGCCGCCTTCGCCGCCTTTTGCCCATACCTCGGAAAGGGCTACGTTTACGCCCAGCTCACGGCATTTGCTCTCTACCAGGTCAAGCTCTGCCTTGGTATCGGTCGGGAATGCGTTGATAGCTACTACACACGGAAGCTTGTATACGTTCTTGATATTGCTTACGTGTTTCAGCAGGTTCGGAAGGCCCTTCTCAAGAGCTTCCAGGTTCTCGTTGTTCAGGTCAGCCTTCGGTACGCCGCCGTTGTATTTCAGGGCACGTACGGTTGCAACGATCACGACTGCGTTTGGTTTCAGGCCTGCCATACGGCACTTGATATCCAGGAACTTCTCTGCACCTAAGTCAGCGCCGAAGCCTGCTTCTGTGATGGTGTAGTCAGCAAGCTTCATAGCAAGCTTGGTCGCGGTTACGGAGTTACATCCGTGAGCGATGTTAGCGAATGGTCCGCCGTGTACGATGGCCGGTACATGCTCTAAGGTCTGTACCAGGTTCGGTTTCAGAGCGTCCTTCAGAAGTGCGGTCATAGCGCCTTCTGCGTGCAGGTCGCCTGCTGTCACCGGTTTCTGCTCGGAAGCTTTGCCATATGTATAACCAACGATGATCTTGGAAAGTCTCTTCTTCAGGTCGTTGATGTCGCTTGCCAGACACAGAACTGCCATGATCTCGGATGCAACGGTGATGTCGTAGCCGTCCTCACGAGGTGTGCCGTTCGTCTTTCCGCCAAGGCCGTCCACTACGTTACGGAGCTGACGGTCGTTCATGTCCACGCATCTTCTCCAGGTAATCTTTCTCGGGTCAATGTTGAGGGCATTGCCCTGGAAAATATGATTATCGAGCATAGCTGCAAGCAGGTTGTTTGCTGCACCGATCGCGTGGAAGTCACCTGTGAAGTGCAGGTTAATGTCCTCCATCGGAACTACCTGTGCGTAACCGCCGCCGGCTGCACCGCCCTTAACACCGAATACCGGTCCCAGAGACGGCTCACGAAGAGCTACCATAACATTCTTGCCCAGTTTCTGCATGCCGTCTGCCAGACCTACGGTCGTGGTGGTCTTGCCTTCGCCTGCAGGAGTCGGGTTGATCGCGGTAACAAGAACAAGCTTGCCGTTCTCTTTGTCAGACTCTTTTAAGAGGTTGTAGTCGATTTTTGCTTTGTACTTACCATACTGCTCCAGGTATTTGTCATCAATCCCCGCTTTTGCAGCAATCTCAGTAATCGGCAGCATTTCGCACTCCTGTGCAATTTCGATGTCAGTTTTGAATCCCATAGAAAATTACCTCCTTTTGCTTAGTTAAGCATTTGCTTTTTTATATAAAACAGGACCCCGCCTGCTTTACACTGGAACATTTAAGCGCACTTTAAAAATGCTTTTAACGATCCTATGATAACATCCCCCATGACAGCCATATCCTCTGCCTGGAAGGATACCGGAAAATTGTCGGAAAAGAGTATCTGTGAGGACGGCGGAAATTCTTCATCGCCCTCCCACAGGATCATCTGCACCTTGTATCCCGGATAAATTTCCACCTCATAAGCCGCATCCCCGTGATCCACAGGAGCCGCTTTTATGTGCTCCATGATGGCACGGAAATCGCCAAGACGGTTCCCGTAGGAAAATGCCAGACGTTTGATGCAGCGCCCGTCAAACTGACGGAGATACACCTCGCCCCAAGGCATTTCACGGTAAGTCTTAAATCTGCCGGTTCCCTCAGAAGCCGCTCCGTGAAGAAGGAAACGGATGGTGAGGATTTTTGCGTAGATCATCTCTTCCAGCGGATAATAGCCTTTGTCATCAGCCAGATGGGTGACCTGGAAATCCGGATAAGTAATCTGGTAAACGGTCCCCAAAAATGTAAGGGTAAAAGCCTTCTTCTCTTCATCGTAAGGGATAGAAAGCCTTCCTGCAATCTCTGCAGGGTCCGAGTCGTTATACTGCTCCAGATAATGCTCCCAGGGCATCCTCTCTTTGCTGTCTTTGTCATAATTAAGTTCATTCAGGTTAAAAGCCATGTGCCACCTCTATCTAATTCGCTTCCGTATTATTTATTATCTACTGCTTCCGTCACGGACGGGAACATTGTCAGGTCTGTATGGGGAATGAAGCATGCCCCTACAAACTCATCCATATACGTAGGTACTGCGGAAAGCTCCAAATATGTCATATTGGATGCCAGCTCATATGTCTTCTTCTCCGCAGGTGTGGAGAGAAGCATCAGATAAGCGCCGGACAAGGAAGAATTGCCGATATAATGGAATTTCTCCAGAGGAATATCCGGGAACATTCCGATATTGACCGCATTCTTCATATTGATTCCGCTGCCGATTCCGCCTGCCACATACACATCATCAATCATAGACACATCGAAATCCAGGGAGCTGAGCATTGTACGGATTGCGGAGAAAATCGCACCCTTTGCCCGGATAAAGTTGTCGATATCAACCTCTGTGATCTCCACATCCTTCACCGAACCCGCCTCCTCTTCAAAGGCGATGACGTAGCTTCCCATGCCGAATTCATCATGCTTCACTCTTCTTCCCTCGCGGACAAATTTGCCCTTGGGGTTGATAATGCCGCAGATGTACAGCTCGCTGATCACGTCAATGATACCGGAACCACAGAGTCCGATCGGCTTGGTTCCCGGTCCGCCCACTACCTTATAGGTGGGCTCCATGGTCTCTTTATCAATGGTGCAGGCTTCGATAGCGCCGTCTGTGGCACGCATACCGCAGCTGATATCGCCGCCCTCAAAAGCCGGACCGGCTGAGCAGGCACAGCTCATCATAAAATCAGAATTACCAAACACTAATTCTCCGTTGGTACCCAGATCTATAAACAGGGAAAACTCAGGCCTGTTCCAGATCATGCTCACCAGCGTACCGGCAGTGATGTCACCTCCAACATAGCTTCCAATATTGGGCGCAATGATAATGTGCGCATCCTGGTTAATATCAATCCCCACGTCGGAAGCAAACAGGGAATTGGTTTTAAAGAATGCAGGAATATATGGTTCCATACGCAGCGGATCTGCATTGATTCCTGCAAACAGATGATTCATAGTTGTATTTGACGCTACACACATCCGGTAAATGTGACTCTTGGGAAGCCCCGCGCTTTTACACATCTCATCGATCATCGGATTGATGGTTTCCTCGATGACTGCGTCCTGCAGCTTCTTCTGTCCTCCCGGCTTGCGTGATTCAATAATACGGTTGATGACATCAGCCCCAAAACGGATCTGCCCGTTTCCGGCTGAGCCCTTGGCCAAAATATCGCCGTTATCCATATTGATCAGTACGGCGGAAACCGTAGTGGTACCGATATCGACAGCCAGCCCACCGATAATAACCTCTTCATTACTGCCAAAAACATCATAGACAAACATATCGTCAGACGTGGCCCTAAGGACACATTTGACGGAAAAATCATTGTCACGCAGTACATCCGGGAGCTTTCTGAGTACCGTATACGGAACCCTTACCCTTTTTAAATTCAGAAATTTCCGGAGAGCACGCGACAGCCTCTCAATGTCCGGCATGGTATCATCCAATGTCGGCGGTTCCATGGTTACTTCCACTACCTCAAGACTGTTACTCAACTGTATGCCTGTGAGCTCAATGTCTCTTTTGGCATTTTCGAAAATGGCTATTTCCTCTTTGGAGCTTAAATCCGCAACCTTCATCCTGCTCTTGTATGCAGAAGCGATATCGGGCACAAGTACCGTTACGTCCGCACATACACTGCTCACACAGGCAAGTCTCCAGCCCTCGTCAAACTCCTCATCGGAGATGTGGAGAGTCTTTTTTGAATCTAAATCTCCGCTTTTTAACTGCACCCGGCACTTTCCGCAGGAAGCATTTCCGGAGCAGGGCGCATCAATGGCAACGTTGGCCTCACGCGCGATTTCCAGCAAGTTGTCCCCCGCATTGGCATATGTGTCTACCACACTGCCGTTTTCGAATGCAAATGTCACCTTAAACATCCGGCAACCACCTTTCTCATAGCCTTTTTATACAAGTGTCCTTAGTGGAAAGGGGCTGAAGACCGAAGCCCCCAGCCCCCTGATTCCATACATCTCTATTGAACGAATCTCACGCAGTCTGCTTATTAGATCTCCAGATAGGAATCTGCATACAGAGTGTTGTTCTTAAAGACATCACAGGATTTAATTGTTTCCATCAATCTTACGTCACACGGATTTACGATTGCGGAAGTCAGGCCCTGCATCATGCACATAGCTACCAGTGAAGCATCCATGATCGGACGGATATGCTTCGGCATACCGTTACTGTTATTGGAAAGTCCACCAGTAGAGTTCAGGCCCATATCGGAGAACATTTTAATCGCTTCCAGAACTTCCATCTGCTTGTCCTGCATTCCCTTTACAACCAGGAATAACGGGTCAAACCAAAGGTCTGTCGGCTCCATGCCCAGCATCATACCTCTCTCTAACATGTTCTGGCAGTACATCATACGCTCATCATTGTCTGACGGGATACCTTCTGCAGAGCAAAGTGCGATAACGATTGCATCGTTAGCTGCAGCAAGGTCGATGTTTTCGATTCTTCCGCCTGCATCGGCAGAGTTCACGATTGGTTTGCCTTTTTCTCTGTTATATACAGTGATACCAGCTTCGATTGCTTTCTTGTTTGCGGTGTCAAGTGCAAGAGGAACATTGTCGAAATTTTCCTGAAGGAGCTTAACAGCCCATTTCATCAGGTCTTCGCCATCGTTCTCAGCAGGTCCGATATTAACGTCAAGGTAGGTAGCACCTGCCTCTAACTGCTCTTTTGCTCTTTTTAAGATCGGCTCCGGATTTCTGGTAGCCATAGCGTCACGAATAACTGGTGAGATACAGTGGATTCTTTCCCCAATAGTTACAAATTTTGCCATACTCGTGTTCTCCTTTACATTGTTTAATGGCAACGCCAGGGCAAGCAGCCCCGGCCGCTGCGGTTAATTACTTGATCAAGCCTGCATGTCCTTTAAGAATTTCACAAGCTGTACAGCTTCTCTTGGTCCCACGATCACTTCCCAGCCAGGAAGCTTGGCTTCGATGTCGCCCTTCAGAACGGCAACCTTACCCGGGATAACAAGTTTTCTGCAGGAAATCTTAGGCTCTACTTCTTCCTGGATGAATTTAGCAATGCTTCCGCCGGAGAATTTACCTGCTGCCCAGGATGTCAGTACGGATAATCCACCTGCATCACAGATGCACAGATTTAACGGAACACCGGAGCGCTCCAGCTCGCCGGATACTACGAAATATGTAAGAGCGAAGTCTACGGTCACAAGTGCCAGAGAATCTTCTGCTCCGCCGTTGATCGGGTAGATGCCCGGCTCAACCTTCATTGGCTTCTGCGGGTCTGTGTATACGTTCTGGCGCAGTCCGTATAACGGAAGAGCCTCAGCGTATGTCATCTGCTCCAAAACAACGATGGAACCATATTTCATGGTGAACAGTGCTGCAAGAGCTGCCTGCATATGCTTGTCACCCATAGCAACCTTAACGGTATTAACGATAGACGGATAACCAAAGGTTCTGTCCTGATCCTTCAGAGCTGCACGGCGAACCAGAACAGCGTTTGCGAAGGTCTCTTTGATATCAGCGCCTGTTACGTCTAATACAAGGTTCTTGTTGCCCAGCTTCTCAAGAGCTGCAACTGTGTCATATAATTCATTTAAGTCTTTTCCGGAAACGCCCAGAACAACACCTGCTGCTGTAGCAACTGCATTCATTGCCTCATAGTTGGCTGCATTAGCTCCATTTAAGACTGGTTTGCTGTCTTTGCATACTTCCAGAGCTGCTTTAGCGATTTCTGGATCAGAACATCCTAAAACTAAGGTTCTGCCAAGGCCTGCTGCTTTTTTCACTAAATCTGTGTATTTTGCAGCGTCTGCGCCTTCTCCGCAGTTTACATATACAAGCTCTGTGTACATTCTCTCGCTGATACGCTCGTAGTCAACCTTGGGAATCTCTGCCAGTTTTGCATCAACTGCAGCGTCATCCATATCTGTGCAAAGTGCTACTGCATATCTTGTTTTGCTTACAAATGTTTTCTCATGTCTGTATAATACGGTCTCGCCGCCAAGAGTAAACTCTTCGCTGCCTGCGCCGATCTTGATTGTTTTCATTGGCGGAGCAGTAGCTTCGGATAATGAAGCCAGAGCTTCCTCAGACATATGAGGACATGCGGAAATATCCATAGCGCCCTGTGCAACTTTCATAGAGAAAGCCATACAAGTCGGGCATCCGCATTCCTTACAGTTTTTCTTCGGTGTTAATTTAAAGATCTGAATACCATTCAGTGCCATATCTTCTTCCTCCTATTCAATTACACAAGTGCTTTGATCATTTTGGAAATAGTTGCAACAGACTGAGGATGTCTTAAGATAACTGCGTCAGAACCAGAAACCAGGTCTGCTGCTGCAGTCATGATCTCCATATCGATTCCACGCTCATCCTGTGGTCCCCATTCCGGCATGTCGGCTTCGGAAGCGCTCGCTTCTTTTACGCCCCATGTCTCAGAAGCAACTGGTGTAATGATAGGCATCTGCAGCATGTTATCATTCTGGGATAAAGCTGCACCTTTGATACGGTCCATAGTGGAAACTACATACTCATAGCCGTAGCCTACGCATGCGCTTCCTACATTCATAACGATCTTCTGCGGTTTCACACCTAACTGGGTTGTGATAACGTTTAACTGTTTCGCAAGGTTGATATCTACAGCAGATTCTGCTCCGACGATCTGGTCGTAAGCAAGACCGGCTGCAGCACCGATTGCTTTGTAATTCTCTTCTTTTTCGGACATGATAAGAACGTTTCTTCCCTGAAGAACCTCTGCAACCTTCGGGAGCAGCTCAGCATCCTTCTCTACGTTCTTACAGCCTTCTACTACTAACGGGCAGTCGATTGCGTCTGCAACCTCTTTCACGATGGCGATCAGCTCATCAACAGGCTTGTCAGCACCATTCGGATCTCCGCCTTCCAGAAGAAGTGCAACAAAGTCTGCACCTTCCATAGCTGCTGCTTTCTTAGCGATATCAGCCATGGTGGAAGCGCCTTCGTAATAAGCTTTGATGCCCTCAGAAGCACCTTCCAGGCCCATATCAGAAATTTCCACACCTACCTTAGGTGCGTTTTCTGCCGGAGCGTCGAACGTATAGAATGGGAAAGTAGATCCTCCCCCGAGAGTTACGGTCTTATCTCCGCTTCCGATTGTGACTGTGTTAATCTTTGCATTAAACTTTTGTGGTTTCTGATTAAACGGCATTTCTCGTTAGCCTCCTTAAATATTTATTTATGCAGGCAAATCAGGCTTGATATGCCTGCAATTTCTGACAATATTATACTACATCATCGGGTCCATTGACAAGGCGGGATGGTTATGTTCTGTCAAAAATGCAACCAGTGTTTCCGGGTCTGTAGCGACTGTTTCATCCCCGATCATATCGGTGAAATTGTCGATTCCGTAAACCTCCTTGGCTGTCCTGTTCAGACGCTCCGCCACCGTATCCTTAAGCTCCTTGGGCATCCAGACGATACGCTCGATACCGCCCTCCGCCTTCATAAACTTTTTGGATGCGATAAAATGCTTTCCATGGCCCATGAAGCCGGGTGTCTGCACACCACCGCCGGTCATGGATGCCATCTCCGGGAAAGTCATTCCAAGGGGTGTCATGCCCGCGTACTCACGGTTCGCGATGACTACACCGTTTGAGAACGGCTCGATTCCGCAGATACACTCAAAACATCCGCATGAAGTCATTGGATCCTGCATAATGGAATATAGAGTAACATGCTCCAGGGCTCCCTGGGAGTATTTCTGTACAGCTTCATCCACATCTTCATAAGCACCTATGTTCTCATCGATGGGACGTTCTTTCGTTATTACCTGACAGGGTCCTGCCGGGTCAAGCTCATTGGTGGCCTTGGCATCCAGCCATGACACAGCTCCGCATAAGCCCAGTCTCTCCGGTGTGACCACGCATACGTGGGACGGGGAGAATGCCTGGCAGAGAATACAGCTATAATAAACATCCACAGATTCATCCGTAAGGGTTTCCAGACGGGCGTCACGTTTTTCAAAGGCGGGCACTGCCACCTCGTGACGGATCCTGGTACACGCTGCCGGGTCTGTGTATATCTTTACCTGACATTTATCCACCACTGCCTCGAACTCATTCTTTACCTGGGCATAGAGCACCTCGCCGATATGTCTGGCGCGGAATCCTGCCCCGAAAGCCTCCTTGCTGATACGGATACGGAGCATATCTCTCTGTCCCGTATGATACACACCCTCGATACAGTTGATGTAATTGTGGAATTTACGCTCGATCACCGGCTCGAAATCAGGCTGCATCTTCTTGCCTGCCACTTCTACCACGTAGGCCAGGCTGTGTTTGCTGCCGACTTCAAAGGTATCCACCTCCGGTCCGATCACCTCGATTTTGTGGTCCTCCACTTCCTCAAGGGCTTTTGTCTGTACAAGCTCCGCACAGTCTACGCGGGAACCGTCGAATTCCACCTGCATGTCAGGACGGCGGATGATCTCTCCCTCAAAAGCTGAGGCAAAGGCCACCGGAATATCGATCTTGGTAATCTTAATCTTAATATTCCTTGCTTCCAGGGAAACCTTGTTAAACTCTGCCACATCCGGGCAGGCAATCAATGCACCGGGTACTTCCACGATATTCTCCGTCTCATTGGAGATCACCGGGAAACCAAGCTTGATCGCACCGGCTCCGGCTGCCAGGACCACATCATCGATGGGCTTAAAGGCATTGACAAAGGCCGGTACTCTCTCTGACGTGTAAGCGATCAGACTTGCCGCGTCGCCTGGAGTTACATTACCGAAGATCAGAGCTGCACGCAGAGCCACGGAAACCACGTGAATGACAGATGTCACATCTTTACCCAAGGGCACAATACGCACATTGTAGCCCATTTTCAGGCCAAGCTCCTGTGCCTGGTCTATGATGCCTCCCACCAGTGTCACAAGAATACCCTGTGCCTGATAGCTCTTGATCAGCTCCACGCCTTCCTTTGCGGTCGGTGCGCTGCCGAGAATAACTGCCACGCCCGGGATATCTCCGGTTACCAGGGGTACTCCCATCTCACGGATGATAGAGTCAGCCAGATGACCGTAACACGGTTCCTCGTACGGCTGTACTCCGTCTATGTATTTCAGTGCTTCAATAAACTCTGCGCAGAGCGCGGTGGCTACACCGGACATCAAAGCGTCATCCAGAGCATGCTCCCTGGTCATCAGGGATTTCACCACACCAAGCGCTTCTTTTAATTCACCTAAGGTCTTAACTTTTACGCCTGTGACTGCATAATAACAAGGAAGGCAGTACGCAGTATGCGGAAACCCTACAGCCTTGTCGGCGCCGTGCTCTTTCACCGCACCGTCCACGGCCTGCTCAGTGAGACCGAAAACCGCATCATTTCCGCTGAATATTCTGTTGATCAACATTGCTGTACATCTCCTTTGGGTTATGTTAATCCTTAATGGGGCTGCCGGGGTTTCATTTCTTTTTCCGTCAGCCCCTCCGATGATCAGATGATTACATCATCGGCTCAAGGCTTAATGCCGGATGTCCTTTTTCTGTCAGGAATGCAACTAAGGTTTCCGGATCTTCTGCAACGGACTCGTCGCCGATCATATCGGTAAAGTTGTCAATTCCGTAAAGCTCTTTTGCTGTAGCGTTCAATCTGTCTGCCACAAATTCTTTTAATTCTTTCGGCATCCAAACGATACGTTCAATACCGCCCTCTGCCTTCATGAATTTCTTAGAACCGATGAAATGTTTTCCGTGTCCCATGAAGCCTGGTGTCTGAACACCGCCGCCGGTCATGGATGCCATTTCCGGGAAGGTCATGCCAAGTGGTGTCATGCCTGCATATTCACGGTTTGCGATAACTACACCGTTGGAGAACGGCTCGATACCACAGATACACTCGAAGCATCCGCAGGAGGTCATCGGATCCTGCATGATGGAGTACAGGGTAACGTGCTCAAGAGCACCCTGAGAATATTTCTGTACTGCTTCATCTACGTCCTCATAAGCACCAAGGTTCTCGTCGATCGGTCTTTCCTTGGTAATCTCCTGGCAAGGTCCGTTCGGGTCAAGCTGATGAGTTGCTTTTGCATCCAGCCATGAAACTGCACCGCAAAGTCCAAGTCTCTCCGGTGTAACCACGCATACGTGGGACGGGGAGAATGCCTGACAGAGGATACAGCTATAGTATACACTTACAGACTCGTCAGTCAGGGTTGCCAGACGGTCGTCACGTTTATTGAAGATCGGGATAGCCACCTCATGACGGATCTTGGAACATTCTGCCGGATCTGTGTAGATCACTACTTCACATTTGTCAACAACTGCTTCGAACTCGTTCTTCACCTGTGCATAGAGAACCTCGCCGATATGTTTCAGACGGAAGCCTGCGTTAAATGCATCAATGCTGATACGGATACGCTGCATATCTCTCTGTCCGGTGTGGTATACACCCTCGATACAGTTGATATAGTTATGGAATTTACGCTCGATAACCGGCTCAAAGTCAGGCTGCATGTTCTTGCCTGCTACTTTTACCACATAAGCAATGCTGTTCTTGCTGCCAAGCTCCATAGCGTCTACGTCCGGTCCCACAACTGTAATCTTGTGGTCCTCGATCTCGGTCATCTCGCAGGTCTGTACAAGCTCTGCACAGTCTACGCGGGAACCGTCGAACTCCACCTGCATGTCCTTACGGCGGATGATCTCACCCTCGAATGCAGATGCAAAAGCAACCGGGATATCAATGTTCGTAATCTTAATCTTAATGTCACGGGCCTCAAGGGAGGTAGCGTTGAACTCTTCCACCTTCGGCTGTTTGATAAGGCTCTTCGGCACAACCGGTGTGTAATCCATGTCATTGGTGATAACCGGGAAGCCATAGTAGATCGCGCCTGCACCACAGGCAACGGTTTTCTCATCCAGAGGTCCGAATGCATTTACAAATGCACGGAATCTGTTGAAGGTGTACTCCTGAAGTGCTTTCTTATCTCCAGGTGTGATATTACCAAAAATCATAGCGGTTCTGCATGCTGCAGATACTGCATGACATACGGAAGAAATATTCTCTCCGATTGGGAATACACGTACATTAAAGCCTGTCTTATATCCGGCTTCTTTAAGCTGCTCAATGATGCCGCCTACCAGACATACGAAGTTACCCTGTGCCTGATAGCTCTTAACCAGAGCACATGCCTCTTCTACGGTCGGAGCCGCGTTGATGATAACTGCGATTCCGGGGATGTCGCCTGTTACAAGCGGAACACCCAGCTCACGAATCTGAGCGTCAGTCATATGGCCAAGATACGGCTCTTCATATGGCTGCTGTCCGTCAATATATTTCATTGCCTCGATCAACTCTGCAGATAACGCGGTAGCAACACCGGAGTTGAACGCTGCGTCAAGACGACGGTCTCTCTTCATAATACTCTTAATATATGTAAGGGCTTCCTTAGCTTCTTTCAGAGTAGTAATCTTGGTACCGGTCTCTGCATAGTAGCAGGCCAGAGTGTATGCGGTATCAGGAAAGCCTACAGCTTTGTCCTCGCCATATTTGGCAACGGCATCGTTTACAGCTTTTTCTGCTTCGGCATACATGGTATCATTTCCGTTAAATACGATATCAAATAAAAGCACTGTCATACCTCCTAATATTTACAGATCTTTATTCTGATCTATCTTCTCTTTGATTTTCTTTATTTCAGTGGTAACTGTTTCGCTGAAATCATAAGGGGATCTCCCCTGGCGGTCAGCGTCAATAACCTCTGTGTTGTAATGGATGATTCCCAGCAGATCCTCCGCCGGAATCTTCTCTTCTATGAATGCTTCGTCCTCTTCGTTACGCACCTTGTTGGCCACAACTTTTACCTGGCCCACGCCGAGGTCTTTGGCAAGGCGTTTCACATTCTTATAGGTCTGTACGCTTCTCGCGCCAGGTTCTATTACAACAATAAATGCGTCCACACTTTCCGTAGTGCCGCGTCCCAGATGCTCAAGTCCTGCCTCCATGTCAAGAATGACCACGTCATCTCTGTGAAGGACAAGGTTGTTGATGATACGCTTCAGCATCACATGCTCCGGGCAGACGCATCCGCCGCCACCGGTCTCCACGGTTCCTAGAACCAACAATTTTACACCGTTGCAGCTTTTTCCATAGGTGTCGGGAATATCGTCCACCTTGGGATTCAGTTTATAAAACTGATTCTCGCTGTTCGCTCCGGTGCGCTCCTCCACCAGCTTACGCATTCTTGAGATGGGGATGATGGAGTCAAGTGTCTCCTCGTCAAAGCCCAGGGCAAGTCCTAAATTGGCATCCGGATCAACATCCGCTGCAAGGACTTTTCTTCCTTCGTCTGCATATAATCTGGCAAGTGTTGCCGCAAATGTTGTCTTTCCTACTCCGCCTTTACCGGTCACTGCAATTTTCATAAGTTATCGCGCCTTTCTATTGTGGAACTGCTTTAGCTGTGATTGGTCATCAGATACCTAAAGCTGCTCTCTTCTCTTCGATCTTGTCAATCATTAAATCGCCTAATTTTTCAATATCCTGCTCAACAGTGTAGCAAGCCTCAACCCAATCAGTCAGACCGCCCTTAAGAAGGCCGTCAACCTCGCTGGAGCCGTAAGCGTATGGCTCAACGCCAAGGTAAGTGTCGATACCGGTTGCTACTACGTAGTTACCAATGGAAACTGCCTTCTCAGACATCCATTCAGGAGCACAGCCAACCAGCGGAATCTGGGAAATATTCCAGCCGGAATCCTTGGCAATTCGGGAAGCCAGAACCATCATACGGCTGATATCAACACAGGAACCCATATGTAATACAGGAGGAATGTCAACAAGCTCGCAGACACGTTTCAGACCAGCGCCGCAAAGCTCTCTTGCTCTCTTGTCCATAAGGCCGGCTTTTGCAGCAGCCTGAGCGGAACATCCGGATACAACGAGAATCACGTCGTTAGCGATGAGCTTCTTCATCAGCTCGATATGTGCTGCATCAGGACGGATCTTCGGGTTGTTACATCCAACCATAGCTACGGCACCGCGGAGAACACCGGATTTCACACAGTCAACCAGAGGCATCATGGTTCCGGTAACATCAACGTGGGTATTGGTAACCGTGTCAAGTTTCTTCTCAATCTGCTCTACAGAATAACCAACAACGGCTTTCTGTTTCATCTGAGGAATGTATACCAGGTCTTTATTTCTGTTCTTGAAGTTTTCAATTGCCATCTTAACGATTGCTTTTGCATTTTCTCCGGCAGTCTTAGCGTTGAATCTGATGAAATCAGAATCTGGCATCTGGGCAACCGGTGAAGTAGTGATGAATTTGGTGTGGAAGCATTTGCTCAGTGGTCCTAAAGCCGGGAAGATACACTGAACGTCAACAACGATCGCTTCGCAGGCACCGGTAAGAACTACGTTCTCCTGCTGCAGGAAGTTACCTGCCATCGGGATACCGCGGCGCATTGCAACCTCATTGGAGGTACAGCATACACCGGATACGGTGATTCCCTGTGCGCCCATGGATTTCGCATAGTCGATCATTTCTTTGCTGTCCGCATATTCACAGATCATCTCGGAAAGAGACGGGTCATGTCCGTGAACAACGATGTTTACATTTTCCTCAACCATAACGCCGAGGTTAGCCTCTGTCTCCACTTCCTTCGGTGTTCCGAAAAGAACGTCTGAGAACTCGGTTCCCATCATGGAGCCGCCCCAGCCGTCGGAAAGGCCTGAACGTAAGGACTGGCGGATAAGAGCTTCCGGCTGGGAAGAACATCCCATATGTGTCATATGCAGGGAACAGGATACTTCACGGTCAATTGCACGCGGACGGATTTCTTCTCTGTCCCAGATCTCCTGGGTGTGCTCCGGCGCACGTTTGGTGAAGGTAAGAGTACCGAAAGGCTTGCCGTATTCCATAAGGCCGACCTCAGCCACTTCGTGAGCGATATCGTAGATATCTCTGCCCTCTGTCTCTACGCCGAACTCAGCGGCCAGGCGCATAAGCTTATCAGGATCTTTTACCTTGTAGTTTCCGTCTGCTGCTGCTTCATGCAGGGTATGGGCGATCTCACGTCCATGGTCGGAATGGGTTGCAGAACCACCGGCTGTAAAACGCAGATAGTTTCTTCCTACGATACCATGTACGTCACATCCGCAGATACCTCTTGGTGCTTTTGGTGTAATGCGGCACGGACCCATGGAACAGATACGGCAGCACACACCGGACTCACCAAATTTACAGTGTGGAGTCTGGTTTTTTACTCGAATCTGCCATGCATCAGCGCCAACCTTGGCACCTGTCTCTAATAACCTGTTTGTGGCAGCTTCAAATTCTTCCACTGTAGTTAATTTGAATTCACTCATTATAGACCTCCTTTAATTTGTACATCCACTTTTGTATGTACGTTTGCCTTTCTTGAAAATTTTATATCAATAAGCCCACAGGCAGGAACCCATCCCCGCCCATGGGTTATTTTCCGGTAAAAAAAGCTGAAAAATAAGATTTTTCTATGCATGTAAACATCCCTTGCGCATCTTGGCAAGGGGTGTTTCTCATAATCCTAATTTATCAACAATCGCACGGAGAGCTGTCTTAACAGGGTTGTCCTCCGGCAGGCTCGCTGTAGGGCGGCCTTCACAGTCATATTCATATACTGTCTCATCCTGGGGAACAACGCCGAGAAGCGTAAGCCCCTGTTTCTCAATCTCTTCTTTGATGCCATCGTTTAATTCGCCTTTTGGGGCCCGGTTGATGATCAGGCCGACTGTATTGGGGCGCATATCGCACTCCTCGATCAGCTTGGCAATACGGCCGACTGCCTGCACGCCTCTGCGGGAGCAGTCGCTCACAAGGATGGCTGTCTGCATAGAGGGAAGCACTCCCCTGCTGATATGCTCCATACCTGCCTCGTTGTCCACGACAAAATAAGGGTAGTTATTCTGGTATTTGGTAAGCTGGGACTGAAGTAAGCCGTTGACAAAGCAGTAGCATCCTTTTCCCTGGGTCCTGCCCATAACCAGCAGATCAAAATCATCATCCTCGGTCAAAGCGTCCTCGAAACGAAGCTCCGCGTAATCCGCTTTTGACATGCCTAAGGGGATGGGATTATCCTTCGCCATCTCCGCACGCGCAATCTCTTCGCGTACATCGCCAAGAGTCGTCTCCACCTTAACGCCAAGAACCTCATTAAGGTTAGAATTTGCGTCAGCATCAACTGCGAGGACCGGTCCTTTTCCCTGTTCACAGAGGTATTGGATCAGCATTCCGCACAGTGTGGTCTTTCCTACGCCGCCTTTTCCTGCGACAGCAATTACATGCGCCATAAAACTTGGCACCTCCTAGTTAGTAGTTATGATAGTTTGATTGGTTTCCTGTTTTATTCGCAGGAGAGTTTCACAATGCTGTTGGCAAGGTCTACCATGAGGATCCTGCCTTCAACCACTCTCTCGTCGCCCATGATGTCTCGAAGGATGATCTTGTCTCCGTCCACATCAATGCGGCTTACATTCTTGAAAATCACTGAATCGTCGCTTTGTTTATAAACTGTTGCCAAACACATATCTTACTGCCTCCTTATAAACAACAGATCGTCAATAGTATCCCGGCAGGACTGTTATTTCAGCTCTTCCTTCACAAGAGTGAGGGCCAGGCCGAGACGCATGTTGCCTTTCTGGAAATCAGCTACTGCTTCCTTGATGGTCTTAGCCGCAGCGTTCATTCCCATTTTATCTAAATTCTCAGCCATCTGGTCAAGCTCTGCTGCGTGGTGTTCATTGTGCTGCAGCATATAAGTGAGAAGAGCCACCGTCTCATTCTTGCAGTCGCCGCCTGAGCAGGAACCGCAGTGGTCGTGGTCATGTCCCTCGCAATTGCAGGAATCTGCGTGCGGATGGTCATGTGCCTCGCCGTTCTCGTGGCTGTGGGTATGGCTGTGAGTCACACCGCCGTCGTGAGTGTGCTCATGTGTATGCTCATGTCCGTGATGGACGAGATTACCGTTTTCGTCTTTTACCAAGTGCATAGATATGCTCCTTTCTTCGCTCCTGCCATACAAACATGCCGGAATGGGCACAATTCATGACAAGAATTTATCAATATGGGTTCATTATACAACGTTTTGAGAGGATTATCAAGGTAATTATCATAAAAAAGTACCAAAAATTTTGCTTTTCAAGTATTTAAACTATCCGTTTTTTGCAATATTGTCATACTTTTAACTTTATTGTTATTTTTTTAACATTCTTCCGGTAACTAATTTGTAACATAATTGATGTTATTCTTTCACATTTTTATGCTATACTTTGCCAAGTACAAAAACAGTATTGAGGATTGAGGAGGAATTTACATTGAGAAATACCGTTTTTTTAAACGACGACAGAGAAATGCCTCTATTAGGTTTGGGAGTGTATAAAGCAACCGGAGATAACGAAGCTGAGTCAGCGATTGCCGCCGCGGTGAGTGCAGGCTACCGTCTGATCGATACAGCTTCTGTTTATAAAAACGAAGAAAACGTAGGCCGCGGGATTGCCAAATGCGGCGTTCCCCGCAAGGATCTGTTCGTAACCTCGAAGATATGGAACACTGCCCAGCGTTTGGGAGATATTCAGGGCGCATTTGAACGGAGCCTTGAGCGCCTGAAGCTGGATTATGTGGATCTGTATTTAATCCACTGGCCCGTGCCCGGATGTTACTTGAGCACCTGGAAAGAGTTCGAGAAGATTCTTGATTCAGGACGCGCCCTCTCCATTGGCGTTAGTAATTTCGAAATACGCCACCTGGAGGAGCTGAAAAAGGTTTCAGGCATTGTACCTGCTGTAAACCAGATTGAATGTCATCCTTTATGCTACCCCAGGGAGCTCATCGAATACTGCCAGGACAGCGGCATTGTGGTCCAGGCTTATGCTCCGCTGGCCCGGGGTGCTTATCTTGACAACGATGTCATGTGTGTGCTGGGTACGAAATACGCCAAGACTCCCGCTCAGATCGGCCTTCGGTGGGCTGTACAGAAAGGAATCTCGGTCATCCCGAAATCCGTTCACTCTGACCGCATTGCCAGCAACGGCGCGATTTTTGACTTTACCATTGAGAAAGAGGATATGGATATCATCGATACCCTCAACCAGGATTTCCACAGCTCTCATGTACCTGAGGACCTGCGCGACATTCAGTTTTAAACTATCATTCAAAAAACCTGCGGGCAGGAAACACATCTTTTACAGATAGTGCTTCCTGCCCGCAGGTTTTATCTTTTTCTTAGAACAGTATTATAGTCTCTGCAGACTTCTATTTCACAGACTTAAATTTGACAAACCGATAATCAATCATCAGTCCTCCCACGGAAGCATGGGCGTTTCCACCTTCTTATCTCTGAGCATCAGATCCATCACTGCCTCTGAAGCAGGCTTGCCTTCAAAGAGCACCTTGTTCACCTCATTGATGATGGGCATTTCCACCTCATATTTCTCAGAAAGACCCTTAGCAGCTTTGGCGGAATATACGCCCTCCACCACCATCTTCACCTCAGCCATGGCTTCGTCCATTGTGTAACCCTTGCCCATAAGATAGCCGGCCTTGCGGTTACGGCTGTGTACGCTGGCACAGGTTACGATCAGATCACCAATCCCGGAAAGTCCGTAAAAGGTTTCCGCCTTGGCCCCCATCATAACGCCAAGCCTTGCAATCTCCGCAATACCCCTGGTGATCAGCGCAGCCTTTGTATTATCCCCGTACCCAAGTCCGTCGGCAGTTCCGGCCGCCAGAGCGATGACATTTTTAAGCGCGCCGCCAAGCTCCACGCCCAGGATATCCGGGGTGGTATAAACGCGGAAAACAGGGCTCATAAAAATGCTCTGCAGATATTCGGCTGTCTCTCTCGTGCGGGAGCTCACCACACAGGTGGTCGGCAGCCCCTTGCCTACCTCTTCCGCATGGCTCGGGCCGGAAAGCACACACACATCCGCATTGGGAATCTCCTGCTCAATGATCTCGCTTAAGGTCATCAGCGTTTTTTCCTCCACGCCCTTGGCTACATTGACGATTTTCTGTCCTTCCCGCACATAGGGTGCCATCTGATGCGCCGTGCTTCTGGTAAAAGGAGAAGGAACGGCAAGCACAGCCACATCCGGGTCCTTTAACGACCGTTCCAGATCCGTGGTGATCTCCATCACCTCGGGAAGCTTAACACCCGGAAGCTTAGACGCATGCTCCCGCTTTTCACGAAGCATGTTTACCTCGTCCGGAAGAGCCGACCACAGCGTCACGTCATGGCCGTTGTTAAATAACAAAAGGGACAACGCAGTTCCCCAGCTTCCTGCTCCTAGTACACTGATTTTTGCCATATCAATCACCTCTTACGCTTTCTTCTCCCCGGATTTTCCAAGGAAGATTTTATTCTCCGTCCCCTTAAAGAGACGTACGATATTTGCTCTGTGGCGGTAAACAGCCAAAGCTGTCAGCGCCGCCATAACAAGATAAAGCTCAATAGTATGAGGCCCGTCCATCCCGTAATGCCCAAGCTCCCCGAACACGATCAGGCAGATAAGCGCGGTCAGATAGGCGCTGATGGAACAAAGTGACACATAATGCGTGGTAAAAAACAATCCGAAGAACACCACAAAGCAGATTAAAAATATCCGCCAGTCAAACGCGATCACAAGTCCGACAGAAGCCGCCACACCCTTACCGCCACGGAAGTTCAGATAAAACGGAAAGTTATGCCCCAGCACACATCCCGCGGCCGCATAAAGACTCAGAAGCGGCAGAATATCAGCGCTGCTCCCCCTGTACAGAGCCTTAACGATCAAAATCGCCACAATACATTTCAGACAATCCCCAAGTAGAGTGAGAGCCCCCGCCTTTTTACCGAAAGTACGCAGTGCGTTCGTGGTGCCCGCATTTCCGCTTCCATGCTCACGGATGTCTGTCTGGTGCATCCTGCCGATAATGTAGGAGGTCTGAAAAAGCCCGCACACATACCCAATCGCCAAACAAATCAAACGTTCCATAATACTCAATCCTTTTCCCCTCGTTCACGGACGATAAATTTCAATGATGTTCCGCGGAAGCCAAACGCATCGCGGATTTTATTTTCTATATATCTGGTGTATGAAAAATGCATCAATTCCTTGTCATTGACAAAGATGACAAAGGTCGGCGGCCGTACAGCCACCTGGGTCATATAGAAGATTTTCAGCCTTTTACCCTTGTCAGAAGGCGGCTGCTGCATGGCCACTGCCTCGGAAAGAATTTCATTGAGCACACCTGTCTGTACACGCAGAGTCTGGTTCTCAATCACCGTATCAATGGTTTCAAACAGCTTCGAAATCCTCAGACCTGTCTTGGCGGAGATAAACACAAGCTCCGCATAAGGCATGTAAGCAAGCACCTCGCGGATGCGGTTGGTGTGCTTATAGATCGTCTTGTCATTCTTCTCAATCGCGTCCCATTTATTCACAGCAATGATCACTCCCTTGCCACGCTCATGGGCAATGCCCGCGATCTTCGCATCCTGCTCTGTCACACCCTCCACCGCGTCGATCATGATCACCACAATGTGGGCACGCTCCACAGCAGTCACAGTACGAATGACACTGTAGCGCTCAAGCTCTTCTTTTATTTTCCCCTTACGGCGAAGTCCCGCGGTATCGATAAATACATAATCACGCCCTTGCCAGCTAACCTTGGTATCCACCGCATCTCTGGTGGTACCGGCAATGTCCGACACGATCACTCTCTCCTCCCCGAGAAGCTTGTTGATCAGGGAGGATTTACCCACGTTAGGCTTCCCTACGATTGCAATCTTCGGGATGTCATCCTCTTCCTCTCCGTCCGCACCCTCCGGGAAATACTTCACTACCTCGTCCAGCATATCCCCAAGTCCCATACGGTTCGCCGCGGAGATGCCAATCGGCTCACCGATGCCGAGATTATAAAACTCATAAACATCCATCATATATTTCTGGACGCTGTCTACCTTATTTACCACCAGGACAACCGGCTTCCCGCTTCTGCGGAGCATGTCCGCAACCTTGGAATCGGAATCCACCAGACCCTGGCGCACATCTGTGATAAAAACAATCACATCCGCCGTATCAATGGCAATCTGCGCCTGCTCCCTCATTTGGGAAAGGATTACATCGCTGCTGTCCGGCTCAATACCCCCGGTGTCAATGAGGGTAAAGGCTTTATCAAGCCATGTGACATCCGCATAGATCCTGTCCCTTGTCACGCCCGGCGTATCCTTCACAATGGAAATCTTCTCGCCGGCCAGTGCGTTGAACAAGGTGGATTTGCCTACGTTAGGCCTGCCCACTATGGCTACTACTGGTTTGCTCATACATTTGTCTCCTTTTACGTTTACTATGATCAGGCGGATCAATGATAGCGGATACGAAATCCCCGCCGCTCTCGTCTGCTATTACAATTTCTGTCCCCAGAGCCTCGGAAAGCTCCTTTACCGTCACGTCATCCAGAAACACATCCTCGCCGCTTCGCAGCATGTTGCAGGGAAGTATCAGTTTCTCCCCTAAATCGCGGCCGCGAAGCTGCTCCTTTAAATCTGTTCCGGTGATAAGCCCGGAAACCGTGATGCACTCTCCGAAAAAATGATTGGTTATAGGGTACACCTTCACCTCTGTCCCCGGGAATTTCTCACGTATACGCTCTGTATGCTTCTCGATAAAAGGCGCTGCCAAAGTACCTGTGGCTATGGACGCCTTCACTGTACGGTCATCCCCCGGCAGTTCTGAGAGAGCATCCTTGACCTCTGTATCCAGAAGCCGAAGCATACCCACGCCGTTCTCCAGCTGCAGATAACCATCATAGCTCTCTTCCCGGGGAAGCTCCTCTCCGGCAAGGATATACCACTCATCTGAGGCATGGACAAAGTGGAGCCCATGCTCTGCATACATCTTATCCTGCCAGCGTCTGATCTGTGCAAGCACCTCACGCGCATCCTCACGGGTGAACGCCTGTAAAGGATACAATCCTTCCCTATACTTTGTCAAGCCCACAGGCACCACAGAGATGCTCCGTAGGACCGGCGCGTAGGCACTGAGCTTCTCAAGACTATACTCCAGCTCGCTGCCGTCGTTCACACCTTTGCACAGTACAATCTGGCCGTTCATCTCAATCCCGGCTTCAAAAAGCTTATCCACCTTAGCAAGCGCATCCCCGGCAAAACGATTGTGAAGCATTTCGCAGCGGAGCTTCGGGTTCATTGCCTGGAAGGAAATATTGATAGGCGCAAGATGGTAGCGGATGATCCTCTCTATATCATGCTCACTCATATTGGTAAGGGTCACATAATTCCCCTGCAAAAAGGACAGACGCGAATCATCGTCCTTAAAATACAGGGTTTCCCTCATCCCGGGCGGCATTTGGTCGATAAAGCAAAAAATACATTTATTAGAGCAGGAACGGTATTCATCCATGAGTCCATTCTCGAACTCAATTCCCAAGTCATCTTCAAAATTTTTCTCCACCTCCAGCTCCCAGAGCTCGCCGTCTGCCTTTTCCACAAGCAGCACTACAAGCTCGTCGTTGATCAGATAGCGGTAATCAAACACATCCTCCACCGGCTGGTCATTGATGGCTGCCAGGACATCCCCCGGCTCAAGCTCCAGCTCCTCCCCGATACTCCCGGGCAGAACTCTGGATATTATATGTCTTCTCTTCTTCATTCCACACTCCATTAGTATTTACGTTTTCTTACGGTCAGCGCAGTGAATGCGCAGACCTGTCTGAATTATTATCTTATCATACCAATTTTAAAAGTAAAAATCAATAAATTCCTTGACGTTATTTAGGGCAAATGTTATAAATGTAATAGACTCGGTAATTATGAATTGATTTATGAATACACTGTTTTGTGGTTCTTAACAGTTCGTTATCTGATGAATGTCCTATACTAATCATTATGAATACTTAGGAGGAAGATTATGCCGAATATAGAATTACTGGAGAAATCTATGCCTGTTGCACCCATCCGCATCGCTGCCCTTGCAGGATGTCAGGAGCTGGCGCAGGAAGTAGACAAAAAACTGGTAAAATTCCGTAAGGAGCTGGTCGCCAATAAGCAGCTTAACATCATCCCGCAGGGTTACAGTGAGAAATCCTTCCTGGTGGAATGTGAATGCCCACGCTTCGGTACCGGAGAAGGCAAAGGATATATTAAAGAATCTGTGCGTGGTACAGACCTCTATATCATGGTGGACGTGACAAACTACAGCCTCACCTACACGGTGTGTGGTCATGAGAATCATATGTCACCCGATAACCATTATCAGGATTTGAAGAGAATCATCTCCGCAGCCACAGGCAAGGCGCACCGCATCAACGTCATCATGCCTTTCCTTTATGAAGGACGCCAGCACCGCCGTTCTAAAAGAGAATCTCTTGACTGTGCACTGGCTCTCAGAGAATTGAGTGATATGGGCGTTGCGAATATCATTACCTTCGACGCTCATGACCCCCGGGTACAGAATTCCATTCCGCTCAACGGATTTGACAATTTCTTCCCCACCTATCAGTTCCTGAAAGCACTGGTGAAAAACGTACGTGATTTTAAGCTGGACAATGACCATCTCATGGTGATCAGCCCGGATGAGGGCGCTATGTCCAGAGCCGTATACTTTTCGAATATTCTCGGTGTGGATATGGGTATGTTCTATAAACGACGTGATTACTCCACCATCGTGAACGGCAAGAACCCCATCGTGGCTCATGAGTTCCTTGGTGATTCCGTGGAGGGCAAGGATGTTGTCATCATCGACGACATGATCTCCTCCGGCGAAAGTATGCTGGACGTGGCTAAGCAGATTAAGGAGCGTCACGCAAACCGTGTATTCATCTGCACCACCTATGGACTGTTTACAGACGGACTGGATAAATTTGACGAGTATTATGAAAAGGGCTGGCTGGACAATGTGATCACTACCAACTTAAACTACCGCCTCCCCGAGCTGCTGACCAAGCCATACTACATTGAGGCGAACATGAGCAAATACCTGGCCAGCATCATTGATATTATCAACCACGATGTATCTGTAGAAAAGGTACGCTCCAGCAACGAAAAGATCATGGAGCTGATCAAAAAGATCCGCGAAGAATAACATTATATTATTATCACAATCCTAACAAAAAGAGAATCCGTCTTCGGATTCTCTTTTTATAATTCTTTTTGTAATTCTCTTTTCAATCCGTGAGTCCCAAAAAGGCTCCGAGGTTTCCTCTGCGTCCTTTGGAGGCTCTGTGAGAAAAAAGGAACTCAGGATTACAGCAGGTACAGAGGTTAGGCAGGGAAATGTGGTTTTCGGGAATCCCCGCCTCCATGAGAATGATTCGGTTAGCCTCCCACAGATTAAGCTGGAAGTGCCCGTTATCCTTGGCATAGTAAAGCCACTCCCAGTATTTCCTTGCAAAAACGCTTTGGAACTGTTTGATCACATCTCCGCTTACTTCATAACAATCTTGACATATGGAAGGTCCTATTGCAGCATAGATATCCGCGGGTGACGAGCCGAATTCTGCTTTCATTTTCTCCACAGTCACAGCGCCTATCTTTCCTGCAGTGCCTCTCCAACCGGAATGAGACAGACCGACTGCGCGGCGTACCGGGTCCACAAAATAGAGGGGTACACAGTCCGCGTAAAAGGTTGCCAGCACAAGTCCCGGCACGTTCGTCACCATGCCGTCCACGTCCGTATAAGGCCTGGGCTTCGTAATTCCGTTTCCTCTGTCCTCCGCGGTGATAAGACGCACATTGGTGGTATGGGTCTGGTCTGAGGTCACGATATCCTCAGGCGCAAAGCCCACGGCAGCCCCCAGGAGTCGGTAATTTTCACGCACGGCGCTCTCATCATCGCCCCTTGTAAAGCTTAAATTCATGGAGGAATAGATTCCTTCACTCACCCCTCCCAAGCGCGTGCTGAAGCCATGCACCACACCGGGAATCGCTTCCAATTGAGGGTACGTAAGATAAGTTACACCATTCTTTTCATTTACTTTCATTTTCGGCATTTGCTCATCGTGCCAGATAATATTCATTGTAAATCCCCATTTTTCAATCCACGCTCGGTAATTTCACAGAGTACGACTTTTAAAACACGTTTTATGTATAGTCATCAAAAGCCTTACGAGCAGTAATCAAAGGCATTTTTCACCCACTGGACTTCTGAGTCGTGGAAACCGACCACATCGAAACGGCAGGCTATATCCATCGTATTGTAATGTGACAGCAGATAAAATTTCGCTACCCTGCTGATGATTCGCTGCTTCGTATGACCCACAGCCGCCAGCGGGCCGCCTGCATCCTCACTGCTTCTGTATTTCACCTCCACAAACACGAGATAATCACCATCCCTGGCAATCAAATCCACCTCTCCGCTGCGGCAGCGGTAATTATACTCCACAATGGTCAAGCCCTGCTCTGTCAGATACTCCCCGGCAAGCTGCTCGTAAAAGCCTCCGATTCTGCGCTTATTTTCGTTCAACTTATTCCGCTCATTTCTTATATTGTGTAGGTATCATATGTAAAAAGTACACTTTGCAGCCACTATACAAAGTTCTTAATAAAGCTCGCTCTGTGGATAGGGCTTGGTCCGTATTTCCGGATGGCCTCTATGTGGGCCGCGGCGCCGTAACCTTTGTTTGCCGCAAAGCCATACTCCGGCATGACCTTATCATATTCCACCATCATCCTGTCCCTGGTGACTTTCGCCACAATGCTGGCTGCGGCAATGGACACGCTTTTGGCATCGCCCTTGATGATGGGGACCTGGGGAATGGTGATTCCCGGGATAGTCACCGCATCGTTCAGAAGCACCTGCGGCGTCACCTTAAGCCCTGCCACAGCCTGACGCATAGCCTCATAAGTGGCCTGGAGGATGTTTATCTCGTCAATCCGCGCCGGGCTCGCCATACCGAGGCTCACGGCAACCGCCTCCTCCATGATCACGTCATAAAGCTCCTCGCGTTTTTTCGCGGAAAGCTGTTTGGAATCGTTGAGCCAGAGGATTTTGCAGTCCTTGGGTAGAATCACGGCTCCGGCCACCACCGGACCTGCGAGAGGGCCTCTGCCCACCTCGTCAATGCCGCAGATATAACCCAGATGCTCATACTTGGCCTCATAAACCTTCATGGCCTCTATGCGCGCTTTCTCCGCCTCCAGAGCTTCTTCCTTTTTACGGAACTGCTCCAGGAGCTTGCGTACACCGCTTCGTTCATCCCCTGCGTATTTTTCATACAAGGCAGAATAGCCGTCGGGCGCTGCCGCGGCGAATTCTGCCTTGATTTCTGCAATTGTTATCATTTGTTTTATGCCTCCCCGCACCACTCCAAGGTAATGCGCCCAAGCTTACCGGAACGGAATTCTTCAAAAAGGATAGAAGAAGCTTTCGCGTAATCCAGCTCCTCACCCTTTTTCAGACAGCCTCTGGCTTTCGCGATTGCTGCCAGAACCTCGACAGCCGTCCCCTCCTCGCTGATTTGGCAGCGGGCCGCAAGCACACCGGGATACTTTACTCTCAGATAGTCGATCAACCCCAGGGCAAGCTCCTCCATATTGAGGATATCGTCCTTGATGGAGCCTACATAAGCCAGACGGATACCCACGTTCTGGTCCTCGAACTTGGGCCAGAGGATTCCCGGGGTATCGAGAAGCTCTACGCCTTTATTGAGACGTATCCACTGTTTTCCCTTGGTCACACCCGGCTTATTGCCTGTTTTCGCACACGCCTTGCCCGCAAAGGTATTGATAAAGGTTGATTTCCCCACATTGGGAATGCCCACCACCATGGCGCGGATCGGGCGGTTCTTGATACCTCTCCTCCTGTCGCGCTCTGTTTTCTCCTTACAGGCTTCCTGGATCACGCTCTGGATGGCCTTCATTCCGGCGCCGTTGCGGGAGTCCACCTTTACGACAAAGAATCCCTTTTCCTGGAAATATGCTTTCCAAGCCTCATTCTGACGCTCGTCGGCTAAATCTGCCTTATTCAGCAGAATCAGTCTTGCCTTGTTCTTTCCCAGCTCGTCTATGTCAGGATTTCTGCTGGAAAGAGGCACGCGGGCATCCACCAGCTCAATGATCAAATCAATCAGCTTAATGTCTTCCTGCATCTGTCTCTTTGCTTTGGTCATATGACCCGGGTACCACTGTACATTCATACTATATTTTAACCTTTCAAAAATCCGATTTTCTTTACCGGGGAAATCGTAAACCACAATTTTCCCACGATATACTTCTTCTTCACCTTGCCGATATCGCCGTAGCGGCTGTCCTCGCTGTTGTTGCGGTTGTCACCCAGGACAAAGTATTCCCCGTTCTCCAGAGTCACTGGCTTGGCAGCCATCCCGGCATTGCTGATTGTGGGGAAATCCTTGCCTTCTTTATAGGTCTCGCCGTTGATCAGCACACGGCCGTCCACGATCTGCACCGTATCTCCGGGCAGGCCGATCACACGGCGGATATGCAGCGCCGCATCGTCACTTGCGTTGGTCTTAAACACGATGATATCCCCTCTCTCAGGAGAAGATACCGTATAAACCACGCGGTTCATAAAAAACTTGTCGCCCACGGACAAGGTTGGCTCCATGGAGCTCTCCTGCATAGTCACGGACTGGAACATTACGATTGCCACAACCGCTGCGAAAACCAGGGTGACCACAATCTCGAAAATCCAGGTGATCACCTTTCTTACCTTCTGGTCCTCCAGCTTCTCTTTGGCTTCTATCAGCTTTTTATTTTTCTTCCAATTTTTCGCTTTCATCTGTACAATCTCCATGATGGAAAAAGAGGGACAATACCTAAGTAATTGTCCCTGCCTCATAATACTATGAAATTATTTCACGCGCTCTTTTACCTTTGCAGATTTACCTACGCGGTCTCTTAAGTAGTTCAGTTTTGCACGACGTACTTTACCACGGCGGATAACTTCTACTTTAACTACGTGTGGGGAATGCAGCGGCCATGTTTTCTCAACACCGATACCACCGGAATTCTTTCTTACTGTAAAGGTTGCTCTTGTGCTTCCGCCCTGTTTCTTAAGTACGGTTCCCTCGAATACCTGGATTCTCTCACGGGTTCCCTCTTTGATCATAGCGTGCACTCTTACGGTGTCGCCTACGCAGAACTGCGGCACTTCCGCTTTTAACTGAGCGGCTTCAATGTTTCTGATAATTTCGTTCATGTTATTCTCTCCTATTCTTCTGGATGTTCTTAATACATATATCTGTAACAGAGGACCATCTTTTTTCACAACACAAACGATTATACAATAGAAGCCTGTTCATTGCAAGCGGTTTTTACAGCATCTTTCATTTTTTTCACATATTCCTGTACTGCGGGCACGCTGTCACGGCCTTTTTCCGCCACGAGACGCACAATTGCCGAACCGACGATGGCTCCGTCGGACAAGGCTGCCATTTCTCTTGCCTGCTCCGGTGTGGAAATACCGAATCCCACCGCGCAGGGAAGATCCGTTACCTCCCTCACCATAGCCGTCATTCCGGCAATATCTGTACTTATCTCGCTTCGCACTCCGGTCACTCCCAGAGAGGAAACAATATACAGAAAGCCCTTGGCCTCCCGGGCAATGGTGAGTATCCGCTCTCGGGATGTAGGCGCAATGAGAGAAATCAAATCCACACCGTATTCCTCACATACACCGGAGAGCTCATCCTTTTCCTCATAGGGCAGGTCCGGTATGATCAGACCGTCGATGCCGCACTCCACACAGCGTTCCATAAATTTCACCTTGCCGTAAGTAAACACCGGATTCACATAGGTCAGGAACACCATGGGAACCTTCACGGTTTTCCTCGCTTCCTTCACCATATCAAGCAGCTTGTCTGTGGTACATCCGGCGCTTAAAGCACGCTCATTTGCCTCCTGGATGACCACGCCCTCTGCCACGGGGTCAGAAAAGGGCAGGCCGATTTCGATAAGGTCAGCCCCGGCCTCCTCCATGGCGATGATCAGCTCTTTTGTGGTGTCCAGATCCGGGTCGCCCCCGGTGATAAAGGGAATGAATGCCTTCCCATGCGCAAACGCTTCTTTGATTCTACTCATAAAGATTTACCCCCTTATATCTGGCAATGGCTGCCACATCCTTGTCTCCTCTCCCGGAAATATTTATCACCATGATTTTATCTTTTCCCATTTGGGGAGCCAGCTTACGCGCATAGGCCACTGCATGAGCACTCTCCACAGCCGGGATGATGCCTTCCATACGGGAAAGATATTCGAACGCGTCCACTGCCTCATCATCTGTCACCGGGACATACTGTGCCCGGCCTGTTTCCGCCAGATCGGCGTGCTCGGGTCCGATTCCCGGATAGTCCAGACCTGCGGAGATGGAATAAACGGGAGCTATCTGGCCATATTCATCCTGGCAGAATAGTGATTTCATGCCGTGGAACACTCCGGTACTGCCCTTGGCAATAGTCGCCGCGTGCTTGTCCGTATCCACTCCGTGGCCTGCTGCCTCACAGCCGATCAACTGCACGCTCTCATCACCGATAAATTCATAGAACGCTCCCATGGCATTGCTGCCTCCGCCCACACAGGCAAGTACAGCATCGGGCAGACGTCCTTCCCTTTCCATAAGCTGCTCCTTAATCTCCCGGCTGATCACTTTCTGGAAATCACGGACAATAGTGGGGAAGGGATGTGGTCCCATGACGGAGCCCAGTACGTAGAGGGTGTCATCCATTCTTCTTGTCCATTCCCGCATCGTCTCATTCACTGCGTCCTTTAGGGTCATGGTGCCGCTGGTGACCGGATGCACCTTAGCTCCCAGAAGCTCCATACGGAAGACATTGAGGGCCTGACGGTCTGTGTCTTCCTTGCCCATGTAGACCTCGCATTCCATACCCATAAGGGCTGCTGCCGTGGCTGTGGCCACCCCGTGCTGTCCGGCTCCTGTCTCGGCGATGACGCGTGTTTTGCCCATTTTCTTGGCAAGGAGCACCTGGCCGAGGACGTTGTTGATTTTATGTGAGCCGGTGTGGTTTAAATCCTCGCGTTTGAGATAGATTTTCGCGCCTCCCAGGTCCTTGGTCATCTTTTCCGCGTAGTATAAAAGGGAGGGACGACCCGCGTAGTTTTTCAGAAGGTCGTCAAGCTCTGCGTTGAATTGGGGATCGTTTTTATAGTGCTCATATGCCTCTTCCAGTTCCTGTACGGCTCTCATAAGTGTCTCCGGGATGTATTGCCCGCCGAATTCGCCGAAACGGCCTTTTTTCTCTTTGTTTTTTACTTCCATTGTCTTACCTCTCTTAAAAAATCCGTGATTTTATTTTCGTCTTTATAACCTTCTGTCTCCACGCCGCTGCTTACATCCACACCGAATGGAGGATTGCTAAGCCCGGTAAGTCTTTCCCGCACATTTCCCGGAGAAAGCCCGCCTGCCAGGAAGTACGGCTTGGAAAGCGGCGGCAGGAGGTTCAGGTCAAACATCCTGCCTGTGCCGCCATAGTGGTCTGCCTCATACGTATCAAGCAGCAGGTAATCGCAGGGCAGCCTTTGCATTTCTTCCACATATTCCGGTGACTTCACCCGGACCGCCTTGATGACAGGCTTCTCGGTCCATTGCTTGAGCAAGAGAATATCTGTCTCGTCCTCGTCACCGTGGAGCTGTATCATATCAATTACACCCTTGTCGGCAAGATTGATTATGGTTTCCGGTTTTTCATTTACGAATACGCCCACTGTGCGGATGTCGGGATTCAATGCAGACCTGAGACGCTGCGCCTGCTCAGGGCTTACCTTCCTCTTGCTTTCGGCAAATACAAAGCCTGCATAGTCCGGTTTATAGCGGTTTAGAATTTCCACATCCTCCATCCGGCGGATTCCGCATATTTTAATTCTCATTCATACAACCTCCGCCAGCAGCCAAGGTTCGCAGCATAGCGCCTTTATCCTGTGCTCTCATCAGGGTTTCTCCCACCAGGATTCCGTTCACACCCTTATTGTAGAGCCGGGCTACATCCTCGCTTGTCTTGATACCGCTCTCTGCGATAAAGGGGATTTTCCTGGGTGCCAGCTCCCTCAGGCGGAGGCTGTTGCCCAGATTCACTGTGAAATCCTTGAGATTGCGGTTATTCACACCAACCAGTCTTGCACCTGCATGCACTGCCGTCATCAGCTCACTTTCATCATGCACCTCCACCAGAGCCGAGAGCCCCAGGATATCACAGAGATAAATGTATTCCTGTATAGCAGCCCCGTCCAGGAGTGCGGCGATCAAAAGCACAGCGTCGGCTCCGATGGTTTTTGCCTCGTATATCTGATACGAATCGATGGTAAAGTCCTTGCGGAGAATCGGAAGGGAAACCGCACCGCGGATTTCCCTGAGATACTCGTTGCTTCCCTGGAAAAAGTGGGGCTCCGTGAGCACCGATATGGCCCCTGCACCTGCTCTTTCGTATTCCCTGGCAATCTCCACATATGGAAAGTCCGCGGCGATAAGCCCTTTGGAGGGGGATGCCTTTTTCACCTCACAGATAAAGTGTAGGCCAGGCGCCTGGAATACCTTCTCAAAGGGAAAGCCTGTGCTAGAATTCATCTGAAGAGCCCTTGCTTTCATCTCCTCCGGGGAGACGGCCTTTTTGGCTTCCTCCACACGGATTCTGGTATCCGCGGCTATTTTATCAAGAATCATGGCTTCCTCCCTCTGCCTCCTTTGTAAGGCGGATAAATTCCTCAAGCTTTTTATAGGCCTTGCCGCTGTCGATAAGCTCTGCGGCCATGTGGATACCGTCCGCAAGGCTGATGCCGTCCTTACCGAGATAAAGACTCATGCCTGCATTCATGAGAATAATGTCACGCTTTGGCCCACGCTCCTTTCCCTGAAGGATATCTAAAGTAATTTGTGCATTTTCCTCCGGTGAGCCACCGATAAGCTCGGACAACGAACAGCTCTTAAGTCCGAACTGTTCCGGGGTGATGGTATAGGAAGTGATTTCACCAAAACGTATTTCATATACATAGGTCTCCCCGGTGAGGGTAATCTCGTCCAGACCGTCAGAGCCGCACACCACCACGCCTCTGTTGACTCCTAAATTGGAGAGCACCCGGGCCAGGGCAGGCGCCAGTTCCTTGTCATATACGCCTAAGAGCTGCATGGTCGCCGCTGCCGGATTGGACAGCGGTCCCAGAATATTAAATACGGTGCGTACTCCCAGCTCTTTCCGCACAGGGGCTGCATACCGCATGGAGGAATGATAAGCCGGGGCAAAAAGGAAGCAAACGTCGCATTTTTTGAGCACGGCCTCATTCTGCTCTGCGCTTAAGTTTAACGCTACGCCCAGACGCTCCAGAACGTCAGCGGCGCCGCTTTTGCTTGAGACGCTGCGGTTGCCGTGCTTGGCTACCGGAACCCCGCCCGCGGCCACCACAAAAGCTGCGGTGGTGGAAATATTAAAGGTGCCCACCTCATCTCCGCCTGTTCCTACAATATCTATCACCTCGCGCACTGGATGAATCTTAATCCCTTTCTCACGCATTACCTCCGCAAAGGCAGTTATCTCCTCTATCGTCTCTCCTTTGATACGCAAAGCTGTGAGAAATCCGCCCATCTGGGCCTGGGTGGCGGTACCGTCCATCATCTCTCCCATCACAGCCTTCGCTTCGTCAAAATTTAAATCCTCTCCGTTTGTTACATGGTAAATCGCATCCTTCATCATCATTGATGTCCTCCTTATTCTTATCGGGTTAAACCTATGAAATTTTCTAATATTTTATTTCCCTCCGGCGTGAGTATGGATTCCGGGTGAAACTGTAATCCATAAATGGGGAGCGTCCTGTGCTGCACAGCCATGATCTCGCCCGCATGTGAAAGGGCTGTGACTTCAAGCTCCTTCGGCAGCCCTTCAGGCTCCACGATAAGGGAATGGTATCTCGCTGCCTCAAGCTCTTCATTCAGTCCCTGAAACAGCGTACAGGGAGCAATGAGCCGGAGCTTATCCTGTCTGCCGTGCATGAGTTCATGCGCAAGGCTCACACGCCCTCCCAGCGCCTCGCAGATTCCCTGATGCCCCAGACATACGCCAAGGATTGGAATCTTTATCTGATTTTCTGCAATCTTTTGTATGAGCGATTCACAGATACCAGCCTCCGCCGGTCTGCCCGGACCGGGAGAGATAACGATGGCCTCCGGATTTAGTTCCAGGATTTCCTCCGGGGAAAGCTCCCGGTTCCGGATCACCTTTATATCAGGCCGGATGGCTCCCAACATCTGATACAGGTTATAGGAAAAGCTGTCGTAATTGTCAATCAAGAGTATCATCTCTCCACCTCCTCTGCCTGCTTAAGCGCCCGCATTACGGCCTGTGCTTTGTTCGCAGATTCCTCATATTCCTTTTCCGGGATGCTGTCTGCCACGATTCCTCCACCTGCCTGTACATACACCTTGCCGTTCTTTTTCACTGCCATACGGATGGCAATACAGGTGTCCAGGTTTCCCGTGAAGTCCAGATAGCCTAACGCTCCGCCGTAAATTCCCCTCGGAGCCTTTTCCAGCTCCTCGATAATCTGGCACGCCCTGATTTTCGGCGCTCCGGAAAGTGTCCCGGCGGGTAAGACCGCCTCCACCGCGTCCAGTCCGTCAAAGTCCTCCCGGATATCACCCTCCACCTGGGAGCAAATGTGCATGATTCTTGAATACCTGTGGATCATCTTGTATCTTGTGACTTCCACGGAACCAAACCGGGAGATTTTCCCAAGGTCGTTCCGTCCTAAATCTACCAGCATATTGTGCTCGGAAAGCTCCTTTTCGTCTGACAGAAGCTCTTTTTCCAGGGCAATGTCTTCAGTCTCATCCGCGCCTCTTGGCCTGGAACCTGCTACCGGGAAGGTTGTTAATCTGCCATGCTCCAGACGCACCAGCGTTTCCGGAGAGCTGCACATCACTTCCAGGTCATCGATTTTGAGATACACCATATACGGGGAGGGGTTGGTGGTGCGCAGCACACGGTAAGCGTTTAAAAGGCTTTTGCTATAAGCACTCTCAAACTGACGGGAGATTACAGCCTGGAAAATGTCTCCCTTGCGAATATATTCCTTCGTCTTTTCCACCACCCTGCAATATTCCTCCTTACTGAAATTGCAGGTGAAATCTACTTTGGCTGGGACCGGATCACTCTCCGCTGGTACAGGCTCCCTTAAAAATGCGGCCATCCGTTCAAGCGCTGCTGTGGCTTTGCCGTAGTTCTCCAGGAGACGGTCGGTTTTCATATTGTAGATCAGTTGGATTTTCTGTTTCAGGTGGTCGTAGACAATCACTTTTTCAAAAAGCATCAGGTCAAAATCCGGGAAATCCCCGCTTTTCAGTATCAGCTCCGGTTCTGCGTAATGGATCATGGAGTAGCCGTAATATCCCACCAGGCCTCCGGCAAAGGGAGGCATCTCCGGAAGAGACGGAGCCCGGAATTCCTTCATGAGTCCGCGGATGATTTCCAGAGGATTTTCCGTGTTGAGAGTTATTATGGAGGCCGTTTCTGAAGTAATCGTTTCTGCAGCATCCATACCTGCGGCTGTTATCCTTCCGCCGTCATTTCTCTCAATCGTAACCTTATGGTCCTTTCCGGTAATACGCAGCAACGGCTCATACCCAAGGAACGAATACCTGGCCCATCGTTCACTGCCCTCCACACTTTCCAGCAGGAAGCAGCGTTTACTCCTCGCCGTCAGTTTTTTCAGGATACCAATGGGAGTGATAATGTCTGCGTAAATCTCTTTGCTTACCGGAAGAATGGGATATTCCCCGGCCAATTCCATTAATCTGTTTACTTCTGTTTTCATGATGTCGTCCTCCTTTGATGCATGGGGACATGTGGGCTTTTTGAAATTGAATTGCTCAATTTTATCAACAATAAAAAAAGCTCCTGCCCCCTAACATTAATTGTTATGGGACAAAAGCTTATACTTCTGCGATACCACCCAAATTGACTGCCGTAAAATAAACAGTCCGCTCCATTCGTGTACCATCATACACGCCCCGGTTGATAACGGATGGGGTCTCCCGTCAGTTCCTACTCCCTCACAGGTTTCAGTCTGCCCTCGCAAGTCCATTCCAGAAAAACTCCGCCGCTGTCCTCTCACCTGTGGACAACTCTCTGTGCGCATCTGCCATCCTGTACTACTCTTGCTCATCGGTTTGTTCCTTTTTCTGAAAACAGTATAATACAGCAAAAATTCATTGTCAATACTTTTTTGTAATTTTACATCAATTCATCAACGCATCAACGTATCAATCTGCGGATATATTGAATTAAGTGACAGTCAATAACAAATCACCTCACACCCATCCTCAGTCACCAACACAGTCACTTCCCACTGGGCGGAGGGCTTGCCGTCTGCGGTGCGCACGGTCCAGCCATCGTTTTCATCGGTGTAGATTTCATCGCTTCCCATGTTTACCATAGGCTCAATGGTGAACATCATGCCCGGCACCATGAGTACGCCGCTGTTGTCCGAGGATACATAGCTTACCCAGGGATCCTCGTGGAATTCCAGGCCAATCCCGTGGCCGCCGATCTGCTGCACCACCGTATACCCGTTTTCCAAAGCGTGTTCATGAACCGCATGGCCCATATTCCCGATAGGCGTCCAGGGCTTCACTTTAGAAACTCCGATTTCCACACACTCCTTAACCACCTGCACCAGCTTTTCTTTCTCCGGACTCACCTTTCCGATACAGAACATTCGTGAGGAGTCAGAGAAATATCCCTGATAAATGGTGGAAACATCCACATTGATGATATCTCCCTCTTTTAGCACTTCCTCCTCAGAGGGGATTCCGTGGCACACAACCTCGTTGATAGAGGTACATACACTTTTCGGAAAACCGTCATACCCAAGGGGCGCGGGAATCCCGCCGTGCTTGACTGTCTGCTCGTGCACCCAGCGGTTGATCTCCTCCGTGCTCACACCAGGGCCGATATGCTCTGCCACATAGTCAAGGATCGCGATATTGATCTTACAGCTTTCCTTAATCCTCTGCACCTGCTGAGGTGTTTTAATCAAATCATGAGAAATCACTGGAAAGCCTTTCTGTCGAAGCTGCTCAAGTTTTTCATCAAAAGCCTCGTGGCATTTTTTGTATTTTTTCCCGCTTCCGCACCAACAGGGGTCATTTCTTCCAATTTTACCGGACATTTTCCTACTCCTTATATTTCATACTATAATAACTCTTATCCAAGCGCCACATCGAGAACCATCATCAGCACGAAGCCAACGGCAAAGGCAATCGTCGCCACATTGCTGTGCTCTCCTTCGCTGGCCTCAGGAATCAGCTCCTCCACGACCACATAAATCATAGCTCCCGCTGCAAAGGCCAGGAGATACGGCAGCACAGGCGTGATATACGCTGCAAGAAGCAGGGTTACGGCACCTGCCACAGGCTCTACCGCACCGGATGCGGTGCCATAGAGAAAAGCCCTTCCTCTGCTGTAGCCGTCACCGCGAAGCGGCATAGAGATGATCGCACCCTCCGGAAAGTTCTGGATTGCGATTCCCACTGCCAGGGCGAAAGCTCCGGCCATGGTCACGGAATCATTCCCGGAAAGAACCCCCGCAAAAACAGCACCCGCGGAAAGTCCCTCGGGTATATTGTGAAGAGTGACTGCCAAAACTAACATCGTCGTCTTTTTCAGAGAACACTTTGGTCCCTCGGACTCATCGCAGCCCAGATGCAGATGAGGCACAATCTTGTCCATCAATAAAAGGAAACCAATGCCGATCAAAAATCCCACCGCTGCAGGTACAAATGCAAAGCGGCCCATTCCCTCGCTCATATCCATCGCCGGAATCAAAAGAGACCACACCGAAGCAGCCACCATCACCCCTGAAGCGAAACCAAGGAAGGATTTCTGAACCAGCGGCCTTAATTCTCTTCTCATAAAAAATACACAAGCAGAGCCTAAGGTGGTTCCAATAAAAGGTATCATCAAACCTAAGAATATATTCATTCTTTTCTTCCTTTCTTTTTCAATACTTACGTTTCCTTATGGCCAGCACAGTAAATGCACAGACCTTCCTAAACTCTTAATATCATACCACAATTGTTTTAAAATTAACACCATTTTTCTTGCTCCTGGCAAAATACTGTGCTATACTAAATTATTGAACCAAGGGAGCTTGCGTAAGCAGGCTGAGAGGAAGCGGGGCTTCGACCTTTAAACTTGATTTGGATAATGCCAACGTAAGGAGGAAAATGAATATGTTTAAGTCTCTGGTGACCGCAGACGGCGGTCTGACCACAGCAGGCTACGCAGCTACGATCATAGCTGCGCTGATTCTAATCGCTGTTGTGGTTTATCTCTGTAACAGAAACAGTTCCACAAAGAAAATGACAACTCAACAGCTGGTGACCTGTGCGGTAGCTCTGGCTCTCGCCTACGTCGCCTCATACATCCGGGTGTTCAAGCTGCCCTTCGGCGGTTCTGTCACTCTTTTCAGCATGCTCTTCATCGCCCTGATCGGCTATTGGTACGGGGTGAAGGTGGGAATACTCACAGGCCTGGTTTACGGTATCTTCCAGTTTCTCCAGGAGCCTTATGTACTCTCACTCTTCCAGGTATGCTGCGATTATATCCTGGCTTTCGGAGCCATGGGCCTGTCCGGGCTCTTTTCAAAATCGAAAAAGCACGGACTTCTTAAGGCTTACCTGATCGCAATCCTGGCCAGAGGCGCTTTTCACGCTCTGGGCGGATACTTATACTGGATGGACTACATGCCGGAGAATTTCCCGCAGTCACTGGCAGCCCTCTATCCGATCATCTATAACTACAGCTACATACTGCTGGAGGGTGTGCTCACTGTCATCGTTATCTCCGTCCCCGCTGTATCCAAAGCGCTGACGCAGATCCGTACTGTGACCACCCCCGCAGGAGCTTTAAGCACCGCTTCCAAATAAATAAAAAACCGCTTTCAAAAACCGCCGGACCCTTGCCGGCGGTTTTTTCTACGAACCTGTTGCGTTTTCCCATTTCTAGTCTTATAATATACAAGAACACCTGCACTTCACAAGTGCAGGTGTCTATTTTGATTAGGAACGAGGTTGATTATAATGGAACAAAACCGTGATCAAAAGCTGGGCACCATGCCAATCCCTAAGCTGATGGTAAGTCTTGCCATCCCTTCGGTCATCGCCCAGCTCATCAATGTACTTTACAACATCGTGGACCGCATGTACATCGGCCACATTGAGGAGATCGGCCATATTGCCCTCACAGGCGTAGGGCTTACCTTCCCTATCATCATGCTCATTTCCGCATTCAGCGCCTTCATCGGCGCCGGAGGGGCACCTCTGGCAGCCATCGCACTGGGCAAGGGAGACCGGGACCGCGCGGAAAAGATACTTGGCAACGGCGTGAGCGTGCTGTTTGCTTTCTCTGTCATACTCACCATATTCTTCCTGATCTTTAAGCGTCCGCTCCTCTATCTGTTCGGAGCCAGCGATCAGACCATCGTATATGCAGAGAACTACATTACCATCTATTTGATTGGTACCATTTTTGTACAGTTTGCCCTGGGTCTTAATATGTTCATCTCCTCCCAGGGACAGGCCAAAACCGCCATGCTCTCCGTCCTCATCGGCGCGGTGACGAACATTATCCTGGACCCGATCTTTATCTTCGGCTTCCACATGAATGTACGCGGCGCTGCCCTGGCCACCATCATCTCCCAGGCACTAAGCGCAATCTGGGTGGTGCGTTTCCTGTTTTCCAAAAAGACGGTAATGCGTATCCGTAAATGCAACCTAAAGCCGGATTTCCGTATTATCGGCAGTGTCATGGCTTTGGGTATTTCTCCTTTTATCATGCAGGCTACAGAGAGCGCGATCAATATCGTGCTGAACCGCGGACTGCAGACGTATGGCGGCGACCTGTATGTAGGCTCCATGACCATCATGCAGAGTGTCATGCAGCTTGTAGTCGTACCGGTACAAGGCTTTACCCAGGGCATCCAGCCAATCATCAGCTACAACTTCGGTGCCCGTAAGTTTGACAGAGTGAAGAAAACTTACCGCCTGACCATCGCCTTTACCTTTATGGTAGCTACGGCGGCCTGCCTCTGCACGGTAAGCTTCCCCACTGTTTTTGCCGGAATCTTTACCTCAAACAAGGAATTGATCGACCTGATCGGCAAGGTTATGCCTATCTTCATGTCCGGAATCTGGATCTTCGGAATACAGATGGGGTGCCAGACCACCTTCATGGGCCTTGGCCAGGCAAAAATATCTCTGTTCATTGCTCTTTTGCGTAAGGTCATCCTGCTCATTCCGCTGGCTTTGATTCTTCCGAAATTCTTCGGTGTCATGGGTATTTATTACTCAGAGCCAATCTCGGACATCACAGCCGCAACGACTGCCGGAATCATCTTCCTCTGTGTGCGTAAGAAAATCGTCTCTGAGGAAGCGCTGGCAAAGCTGGATTAATTCAGTCACACTATATTTGTACTTGCTGCTTAATTGTTTTCCGTATCCAGTTTTACATATACAGTACCCACATCGTCACCCTCACCGCATGATCCGTAAGCGAGATACAGATTGTCCAGCCAGTGCTCCGGCACGGCAAAGCCATATCGGACAGTCTTTTTCTCGCCTGCCTTGAGGGCGGTATTAAAGAAATGAGAGTCTCCCGGGAATGCAGAGCTGTCGAAATAAAACGGGAAGTGATCCGTATTCAGAGGATATCTCGAGCAGCCTCTCCATTCTTTTTCCTTTGAATCGAGCTTATCCTCCTCAAACATAAGAGCCTTGAAACCTCCGTCACTGTCCTGTACAAGTGAGCAGTACTGTGGCTGGGCATTCACATCCGGCTCATCCGTTTCCCCAAGATTCTCCATCACAGCCTCTACCTCTACATATTTCACAGGATAAGTTCCAAGTGTGGTACTCTCTATTTTCTTTTCTTCCGGGTTCCAATAATCCGCAGTGAGCGTATATTCAGGCAGACTTCCATCCTCCCCCAGATTCTCCGTTACTTCCTCATAATCATACACGGTATTTTCTGTAATCAGGGATTTATCTGCTTTGTCTTTCACATTTACATTGGTAACCGTCACCTGGATATTCGCCTGCTCCGGATTACCAATATTTCCTAACTGACGGAAGGGTTCCTGCATTGACACAATACTTTCCTTGGGAACACTCACATCTAATGTCTCAACCTCCTCGACCTCGAGCATTTCAGATTCATAGGCAAATGCCTGATAGGTATGATCCGGGTCCTGCTCGGGAACCTCTTTAATCTCAATGTTTTCGCAAACCTTAAGCAATTCTTCCCTGGATACATCCTGGCTGAAATAGAGCATCACCGTGTGGCCGGATTCCTCAAAGGACAGCAGAGCAATATAGGGGTACGAATATCCCTCCCGGCTGATCAGATATAGCTTTGACTGCTCAAGGGGAATTTCCTCACAGCCGCTTACATCCTGAAACTGCTCTGTTTTCGTAAGGCTGGCATCTGTCATGCTGATGCCGTCCGCACCATATTCTCCGCCGTAGGAATATTTCCCGTCATCCCATTTCTCATACCCCTCCGGCAGATATTTGGGCGTAATCTCAATCGGTGGAATATATGTATCTGAATTAAGGTCATTGGCAATCGTGATCTGAGAGTTGTCAGCATCATAGTCCACACTGGTATTAAGAAGCTTAACGGCAGCATACACACTGCCTACCAAAGCAACCGCCGCGCAAAGAGACACTGCTGCCACAGCAGGACGGCTGAAACGATATCTGTGATACTTCACTGTTTCCGGGCCTACGCTATTTAAAAGCTTGGCTTTTCTATCCTCATATCTCCTGGAAAAAACATGCTCACTCTCCAGAGACTCACACTGATTTTCCTGGACAAGCTCTCCTAAATTCTCTAATATTTTCCTGGTATTTTTTTCGCTCATTTATCTCAACTCCTTCATTGTTCTGGATTTGTCTGCGCGCTCGTTCCAGCCGCTTATTCACTGCATCCTCGGTAATCCCTAATATCTGCGCCGTCTCACTGGCTGTAAATCCATAGTAACAGCGCAGCCTGATTATCTCCAATGAGTTTTCCGGAAGACGGTAAAGCAGGCTGATCAAGTATTTCCTGTCCTCCACTGCCTGCATGGGAAACACAGCGGTTTTCCGATCCTCCAGATACTCTACGGAGGCCGTATGCTCTGATTCACGATGGTTCCTGCGGTACTGGTCAATGGCTGTGGTTTTTAAAACCCGCATCACCAGTCTTCCGGTGTTTGTATCCTCTACATTTTCTATTAACGGCAGATACCTGACTAATTTAATAAACGCGTCCTGTACCGCATCCTCGGCCTGGTCCACGTGTCCGAGAATGGAATAGGCCGCAGCATACATCTTCTGCTCATACTGCGTATAAAGCTCTTCCAACAGCCTGCGTTCCTTCTCTTTTGCTTTTTTCTTTTGAAACAACTCTTCATCACCTCTCTTTCCTTATTGAGCCGCTCATATTAAATATAACGCTGCTGGCTATGATAACCTGACTGAGAATTTAAATATTTTTTTGCTGCACAAAAAAACACCGGGCAGACAAATCGGATGCTCTCCGATTGTCCTCCCGGTAATCTCTTGCTTAAGACTCTTTTTTATCCTGGTTATTCTGATTATTCTGGTTATTCTTATTATCTGTACTGCTCATGATTTTATTGAGCTCGTCGATCATCTCGTCATCCTTCAGGCGGAATTTAACCTCCACTCGTCTGGATGCATCCTTGTCCACGTTTCCGTTTGCATCGAGGATCGGATTCGCCATGGAGTGGCCGTTTACTGTGAGGTAATCCTCCAAATCCCCGACCTGCTTATCATTAAGGAACTGGTGCTGAATATCCAGCAGATACTGGGCAACCGCCAGGGAACGCTGCTGGGAAAGCTCCAGGTTATAGCTGTAATCGCCGTCTGTATCTGTATATCCGTCAATGATAATCTCTGCCAAGTACGGCTTATGCTTCTCCTCCAGCAGTACCTTACAGTAAATGGGCAGTACCTTACTCAGCGCGCTCTCGCCCTCGCTGGTCAGTTCCGCCTCATCATAATCAAACATAACATTCGCATCCAGGGTCAGGGCTCCGGTCTGAGAGTCGATATCTACGTTCACATTATTCTTGGCAAATTCCTTTTTCAGGGATTCCACCACCTCTGCCTTAACACCAATGATATTATCAATCTTCGCCTGCTGGTCGGATAGAAGTGCTGTCTTTTCATCCAGGGCTGCCTGCTGGGCATTAAGCGTCTCTTCCTGGTCCTGAAGCTTAGCTGCTAAATCCGCAAGCAGTTTCTTCTGCTCTGCCAGCTTCTCATCCTGGGTTTTTAACTGTTCGTCCTGATTCTTAAGCTGGTCCTCTTTCTCTTCCAGAGCACTCTGCTGAGCGAGAATTTCCAGCGTATATTCCTCCTGAAGGGCGATTTTCTCATCCCGCTCCTTGAGACTTTCGTTGTAGCTTTTTTGAGCCTGGAAAAGTGTCACGCACATAATCAAGACGAAAAGAAGCAGAACGCCAGCCATCATATCAGAATAAGAACGCCAGACATTAAATCCACTGTTCTCTGATTTCTTCTTGCGCATGTGTCTCTCCTTTTACTTGCTTTATTTAAATAAGCTGAATTTCCCTTTCTGTGCTGCTTTGGAAAGCTCACGGATGTTCTTGGCCATATCCTCAAGAAGCGCTTCCTGACGCTCTCCCTGTGCCTCAAGCACATCCTGTACCTTCTCCAGAGTTTCTTTATTGGCATTCTGAGCTGCCATACTTGTGAGATGGCCGCCCATGAGGTAGATGTCCTTATTTTCCTTTGCAACCGTGATGTCAGACAGCAATCTGCGCACCTGGTCCATAGTCTTGTAGGCAAGCTTCTGGTATTCCACAAACTCCTGCATTTTCAAATCGAAGTCCTCGATAATACGCTTGTTTGCCTTTACAAGGTCGCCGCTTAACTGATTGGTAGCAGTGGCCTTTTCCATACCCTGGGCTGCAGACTCCACGTATTTCTGCATGGTCTGGTTGCAGGCCACCCAGAACTTGGCTGCGGATTTCTCCGCCTCTCCCAGATAATCGGAAAGGTGCTGGTAATCCTGCTGCTGCATCTTCTGGATTTCCTGATTCTCCTGTACAATCCGGTTAGCCGTGGACATGTAACGGCTCTGCATACTTCCAAGCTCTGTAAGCAGCTCCTTCATGGATTTTTCCTGCTTGAGATAGGAATCGCTTAACTGAGTACTCATGGTCTGGTAAAGCGCGCTTGTATAGTCCGCATTGTCCTTCTGCGCCTTCTTAAGCTGCTCAAGGGCAGAATTAAAATCTGTAAACTGCATCTTAAAGGAATCGTGCATCTGCTGCATGAAGGAATCAAGAATCTCCTTAACTGCATCCTGCTGACACCTGGTCACGGAAGCCACCAGCATATCCAGAGAATCATTCATCTTCTTAAAGGTAGGCGTGATCACTTTCTCAAAGCTGTCTGCCATCTGCACGGAAAACTGCTCTGCCATCTGCTTCATGGCTCTTGTCTGCAGCTTCTGGCTCGCTACGAGAAGATTGCGGGATTCATTCTCTGCGGTAGGCATGACATATGCATGGAATTTCTCGAGAAACGCCTGCAGATGCTCAGTCATACCGGAGTACTCGCTCTTCATACCGTAGGTATAGACAATGGACAAAGAGATACCGTAAATAGAGGTAAGGAACGCCACCTTAATACCTTCCACCAGCGCTGCCACTGAGTTGGTCATTGCCTCGTAGTTATTCGGTTCAAAATTCTTAAGGCCCCATACAAGTCCCACAAAGGTACCTAAAATACCTAAGCTTGTGAGAATATCCGGCACCATTTCCAGCAGTCTTTTATGTATATGGAGGTCAATCTCCTCCTCGTTAATATACTCCTCAATATCACCAATGCCCTCCTGGCTCTTGCTGATGCTGCTGGTAAAGTTATCCATCTTTTTATCCAGATAGCTGTGACCAAAAATCTCATCCAGATAGGAAAGATTCTTCGGCTCGGTCTTGCCCGGAGCTTTAAAAATACTGGTAAGCTCCTCAACCGCATGGATGAAAGCGGCAGAAAGATTATTCATCTTAAACATTCCGCCAATCATTCCTGCTAGATAAATCAGCACCATGACTCCCAGGAACACAAAGTTGTAAATCATTACACTCGCCGCTCCCTGGCCCACATACACGGTGATTCCCACGGCCGCCGCTAAAACTGCTATAAAAAGAAGTACATTAGTAATCTTTTTTCCCATAGTATGCCTCCCCAATGTTTGTTTTGTTTCAAACCATGCTTGGTAATTTCACAGAGTTTTTTTGTGATTCATCTCGCCACCTGTAGAGGTGGGCGAATTCTCACTTATTTCGTTAATGACAATTATTTATTCTAAATCATAGTATCACAATATTCGCCCAAGGACAAGAGATAGGGTAAAAATAATCCCAGAAACTCTTGTTAGTTGCAAGCGTTCCTGGGATTTTTCTTTCTCAGACAGGGAAGGATTTCGTATTTACTTTTAGAGATTTTTTCTCGCATTTAGGATATTTGGCTGCATCTTTTGCATCAATGCGATACCCAAGCTTTTTCAAATCCGAAGCCGACTTCATAAATACTTCATCGTAATGTACCTTTCTATCTGTATTGGTAACATAATTGTAATTGGCCGAATCTGCGTCAAGGTAATAATATTTACCACCATATTTCACCGCATTCCAGCAGTGTCCGCCGGAGCCGAATCTACCCCAGAAGCAGTAACTTTGCACTCCGATACGACCCAACAGCGCATGAACTACATGAGCCGTCTCATCACAGCCTCCGCTTCCTGTAAGCAGAAAATGCCTCACATCCCAGGAAGAACCTGTACATCGGCAGGTGTTTTTTGACATTTTACTGATATAAGCAGCTTTTCCTGATTTTATGAGCGCTTTATTTTTCTTATCCAGGCTTGCAATGTTTTTCTTTACCGTCTTATTTCCCAGATTAAATTTAATTTTCCCCTTCTGGTACTTACTTTGATAATGCACGGACAGCTTAGCCGTATAAGCATAAACAGCCGCGATATTTCTTATTTTAGACGCTTTAGGCTTAATGATCTTCCGGCACACCTGCTCAATCATGTAATTCACTTCCGGGTCATCGGTAATATAAACCTTACCCGTAGATAGAGCGGCCGGGCTAAATGCAGCGGCCTGCACCGGTGCGGCCGGAATAGAAATTCCCAGGCAGCACACTACAAGCAGTATGGCAATCCATTTTTTCCAATATTTTTTCAATTTCATCCCTCACCTACACTTACGCAAAAACCTTATCCTGTTCCAGAATCCGAGTCTTACCATCCTTGACCTCCACAATATTCACACTGCAGTTAGGAGGTACGCTCCCATGCCAGAAATGCTCCGGGTCCTGATAAACATTCTGCAGCAGCGCACGCACCGCACAGCCATGAGAGGACACAAGTACGGTTTTATCCGCAAGCGCTTCATCGCTGGTTTTCTCCCGCCAGAACTCACGGGTACGTGCCAGGATATCACTGATATTTTCTCCGTTTTCCGGGCGGGGATAATTGAGTGGGTCATTGAAAAAGAGTTCCATAGGTATACTGATGACCTGCCCCTTCTCATCCCGGAAGTGTGTCCCCTCCAGAACGCCAAAATTAATCTCCTGGATTCTCGTGTCCGGTATCACCGGGATATCTCTGTCCCCAAGCACGCATTTCGCCGTCTGCACGGCACGCTCCAAAGGGCTGGTGAAACAGACATCAAAGTGTATCTCTTTCAATGCTTCCCCGGTCAGGCGCGCCAGGCGGATCCCGTCCTCAGCCAGAGGGATATCCATGACACCCTGTACTCTTTTCTGACGGTTCCACTCGGTCACACCATGTCTTACAATATATAACAGCATCAGCTTCTCAACTCGATTCCAAGGCCGGTCAGACCATTTAAGATTTTCTTCATAGCTGCTGTGATCTCGCTCTCCTCAAGGGTCTTGTCATGAGCGCGGAATACGATGGAATAAGCCATGGATTTGTATCCTGCTTTAATCTGACTTCCCTCATAGATATCGAAGAGCTGGTAGCTCTCGAGAATCTTGCCGCCTCTCTGCTCGAGCATAGCCTCAATCTGTCCTGCCAGAACCTCTTTAGGCACAACAAGGCTTAAATCACGTGTCACTGCCGGATATTTCGCAATACCGGTGTATTTATGGCTGAAGCTTGCGAACTCCAGTACTGTAGGGATATCGATCACCGCAATATAAGCTTTCTCTCCGATGTCATAGGTATCGGCCACGATTGGATGTACCTCTCCCAAATAGCCCACTGTCTTACCGCCATATACCATATTTGCCTGTCTGCCCGGATGCAGATACGGTTTACCGCTTGCCGGGTCATAAACAAGCTTCTCTCTCATTCCGACTTTTTCAAAGAATTCCTCACATACGCCTTTCATGTCAAAGAAATCGCCGTTTCCGTACATTCCTAAGGTAAAGTGCATGCGTTCCTCCGGAAGCTCGGTAAGTGGCAGATCTTTCGGACGGTACACATTGCCCAGCTCATAGAGACGTACATCCTTATTTCTTCTATTATAATTGGTTGCCAGTGAGGTAAGCATACCGTTTAAGGTGGTGGTACGCATCACGCTATAGTCCTCACCAAGAGGATTATTGATGGTCACAACCTTACGCAGCTCGCTGTCCTCCGGAATCCGAAGCTTATCGAATACCTTGGGGCTTTCAAAGGAATAGGTCATTCCCTCTGAGAATCCGCAGTATTCTGCGATATCTCTTGCCACCTGCTCAACACGGAGCTTGAAAGGCATTTTTCCTGTGGTTGCCTCTCCGGTCGGGAGGGTTGTTGGAATCTTATCATAGCCGTAGAATCTTGCGACCTCTTCAGCTACATCAGCCATGCAGTTGATGTCTTGGCGGAAGGTCGGCGCTACAATCTCGTTCGTTGCTTCGTCATAGGTCAGCTCCACACGGGCAAGGTAAGCAAGCATCTCTTCTTTGGAAAGGTTGGTTCCCAGTAAAGCATTAATACGCTCCGGCTCAAAGGGTACTCTGGAAGGCTGTCTTGTCTCGTAGCATGCATCTACCATACCGCCTACCACTTCACCTGCTCCCAGTTCTTCCATAAGCTGGCAGGCTCTGTCAATGGCTGCCTGGGCGTTATTCGGGTCAAGTCCCTTCTCAAATTTACCGGAGGCGTCGGTACGAAGACCGATTTTCTTAGAAGAAAGACGGATATTGGTTCCATTGAAGCAGGCTGCCTCGAAAAGCACGGTTTTTACATTGTCCGTGATCATGGAGTTCTCTCCACCCATGATTCCCGCAATGCCAACCGGCTTCTCGCTGTCGCAGATCATCAGCACGGAATCATCCAGGATACGCTCCTGTCCGTCCAGTGTCACGAATTTTTCGTCGTTTCCTGCACGGCGGACGATAATCTCACGTCCCTCAATGGTATCCAGGTCATATGCGTGCATCGGCTCGCCGTATTCCTCCATCACGTAGTTGGTGATATCCACCAGATTGTTGATGGGACGGATACCGTTGGCGGCCAGGCATCTCTGCATCCATTTCGGGGACGGGCCGATTTTTACGTTTTTGACTACTCTTGCACAGTAGCGCGGGCAGAGGTCTGGGTCTTTGACAGTGACCTTAATATAGTCCGAAGCGTTCTCCTCATTTCCGGTAACCTTAACCTCAGGCGGGCAGAACTTCTTGCCAAAGGTGGCGGCCGCTTCTCTCGCAATGCCAAGCACACCGTAGCAGTCCACGCGGTTGGAGGTGATTTCATACTCAAATACCACGTCATCCAGACCAAGCGCCTTAATGGCGTTCTCACCTACCACTGCATCCTCCGGAAAAATATAAATGCCGTACTCCGGTGCTTCCGGATACATTTCTCTTGTAGTTCCCAATTCCTCGATGGAGCACATCATGCCGTAGGAATCCACGCCGCGGAGCTTGCCATTTTTAATCTTCACGCCGCCGGGAGTTTTTTTGCCATCATGACCACCTGCTACGCGTCCGCCGTCCAGAACCACCGGAACCTTATCTCCCTCTTTTACATTGGGAGCGCCGGTCACAATCTGTACTGTCTCCGTTCCCACATCCACTTGGCAAACAATAAGCTTGTCCGCGTCCGGATGTCCCTCGATTTTCGTAATCTGTCCGATGACAATGTTTTCCAGATCTGCGTCAAGAGCCTCGAAGCCCTCCACCTTCGTTCCGGAAAGAGTCATGGCATCTGTATATTCCTGCGCCGTCACATCAAGATCCGGCACATACATTTTAATCCAAGATAATGAAGTATTCATTTCGCTAATCCCTTCTTTTTTGTTAATTTTCGGTTCTATAATAAACTTCAAATAAATCTGCCGTTTGCTATAATTATTAGAATTGCTTGAGGAAACGGATATCGTTCTCGTAAAGCAGTCTCATGTCGTCAATCTCATATTTCAAAAGAGCGATTCGCTCTAAGCCCACGCCGAAAGCAAAGCCGCTGTATTCATCCGGGTCAATGCCGCACATGCGGAGAACATTGGGATGGACCATACCGCAGCCGAGAATCTCAATCCAGCCGGAGCCTTTACAGAAACGGCAGCCGCTTCCGCCGCACTTGAAGCAGGACACATCCACCTCAGCGCTTGGCTCTGTGAATGGGAAATGATGCGGTCTGAATTTCGTCTTCGTCTCCGGTCCGAACAGCTCGCGGGCAAACTCCTGAAGGGTTCCCTTTAAGTCTGCGAACGTAATATTCTTGTCAATCACAAGTCCTTCAATCTGGTGGAAGGACGGGGAATGGGTAGCATCCACCTCATCAGAGCGGAATACCCTGCCCGGTGCGATCATACGGATAGGCAGCTTGCCTTTTTCCATGGTACGCGCCTGTACCGGTGAGGTCTGGGAGCGCAGCAGGATGGAATCGTTGATAAAGAAAGTATCCTGCTCGTCTCTTGCCGGATGTCCCTCCGGGATGTTCAGCTTCGTGAAGTTATAGTCCGCGTATTCCACCTCCGGGCCTTCCACAACCTCGTAGCCCATGCCGATGAAAATCCGCTCCACCTCTTCCAACGCAATGGTGTTTGGATGACGGTGTCCGATTTTTGATTTTTTTGCAGGAAGGGTGACGTCGATGACTTCTGCTTTCATCTTCTCCTCACGCACAGCCTCTTCCAGTTTCTTTCTGGAATCGTCCAGAAGCTCCTCAATCTTAGCTCTTGTCTCATTTACAAGCTGGCCGACTTTTGGACGCTCCTCAGGAGCCACATCCTTCATTCCTTTTAAAATAGCGGTCAGCTCGCCCTTTTTTCCAAGGTAAGCCACACGCACGTCATTGAGCTTATCCAGGCCCTCGGATTCCTCAATCCGCTTCTTGGCTGACTCAGCCAATTCCTGAAGTTTTTCTTTCATATCCATGGTTTTATCTCCTTTATACTTTATTTCCCGGGCAACAAAAAAGCTCCATCCCTAAAAAAGGGACGAAGCATATCCGCGGTACCACCCTGATTCCTGCAGCTTACCCGCAGGCTCTTAGATCTGCTTAACGCGCAGTCACGGCATTTCCTACTACTGCTTCAGAAACGCGGCTCCGGTGGGAAACTCAGGAATCATCTGAACTTAAGGAAGCTTTCAGCCGGTGACTTCCTCTCTCTGATAGAAAATAATTCCCTACAAACACCTTCTAAGCCTTTTGCTTATATTTAAATAATATGCCACAGCCTTTGAGTTCTGTCAAGTATTATCTTCTTTTTCTTTCTGCTCGCGTTCACGGCTCAACATTTCACGCACGGACGCTTGAGCCATTCGGAATTGCTTTTCAAAATAAGCGTTGATTTCTGCGCCATAAAGCACCAGGTTCATACACACATAAAGCCAGAGCATGACCAGGATTAAAGCGGTAACGTTGCCGTACATATTACTGAAGTTAGGGAAAAACTCAAAATAAATGGAAAAAAAGTACGAAAACATGGACCACGCGATCGCTGTGATGAGCGCGCCGGGCACCTGGCTTTTAAGCGTTGCCTTTCGGTTAGGGAGTGTTTTATACAGTACCAGGAACACCAGGAACAACACAGCAAACACTAAAAAAGTCCTGGCCCCGATGATTCTGCCGATGATTGTTCCCAAAAACGGCACATACTGGGAAAGTGCGGCCTGGATACGGTTTCCCAATACCAAAAGAATCAGGCTCGCGATTAAAGCAAGTACAAACAATAATGTATAAAACACAGAATAAATCCGGTTCATCAGCCAGTTACGTGTTTCTCTAACATGATAAATCGTATTCAATCCATTCGTGATCGACTGAAGGCCTTTGCCCGCAGACCACAGCGCGGTTAAAGCTGTGATCGGCACAAAAGCCGAATTATTCTGGAAAACCTGCGCCACAATCTTAAGGACGGTTTCCTGCAAATTTTGCGGTACAAAGCCCACAATTGCATCGTGAATCACATTATAGGTAAGAGGTGTAAAACGCACCATAGTCACCAAAAACAACATAAAAGGGATAAAGGACATAATCAGGAAGTAGGCGGCCTGAGCTGCATAGGCCGCCACATGATCCCCTGATATACGCTCCATAAATCCCCTCAATAACTGAAATAAGTTTTGTTTCTCTTTATTTTCACTCATAAGACTGCTCCCACCCTGCCTCTTGTGTGCATCCTGAGCACCATTTTCTTCCTGTATCATACCATGAAACCACCAGTGTGACAAGAAATTCTGTATTCACTCTTTTCGGGTAATCTGTACATCTTTAAAAAAATAATCCAGAATTTCCTCACACGTATATCCCTCTTCCGCCATCTGATTGGCTGCATTCTGGCTCATTCCCACACCATGGCCGTATCCGCCTCCCATAATGGATATCCCATTCCCGGGCAGCACCTCCATAGTAAAATAGGCGCTGGGCAAAAGCTTTCCACCCGTTGTCTGGCTTCCGTCCCTCTCTGTGATCGTACAGCCCGAAGGCGAAAGAAACTCACGGATTGCATATTCCTCATTCACCTCATACGCTCCGTCCTCAGTGATTACCTTAAGTGTGGTAACTGCACCGCTCTGGTTTTTTCTCACAATCTCCAGGTTCACCAGCGCTCCGCTGCCGCCTGAAAGTGCCTGCGCCTTTGCCTGCACGTTCTCCCAGGGCAGTGTCACCTCCCACTTACTCCAGGGCTCCTCGGAATCAAAGGTGCACTCCACACTTTTGAGATAAGCGGCTGCCTCCTCTGCCCCCCAAATCTCATCGGTGCTGGTGGCTCCCGCAGAGGTGGAAAAATAGTAAGCTTCAATCAGTTCCCCATTCTGACAGAGCACCTGACCTGCTGTCTCCCGTACTGCTGCAGTCGTTTCCTCCTTAGGCGCAATATTCTGGTATACCTGATAATTGACACTGTCGTCCACGTCCGCACCATATTCCTCAAGACGCTTTTCCTCCATCTGCTTCCAGGCATAGGTACGCGCACATATTGCCTGGGCCATCAATGCCTCTTTTGCGTAGGATGAGGGCATCTCGCTTGGAACCACCGCCTCCAGATAGGTCTCCAGGGGCAGTTCATTGATCAGATATAACCCCGTGTCCCCTTTATGTATTTCCACTATCCCCTGATACACAGGGCTGCCCTCCTGACGCGAAATCGACGTTATCTCAATCCCAGCCTCTCCCCCGTCCAAAACCACCGGACCGTCCACAAGCCCGGCACTATCCGGCGTGTAAGTAGTGGTTTCTCCGCCACAGCATACCGTCACAGAAGGATGCTCGTACGCCTGATAATCCGTGTCCATCAGCAGCACCCTTATATAAGGCTCTTCCAAAGAAGAAGCCTGTGCAGGGATTTGCTCTTTTGATACGGCTTCACTCTGCGCATTCACCTGATCTTCCGAAGCGGATTTGCTCTGGCCTTCTGTCTGATTGTCTGATGCGGCTTCGTTCTGACTTTCTGCCTGATTCTGTGATGCCGCTTCGCGCTCGCCTTCCCTCTGCTTCTGTGATGCTGCTTCGCTCTGGCCTTCCATCTGCTTCTGTGATGCTGCTTCGCTCTGGCCTTCCGTCTGCTTCTGTGATGTCTCTTCCCTCTGCCCTTTTGTCTGCTCTTCTGACGTCTCCTCCTGCGTATTTCCCCGGCTAATATTCAGCGCAACGGCTTCATTAAGCAGCGCCAGCCAAGCGAGCAGGACAGCAAGCAGCACCTTTTTGCCATAAAAAAATCTGGTTTTCTTCATAATTAACTATATGAAGAAAACCAGAAAACTTTCCACTATTTTATATTATCTGTCTCAATCCTTCCAGACAATCTATCAATAGCTATTTGCGCACGTAGAAACGGTACGTAGTCATAGAATTGTATTTCTCCCCTGCTTCCAAAACCGGAGAGTGGAAATTCTCGTTATTCACTGCATTTGGCTCCACCTGAGTCTCAAGACAGAAGCCATCTCTCTTGTCATAAATATGCCCGTTCTTGCCTTTCTCCTGTTCCACGAAATTACCTGCATAGAACTGCACACATGGGCAGTCAGAAGTAACGTCCATGGCAATCATGGTCTTTGGCGAATAAGCACTGGCAATCAGACGGCGGTTCCCCTTCGCATAATTCATCGTCACAAAATTATGGTCGTAACCCCCCGTATATTTAAGCTGGTCAAAATCAGCCTCAATCTCATCACCGATTCTCTTCATCTTGCGGAAGTCCATAGGAGTACCCTCAACCGGAGCAAGCTCACCAGTCGGAATAGACTCACTGTCCTTCACAGGCGTATAATAATTGGCATGGATTGTCAGATACTGGTCAAGCACATTGCCGCTTCCCTCTCCTGAGAGGTTGAAATACGAATGGTTCGTCATATTTAATATCGTGTTCTTATCAGAAATACCCTGGTATTGAATCTTCAGCTCATTTGACTCCGTAAATTCATATTTTACAGAAACACGTAATTCTCCCGGGAATCCGTTTTCTCCGTCCGGGCTTGTCCTGGAAAGAACAACGCTGTTCTTCTCCTGTGAGATGTCCGTCACCTTCCATAGCTTCTTCTCAAACCCGTCCGGTCCGCTGTGCAGATTGTTGCCATTTTCATTCTTCGCCAGCACCACCTCTTCTCCATAGATGGAAAATCTGGCTCCCTCAATACGGTTTCCGCTCCGGCCGATCACAGCGCCGAAAAAGCAGCCGTTCTCCTGGTATCCCTCCAGGTCATCATAACCAAGCACCACATCCGTGAGCTTACCGTCCTTATCCGGCACACAAAGCTTCACAAGCAGGGCACCGTAATCAAGCACCTCCGCATACGCACCGGACTTGTTCTGCAGCCGGAAAACCTGCACCGCATCCCCGGACGGCAGTTCTCCGAACCTCTTTTCTGAAACACTCATCTTTTGCTACCTCCATATTCATTCTGTTATCATTATATCAACGAGGAAAGTTTCTTTTTACCAATTGGAACAAAACTCGATACTTTCCAAGTCTAAAAAAGGGCCTTATTCGTTGGCCCTATTTTCACTATGTAGTCCCGGAATGCCGTTCCCTTTTCTTTGACGCCTAGCCAAAGCTAGGTGGGTATCCTCAACAGATCTTCTGCCTTCCACGACGAGAGGCCTGACATCCAACCTGCGATTTTGGATTCCCAAAATGTCGATGTAGGTTCAAAATAAAAAGGGGCCTCGCACATCCCAGGATGTATACATTTTTTTGCTTAAACTTATTATACTCTAGTATATACTCTTTTTCAACAGAAAATGCATAAAGGGGGTTGAAATTTTTGCTAGAGATGGGATTCCCCGGGAGTTATCGAACGGGGCGGAAGGGATTCCCCGGGAAGTTATCGAACGGATAGGGGGAGGAGCTTGGGGGCTGGGGGAGGAAATATCCGGGACGGGCTGATGCTCGCTTGCCTTCAACTAAGTTCTAACTGCGACTAAAGCGCTCACGAAGAGCGTTCGCGCTTAAGTCTCCGTAAGAACTGGATTTTCAGGCGCACTTCCGCAAAATCAGCCCGTCCCGGATATTTCCTCCCCCAGCCTCCAAGCTCCTCCCCCTATCCTACCACTACGTTCCCACCCCTTCGTAACAGATTGTGCCTTTCTCCGGAAAATTAAATCAAGAGTCTATTATTATCATCGAAAAAAAGTTTTCTAAATAAAATCTATCAACATAAAATAACCGCTATATCAATACTTTCAATATATCCAGTATCTCTCCCGCTTATTAATATTTTCGGCGAGAATCAAAAAACTTTTCGGTTGCAGGAAAGCGTAGTGGAAGGTGAGGAGAAGGAAATCCGGTGCGGGGCGCTGGCGCTGGGCTTGTCAGGCATTTTGCGGAAGCGCGCCTGAAAATCCAGCGGTTACGGAGACTTAGCAGCGAGAGCTCTTCTCGAGCTGCTTAGTCGCAGTTACCGATTAGTTGATGGGAAGCGAGCATGCCTGACAAGACAGCGCCAGCGCCCCGCACCGGATTTCCTTCTCCTCACCGTTCGACACCTTCCCGGGCAATTTCCGAACACTCCATTGAACGCCGAAAAAAGCGGCCCTGTCAAAAGACAGAGCCGCCATAATGTACAATTATTTCAATTCGTCAACTACTTTCTGAATAGCAGCTAAAGCATCATCCGGAAGTTTATCATATCCGTCTTTCAGCTCGCCAAATGCTTTGATTTCGTCAACACGGTCCTGCATACGTGCTTTAAGCTGTCCAACGTATTCCGGATCGTCCATGTTCGGAACGAAGCCTTCCCAATCTAAGATTTCGATGTCTGAGAACGGTCCCCACTGATGGAAGTCTGCTCTCTTCTCAACGATTGCTTCAAGGATTCCTAATGTATCTTTAGGCTGTACTTTCTTGCCCATGAAATCACCAGTATTAACGATGTAGCAGTCTACATTCTTCTCTTCTACCAGTTTTTTGAATTTCGCATAGTCATCAGCCAGCGGATATGTTCTGAATGGGTTAGCGTATGGTACAACTACCAGCTTGTTCGGGTCTACGCCAGGAGCAAGACGCTCTGCGGTAGATCTCTTGGTAGCCAGTGTAGCGCCCATTACAGATGCAAGAGATGCACCTTTCAGTTTTACTACCGGCGGGATGGTCGGGTCTTTCATAATCCAGAAGATTGCGTTAACCGGAGAGTCAATCTTATCTACGCGGTTCGGAGACCACAGTTTGGATTTGATCGCACGTCCGTTACCGTTACGGATATCCTCGGTAACAAGCTGGATGTTTCCGTCCTCATCAAGAGTAGCGGAGCAGTTCTGTGCAGTAAGGAGGTATTTGTTATCCTCGCAGCCTGTCGGGTAATCCTGAGTCTTATCGAAGTAGGTCGGCTCAAGAGCGATAGATGCACAGGTGTCTGTATTGATGATGAAAGCGTCATCATGAAGAACCATGATGTCGTATTTTCCGCCATGTTTTGCATGGGTAAGGGTGGATTTACCGGAGCCTGACAGACCGTATACAGATGCAACATATTTGCTGCCGTCAGCCAGTGTGTACTCTTTCTGTCCGCCGTGGCAGGAAGCGTAGCCGTTACGGTTCGCGATTGCCCAAGCCATGGTCAGAGTACCTTTCTTATGCTCGCCGAAATATCTCATACCAAGGATGCATGCACAGTTTGTCTTGGTGTTGAAATAGCACAGAGTCTTCTTTGCAGGATCGCTCAAGCAGTCATAGCTTACGCCAGGACGCTCTTCCGGAATCCACTGCGGATCGGAGAAGATGAAGATGTCTGCCTCATTACCGCCGCCTACTGGCTGTGACTCTTTGTACATCAGGTTATACTGATCAGACATGTACTGGAAGTTCAGCATCCAGTTGTACATGATATTCTCTTCGCCTTCCGGAATCAGAAGATGAGCTTTTACCATGAATTCAGGATCAAGACCTACATATACCTCTGCGTGGTACATGGTTTTCCAACGGGACTCATAAACAGCGTCCATAGCAACTTTATCAAGAGCTTCACAATCTACTCCTGGTTCGCCAGCGATACGACGTGCGGTTGCATAACGTCCTGTGATAGCTCCGTCGTTGAAAAGAAGAACTTTTGCATCTTTCTCAAGGCCAAACTCCTCGCCTCTGTATACCGGCATATCTGTTACGACAGTACCTGGGGAGTTCTTTGCTAATTCATAAGCCTGTTTTAAAGTATTGACTTTAACGACATTGTTGCCGTAAAAAGCTGCTTCGATGATAGAACGGGTTTTTGAAAAGCCTGTTTTGCCTTTTCCAATTTCATTAATTGGATAATACGCTTTAGTTGACATATTGTTTCCTCCTTTAGATTATCGAAAATCAAAATTATTATCGCATTTCTGTTAGAAAATGTCAATACTTTCACAAGCATAATTGTACTTGAATTTGTACAAAATCTTCTAACTTTTGAATGATTTATTGTGAAATTGACCAAAATGGGTTCCTACACAGTCGGGAGCTTCAAAGCACATTGCACATAACACGCTTTTTAACGATTAGCTTTTAGCTAATGCCATTAAGCTTTTGATATAAATCTTTTGCATAGCTGTCCGTCATCCCGCTGACAAAATCCGTCACCAGTAAAAGCCGGAGATAGAGCTTCTCCACTTCGCTCCCACAATTCTGTGCATAAAGATGATAAATCTGGCGATAATTTTCTGAAATGAGAGCCACCAGCTTCTTTTCCATCATCTTAAGGGGCACATCCGTATTATAATTGAGCACAGCGGGTACAAAACGATCCATCAGGAAGTTTAAGATGGAGCCTGCCGACACCTCCATCTGAAGAATTGGCCTGGAAATAAAAGCATATCGATAGGCAATATCTCCAAGTGCCTTCATCACCCAATCCCCACTGGTTTTGTAGAAAAGATCGTGGGCATATACTCCCTCCATAATCCCAACATAATTATCCGTAAAGCCTTTCGTCGCACAGAATATCAGTGCACTCTGCAGCCGCACAAGGAAATTCTGGACCGCATAGAGCTGAGGATTGCTTACGTTACGTTTGATGGCATTGTCAAACTGATGCTCCAGCATAGCCACAGGGTCAAGGCTTGAAAAATCCGCCCCTTCTCCCGCTGCTCTGCCTGCATTCATAAGCTCCTCACGAAGCTTTTCATAGGAAATGCAGCCCTTCTTAAACGCATCCTCGATATCTGCCGTACGGTATGCTATATCATCAGCTGCCTCAAGAATAAAGGTGAGCGGATGACGTTTTCCCGTTGTATCCATCTCCTCGGAAATGGTTTCATAAAGGGACTGCTCCGCATAGAAAAAGCCCATCTTTTTCTCCCAGATATTCCCGCTTTCGGGGCAAATATTTTCCGAAGAAACCGGATATTTGATGATGGTATTAAGCAGTGCATAGGTAAGATTCATCCCATATTCATTCACCAGAAAATGAAGCTTACTCACTTGACGTAATGCCTGGGCATTTCCTTCAAAGTGATAAAAATCCTCAAGCATCTGCTTCGTCAGTAGGCTTGTAACCGGCTCGCCTTTAAACTCCAAATTTCCCAGATTACGCACGAACCAATCCCGTATCGCCTCCTCTCCGAAGTGGCCGAAGGGCGGGTTTCCGAGGTCATGAATCAGCCCTGCACATTGGAGAATATCGCACACATCTGACTTTGTCTGCAGGGTAAAATCAGGGTCCGTTTTGTTCGCAATAATGTATTGGGCAATGTTCTGTCCCAGCGATTTGGCAAAGGACGATACCTCCAGAGAGTGGGTGAGCCTGGTACGGATAAAATCACTTTTATCCAAGGCAAAAACCTGTGTCTTATCCTGCAGTCTGCGAAAAGAAGAACTACCAATAATCCTATGGTAGTCCTTCTCAAATTCACTTCTCAAATCGCCGGAACGGTTGTTGCCCTTTGTATAATTCCCCACGCGCTTCGGGGAAAGCAGCTTCTTCCATTCCATATTTCTCACTCGATTCCTAAGATATTTTTCACTGTTGCAGGCATATCTGCCGCATCCACAACACGGTCATGTAAAACCGGTGCTGTGCGGATTTCCTCCACTGCCTGAGGCACCGGAACACCGGAAAGCTTAGAAAGCGCATCCGCCAGCGCAAAATCATCAAGCCCTTCATAACGGTCTGACAAAGCATCCATAACACTTCTTGTAAATTTATATGGACTTGCAGTGGAGGCAATCACAGTCGGCGTGTTGTCCTCGGAGGCACGCAGATACTTCTGGTATACGCCCGCCGCTACGGCTGTATGGGGGTCGATCACATAATCACTGCCATAGAAAGTAGCGCTGATTGCTTCTTTTGTCTCGCCCTCGCTGCAATAATTGCCGTAAAAATCAGCAAGCTGCGCCTTCATTTCCTCAGTGATGGTATACTCACCACCCTGGCTCAAAGACTGCATGAGCTCCGCACATTTCACTGCGTCATTACCTGTCAAACGGTAGATGAGACGCTCCAGATTGCTGGAAATAAGGATGTCCATGGAAGGTGAAGAGGTGAGGATAAACTCTCTCTTTCTATCATATGTGCCTGTATGGAAGAAATCATAAAGCACCTTATTCTCATTGGAGGCACAGATAAGCTTATTCACCGGAAGGCCCATCTGCTTTGCATAATATGCTGCAAGAATATTACCGAAATTGCCGGTGGGAACTACCACATTCAACCCCTCTCCAGCCTTAATCTTACCTTCACGTACAAGAGTCGCATAGGCATAAACATAGTACACAATCTGCGGTACCAGACGGCCGATGTTGATGGAGTTTGCGGAGGAGAACTGATATCCTGCGCGGTCAAGCTCCTGTGCCAATTCCCTGTCATTAAAGATTTTCTTTACGGCAGTCTGGGCATCATCAAAATTACCGGTAATACCAACTACACTTGTATTGGCTCCCTTCTGGGTAACCATCTGCTTCTCCTGGATTGGACTGACACCGTGCTTCGGGTAGAAAACAATAATCTTCGTGCCGGGCACATCCGCAAATCCCGCCAAAGCCGCTTTTCCCGTGTCGCCGGAGGTGGCTGTGAGAATCACAATCTCATTTTTCACCTGGTTCTTACGGGCAGCGGTGGTCATCAGATGAGGAAGAATGGAGAGCGCCATATCCTTAAAAGCGATGGTCGCTCCGTGGAACAGCTCGAGAAAATACACGCCGTTGGCTTCGCGAATCGGCGCGATTTTTTGTGTATCAAATTTGGAATCATACGCTCTGCTGATACAGCTTTTCAGCTCTTCTTCTGTGAAATCTGTGAGGAAACGGCTCATTACTTCGTACGCGGTCTCCTGGTAGCTCATCTGTGCCAGTTTTTCCATGGGCACGTCTAATTTGGGAATGCTGGTGGGCACGAACAGCCCTCCGTCTTCAGAAAGACCCTTTAAAATGGCCATAGAGGCGGTGACTTTCTCTTCTTTCCCTCTGGTACTTTGGTACAATACCTGCATTGTCATTCCTACCTTTCTGTATTTTCCTATTGATTAATTTTTAGATGTAAGGTTCAAACGGGTGGCGGAAGCGGATGTTTCCACTTCCGGACGGCTGTTTGAGGGTTACATCATTGGGGGCGGATTAAAATTCCCGCTCATTATATCATAGACTTTAACAAAATACCATAGTCAAGTGAATTTATTCCAGGGGACACCCCTTCACAACATGGAAAACAAGCCGTGCAAGATTCCCTCCTGCACGGCCCGTCAACCCCTTATTCCAAGATGTCATTTTTTCACCATCTGTACAACATCGTCATCTTTCTTCGTATCTTGACTCTTTTCATCTCTGTCGTCAGGATATGTATAAAACTCATGCACTCCATACTTAAACAGCTTCTTCAGATCCTGCTCAAACCAGGAAACATTATGCTTCTCAGCTGCCGACTTCTGGATAAAGAACAGTGCTCCCTCGGAGTAATCCACACCCTCCAGAGCCTGCTTCACCGCTTCCCTTGTCTCATCTGATACCGTCACCTCTCCGATGCGGCCGTCATACGTTGGGGAAAACTGCGGCACTCCGTTTGAAGACTCCCACACAACCTCTGTCACTGTGTTCGGGAATTCCGGATGCTTCACACGGTTCATAATTACATTTGCAACTAAGGTACGGCCCTTCAGGTCCTCACCTCCGGCCTCTGCCTCCACGATGCGCAGCAAAGTCTCATAATCATTGTCAGACATCATCTTAGGCGACTCTGCCAATGTAATAGACTTGGAATCCAGATCATTTACTGTAGATTCCATAGATGAGCTCACATTGAACTCTGTAACCCCGGGTTCTACTGTTTTCACGCGTTCTCCCACGATCACCTGTTCAAAGGAGGTGCCGATACGCTTCACGGTTGCGCCCGGTTCCGGCGTCTCACGTACGCCTGTCACTACCCCGGCTATTCCCGTGGGCAGATAATTACTTCCCGCATCTGCAGATTCCGAAGAGACGGAAGCTACAGCTTCCTCAGCATCTGCTGCGGCATACACCTGACTGCGCTCACCGTTGTCAAGAACCTTGGAGCCGACAGCAATGATGATTGCCAGCATAGCACATGCGGTAAGAAAGACAAAGCTGCGAAGGGATTCCCCTCCTTGTTTTGCATTTCCTTTGCGCCTGTTTCTGCGCTGTAAACTTTTCTTAACTTTCATACTCTTCATTCCTTGCGTTTTTATTATGTTTTCTTTTCATTCGTTCTTTATTTCGTAACATTTCTGTAACGCATAAGAAAATTATATTTAATAAGAGTAAATATGTCAAGCTATTTTTGTATCTTTTTGCTAAAATCTTCCAGAAGAACATGGAAAACAGCCAATTTTCCGGCTTTTTACCGTACTTCCGTACGATTCCTGCTCTCAGAATGCAAAAAAGGACAGCATCAACATACCTACCTTCCCTTCAAAAAAAGTACCCCTACTCTCTTCGCGAAAGAAAGAAATAGTATCTTGTGTGTCCCCTTATTAAATCTCCCCGAATTCATCTTTTTGTTACTGTGTAACTTGATTATAGACAAATACGGCGTGTCCGTCAAGGTTTTTCTCTCATCAAACCCCGCGCTATTCAGCGCTTTTACGACGGCGTTATTTTGCGTATATTTTTACAATTTCCGTCAAAACGTCGACGGTTTTATCCATTCCTTCTATTGTAATATGCTCATAAGGTCCGTGCCCCGCATAAGCACCTGTGCCTAAATTCGGACAAGGCAGTCCCATAAAACTCAATCTGGCACCGTCCGTGCCGCCGCGGATAGGAAGAGTTACCGGCTCTAAACCGACATTTCTCATGGCTTGTCCCGCGTTTTCTATAAGGTGGAAGCATTCCTTAATCTTTTCTGCCATATTACGGTATTGTTCCCGGATGGTAAGCTTCACTGTGCCCGCGCCGTATTTTTCGTTCATCCTGTCACAGATTTCAGTCAGGATCTGCTCCCGGCGGGTAAACGCAGCCTCATCATGGTCTCTGATAATATAAGATAGCGTTGCCTTCTCCACAGTCCCGGACATAGACTCCAAATGAAAAAATCCCTCATACCCTTCTGTATCTCTTGGTGTCTGTCCTTTTGGCAAGGCCTCGTTAATCTCCATGGCTACAACCGCAGCATTGGTCATAATATCCTTAGAGCTTCCGGGATGTACGTTAAAGCCTGTGACATCAATCTTCGCCTCACTGGCATTGAAATTCTCATACTCCAGCTCATCCTCGCTGCCGCCATCCACGGTATAGGCAAACGCAGCACCAAACCGCTCCACATCAAAATGGTCCGCACCCTGGCCCACCTCTTCGTCCGGAGTAAAACCAACCGAGATAGGCCCATGGGGGATATTTTCTGCTGTGAGACGTTCCACAAGTGTCAGGATTTCCGCAATCCCCGCCTTATCATCTGCACCCAGAATGGTCGTTCCGTCGGTTGTAATCAGACTTCTTCCGGCAAGCTTAGGCAGGTGGGTAAATATCTTTGTCTCAAGCTTCCTTCCGCTGCTGCCTAACTCTACATCAGAGCCGTCATAATTCTCATGAATAATCGGCTGCACCTGATGCTCCGCAAAATCCGACACCGTATCCATATGTGCAATAAATCCAATCTGCGGCTTTTGTTCATACCCTTTTGAAGCGGGAATATGCCCGTAAACATAGCATTGCTCATCCACCTCCGCATCGGAGATTCCCAGCCCCTTCATCTCCTCAACCAGCTTATGCGCCAGCACAAACTGCGTCTGCGTGGTGGGAACTGTTGTACTCTCCTCATCGCTTGCTGTAGGCACTGCCACATAACGCAAAAATCTCTCATATGCTCGTTCCATATCGATATACCTCGTTTTCCTACATTTTCTTACATAATATATTATTTTTTAGTATATCACAAAATTTATAGAAATATAGAATATTTTATTTCCACGAGTAACGAGCTTCACAGGCATGCATGTATTTGACACACCACTCTTAAAAATGCACGGTGTAATTATAGAGTTTCAGATACCTTTAAAATACCAATCCCATTGCCAAGGAGTTTTCCCTTCATCAAATATTCCTTTGCGGCTCTTTGAAGGCTGGTGTTCTCCGGGTAAGCCTCGATATCCTCCCGCACCTTTGTAAAAATGCGCCACTCCGCTTCCCTTTCTAAATAATCCACCTGTGCCAGCCAAAACAGATTCTGGAACTCCAGAATATTGGAGCCGGGCCCCAGAATCTCTTTTAATCCGGGGTACAAAAGCCAGGAATGACAGATATAGACAATATTCTTACCAAACGCCTTAACTGCTCTTTTTACAGAATCCCTGCAGGCCGCGGGATTTAGCTTTTCTCCCTGAGGAATGTGGATATTGATGACCGGGTCTCCTAGTTTTACAGAGCATCCCCCGGTACTTAAATCCCATTCCGATTGCATAGTCTCAAACTCCAGCCTCCCCAGCCGGAAAATCTTAAGCTCCACATGCCGGAAAAACCAATCATACTCGTCAATCCCGTATTCCCCGAACTCGGCATAACAATTTTCACACCACAGGGCAACATCACGAAATGTATCCCAGTAAATATCCTCCGGTATCTGCTTTTCCTGATAACTCTCATAAACCTCACAGCCGAGTCTGCTGAAAAAGAATAAAAAGTACATCCTGTAGTCCGGCCTTGTCAGAACCTGTCCGTAAAACTCCTCCCTGTCCCGAAAAAATAATGCTTTCGCCCTTTCGTATTCTCCCTCCGGTATCCGCATGGCAAACAGTCTCTCTTCCGCATTAGAAGAAAGCCCGATTCCCCGGCAAAATCTCTTAAGCTCCAACCTATTGCCCTCCTTTGTAATCCTTTGGTGATACCTTTGCATATTTTTTAAAGAAATGTGAGAAATATGTCGTATGCTCAAACCCCAGTGCATCCGCAATCTCGTATATCTTCATATCTGTATTCTCCAAGTAATCCTTTGCCTTATCCAGCTTCTTCTGGTTTAAAGTAGCAATGATGGTCTGTCCTGTCATCTCCTTAAACACCCGGCTTAAATAGCTGGGGCTTGCTCCCACATACTTGGCCACATCTGCAACGATAATATTCTTGTCGAAATTATCTTCAATATATTTTTCACATTCCTGAATTAAGAGCTTCTTTTTATTTACGGCAATATGTACTGTTTCCGCTGTTTTTACAAGGATGCTGCTCAAAAGCTCCTCATAATCCTTTAAAAACCGGCATTCATAGATTTCTCTGGAGGTATTACGTTCAAGCCCTGTGACATCCTTCAGCGTCTTATCAAACTCTGCCAGGATATGACCACACTGGCTCTGAATCTGCAGTCCCGTATTCCGGATGAGATAAGCAGAGCACTTTTCTTTTTTCTGGATATCAAGAAGCTCCTCGAAATATGCCTTAGCCCCCACCGTGTTTCCGTTAGCAATTTCAGAGTACAGCAGCTTCAGCCTTCTGTCCACCTCTGCAGAAACCATCTCCTCCACCCGGCTTCTCTCCTGGTAAAAATTAATCTTACACGTTTCATCAATAAAACTGTACTCCAATGCCTCAAACGCCTGGTCATAAGCATTTTTCATCTGTATGATATCCTTATGCGGGGCGCTGACTCCGATGTAGGCACAGAGCTTCATAAAATTGTCCATCATATCAATTATCTGACTGCATTGAACCATAATATTTTCACGGATTTTTCCGCAGTCCACCACCAGGGCAAAGGCATCCCTCTCCACAGAAACCGCGGCTGTCATCTTCTCTCCAAATACCATCGAGAAAAAATTAGTCAAACTTTCATAAATAGTTTTTCCGCCCCGTTTTTTCTTCTCATCCTGTACCCGGAACCGAAGGGCAAGAATCACGTACCCTTCCTTTCCCAGCAAAAGCCCCGCATTTTCATACGCTTTACGGATTTCCTGAACATCGTATAGAGAGCCGTCAAACAATGCCTTTAAAAAGTTTTCCATGCGAAGCATTGTCCCTTCTGCCTCTGGAACACGTCTCTCCTTGGAAATACTTTCCTTGGCCTTCTGGACTGCTTCTACTAAGCCGTCAAACACACCTTCCTTGATGACATAGTCGACCACATTATATTTCAACGCTGCCTGGGCATAGGAAAAATCTGCGTACCCTGTCAAAATGATCACCTTGATGGGAAGGTCATTCTCCCAAATATACTTTGCCAGCTCAATACCGTTTTTACCCGGCATGCGGACATCCGTGACGAGAATATCCGGAGACGCTTTTTCCAGGTTCTCCATGACCTCCTCGCCGTTTGCGGCAGTATATACCACCTCGCATTCCATCTCCTGCCAGTTCGCCAGGGTAAGCAGCGCTTTTCTCATTATCGGTTCATCATCTGCCAACATCACCCGGTAAAGCATCCTCACTCCCCCATTCCTTTACACCCTTTTCCTTACCTTCTTTTCCCCCATGATCAAAAGGAATATGAATCGTCACTCTTGACCCTTCTTCTTTCTTAGAGAAAATAGAAAGGCCGTATTCATCCCCATACATCAAGCGGATGATATGATCCACATTATAAAGACCTACATGATTATGCATCTCATTATCGTCCGTCTCCACAGGAAGTGCAACTCTTCCCTCAGACGGAAAGCCCACACCATTGTCCGTCACGGTAATAAAAAGAGATTCCTCCCGGCTGTCTATCCGTACATCAACCTTACCGGCTCCAACCTTTGGCTCGATACCGTGCACCACCGCATTCTCCACTATAAGCTGTATGCATAGCTTTGGAATCAAAAATTCCAGAAAACGTTCCTCTGTCACATGAATCTCATAGCTTAAGTCATCCCCAAACCGGAACCGCTGCAGATTGAGATAATATTCCACAAATTTTAATTCCTGGCCGATGCTCACCTTTTCCTTGTCATCCCTGTAAATCTTTGCCCGGATAAGCTGGGTGAAGGAGGACAGCATCTGGAATACTTCCTCATTTCCATCAAGTTTTGCCTGGAGGGCAATGCTGTTGAGCACATTAAACATAAAATGCGGATTCATCTGTGTCTGGAAAAATTTCAGTTCCATTTCCTTTACAGAAAGCTGTTTCTCATAAACCTGGTTGATAAGATGGTTGATATATTCTGTCATTTCGTTGAAGGTGGTGCTGATCTCATGGAATTCCACACTGTCATACTCCGGCAGCTTTACCTCAAAATCCCCCTCCTTTACCTCTCCCATCTTTCCCGCAAATTCCTTCATAGGCCTCGTCAGCTTATAAGTGAAATATGCAAAGCCCGCCAGAGCCGCAAGGATTACGCCTACAATCCCGAGAATATACCATTTCATAGATTCGTACAGAATCACGCGTACTTGATTTGCCGGCACGCCCACGATTCCCATAAGGCCCATCCGAAGATTTTTCTTGTAAATACGGAAGGACATATTTCCGGCCTTTTTCGTATATGGCTTATTATAAGGATTTTCCTCGAGTCTCTCCTCCTCGTTTTCACCCGGAGTCCCCTGGTTCATGATCATCCCCTGGTCATTGTATACTGCCCAGAACGCATTTTGATAAACCATGATGTTCTCCATCTGTTTCACAAAGGCATTCATATTAATCTCAAAAATCACGGTCCCACAATCAGACATATCATTATCAAACACCGTATATGCAAAGAATCCCGCATCCTGTTCCTTGCTGAAATAATAATCACACTGGTTCCTCTTCACCGACTCAAATTCCTCATTCATCCGCTCAAAGGTGTCGTTCCGCCCGGCAATCTCAGAATAAGTCAGGGCATAATAAAAGTCCGGGTAAGCGTTTCCCGCCCGGTCAAACAGACACACGCTCTCCACCACCGGTTCATTTCCCCCTGCCAGATTGCGTTCGCTGCTGATATCCATTACCTGCTTTACCGTTTCCTTCATGTTTTCCTGTGCTTCTTTCGTATGAGTCTGCCCGGCAGCCAGGTATGACATCACCTCCTCCGATTCCCGGAGACGGTAGACAATATCCTCCATAAATTGTGTTTTTTCTCCAAGATTTTCGAGAACCTCTGTGAGAAAAAAATCCATGTTATTGTAGGCATAGCTGCCTGCCAGACGGCTTACGGACACCACAAACAGCACTCCACACAAAAGCAGTGAGGAGCAGGCGATAAGCAGGTTCACAAGCATCATTCTTGCACGGAGGGAATATCTACTCTTCTCTTTTGCCATAGGTCTTTCGTTCCTTTTTATTGGTACAAGTACATTCCGGCATACGTTTCAAACAATTATAACACATCCTGCGCTGCGATTCACCAGATGGGTAATTATTCCTCCTTTAAGATGAGTTCTATCACCGTATCCGTCGTTTCATCCACGGTAAAGGAGAAGCATTCCGGTGTGCCGTAATTAATAAATTCATAGTCCGGGAACTCCTTTGCCACCCAGGGCGTGAGAAGCTGCATCTCATAACCGTCGGACAGCCGCCTTGCCCGGACAAGCTTTCCTTTTACCTGAGGAAGGGCAATGGCGCCAATCGTCTCCTCAGTAATATGTGCGTAAAGTCTGTTCCCTTTTCGGGTATAACGGCCCCACTCCGGCTTATCCAGACCGGATGCGCCGCAGCCGTAGATGCTCTCGCCATTTTCCCTCATCCACGCTCCAACCTGAGTCAGTATTTCTCTTTGCTGCGGCGGGATCTCTCCCTTGGCAGTTGGTGACACATTGATGATCATATTTCCGTTTTTACTGGTACATTCCACCAGTTTTTTGATGATCTGTGACGGCCGTTTATAATGCCGGTCGTTAGGTGCATAGCCCCAGTTATTGTTCAAGGTAAAGCACGCCTCCCAGGGAATCTCCTCTCCCGACGGGGTTTTCAGGCCGTAAGGCGGGATGATCATTTCCGGGCAGGCAAAGTCTCCTGAATAAATACTAGGCTCATCCGTCATCACAGAGCCGTAATTCTCCCCGTTCGCCTCCAGTCTTCCATTGATCACTATATCCGGCTGCAGCGAATGTACCATACGAATCAGCTCTTCCCCGTGCCAGTCCTCTCCCCAATGCCCTTCATAGGAAAAATCAAACCAGAGAAGGTCAATCTTACCGTAATTCGTCATAAGCTCCCGCACCTGTGCATGCATATAATCCAGATATTTTTCGAAGTGATGGACTTTTCCCTTATATGCCTTATTCTCTCTTTCCGGGTGATACATATCCCCGTAGGCCGGATAATCCTCGTGGTGCCAGTCCAGCAGGGAATAGTAAAATCCTACCGCAAGCCCCTCCGCACGGAAAGCATCCACGAATTCTCTCACGAGATCCCGTCCGCAGGGCGTATTCGTACTTTTATAATCCGTATAGGCACTGTCAAACAGACAGAAGCCCTCATGGTGCTTGGTCGTAAGCACCGCATACTTCATTCCGGCCTCCTTTGCAAGACGCGCCCATTCCCTGGGTTCAAAACGCACCGGGTCCCATTCCTGGAAATATTTCTCGTATTCTGTTTTCGGAATCTGCTCATCGCTGTGTACCCACTCTCCCCTGCCCGGGATGGCATACAGACCCCAGTGGATAAACATTCCGAATCTTGCGTCCATAAACCATTTTGTCCGCGCTTTTCTTTCGTCCATATATTTTCGGTAATCCATTCTTTCCTCCTATCCCTTCACTGCCCCGGCTGTCAATGATTTCACAAAGGTTTCCGACAGCAGGCAGAAAATCACGATTGTAGGCACTACCGCCACAATGATTGCAGAAAACATTCCGTTCAGATTTTTGGAATACGCAGTGGTAAACTGTCCCAAAAGTGCCGGGATTGTCATTTTATCCTTGCTCTTTAAAAGCAAGGAAGCAAAATAAAATTCATTCCAGTTATTCAAAAATACCATAATAGCCGCAGTTGCAAGTCCCGGCTTGGCGATGGGTACGATGATACGGAAAAAGGTCCCTGTATATCCGCAGCCATCCATGCGTGCCGCCTCCTCCATCTCCCTTGGGATTGTCAGGAAATAGCTTCTTATAATAAAATAAGTCACCGCGATTCCCAGCCCCGAATAGATAAAAATGACACCAAGTCTGGTATCCTTCAGATTCAGATTCCCAAGCAGGCGGTATATGGGAAAGCTGATGGAAATGGATGGAATAAACAAGGTTGTTGCAAACATAGCGGTCACCAGTGCTTTCCCCTTAAACTCCATGCGGGCAGACACATAAGCGGACATCGCTACGATAGCCACACTGACCACCGTAGATACAGCGGCAATTAAAATACTGTTCAAAAAATATTGTCCGATGTTCAATTTTGTAAAGATGGTAATATAGCCATCCAGTACCCACTTATCAGGCAGTCCAAGCCCTCCCGGTTTTTCCTTAAAGGAGGACAGAAATACCCAGAGAATCGGATACAGGGAGATAAACAGCACAAAGAGCATGACAATATATTCAAACAGGCCATGCCCTGCAGTACGCTTTATTTTTTTCTTCATACGCTCCTCCTTCTAATCCGCCTGATTTGTACGGAAAGCCTTATTGATAAAGCCCACCAATAGAATTCCCAGGATAAACTGAATAACACCCGCCGTATTTCCCCTGGCGAAGTTGAGCTTCGTGCTTCCAAGGGCTGTCCGGTAAATATAGTAGCTCAAGCTAAAGGTAGCGTTGTCCGGTCCTCCTCCTGTAATAAGCGCAATCTCGTTGTAGAGCAGCAGCCCATAATTCGCCGCCATCACAGACACCGTGCCGATCATCGGGCGCATCAAAGGCAGAACAATCTTTCGGTCAATCTGCCATGGACTTGCCCCGTCCACTCTTGCAGCTTCATAGATTCCGGTATCAATGGAAAAAATCTGGGTCAGAAGCAGCAGACAGGAGGAGCCTCCGAACAGAATAAAGGAAAAGGTCACACCCCAAAATGCATAATTACCGTTTGCCAGCACACTGATATTGGAGCCTGGCATGAGTTTATTAAAAATTTCCGTCACAATTCCCCTTGAGGGATTGTATAGATTCAAAAAGATCAGACCAATTGCTGCCGTGGAAATAATGTTGGGAATGATAAACATATTTCTGGTAAACTTCCAGCCCCTTGGTTTTCTTGCCAGCACCAGCGCAACAAGCAGGGTAAAGGGAATCTGGATGACCATGGTAAGCACTACCCACTTAATCGTATTGATCAACGCCATTTTAAAATTGACATCAAGTGTAAACATTTTAATATAATTGTCAAATAGATTGTCCCATCCTAAGAATTCCGGACTCTGAAAATTCTTATAATTCCACCTGGAAAAAGAGGTAGCAAAAATATTGATCAGGGGATAGGCATAAATGATAAGGAACAATAGAATTCCCGGCGCAAGAAATGCGCAGATAAATCCTGACTTTTTAGTGAAAAACTTCTTTTTTTGCACAGGCTTCCCTCCTCACCTTCCACACAGGCGGGAGTTATACATGATAACCCCCGCCTGCAGACTTACATTTTCCGGCCTATTATTCAAATGCTGCCAGGAAACCGTCCAATTCCTCAATTACATCGTCCGGGGTCTTGGTGCCGTCCATGAGTCCGGCATATTTTCCCTGGATTTCCGCCTCTGCATCCCCGAAGGTATTGCCAAGGCCAAGAGCCTGATAATCTGCATTTTGGCAAAGCTGGCAGGCTTGCACCAGAAGCTTCGCATCGTCTGTCTCCACCTTGTTCAGAAGCTCGTCATAATTCACATTTTCACCAGGCGCCATGCCGATTCCCTTTTCAATGATACGGGATGCAATCTCCGGGCTGGTCATATATTTGATAAACTCGATACAGGCGTTTGTTTGTGCCTCATCCAGCTTATTGGATACCACAAGGCCTGTTCCGCCTGACAGAAGTGCCGCTTTCTTTCCTGACTCATCAGTCGGGAACACGGCCGGCTTGATATTTTCGATACCGGCGCCGCAGTCTGCTGCTCCGCCTGCATCCCACACACCGTTGAACAGCATGGCAGTTTTCCCGTCAAAGAAATCTGTACGGTACTGCTCGTCGTCATCCCCTCCTGGTCCGAAGTTCGCGGCATCAATCTTTTTCAGCACCTTATCCTGCATAAATGCCAGGGACTCCCGGAAAGTATCATCGTTAAAGCTCTCTACACTCTTCCCGTTCAGATAAAACGCACGGGACGTCTCATTTCTCTGAGAATAAGCAGCCAAAAGAATATTGGTCGGCCATCCTGCATTCAAACCGAAGGGCATTATCTCCGCTTCGCAAAGCTTGTCAACCGCTGTGTCGAAATCCTCCCAGGTCTGCCACTGATCCGGGGTCTGGGCTCCGGCCTTCTCAAACAGAGCCTGGTTGTACCAAAAGCCTACACCCTCAATCTGTTCTCTCACCGAATAGATTTTATCATCTGTCAGATTCTGGTCATAGCACACACCCACGCCCGCTTTAAAATCCGCATCCTCATCCAGATATGGCTTTAAGTCCAAAATGGCATCCGATGCGCTTGCAACCGGCACAATATCCCAGCCGCCGAAATCCGCGATATCATAGAACTCTCCGATACTGAGATCATTCAATGCTGTGTTGTAAATACCCTCTGCTCCTGTCTCGTCCGCCTTAACCACGAAATTAAATTCGTCCTTGTGCGCCTCGGCAAATTCATCATAGATTGCCCGCATTTCTGCTGCAGCCGGCCATTCGGAAGCATCATGATAATAGCCATGAGTAAATGTGATGGTAGGGAGCTCCGAATCCGCAGCGTACACCGTCATCCCCATAGATGCGGTCAAGGCAGTGGTCAGTGACAATGCGATACATTTTTTCAGTTTCATAAGACATATCCTCCTTTTACATATTCGTTTTATTTGTTGTTATTTGTCTTGTAAACCTGACCTTAATTCTACCAGACCACTGTCTTTGCCTGAATAAACGAACTGCCCGGAATCATATGATTTTTTTACCCTGTCCCCACCTGTTCTTAAAAAAGATGCGTTTTTTTTACTATTCTTCCCTTACAGTCTTTTAGATAAAAAAAGCATCTTTTTCTGCTATATACTTTCTGGTATATACTTTCTGCTATTTACTCTCTGCTATTTTCCTTTTCTGTTTAGCTCCTCCGCCATTCTCCCCGCGCTCTCCGCATCAAATTCCCCAGCTTCCATATATTTTCCCACAATGTCCACCTTCTCCTCCGTCCAGACAGTCCGAATCATATTGATGGGAATCTCTGCCTCATACATCTTGTCAATGGCACCGGCGAGAACCGGATTTTCCTTCCGCACCTTTTCCCAGTCCACATTGGGGTTCGAAGGCATCTGTCCTGTACTCACCGCCAGCTTTCTCTGAACCTCCTCGCTTAACATATACTTGAGAAAACGAATACATGCCTCGCTCTTTTTTTCGTTTTTCTGCTTTGCTACTACATACCCGGAGGAAGCTGAAATATAGGCAAGCTGCCGTGTTCCGTCGAAAGGATACGCGCTGTAGCCAATATCCTCCTGGCCGTTCTCCTCAGTCAGCGCATTGCTCTCCCAGATACCGTTAAAATACAGAACAGATTTTCCATCATTAAAGTCCTGCCTGGCGCTTTCGATATTTTCCACCGGCTTAGAAAGTCCCTCTAAAACCCCCAGATCACGCATTACCGGAGCAAGCGTCTCCCTGTCAAATGCCACCGTAGCCTTGGAAAGAAGCGCAAGCCCCTGCGCGCCTTCCCCCGCAAGTCTGGCCGGAAACAGAAACTCGAGCATCTGCAGCTGTTCCAGGCTACACACAGAAATATCCTCATCCACCTTTTCTGTCCAGGCTTTCAGCTTCCGGGCCATGTCGAGAAATTCCTCCCAGGTTTTCGGCTCTGCAATTTCTCCGGCTTCATCCACGATTCCGGCTGCCTTCATATATTCCCGGTTATACCAGTAGCCCGCCACCTCCAAAGCATCAGGAACTGTGTAAAGATGCCCGTTGCCTGTCTCCCAGCTTTCGAACACAGAAGGATGTATCATATTTTTAAAGGCTTTATCCCTTTCCAGATAGGGCATGAGATCCATAGCTTTGTCTCTCTTTACTGCGTGGTTCATATAGTAGGACAAGCCGTTGGTACTGACAATGTCCGGCATTTTTCCCACTGCCAGCATATCATTGGCGCGCTGTACCGCAATACTGCTGTCGGAATAAGGGATACATATCAGCCGGATATCAGGATTTTCCTCGGAAAATTCGTCATAAACCGCCTGCATGGTTTTGTGGGTATTTAAGGTCCCTCCCCATCCATGGACCAGTGTAATCTCCACCTGCTCCGGCTCATCCCTCTCGGCACAGCCCGGTATTAGCAAAACACAGAAAAGAAACAAAAGGCCCAAAAGCGCCATCCGTTTCCTTTTATTTAACATGACTCCATCAGTTCCTCCTTCCATGCAGAAAAATCAAGAGTGCACCCGCGCAAACGTGCCTGCTCTGCACCCAGGGCCATCAGATGACTCTCCACTGAGGCTGCCGCCGCTGTTCTTCCCCCTGATTTTCCATCCTCCGCTACCTGACGGACAAAATCACGCATCATGCATTCGTCGCTTCCGCTGTGCCCTGTGGATGCTGAATGGATTTGGATGGTTTCCGTATTCCCGCTCACAAAATCGTAGACTTCGATTCTGCCCTCATCCATGTTTCCGGTAATCTGCCCCTTTGTGCCCATAAGGTTGATTTTTCTCACGCACTCCTTTGTAAAGGCGCTCATCACAAAGGAGACATTCACTTCGTTTTCAAATTCAAGATTCACCACCTGATGGTCCACTACCGTATTGTCACAGTGAAAAACACATCTCCCGTAGGGTCCTTCCCTCAACGCCCGGATTACATTCTCTTTGCGGATGTCCTCTGTTACCGCATATACCAGCCGGTCCGCAACTGCTTTTGGATGCTCCAGATAAAATGCCGGGGCATAATAGGGGCATTCCTCCCTGTGGACACACCCGTCCAGACAGCGGAGCGGCGCTCCCTTCGGTGCATTTTCCTCCTTAAAATAGGTCAACGTCCCGAAGGAGCTGAGCCTTGTGCACTTGCTCTGTACCAGCCATAGCAAAATATCCATGTCATGACAGCATTTCTGTAGAATCATGGGGCTTGATTCCTCCGCATTTCTCCAGTTGCCCCGCACAAAGCTATGAGCATGGTGCCAATAGCCAACCTCCTCGATATGCTGGACGCTCATCAGCTGTCCAATTCTCTTTTCATCCAAAAGCTGTTTCAGCTTCACAAAAAAGGGGGAGTACCGGAGCACATGGCAGATGGAGAGGATTCGCCCGTACTTTTCTGCCATTTTTCCCATCCGCAGGATTTCACCCGGATTAGGAGACATGGGCTTTTCGCATAATACATGATAGCCCTTCTTAAGCGCCATCATAACCGGCTCATAATGCATATGATCCTGGGTACACACCATGGCGCAGTCTGCCGTCTTTTCCAGGGAAAGCAGCTTTTCGTATGTATCAAACTGCATAGCTTCCGGGATGTGATGCTTCTTCCCAAACTCCTTCCGCCTTTTCTCATCCGGTTCTGCCACCGCCACGACCCGGAATTCCTCCGGATGGCTGAGTGCATAAGAAGAATATGCATGATCACCCCGGAGGCCCGCTCCGATCAGTACCGCTGTTACCTGCTTCATATTGAAATCTCCTTTTGTTTGTTAATCTCTGTTTGACATTCCGCACACAATAATTCCCGTACGATGTTTCCTGCGGGATATTCTCAGCAAAATATTTCGTACATGTTCTTTCCTGTGTGATATTTTCTATGCAATGTTTCTTGCATATTATCTTTTCCTATATTTTAGTGTTTTCTGGCCGATGCTCCCATAAACATTTCTGCTTATTTGTTATACTTTTTTTACATTCTGCTTATATCCCTGAATTGGAGACATTTTACATATTACTTCTATTTCTAAATCGGATTGTTATCGCTTACCATCTAGAGAGCCTGAAGACTTATCTTCTTACAAGATAAAAACCGACTGCCAGTACGAAAAACCTGGCAGTCGGCATTAATTCTGTATCAATTCTGTATAGTTTCGGTTTTAGCCCAGATTAAAGTTTGTTTAATCCCGGTACAAGCTATCTGTTATTAATCGCTGTCACCAGCGCATCGATAGACGCGCGGATAATGTCGGGGTCAACGCCTGCGCCCCAGGCAAGGCTGCCGTCCGGCTTTCTTATGCCTACGTAGGCGATTGCCTTTGAGCTTGAACTCTGCTCCAGAGCGTGCTCCTGGTAGGTTTCCAGCTGGTACTTCAGCTCGTAAGCTTTCTTGAGAGCCTTGCTTACAGCGTCGAGACGACCGTTTCCGGATGCCTCTGTGGTAATGGTCTTTCCGCGGAAGGTAGATGTTACCTGCGTGGTGATACCGCCGTCCTTCTGCTGGAAGTGTACTTCATTGATGCTGTAAGGCTCCACAATGTTTTCGAAGGTTTTCTTAAACAGGCCGAAGATTTCATCCGGAAGCAGTTCCTTGTGCATGTGGTCGGAAACTGCCTTTGCGGTATAGCCCATGGCTTCGCGCATTTTCGGAGGCAGGTTGAGGCCATACTTTGTTTCCAGGATATAACCTACGCCGCCTTTTCCTGACTGGCTGTTGATACGGATCACGTCCGCATCGTAATTGCGGCCCACGTCTGTGGGGTCGATAGGCAGATAAGGCACAGTCCAGTGATTGGGGTCCTTCTCATCTTTCCAGTGCATACCCTTGGCAATGGCATCCTGGTGGGAGCCGGAAAATGCGGCAAACACCAACGCACCGCTGTAGGGGCTTCTTTCATCTACCTCCATACCGGTACATTTTTCATAAATCTCGCAGATATGAGGCATATCAGAGAAATCAAGCTTAGGGTCAACACCCTGGGAGTACATGTTCATTCCCAAGGTAACGATATCTACATTACCGGTACGCTCACCGTTTCCGAAAAGTGTTCCCTCAATTCTGTCCGCACCTGCCAGGAGTCCCATCTCGGAATCCGCCACACCGCAGCCGCGGTCATTGTGCGGATGCAGGGAAACAATTACATTCTCGCGGTATTTCATATTATCACACATATACTCAATCTGGCTCGCGTAAACATGCGGCATGGAATGCTGTACGGTAACCGGAAGATTGATGATACATTTATTGTCCGGGGTCGGCTGCCACACATCAAGGACTGCGTTGCATACCTCCAGCGCGTACTCCGGCTCTGTGCCTGTGAAGCTCTCCGGGCTGTACTCAAACTGGAAATTGCCTTCTGTTTCATCTGCAAGAGTTTTCAGAAGTTTGGCGCCTTCCACAGCAATTTTAAGGATTTCCTCTTTTGACTTTTTGAACACCTGCTCTCGCTGGGCGACAGAGGTGGAATTATATACGTGTACGATTGCTTTTGGCGCACCTTTTACTGCCTCAAAGGTTTTGCGGATAATGTGCTCTCTGGCCTGGGTCAGTACCTGGATGGTCACATCATCAGGAATCAGATCCTGCTCGATCAATGCCCGAAGGAATTCATATTCTGTCTCTGACGCAGCCGGGAAACCTACCTCGATTTCCTTGAAACCAATCTCAACAAGCAGCTTAAAAAACTGAATCTTCTGATCCAGACTCATGGGAATCACCAGAGCCTGGTTGCCGTCACGAAGGTCTACGGAGCACCAGATTGGTGCTTTGTCCACGTATTCTTTTTCAGCCCACTTCATACATTTCACAGGGGGCATGTAATACTGTCGTTTGTACTTGCTTGCATTCATCATCACTTTTTCCTCCATTCTTTTTTAACACAAAAAAATCTTCCGGCTCTGCAGTTATTCTGCAAGAGACGAAAGACGATTACTGTCCTACGCGGTACCACTCTTATTTATGAACGGATTCATACACTCACGGGATACGGAACATCGATTGACATCCTTATATCCGCTCCAGGTAACGGTGGACACCGTCTGCGCCTACTCTCTGTAAAGATTTGGGGCAGATGCTCCGGGGCGAGTTCCACAATTCCCGTCCACTGCTTCTCACCACCCAGCAGTTCTCTGTGCTCCGGTCCTTATGTACTATTCCTCATCACAGCATTTGTCATATGCTTTCATGTGATATAAGATTAACACTATCAATCAAATTTGTCAATGCAAACATAGACTTTTTTCTGTCTTCGTTCTATGGTATGATAAAAGGACGAAAATGTCAAAAACTACAAGGAGTATCGCACAATGAACAGAATTGGAATCTTATGTGCCAGTGACACGGAGCTGGCCCCGTTTTTTGAGTACATAAAGGTCTTCGAGACCACAGAAAAAGCAATGTTGAAGTTCTATATGGGAACTATCGGCCAGGCGGACGTTGTTGCCGTTTACAGCGGCGTCTGTAAGGTAAACGCCTCCATAGCTGCCCAGGTATTAATCGATTATTTTCATGTGGGCTGTATTATTAATGCGGGAACAGCCGGCGGAATGGACCCAAGTGTTGAGCTTTTTGATACCGTTATCTCAGAACGTATGATTTATCATGATGTAGCTGAGGATATTTTAACTGACTTCCATCCATGGCTTGCCTCCAATGACTTTCATGCTGACCCCGGATTACTGTCTTTCGCCAAGGACTACAGTCTGAATGCAGCATTCCCCGTTCTCTTCGGCACAATGGTTACCGGAGAACAGTTTATCGAGGATGACAAAAGAGCGGAAATCAATGCAAAGTTTGCGCCTCTTTCCGTTGATATGGAGACTACAGCCATTGCCCATGTATGCTATGTGAACAAAATACCATTCTTGAGTGTGCGCACGATCACAGATACCGCCGCTCATAAAGGCATTGAGAATTTCGACCAAAACTGCGAGGCAGCATCTGTGAGGTCTGCTGCAATTGTTGTGGGAATACTAGGGAGAATGAACGAAGGTTAAGAGTGTTCTAAAATATCCGCAATCCTGATACTCGCCCGTCCATCCCCGTATGGATTAGACGCCCGGCTCATCTTTTCATATTCTTCTTTGTCAGTGAGAAGCTGTCGGAACGCCTGGTATATGTGCTCTTCCTCCGTGCCTGCAAGCTTCAGCGTACCTGCGGCAACTCCTTCCGGGCGCTCTGTGGTATCGCGCATTACCAGGACAGGCTTCCCAAGACCGGGGGCTTCCTCCTGGATTCCGCCGCTGTCTGTGAGAACCAGGTAACAGCGGGCCATCAAGTTATGAAATTCTATTACATCCAAAGGCTTTATCAGATGGATTCTGTCTGAATCTCCCAGGTACTTTTTGGCATATTCCTGGACCGCGGGGTTTAGATGTACCGGATAGATGACCTTCACATCTGCAAACTCATCCACAATCCTACGGATTGCACGGAACATATGCTCCATGGGTTTCCCCAGATTTTCACGGCGGTGTGCAGTGATGAGAATACATCTGAAACCTTTCGCCCACTCGAGTTCGGCATGAGTATAATCCTGTCTGACTGTGGTTTTCATGGCATCAATTGCCGTATTTCCTGTAATAAAAATCCGTCCGGGAGCTACTCCCTCTCTCAGCAAGTTTTCTCCTGCTGCTTGTGTCGGCGCGAAATGATAGCTTGCCATAATCCCAATCGACCTCCGGTTCATCTCCTCCGGATATGGGCTGAATATGTCATAGGTGCGCAGCCCGGCTTCCACATGCCCCACAGGTATCCTAAGGTAAAAGCATGCCAGCGCTGCCGCGTAAGCAGTGGTGGTGTCGCCATGCACAAGTACCACGTCAGGCCTTTCTTTTTCAAGCACAGCTTTCATCCTGGTCATGACAAGGATTGTCACATCAAAAAGCGTCTGCTCCTCCTTCATAATATCCAAATCATAGTCCGGCTCCACGTCAAATACCTTCAGCACACTGTCCAACATCTCGCGGTGCTGTCCTGTCACACATACGATGGTCTGAACCTGTTGTCTGCTTTTTAACTCCAGCACAAGCGGGCACATTTTGATTGCCTCCGGTCTTGTTCCAAACACAACTGCTATTTTTTTCACAGGCTTACTCCTCTTCCTCTTTAAAATTCGACATCTTTCGTATATGCATACAAGAGCAGCGGCATTAACTGGTCAAACGCTATCACATTGCCACTATCCTCAGAATTCAGAAAGCCTCCATAAAACCTGCTGCCCAAGTCCCATACTCTGTTTGCCTCAATTCTTTGCATTGCTCTTGTAAATATTTTCGCATTTCCGCTTTCGTATCCGATAAGAGCCGCGATTGCGTATACCGCCGTAGTCTCGTACTCGAAGCCTTCCACGATCATACCATCCACTTGGTATCTGGATGCCAGGCCTCCGCCCTCTAACTGATTCTCCAGCCACGTCTCTGATTCAGGCTTTAGAAGTCCTGCACGTGCCAGGTGATATAAGGTCATAAGCGCCTCCGCGGTATTCAGACTATCCCTCTGATAGGCCTCCTGATCATAGTCATACCCTGCATAATAAAGAGGAAATTCATCACTGATATATCCACCCTGTACGACCTTTTCCATGTTCTGACTAAGCTGCTCAAACTTGTTTTCCTGTTCCTTAAGTTTATTCAGCGCTTCAAAGTCCCCATAACACAAGGACACCACATTTCCCGGGCTTTTCTGCGCGAAATCATAGAAGCTGCTCAAACCATCATCGTACACATTATGTTTCCGTATAGCCTTCGCCAGCACTTCTGCTTCTTCGCGGTACCCGCCCCATTGCTCATCTGCCATACACAATGCCCGAAAAATCCTCAGATCATCAAGCAGTGCATTTGCACCCGCCATTTTGCCTTTCTCTGTCACATACCACACAAAAAGGCCATTTCTGTACATATTTTCCTTCAGAAAATCATACGTGCGGTCAAAAAGCTCCTGCTCATCCGCCAATACCGCATACTCCATCATCAGCCCCTGCGATTCGCTCAAAACATCGTGTCCAGACGGGTGATTGTCTGCTTTTTCCCCATAGTTCGTATAGATGCCGCCCTCCGGACCTGTCATCTGTTTTGTTATAAAATTCTCTGTGTCCTTACTGCCCCCCTGTTTCACGTAATCCAAGATGGCTTGAAGCTCCTCTTTATTCTTTATCACATCTGCGGTCACGAACCTGACAAGTCCTTCTTCATCCAGTACGATTGCGGTGGGAATCCGTTTTATTCCATAAGAATTGTAAGCCTTCAGGTCTTCATCATACAGACAGTCAAAGCTTACATTATATTTCTGTAAAGCGCTCTGTGCCTTATCTATGCTCTCGCCCTTTTCGGAGTCCAGCTTATTGATGAGGAGGATATCCGCATCGTTCCGCGTCTCAATTACTTCCTGAAATTCGGCAGAATTCTCCAAAACCTCCTTACAATATTCACACCAGCTTCCCCAAAAAATCATTACCAGCATCTTTCCTTCATATTCAGAAAGTTCTTTCTTTTCCCCGGCCCCATCGGTGAATTCCGTGACTGGTAATCTTGTTCCGTACAGCACATCCGATGGCAAATAGTCTGTTTTTTCCGCCAGCCGCTTTGAGCCGCTGCTAACCTCCTCCCGGACCGTTTCGTCCTGCCCGGAAGGCTGCTCTGTACGGTTTTTCAATAGAATAGCGCTGCCCACAAACACAATGACTGTCAAAATAATCATCGCAATTATACAGAAGCGTTCTAGTGATTTAAGCCTTTTCTCCGTCCTGTTTCTGTTCATCTTCCTTTTCCTCATCTACGTTTACAGACTCTGATTGCGCTTCCTTTACATATGCCTCAGACACACTTACCGTAATATATCCCTTTTTCAAAGCATCCATCATATCAAATCTGCACCCCATGGCTTCTTTCCTGATTTTCTTTAATTCCTCTTCCTCCTGCAGCAGAAGCTCCAGCTTTTTCTTGTCCTCTTCTTTATCCAGACAGCCACGTTCCTTTTCTCCCTTGGAAGCCAATATCTTAGCACGGTTCATCTCATAAATTTCCTTTACTGTATAGGAAGCTAAAAAAGCTATCATAATTAACGCGTGGTAATGGTATCGGTTCTGGCTCTCCACAAATAAATGCATTCCCGCTGTTCCTAAAATCACCAAAATAAAGGGATAGGCTATTCCGTTTCCCCTTTTCCACAGAAAAATCCCCGCAATCCCCGCCAAAGATACCACCAGCAAATAATATAGATTGCTTATATCCGTCATATCATTCAGGAATTCAGCCCTCTCTGTAGTGAGTGTACCTTGCTGCTCCATAAATGTAATGCTGCACACATTTGCATAACCATCATCCGCCCACATAGCTTGAAATTTGTGAATAAATAAATCTAACAATTTTACAGGATTTTTTTGTCTTTCCGCAGCCCTATCAAGACAGGCTGAAAACGCTTCTGTCACGCTGTCCTTCTCCTCTAAGGTGTCACGCAGATAATCGGCATCCTCCTGATTCCAGCTTCCCACAGACTCTTCATTTAAACCTGTCATGAGACTGTATCCCAAGGAATCGACGCCTGTCACAATCTCCTGATCAATCGTATAGGATATCCTCATAGAGATAAAACTTGACACGCAAAAGAATGTAACTAGGATGACCAGACACCGCATCCACCCTTTTCCAAGTATCCGAAGGGACAACGGCTGATGTGCCGGAAGTTTTACCGGAAGACGCATTTTCTCCGGGAGGATACATATCACAATTGCAATCAGGAGAATCAGTCCCGCAGGACGGACCGCCGATGCCACAGCCAGCAATATTCCAATCAAAACGTGCAGCATAACGCCTTTTACCGGCTTATTTGTATCCGGAGGATATGCCTTCAACGTTTTTACAAAAAGGTACAAACAAAGCATCAGAAGAAATGAAAACAAAAATTCACTGGCTACTGCATTACTAAATAGAATCTGTGACGGCCAAAATGCAGTAAAAATAAGTGCCGTTATTCCGCATATTCTCCCGCCAGCTGTCTTTCCGATCCTGTATGCCAAATAAACGGTTCCCATAGCCAATGCCACATTGAAATACTGAGCCGTCTGTACACTGGTCCCGAATATACGGAACACAATAGATAAGATATAGGAATATCCCATAACATGAGGGAACGTAGCTATAAAATCACAGTATCCTATTCCCTCTTTCAACAGAGCTCCTCTGCTGATTAAATCTGCTACTTCATAATAAGTACGATAATCTGATTCCGGTTCCATAGGCATGAAGCCGATATAAGCAATCCGCAGAAACGCGCCCGCCGCCAGAACGACAATCACGACCACGGCCTCCGTATATTTTAGAAAACGCTCCTTGTTTTTTAAGCTGCCCCTTATCTCTAAACCGGCAAGCACTCCTGTAATCCCATTAAGAATCAGCCATAATACCACAAACAATACAAGAAATATCCCTTGCTGCAGATAAGGATATTCCTGTCCATTTGCCAGAGCCGTTACCCCGCTTATTAAAATATATAACACTGCGGCCACATAAACAATGATCACAAAATAACTAAACACATTCTTTCTGGGTTCCATATACACTCTGACCTTTCTGCACCTTCTTAACTCTTATTATTTCTTTCTTGCAATCCCTTGTTATTTCTTCCTCTGTCTCCAATAAATCCGTATGAGTATTAAAATCACAGCCAGCAATAAGAGCAGCATAACAGAGGTCGCCACAATGGCAAAAATTACGGAGTCCTTGTTTGTCTCGAGGACAGTCTTGAGTACCGGCTGTTTCTGTTCCTTTTTGGCAGCCGCCATTTCAAAGGTTTTGATTTCCAGCTCATCATCTATCAAAACCGTATCTTTTTCTAATTTCCACACATTTTTATCTTCCCTGATAAAGCTCCTTAAATTTGACAGCGTCGTATCATTTAACGCTCCTGCCACAAGAATAGCCTTGTCTTCTGCATAAGGTGAATACAAAAGCTGGAGGGACGCAATCCTTTTTGCATAGTCTTCGGAAAGCACCAATTGTCCGTTGCTCTCAAAGGCTGTGCCATCCTCATTATATCTAAAATACAGCTTGTCATTCAGCTCCTTTATAAAGCTGTTGTCATTATAATTTCCGATAGTAATGATGTTCCCTGCTTTATCACTATCCGAGCTTAATTCCCCTGCTCTTTTCACCAGGAGCTCCCCATACGGTGAAATACTTTCCCCATACATGGCAATGATATGGCCTAAGGTATCCAGCTCCTCTTCTGTTATCTCGTCAGGAATCACGACCAAAAGATCATGAAACATGGAAGATATCTCAAAGGGATAGGGTCTTGAGGAAAAAGAATATTCACTCTCTGTCCCTACCGGAAGATAAAAAACAGAATCCTCCGTCACGTATGCCCAGGGCATCTCATCCATCCTTGGCGTACAGAACAGATCAGGAAGCTCCAGTTCAAATGCCACTGAAATTTTACCCGCATACGTTCCGATCACATCCTCAGGCATGGTAAAGGACAACTCATCACCACCTGCATTTTCCTTTGAGAGTTTCTTGCTCGCCACCGGAACATCCCCCCAATAAACAGTGATCATAGAGCGCCTGAAATCCAGATTTTCACTGTAGCGGAATTTCAACACAATCTTTCCTGCATCAGACAACACATATCCTCCGGAAAACGGCAGATAAATATCTGCAGTCTGATGAAACGGTCCGATGAAACGCAGTCCGCTCTCCGTCAATTCCTCCAGCGTATAACGGCCCGCAATCATATCGCTGCTCGCAGATACTTCCTTGATGATCTGAGCGCTTCCCTCCTTTACAAACGTCTGGGACACTTTTTCCTGAGAAACACGATTCTCGTCCAGCAGCATAGTCACAGCCTCCACCAGACAGTCTCCGTTTTCTGAGGTTATCAAAAGCAGAGGGTTATTGCTTTCGTCCTCCATGAATTTTATCATTGCCTGAGTTTTAAGGTCCCTGTCTCCCAGCCCCTCCTGCACTTCCTGCCTCAATTCCTCATCCAGATGATCATAAAGAGATATAATAATTTTATTTCCCACACTTTTTGGAAGAACCGAATAACTGACAAGGGAAATATCATCCTCCATGGCTGTCTCACTCCCTAAATCAGCCCTCACCATCAGCGCCGCTTCCAGTTCCTTCTCATCCAAAGCATCGGATACTGCTATATAAGTGGAACTTCCATCCTCATCAACCGTAGAGATAAAAGGATATGGATAATTGGAAATCATCTGGTCGTGTTCCTTCAAGCCATACCCCACCTGGATAAAAGAATCCTTGCTGATACTAATCCAGTTCGCTCCTGAAAAATCATCCAGACACCCTTCCTCATCGTAAACTCTGGCATAGCCTGTCACATCAAAATTGTTATAACCTTCCTTCACCATCTCGATAGGGATTTCTACATAAAACGTCTGTGTCTTTCCATTCTGATAATCCATCTTATAAGAAGTAACCGGCACATTGTTGACCATAAAAGTCAGGGAAGCCGGGACATCCTGTATAAGCTGGCTCAATTCCACCTGTATCATGGCATACGCATAGCTGCTGTCCCAATATTCAGGCACCTCAAAATAAAAGGTGTTTGTCTGAAAAATACCGCTTAGTACAATATCCTCGCTATACGCAAAATTCTTATAATTTTCCGCACTTACCTGTGGTGCTTGTGTATCAGGCTCTTCTGCATCCTCAGGAGCGGAATCCATAATATCCGCAAGTACCTCGTCCTTATCCGTCTGATACAGAATCGCCGCCTCCACACGCATTCCTGAAAAAATGAAAGCCAATAAAATGAAGAGTACTGCTGATATGGCAATGCGTTTTCTACTTCCTGCCATGTTTATTTCTCCTCGCTTTCTTATCCAAAAGTTCTTCTAGGTCTGAAGCATCGTCCTTTGCAGCCGCAGATTCTACATATCGCACAGTCTTATCCCATGTGACTTCTTTGTGAAATACCTGATCCATAATGCTCAGCCGAATGGCATTCAGTACCACAAATACCCAAAGCTTCGCGTAAGTAAACAACATGATTAGTGACAGAATGGCTGATTCCAACGAAAATTCATTTTTCTCAGTCACCAGGGTCAGCATCATATTTATTACAAACACCAGGATTGCCATTCCCCACAACAGAGATGAAAATCCCCCCAACGTAATATGGATAAAGCCCATAAGCCCACTGAAAAATATAAGGTCAGATATGATCAGAGACGACAGCATCAATACGTATACGGTCGTATAATAAAACACATCCAGTCTCATCGGGCCTGCACTCTTGTCAAAGCCATAACGGAAGTTTTTGAGCAGCACGTAGATATTTCCCTTAGCCCATCTGGTCCTCTGCTTGAACCACACCTTGAGAAGATGCGGTTCCTGTTCCCAGGTAACTGCCAGGGGCATCTGCTTGATATAGTATCCCATCCTGTACAAACGGAAGCTGATTTCCGTATCCTCGGAAAGTGCTTTCACATCCCAGCCGCCAATCTCCTCAATAATACTTCTGCGAATGACATAATTTGTCCCCGGTATGGTGCAGAGCTTAAAGAAAAAGTACCTGCCCGCCTGATTCATACACTGGTAAGCCAATGTCTCGATATTTACAAAACGGCTCAGCAAAGATGCGTTCCGATTCCTGGTCCTGAATTTACCAATGACAGCGCCAAGCTTATCGTCCGCCATCAGGTTCTCCACCAATATGATAAGCGCATCCGGCTCCGGTGTGTTATCCGCGTCGTAAATCGCAATTACCTCGCCCCGCGACATAGAAAATCCAATGTTCAGCGCATTTGATTTCCCTGTTCCGCCCACCTCAGGTCCTGTATTGATCACGATAAGTTTATGCTCCGGAAATTCCTTTTGAAGCTCCATCAGTTTTTCAGCGGTATCATCACTGGAGTTGTCATTGATCACAATAATCTCATACAACTCCTTAGGGTAATGAAACTTAAGCAAGGACCGGACTGTACGCGTAATTACAATACTCTCATTATGAGCAGGTACAAGTACGCTTACCATTGGATATTTTTCCAACGGAATCCGACCGTCACCCTTTCCTACTTTCATATAGTAAAGAAATCCGCCCACTGACAAGATTACATTCATAATCATCAACAGCCAAATTGCAATGATAGCAAAAAGTGACAGCAAATCTATAAATGACATCTATTCTCCTACTCTCTATTATCATCATAAAAAAAATTTCTTTTATTCCTTTTTCTCGCATACAATATAAGCAATGTAAACAGCACGATAATGACTGCGACCAAAAGCATCAGGACTTTATTTTGATTCTGGAGGCTGACTGTAATCCGCTGTAAGGCATTCCTTCCATATTCAAAGTCCTCATCAAATTCTTCCGGATGGAACTCGATTACCCGTTCTTCCTCATTGATACGCAGGGTATGGTTTTCGTAGTCCATGCTGAAATCATTTGCCCACACGCTATGGTTCATATCCCAAAGACTTTTAAACGGCACAGAAGATTCCTTACAGTTTCTGAGTTTTTGCTCCAACACCTCCAAGTCCTCTCCTGCATTAAAATACAAGGCGGACGAATAGCACTTTAGATACGAGGTTCCTGTATGGTCCAGCTCAATCAAAGGTAAGATTAATTGGTGGCTGTTCTGAAACAATACGTTTTGATGCGAATCTATCTCGAATCCGCTGCTTTCTCCATCGTCATACACAAATACTGTTTTGTATCTCTCCAGAACCTTTAAATATACCTCATCATTTGTCCAACTAAGCGGTACCTGGAGTCCCAACGGATAAACTCCGTAATTAGTATATGCAGTGGTCATATCTGTCAGCTTCTCATAGAGCTCATCAATCTCCACCTCTGTTTGGTGAATAATGGGTGCGTTTAAGATAACTGCTCCGCCGTTTGCCTGTGCATAGCTCAGCACCTGACAGAACTGTTTCATAGAAGGAAATTCCGTATTCTGAGAAATCGGCATAACAGAAATAGCAAAGGGTATCCCTGACTCGATGAGAACATCCACTTTTTCCTTTAATTTTTCAGCAGGCATAAATGGGTATACCTGATCCAGCACAAAATACTGGGCGTAATCTGGAGGCGCATCACGATATGGCCACATCCACTGCACCATTTCCTGCATAAGAGCAGCCCGCACAAGTTTCCCGGAATACGCTGTCACAGGTATGAAGCGAACATTGCCGACCTGTGAACAGAACGGAATTGTTTCATTTCCTGCCGTGATTTCACCACTTGAGTAATTTCCGTGCAAAAAGGCTTTCAGCCCTTTCATTTCAACAAGCTCCTCAAAGGTGTTTTCCTCTGAAAAAGCATAGGACAGCTTTCCCTTAACCTGACGCTCTTCTAAGGTCTGCTTCTCTTGTGTTAATTTCTGGTTTTCTTCTGTTAAATTCTGCTTTTCTTCTGTTAAGCCCTGGTTTTCTTCTGTTATATAGTAAGACTTCTGTCCTGTGTGTGACAAATATTGTTCCGTAAAGGTGCTGCCCAGAATCATTAGGCTTGCACCAGAAGTGTCCAACCCCTCCATAAATTCCAGGGAAGCACCGTCAAGATTGTAACAAATGATATACTTATATTTTGAGACATAGTCTGCACACTGCTGAGGGGTTCCGAAATCACAACTCTTGTTCAGCGCTGTGGCAGCCATACTGATAAATTCAATATCTTCTTCCTCCGCAGATGTCATTGTCTCATTATGCACCAATAGAATTTCCGCCTCTCCGGACGGCAGGTAAGTCTGCTCCTCCTCTGCATGTACCGGTACGACTGCCAGCAGACATAGAAAAAGGCACAGCACAGCAGCTCCTTTAAACATCATACTGAAGCTCATTTTCTGCCTTCTGCTTAAATTCGATTGCATTGGAGATTTTCTCTTTATCATATTCAACACATCCTGTTCTGACATCCACTCTGATCGCCCTGTCCAGAATATCCTCAAAGGTTTCTTTCTCCCCAAGCTTTTTCAGTATTCTTCCTTTCATTATTTCTGCGCCCTTTTTGTCACAGGTACAGATAATTCCGATGGAGCCTGCCGTGTCAACTGCATACAGCCGGTCCTCCAGCCGGACGGAATCCTCCACAGCCTCCGCCATCCTTTTCTTCAGTTCATCAAACTGATTAGCATTTAATATAGATTTCAGCTCCTGCACATAACGCAGCTCCAAAACCATCAGGCACAAGCTAAGCTCATTTCTCCTGCTGTAGGCCATCTGGCGTTCTAAATCCATGTACATACTTTTTAGATTATACAAACCAGTCACTGCATCGACTAAAACCATATTTCGAAGCTGCTCCTCCAACATTTCTGCCATGACCTCGGTCTTGTAGGTTGTATTCATAAAAACCAGCATCGCGGCAATACACAAAAGAGGAAGCACCAGCCAGATATAGGAAGCCCGTGTAATTTCCGCCCCGTTCGCCACAGCCTGATAAATCTTATAAATCGTATAAAACAAAGTCTGGACTGCGCCAAGTACAATTGCAATATATCTGGCTTTATATGCCGCCAGAATAATCCCGGCCCCCATCACCAGAAACATAACAATATTTTCAATCCTGGCCTGCCCGCCGGATGCAGCGATCAAAAGCGCGCCTGCCAATATACAAGCCAGGAATACCAGCAGAGCAAAATCCTGAAGCACTGCCTCAGCCTGCTTTGACCTGATGATCAAATTTGCTTGATTTTCAGCCTTTTTCTGCATTTTTGGCCTCCAGTATATTTAATTTATGAAGAATTTCAGCCAGCACATAGTAAAATAAGATGTCCATAACCACTCCGATCACCATATTAAACTGCACAAGCTGCGCATCACCGCTCTTTAATATTACATAAGTTAAATCTGCCATTCCGGTGAGTAAAAAGATGACCATTCCGGTAAAATATACATAGTCCCATCTGTCAACCACTCTTTTATTAAATACCTTTCTGCCTGACATCACAGAAAACAGGATGACAAGCAGAACCAGATATCCTATTGTCTTCGGTGCTGACCTTTCCTTGAAAATACTCCAGGCAGACCAAAAAATACTCTTAGCCATGGCCGGCATTCCCACGCTGCTTTCATAATTGCCGCAGTAGCTCCGTCTCAGATTAAACGCAGATTTAATCCCGATATCCCACATAGATATCATCGCGCCCGGATGCTTTATATAGTAAAGAGCTACTTCTCCTGTATTATATTCATCCATAAAATCCTCGTGCAGCAAAGGATTCTCCAACTCCGACACCGGAAAATAATCATACAAGGAGGTATCGGCAAGAACCGCATACGAAGGGTCAATCCCAAAATCATCCAGCGTTTCCACCGGATTCTGTGACTGAAGCAGAACGCCTCTTGTCATAGCATGATATTTCCCTGTCTCATCAAACTCCTCTGCACACTGAAAAAAGCTAACGATCGAACCTGTCAAAAGCACAGCCGCCGCCAGAACCAACATCCTCTTTAAACGGTACTCCTCAAGCACCCTTATCTGGAGAATACAAAAGAAAGCAAAAAGAACCCCTGCTATAAAACACCGTTTGCTTATAAAGCAAAAAACTGTCCCAAAGATTGTCAATACTAAGATATAACATGCGCTCCATCTGCTTTTTTTGTGCAGAGCCAGAGCCGCTCCCGCAATATACACCAAACATATATACAACAAAGCGTCTGCATACAAAGAATTAAAATATGTGAGGTAGCTGACGTCCGCAAAAATAATCACTCCCGCAACCGCCAAAACCACACCTTCCGAAAAGTATTTCACCCGCTCCAGGGCAGTCTTCATAAGCAAAAAAATGCCGGGCAGCCAGAGCAGCCCATATAACATTCCTAAAAAGCGTATATCAAAAAGATGATCTTTCGTAAAAAAATAATCAACAGCCTTAGCCAGTTTCACAAATAATGTATGTACTGTAAATTCCTGCTCATCCGCATAAATGTTCTCGTAAACTCTGGTAAAATACTCATTCGGCTGAAACTCCTCGTCCCGGGATGACTCTCTGTCAAGGTAATCCAAACCAAAGCCCTTCATTTTGTGATTGGCCACACTATCATTGGCAACTCCCAAATATGACGGAACAAACAACATTACCACCATGATCAGCATACATGCCGCAGCAGCCATTAAGGCGAGATGAGTTGGAGAATAATGCTGCTCCATCCTCTGGTTCAGACTGCGCCGTTTATTTTTTACCAGATTTAAAGCAGAAGCCAGAGCTGTATAGATTTTATTTCTTTTTCCTTTTATATCTGCCATAATCTTCAGCATCCCTCCACTGCAGTTTCAGTATTTAGGAATGGAAAAAGCCCAACATTCATCATTTCAAATTATAGCACTTTTTGCAGCATATAGCACGTCATTTTTAGAAGCACATTCTGTCACTCGTGCATTAATTTGGATGAAATAGTTTGAAATATCAATACACCTTCTATCTCCCTCAGATATTCATCACCGAAATAGCATACAAAAAACAAGTGTAAGATTTGTCCAAAACGCTGAAAACAAAAAGGAAAATTGTATTTACATTTAAATTGTTTCTTGGCTATGATAAGATAGGAATGTGAAAATTATGTGAATTTATGGAGGAAAAAGTATGAAAAAGGCAAAAAAATTCTTGTGCAACATCCTATTTGTATTATTGATTGCAGGAATACCTATAATATCAGGTTTTCCTGATTCAGCGATCGAGGTTAAAGCTGCAACAGCGAAAGTCGCAACCCCAAAGCTTGTCTCTGCAAAGGCTTCCAGTACATCAAAAGTGAAATTCACTTGGAAAAAAGTAACCGGAGCAAATGGGTACAAGATATACCGCAAGACTGACAAGAGTAAATGGAAAGCTATAAAAACCATCTCAAACGGTAAGACAGCTACTTTCAACGATACAAAATTGAAACCTGGTACTCAGTATTACTACTCTGTATCAGCGTACATGCAAATATTCAGGAAAAACCATAAGGAGTAGTTATAATAAAACAGGGTTAAAAGTATTCGCAAAAGAAGATCCAGGGTATTCGTGTTTAAACCGCGAAGAAATCACAATATCGCGTGGGGTGGTTTGTAATATAAAAAATGACGACGATAATAGAGATATACTTTGGAAATCTCAAAATGAAAATGTAGTAACTGTTGACCAGAATGGAAATATCAAAGGTGTGGGCTTAGGCGCTACAGAAGTTACGGCTACAATAAAGAAAGACACCTATACATGTAAAGTATATGTGAAAAAGAACGGGGAAGTAGAAAATCCGGATATTACTTTATCTAAATCAGATTCCATAAAAGTATATTATTACTGTGGAGAAAATGTTGATTTATATTGGAATGCTGATGATGAAAGTATCGTAAGCTGCGAATGGGAATTCCGAAGTTTTGATGAACAAAAAGGCTCTTTCTGGTTTTTATCCTTAAATCCGAAAAAAAGTGGCAGCACAAAGGTGCGGATAACAAATTCCTTCAATGATGATGTTGTGGTCTTGAATGTAACTGTTCAAGACATAAAGGCATTGTACGTGCCAAGAACAGATATCACTTGTTCATCACCGGAGACATTGAATGTTACCTATTCTATTATAGGCGGAAAGGTCAGATACGAAGTCGCAGATACCTCCATTGTCAAATGTGAATGGGGAAAATTTGATGGAGATACCATTCCATTATATATCACGCCTGTTAGTAATGGAAGAACAACGATCAACATTATCGGACTTGCAACTGACGAACAGGTAACGGTCAATGTACTTGTCACTGGTCTGCAGGAAACCCCAAGGATATCGGCGCGATTATTTGCAGATAAGACATATGCAAAGGTAATTTTACTAATCTTAAAAAATAATGGCACCAGTCCGTTAATTTTATCCGGGCCGGCGATATTGCAAACAGACTCTTTTAAATATGAAATGTTTACCTTTGATGGTACACCTATTACCGATACAGTGGTATATCCAGGACAAGAAATAGAAATTGGTTTGGTAAGAACAAACTTAGGCAGTTTCTATATTGATTCATCGTCAATATGCGGCTTCTATTTTAATTATGCAGGTTCAGATTATGTAGCCGTGATTGACTACAACGGAAGTCTGTTAAGTCTTAAAAATGTGGACGACGCAAATATGGTTTATCAGCAAGGAATGCCGGCTGCTGAAAATTTGGATGAGGAACAAGCTGACTATGTGGCCTTATTGAATGAACTCAACCGTCTGACAAACGAAGCCCCTCGCTTAAATGAACCGGAGCACACTGGGGATTCTTGTGATGTGGAGCGCTGAGAACTATTTTAGCATATTTAGGGTATAAGGGTATCATACAAAAGCACAGTAACAGTAACTGAATAATATATACTACCGAAAGAGTGTGAAGCCTGTTAAATTTCTGAGGTTTCACACTCTGAACGGAACCTGTTCACACATTATCTAAATAGACCTATAGAAAATGTAGCGTTAACAATGATATATGAGGGCTATCAACTTTATGATATCAAATTATATAACTAAAAAAATCAACTTTTCAAAAAAACTTTTGTATATTTTAGAAAAAAATTTGCGATTATCCCGCCAAACCCTTGATTTACAAGCATATTCGCAGGTTTACCCACTGAATTTACTACCAATTTACTACGATTGCGGACAGAGCTTTGATATGCCCCGGAACCTTGCGTGTACAGCCCCCCAGAGAATAGTGCAGCCCCGTGTTGCACGGCACATCAGTAATGGACGAAAAAATTGAAACAATCAAATAGAACCACCGCAGAGCGGCGTTCGCTTTTCCCATTCAGGGAGACAGGGACGCCGCTTTTTTTGCGCCCAAAACCAGAAAGGAGGCGATCAACCATGTATTTTACTTCCGGCAGCGACCGGGCCTTTGAACGCCTTATGCAAGATACGCCGGGATTCGACCACTTTGACAGCGGGCAGGCCGGGGCGCCGGAGGATTGCGGCACCTGCCGTTTCTACCGCCCACACTGGAAACATCAATTCTGTGTCTATGCAGAGTGTCCCTACCAGCCGGGCAAGCTGACCGCCTATGGAGCGATCAAATTCACAGTGAAAGGAGTTGATGAAGCTATGGCAGTTTTCCGCGTGGAAAAAAATAAAGGTTACACGGTAATGAGCAACCACCACCTGCGAAACCGGGACTTGTCGCTGAAAGCCAAGGGCCTGCTGTCGCAAATGCTGTCCTTACCGGAGGACTGGGACTACACGCTAAAGGGCCTTTCCCTTATCAACCGCGAAAGTGTGGACGCGATCCGAACGGCGGTGTGGGAGCTGGAACGGGCAGGCTATATCACCCGGCAGCAGGGCCGCGACGAAAAAGGCAAGATGGCCGACATGGTTTATACCATCTACGAGCAGCCCCCGGCAGACCGCCGCCCGGTATTGGAAAATCCAACATCGGCTGGCCCGGTGTTGGAAAATCCGACACCGGATAACCCGGTATCGGAAAATCCAACGCAATTAAATAAAGAGATACAAAGAACTGACTTACCAAAGACAGAAAAAATAAATACGGATTCACAAAGTACCCATTCCATTCCTATCCTTTCTCCCTCCCCTCTGCGGGGTGACGCTGCTGTGGCAGCGCCGGAACGGAAAGGAACGGAAGCGTCCAGACAGAGCGCCTTTGAAATCTATCGGGAGATCATCAGGGACAACATCGAGTACACCCACCTGTCAGGCGACCCACGGATTGACAAAGACCGGCTGGACGAAATTGTGGAGCTGATTTTGGAAACCGTGTGCAGCGCCCGTAAGACAATCCGTATCGCCGGGGACGATTACCCCGCCGAGCTGGTAAAGGCCAAGCTGCTGAAACTGGACAGCGGCCACATTCAGTACGTTTTTGACTGTCTGCGGGAGAACACCACCAAAATCCGCAACATCAAGAAATACCTGCTGGCGGTGCTGTTTAACGCGCCGTCCACGATTGACAGCTATTACACCGCCCTTGTCGCCCACGATATGGCAAGCGGCAACATTTGAAAGGAGAATGACCCATGAAACAGGGCGCATTGATATTTGATGAACAGACCGACCGTTACGACATTCGTTTTGATCTGGCCGACTATTACGGCGGGCTGCACTGTGGGGAGTGCTTTGACGTACTGATCGGCGGCAGGTGGAAGCCGACCCGCATAGAAATGGCCGACGACTGGTATCTTGTCGGGATCAGGGCCGACAACCTTTCCGGCCTGCGGGTACGGATTTAACAGGGACAACCGGAAAACGGCTGTCCTTTTTCATTTCCACTGCCTGCCCCGTTTCACTTCCGCAAAGGAGGGATAGCGATTGCAGGAAGAAGTAAACCAAAAGACGGTTGCCCTGTCCATCAAGGCAGCGAAGCTCACCGCCGAAGTGCTGCAAGCGGCCATCAAGAAATATCTGGAGGCCCGCAGGAAAGGCAAAAACACGCTCCACCACGGCGAACAGAGCTTAAAACAGCTTAAAAAGCATGGGGCCGCGCTGTCCAACATCGAGATCACCGATGAAAACATCGGCGCATTTAAGCCCTGTGCCAAACGGTACGGCGTAGATTTTTCCCTGCGGAAAGACAGCACGACCGCGCCGCCCCACTGGATTGTGATTTTCAAAACCAAGGACGCGGACAATCTGGAACAGGCGTTTAAGGAGTTCACGGCCAAGACGCTGCAAAAGGAACAGAAACCATCAATCCGGCAAAACCTGTCCGCCATGAAAGAAAAGGCGGCAGCGAAGAACGCCGAGCGCGGAAAACTCAAAAACAAGGAAAGGGGGCTTGCCCTGTGAAACCAGACTTAAAAAGGCTGCTGCTCTTAAACCTGCCCTATTTATTCTTTGTCTACCTGTTCGGAAAATTGGGGCAGGCGTACCGCCTTGCGGCGGGCGTGGGCTTCTCTGAAAAGGTGCTGCACTGTCTGGACGGCTTTACAGCGGCCTTTGCCAATGCCGCGCCAAGCCTCCACCCTTTTGATTTGTGTATCGGCGTTGCCGGGGCCGTCCTTATGCGGCTGGTGGTATATGTGAAAGGCAAAAACGCCAAGAAATACCGCAAGGGCATGGAATACGGCAGCGCCCGCTGGGGGACGGCGGCGGACATCAGGCCGTACATCGACCCGGATTTTTACAACAACGTCCTGCTGACACAAACGGAACGCCTGACGATGAACGGGCGTCCCAAGCAGCCCAAGTATGCGCGGAATAAAAACGTGCTGGTGATTGGAGGAAGCGGCAGCGGAAAAACGAGGTTTTTTGTCAAGCCCAACCTCATGCAGCTTCATTCCTCGTATATCTGCACCGATCCCAAAGGGAGCCTGTTAATCGAAACCGGCCAGATGTTTGAACGCGGAGGCTACCGGATCAAGGTGTTAAACACCATCAACTTTTCCAAGTCCATGCGCTACAACCCCTTTGTGTACCTGCACTCGGAAAAGGATATTCTGAAACTGGTAAATACCATTATCGCCAATACAAAGGGCGAGGGGGAAAAGTCCGCCGAAGATTTCTGGGTGAAAGCGGAACGCCTCTACTACACGGCGCTGATCGGCTACATCTACTACGAAGCGCCGGAAGCTGAAAAAAACTTCACGACGCTGCTTGAAATGATAAATGCGTCGGAGGCCCGCGAGGACGACGAGGATTTCAAAAACCCCGTTGACCTGCTGTTCGACCAGTTGGAGGAACGCGACCCGGAGCATTTTGCGGTGAAGCAATACCGCAAATATAAGCTGGCGGCAGGTGATATATGCTCTAAGTGACTTCTTAATCATGATTTTGTCGTGGTTAGTGAAGCAATCACTTAGAGCATTTTTGTTTCAGGAGGTACAGCTATGAGAAACGAAAAAATCACCCCACTGTACGAGCGCCTGAGCCGAGACGATGAGTTACAAGGCGAGAGCAATTCCATATCCAACCAAAAACAGATGTTAGAGGATTTTGCCCGCCGGAACGGGCTGCCCAACCCTACGCATTTTACCGATGACGGTATCTCAGGCACCCGTTTTGACCGCCCCGGATTTTTGGCGATGATGGAGGAAGTGGAGGCAGGGCGTGTAGAGGCAATCGTCATTAAGGACATGAGCCGGTTAGGACGCGACTATCTGAAGGTCGGTCAGGTTATGGAGGTTTTGCGGCAGCGTGGTGTTCGTCTGATTGCCATTAACGACGGTGTGGACAGTCTGAAAGGAGATGACGATTTTACCCCGTTCCGTAACATCATGAATGAATTTTATGCCCGTGATACCAGCCGGAAAATCCGTTCTGTGTTTAAGTCAAAAGGCATGAGCGGCAAGCACCTAACCGGCACTGTGATTTACGGCTACTTGTGGGACGAAAAACGGGAGCATTGGCTGGTAGATGAAGAAGCTGCCGAAGTGGTACGCCGTATCTTCTCCCTCACGCTGGAGGGATATGGGCCTTATCAGATTGCCGGGAAATTATCCGCAGACCGGATCGAAATTCCCGTCGTACACCTTGCCCGCTTCAACGAGGGTGTGAACCGTTCAAAGCCGGTCAAAGACCCGTATGGATGGGGATCATCTACCATCGTGAACATTTTGAAAAAACGAGAGTATTTGGGACACACCATCAATTTCAAGACCCGCAAGCACTTTAAGGACAAGAAAAGCCATTATGTTTCTGAGGACGAGTGGACGATCTTTGAGAATACCCATGAAGCCATTATCGACCAGCAGACCTTTGATCTGGTGCAGAAAATCCGCAGTAATGTGCGGCGTTATCCAAACGGCTGGGGCGAAACAGCTCCCCTCACAGGTTTGCTCTATTGTGCCGACTGTGGCGGCAAGATGTATGTTCACCGCACCAACAACGGCAAGCGGATTTCTCAATATACCTGTTCCAATTATACCAAAGTTCCGTGTGGGACACTATGCCCTACACAACATCGTATCAATGAGAATGCTGTTCTGACATTGGTTTCCGACACGCTTCGGGCTATCTCTGAATATTCCCGAAACGACCGGACGGAATTTATTCACACCGTTCAGGAAACGCAGGCTGCTCAACAGAGTGCCGATATATCGAAAAAGCGCAGGCGTCTGGCTGCCGCCCAAAAGAGAGCCGGTGAACTGGAAAAACTGATTTGCAAAATCTATGAGGACAACGCCCTCGGCAAGTTGCCGGATGCACGATATAAGGCGCTTGATACACAGTATGCCAAAGAGCAGGATGCGCTTGAGATTGAGATTGCGGAGCTGGAGAAGGCTGTTACCGGCTATGAGCAGAGCCAGAAATCCGCAGAGAAATTTATAGCCCTGATTGATAAGTACGAGAATTTTGACACTCTGACAAACACCATGCTCAACGAGTTTGTAGAGAAAATCCTTGTCCACGAACGCGCCCGAAAAGGCAGTCAGGACACCACGCAGGAAATTGAAATCTACTTCAATTTTTTAGGACGCTATATCCCACCATCCTTACAGCCAATTCCTTTAACCCCGGAGGAACAGGAAGAATTGCGAAAAAAAGAAGAACGCAAGGACAGGCTTCACCAAAACTATTTGAAGCGGAAAGCCAGCGGCGCACAGAAACGGTATGAGGACAAAATCAAGGCGAAGAAAAAAGCGGAAATGGACGCTAAGAAAGCCCTGATCCGGGCTGAGGACATGAAAAAAGGTGTTTTTTCTACTGTCGGGCAGCTGCCGAAAGAAGAACCGCGCAAAGGCAGCATGGCAGCCAGCGCAGCAGTCTAATCATCGTAGAGCAAAGGAGAATGAATATGAGGAAGTTGACTTACATTCGTTGCGGAGATTATGATATACCCAACCTAAAACTTTCTGAACAGCCGGAAACTTCTATCGGCAAGTACGGCAGAATGAGAAAATCCTACCTGAAGGAACACCGTCCTATTCTCTACAACCAACTGCTGATGAGCGAGAAGCTGTATCTGCACCTGTTAGAGATTGACCGGACAGCGCAGGAGCGCGTGGACATCATGTTGCCTGGCATGATGGAGACTGCGGGTGTCACGGAAGAACTGAAAGCCTGTGACCCTATGCGTTGGGTAGGACTGATGAATACATTAACGGCACAGATTGAGGAAATTTTAATCAGGGAACTGATTTGCAGCTGAATGGGAGGTGCGGGAAATGCTGACCTTTGAAAAGGTTCTGGAAGTGTTTCAGGCATATCTGGATGATGATCCTCTGTATGAGGTGGTTCAGACCAGCCACGGTTATACATTGATGGCATGGGAACCCCACCGGAATGACTGGTACAGCGCCGAAATACAGAAAACCCCGGAGGATTTGCGAAACGCCTTGCTGGGTACATACGCTAACTTTCTGGAAGATAAGATTACCGGAAATGACCGTGACCTGACTGTAACAGAAGCCGAAGAAATCCAGCAGAGGTGCCGGGAACTTTTGGAAAAGTGCAGGGAAACATGATACAGAAACGCCAGAAGGAGGCCGCGATTATGCGTCCTCCTTCTGCTTCGCAGTCTGTTCCATTTTGAGCGCCCCGTCTATGGCACCTTCGATAATCGGCAGGTATTGTTCAGGACAGAGCTTTAGCTTGTGGCTGACCCGCTGACGCTGTTCGCTTTCTTCCCGCATGATCTCCGGGTTAAAATACCGTTCCACGGGAAGTCCGCAGACCTTAATCAACTGGATCATCACAGGCAGGCTCGGAATCGCACCTTGATTCTCAATGTTGGCAAGATACCGCCATTCAATCCCAACCATTTCTGCCAATGTTTTTCGTGCCAGACGCTTTGCCTCTCGTGCGGCTTTGACATCTGCACCGAAGGTTTCAAAACCGGGACAATCTTCAACTTTCGCCATATAACATCACCCGGTTACATTGTATAATTCATACTTTGCCCGTGGAATGTTGCTATATGCAGGTTAATTGAAGTTTATAATTCATATTCTGTTTGTTGCATTGTTCGAGAAAGAGAACTATAATGTACTCTGTGGAGGTGCGAAATGGACTATATGACATTGAAAGAGGCCGCCGAGAAATGGGGCGTGACACCTCGTAGGGTAAATTATTATTGTGCCGGTGGGCGTATCCCCGGTGCTGTGAAAATGGCCGGTGTTTGGTTACTCCCTAAAACTGCGGAGAAGCCGCTTGATGGCCGGACAAAACAAGGGAGGTTGCTGAAACATGAATAGTGTTTTGATTATAGACGATGACAAGGAACTTTGTACCTTGATGAAAAAGTGTGTGGAACAGGAAAATTTATCTGCGGTAGTAGCACATGGCGGCTTAGAGGGTCTGAGGCTACTGGAAAAAAACAAGGATACCTATTCACTAATTATTCTGGATGTGATGATGCCGGATATGAACGGGTTTCAAGTATTGCAGAAAATCCGAGAGAAAAACAATGTGCCGGTGCTGATGTTGACCGCCAAAAGCGACGAAGAAGATAAGGTTTCTGGTCTGCGGCTGGGGGCGGACGATTATCTGACAAAGCCGTTCGGAATTAACGAACTGATAGCTCGTGTCAATTCTCTAATCCGGCGCTATACCACATTAAATCCTGTGACCGGAAACGAAGCTGCCACCATGCTTCTGAGAGATATGGTAATTGATAAAATCAACCGAACCGTAATGGTTCAGAATCTCCCGGTAGACTTGACCGGAAAGGAGTTTGACTTGCTTCTATTTCTAGCGTCTAACAAGGGACGAGTATTTACAAAGAAGCAGCTTTACACGCAGGTATGGACGGAAGAATACGACTTTGATGATAACAACCTCATGGCCTTTATCAGCAAATTACGAAAGAAAATTGAGCCAAATCCAGAGCAACCTTTTTACATTCAAACCGTCCGAGGCGTAGGGTATCGGTTCAACAAGGAGGCGTGAGCATGGAAATAAACCTTTATCTCTTGCTGGCCTTGTTGATTGCTTTGCTGGTGATTGGCTATCTTCTGGCAAGGCTGCACCGTGTCCGAGGTCAACTTTTTCTTATTAGGGATGCTCTAAATGATATAAAAGCCGGGGATTTGAACCGCCGTGTATTGGCGCGGGAAAGTGACCTGACGAAACAAATTTGTTATGATATTAACGAGATTGCCATGAGCAGCCAATCTCGGCTTATACAGCAAAAACAATCCGAACAGGCTTATAAACGGCTTATGACAAGCCTTTCCCATGATGTAAAAACCCCTCTTGCTTCTCTGGTAGGATATTTGGAGGCTGTGGAAAGCAAGATGGTAACAGGAGCTGAGCAGGAAGAATACATTCGGGTGGCTATGGAAAAAGCCCACCACCTGAAAGATTTTGTGACTGCCCTGTTTGAATGGGTGAAGCTGGATGCTGGGGAACAGATTTTTCATTTTGAGGTCTGTGACCTGAATGAGCTTTCCCGCAACATCATGGCTGATTGGGTGCCGCTACTGGAAAACCACGATCTTACCTATGAAATTGAAATACCCGAAACAGAATACATGACACGGGTTGACCCTACCGCCTACACCCGTATTCTCAATAATTTACTGCAAAATACCCTGACGCACAGTGACGCAAGCAAAGTTCTTCTGACCGTGACTGAAACGGAGCAGCAGGCAAAAATCGTTGTTGCTGATAACGGAAATGGGATTTCTGCCTCTGATCTCCCGCATATCTTTGAACGGATGTATCAATGTGATCACTCCCGTTCTGCCAAAGGTAACGGGCTGGGTCTTTCGATTGCCAAAGAGTTAGTCAGTATTCATAGAGGAACGATTACAGCCGCTAGCGTTCCCGGAAACGGAACAACCTTTATCATCATCCTTCCGAAAGCTCTGTGAACTCACAGAGCTTTTTTTGAAAAAATTTTATCTCGGCAAGGTTATGGCAAGGTTTGCGTTTTATAATTGGAATCATGAAAGGAGGAAACCGTATGACGATCATTGCAACTGAAATCCAGAAATGGAAACGAAATAAGATTGTCTGGTGTATTTTATCCATAACGCTATTGTTTGGGGTGTTTGCGATTGAGAGGGCTTGTAGCATTGCAAGGAGCAGCCCATACATGGATAGCTTTGGCGACCTCTACACACTAGCGTTTAAGAACCTGTCCAGCCTGTTCCTGCCGATTGTGCTGGGAATGTTCGCAACAACCTTGTTTTTTGACGAACACAAGAATGACACGCTGAAAGAACTGCTTATCATCCCTATCACAAAAGCACAGCTATACTTTTCAAAAGTCGCTGTTGTGATCCTGATGTCCGTGGGACTGTGCCTGATTACCTACCTTTTGTGTGTTGTTGGTGGGCTGATTGCTGGGGGCTTTCCCGACCTAAACGCCCGAACACTGATAGATGCTGGCCTTTTGTATCTGACGGGCGGACTTCTGATCCCCGTAGCCATGCTTCCGATTGTGTTTCTTGCCACGCTATCAAAAGGATATATTCTGCCTATTGGTGCAACGCTGCTGTATCTGGTTCCCGTAGTCATTGCCCCGGCCTATCTTACGGGAATACACCCGCTGGCAAGCGTGATGGGGATTTACCCCCATATTTCCGAAGCAGCCGCAGCTATGGTAGAAAGCCTGATGCAAGGCGTTTTGCCCCATACTTCGCCGCTTGTTTGTGCCAGTTCGCTGCTCCTGATCGGTGCCGCATTTGCCGCCGCATCCGTAGTGGCTCTAAAAAAGCAATCTTACTGAAAGGAGAGACCTATGAAACGATTGATTAGTTTATTCCTCTGTGTTCTGTTCACTTTTTCGCTTTGCGCCTGCCAGCAAGCCGCCCCATCTTCCAGCAATACCCCCGACCAGCAGGCCATTACAGAGGAAGCAACCGAACACTTTAACCAGATGATGGATGGAGATTTTGAAACTTTCTTCAATGCTCTGCCGCAGGGCATACAGGACAATACTTCTGCGGAGACGATACGGGAAACATGGAAAGAAGAAGCCGATAAGCTGGGCGGATTGCCGGAGGACGCTTCCCCAGATGTGTCCTGCTATGTGCCGGAACACTCCGACCAAATCCGTGTTGAATTTGTCATTCCCTGTGAAAAGGGCGATTTCAAAGTGTTCATCAACTATTCCCCGGATGGCAGCCTTTACAACTATGTCATTTGGAAAAATGAAGCAGAATAAGAAAGAGAGGCATCTTTATGAGTGACTTTGTGATTGAAACCAAAAAGCTGACGAAGATTTACGGCGAGCAAACCGCCGTCAGCTCTGTGGATATTCATGTGAAGCCGGGCCGGATTTACGGGCTTTTGGGTCGAAATGGGGCCGGTAAAACCACCATTATGAAAATGATTTTGGGCCTTACGCCGATCACTTCCGGCGAAGTGGATGTGTTCGGTCAGAACATCAAAGGCCATGAGAAGCGTATTTATCCCCGCATTGGGGCCATCATCGAAACTCCCGGCTTTTACCCGAACCTGACCGGCACAGAAAACCTTGAAATCTTTGCGAAGCTGCGCGGGACGCCACGGCCCAACGCCGTCAAGAACGCACTGGAAGTCGTGGGGCTTCCTTACCGGGACAAAAAGCTGTTCAGCAAGTATTCTCTCGGTATGAAGCAGCGCCTCGGTATTGCCAACGCCATCCTGCACGACCCAGAGCTTTTGATTTTGGATGAACCGACCAACGGGCTTGACCCCATCGGGATTGCCGAAGTGCGGAATTTTATCAAAGATTTAAGCGTGGAACGCGGCAAAACCATCCTGATTTCCAGCCACATCCTTTCTGAAATCGCACTTCTGGCGGATGATATTGGCATCATCGACCACGGCGTACTGCTGGAGGAAAGCAGCATGGAAGAATTGGAAAAGAAAAATCGGAAATATATCCAGCTTCAAGTGTCGGATATTCCAAAAACCTCTTTGATTTTGGAACGACAGTTCCATGTGACGGATTATGCGGTGCAGGACGAACATAATCTGCGGCTCTATGACACCGCACTGGATATGGCGGCAATCAACAAAGCCCTTGTGGTGCAGGATGTGGCTGTGATCAGCTCCCAAATCTGCAATGATACCCTTGAGGACTATTTCAAGCAGATCACGGGGGGAGAGGGCATTGCTTAAACTGATACAGGTTGAATTCCGAAAGCTGCGCCGGAGAACATTTATCTGGCTCATGCTGCTGGCAGCTCTGTTTATGCCGCTGGCCGCCGTGTTCTATTTTGCAAGCGTCAAGGGAACCGGCGTGGAACCCATCGAGTTTTACAAGTGGACGGCGTTCAGCTATACCCCGTGGATTATCCTGCCAGTGGTGCTGGGGATGCTGTGTACCATGCTGATGTATAACGAAAACCAATATGATATGCTCAAACAGCTCTGGATCGTGCCGGTCAATAAGACGGCGTACTTTTTCAGCAAATTTGTTGTGGTGCTGGTGTACTCGGTCTGCTTCATGCTGATTACCGCAGCTGCGTCCATCCTTACCGGCGTACTGCCCGGTTATATTGCCTTTGACAGCGGGAGCGTCCTTTATCTTCTGCGGAAGTGTATGGAAATCTCTTTGCTGACCGCCTTTGCGGTGCTGCCAATACTGGCGGCTGCCGCAGCGCAAAAGGGTTATATTCTTCCCGTCTGCCTGACGCTGGTTTATACATTCCTCGGCTTTATCCTCTTGATGGTGAATATGTACCTGCATCCGCTGTCCAGTATGACCGCTATTGTTATGCGGGATATTCCGGGTGTCGTGATTACCCAGCCACTCAACATTCCAGGGGCGTTCCTCTGCATAGGCGTGTGGGGCGTTGCTTCTGTCCTGCTGGCTGGGGCTGCTTTGAAAAAGAGAAAGTGAGGTGCATTTGAAATGGAGCTTTTACTTTGGGCGGAGCGCCGGAAACTCCGCCGTTCCAAAATATTGTGGATTGCTGGTTTTGCAACGGTCATGGTGGCGTTGATTGTCTTTGCACAGGGGCAGTTCACATTTTATGAAAGACGCTATATTGACGGTGCCGGATGGTTTATGACAGCGGCCCAATCCCTTGCCACTTTTTATGTACTGCCTGCGGTCATTGCCCTGCTGGGAAGCTATATGATCTGCCGGGAGGAACAGGAGGACACCCTGAAATCCCTGCGGCTCATTCCCGTGGATGAAGTGAAACTGACGCTTTCCAAAATGGTGCTTGCTCTGGTGTTCAGTGTCTTAATCTATCTTCTGCTTTTTGCGATTACCTTTCTCGTTGAGGCCATTTTACACTTTGAAGCTCTTTCCATTGGCCTTGTTTTGGAAAACCTGAAAACATATCTTCTGGACGGGATTGGTGTGTTCCTTGCCATTTCTCCGATCATCGCTTTGGTGGCCCGGATGAAAAAGGGTTACTGGCTGGCACTGGTATTTGCTGAAATTTATTCTTTTGCTGGACTATTTGCAAGTATGTCCAGTCAACTAAAGATGGTATATCCCATGACAGCCGTTTTCAATATTTCTGGTTATTATGATGCAAATATGTTTCAGGTTTTAATCGGCGTTGTAATTCTGATGGTTTGTGTGATTTTGTCATTGTTCATTTTGAAAGGGCTGAACCAAAAGACAAAATAGATGCAATGTGTTTAATAATCTGCCGGACGACGGCAAAAGAAAAAAAGCCGTCGTACAGCAGACACATTTTCACGCGCCTATGAAGCGGCGGCTTTGATTTTCAGAGCCGCCGTTTCTTTTCGTCTACCCTAAACCAACGACGACCTAACACCGTGTAAATCCACGGCGGCATATAGGAGGATTGCCGCCGTGTCTATTTTTGCCTTTTTTCACAGTGCCCATGACCTGCACCAGCTAAAAAAAGCCTGTTTCCAGCGGCGGAGCAATGCGGCCAGAAGTATGCACTATACCACGTAACTAAACAGCAAAATACACTCTATTACGCTCGTGTGGCTTCATGCCGTCCGGGCGCTTTTTTGTCCCTATGGAGCCGGAACATCGGGTCAGCATGGCCCGAACTTTATCCCCGGTGCCGCTCCCCGCCGCCTCATTCAGATTTATCAAAAAAATCTGAATGGAGGAAAGGCAGATGGAAGTTACCATCAATTATAACGGACAAGCTGTGGCCGTGGAGGTCACGCTGGAAGTCTATGAATTTCTTGACCGGGCCGATCACAAAACAGAGAACCTGTTCCATGAACAGCGGCGGCATTGGGATGGCCGGGAGTTTGACGAGTACATCATTACCGCCGAGGGTGCAGGAGCCTACGGCGAAACGCCGGAAGAATACCTTTGCCGCATGGAAACGCTGCATGAGCTGATGGCTGTTCTGGATACTTGTACCGAGGCCCAGCGCAGCCGGTTCCTGCTCTATGCGTTTGACGGGCTGAGCCTTGCAGAGATCGGAGCGCTGTGCGGCTGCTCCAAAGTGGCTGTGTATCAAAGTGTGGAGGCGGTTAGAAAAAAATTTATAAATTTCTTTGAAAACAGGCTTAACGAATGACCTGTTTTCTGGCTACCAAGTGAAAGGGAGCATTTCCCTTATCTCAGCCAGGGGCGGACAGCGGACAAGCTGCCCGCCTCTCCGATTTTCAGGAGGTAAGCCTATGAAAACAATCAATCTGCGGTGGATGTATCCACACTACCGGCATGACGAGTTTGTGGATGTTACGGACGAGGTATGGGAGGCCATACGGCAGGCCCAGCGCGAGATGAACAACTACGAACACCGGAAAGTCTATCACCGCGCCTACTACTCTCTGGACGCATACAGCTGGCTGGAAAATTACGCACTGGAACACAGCAGATCGCCGGAAGATATTTTGCTGGAACGAGAAGAAATGGCCACCCGCCTGCGCCTGATTGCAGCCCTGCCGGTGGCTCTGGCTCATGCCACTCCGACACAGGCCCGCCGTGTTCACGCTTACTACATTGCTGGTATCAGGCAGCCGGAAATCTCCCGGCGAGAGGGTGTCCACAGCAGCAAGGTCAGCGTTGCCATCCATCGTGGCCTGCGGAATATGCGCCGCTGCTATGACGACCTTTTTCAAACAGAGTGAGGGCGTGCCTATGCAGACCATCAATCTCAAACAGTATTATCCATTTTGCAAAGAGGACATTTTTGTGGAGGTGTCTGATGAAATCGTTGAAGCGTTTCTTCTGGATAAGAGAGCCGAGGCCGCCAGAGAACGCAAGATGTTCCGCTATAAGGCGTTTTACTCCCTCGATTGTAACGACGGAATCGAAAATGCTGCTATCGGCTGGGCGCAGCCATCGCCGGAGGATCATCTGATAGAAAAAGAAGAATTAGCCGAATACGAAGAACTGATCCGGCGATTGTACGAAGCCATTTCTTCCCTGTCCCCCATACAAGCTCGCCGTGTCCACGCCCGCTATATATTGGGTATGAAGGTGAAAGACATTGCCGCAATGGAGGGTATCACGCCATCACAGGCGGGAAAATCCATCCATGCCGCACTGCGGAGGCTGCGCCGGTACTTTGTGCGTCAGAAATGGACGGTCAATCTATGAGTATTTCCAAAGAAAAGAGGTGCATGACATGAACGAACAGAATACAGCCCAAACAAAAAGTGAGGAACAAGAGGAAGTCCTGAAGGAGATCCGTCAGCTTGAAAACCGCAAGAAGATTTTGGAGAACAAGCAGCGGAACGAAGAACGCAGGGTTCGCACCCGCCGCCTGATTGAGCGCGGAGCCATTTTGGAGGGGATTTTTCCGCTGGCTCCCAACCTTTCCGGCACAGAGGTCAAAGCATTTTTAATTGCCCTGTCCCATCTTCCGGGGGCTGTGGAATTGACTGTAAACCTGTCAAAATCCGGGGATACGCCATAAGTCCCTTGCTTACAAGGGCGCACTTATACACCGTTTCCGGTGCTGTGCGCCCTGCCGGGGGCGTTGCGTACTTCGTCCGCGATGGGAAGCTACGCTCCCCAAACCCCTTGTGCGCTCTGCGCAGCCAAACACCCGCTTTGCGTTTGTCCGGCTCCACAGAGCCTGTTATCCCCTCACTGAAAGGAGGTGTTCCCCATAGATTTCTGTCATATCCCCGTCAGTATCATCAAGCGCAGCGCAGGCCGTTCTGCCGTTGCCGCAGCTGCTTACCGCAGCGGAACCAAGCTGACAAATGAATGGGACGGAATGACCCACGACTACACCCGGAAAGGCGGCATTGTCCATGCGGAGATCATGCTGCCTGCCCACGCCCCGCCGGAATTTTCAAACCGCTCTATTCTCTGGAACAGCGTGGAGCAAATCGAGAAAGCAAGGGACAGCCAGCTTGCCCGCGAGATCGAAGCAGCCCTGCCCCGTGAACTGACCGGCGAACAGCAGCTTGCCCTTGTGCGTGGCTATGTGAAGGACAACTTTGTAGACAAAGGAATGTGCGCCGACTTTGCCATCCATGACAAGGGAACCGGCAACCCTCATGTCCATATCATGCTGACGCTTCGGCCTTTGAAAGAAAACGGGCAGTGGGGCGCAAAGTGCCGTAAGGCATACGATCTGGACGAGAATGGACAGCGTATCCCGGATGGGAAAGGCGGTTGGAAAAATCATCGGGAGGATACGACCGACTGGAACGATAAAGGGAATGTGGAGATTTGGCGGGCAGTGTGGGCGGCCTATACCAATCGGGCGCTGGAATCTGCCGGCAGGCCGGAGCGCATTGACCACCGCAGTTACAAGCGGCAGGGCATTGATAAAATCCCCTCTGTTCATCTGGGGCCAGCTGCCAGCCAAATGGAAAAGCGCGGCATTCGTACCGACAAGGGGGAGGTAAACCGGCAGATTGCCGCTGACAACAAGCTGCTGAAAGAAATTAAAGCCCGTATTACCCGCCTTTATCGCTGGTCGAAAGCCGAAGCGGAAAAACCACAAACACAGCAAAGCAGCTTGACTGCTTTGTGGGAGGCCCAGCAGCAGTTGAACATTCCCTGCACCCGCACCGGCAAAATCCGGGCTTTGCAGGAAAGCGCCGCACTATTCAGCTTTTTGCAGGCAAACGGCATTCAGTCTATGCAGCAGCTTCATGAAAAAATCGCTGATATGAACAGCCATTACTATGACTTGCGGGGAAAGATCGTCAAGGCCGAGCGCCGGATCACCACTCTTACCGAGCGCGGGGAAATGTGGGAACAGTACAACCAGTACAAGTCCATCCACAAGCAGCTTGCCAAAGTAAGGCCGGAAAAACGGGAACAGTTTGAGCAGCGCCATAGCCGGGAACTGATTCTGTATGACGCAGCAGCCCGGTATTTGAAAGAATTGAAAGACAGCGGCGAGGGGATCACTCCAAAGGCGTGGCAGCGGGAAATAGACCGGTTGACCGCCGGGAAGCAGACGGACACACTCGCCATGAAATCCATGAGGGAGGATTTGAAAGCAGTGGAACGGCTCCGCAAAACCGCCGAGCAGCTGTCCCGGCAGGAACGGAACAAGTCTCACGACCGGGAGCCGGAGCGGTAAAGGATACTGAATTTTGGCGTACCCCTGTCAAGTGCGTCGCGTTTCACGACATACTTTTGCATACAGAAAAACCGCCGTACAGGTTTCCCCATACGGCGGCAGACTGTTTATTTGCCGAACAAGTCGCTGTGTGTGCCGGTGCGGGCCAGCGTCAGCACCAGAACATCATCCTCTATGCGGTAGACAAGCAGCCAGTCCGGGAGAATATGACATTCCCGATGGCCTGCCCAATCGCCGGACAGGTCATGGTCACGGTTCTTATCCGGCAGCGGCTCGCCCATTGCCAGCAATGCTACGACCTGCTCCAGCAGCTCGATCTTCAAGCCGCGCTTGATGGCTCGTTTGTAGTCTTTTTTGAAACTGGTCGTGTACTTGACGGTATATTTGGTTTCTTTCATCTTTTCAGGTCAGCAAACAACTCGTCAAGGTCATTGTAGCCCTTTACAGACGGGTCTTTTGCAATCCTTTCCGCTTCCAGCATGGCAGCAACCGTTTCTTTGTTCGGCTGTTCCAGCCTTACTTCAAAGGGAATGCCGCCTTCACGAAGCGACTGGCGCACAAAGATGTTAAACGCCGTAGTCAGGTTCATGCCAAGTTCAGTAAACAGTGCGTCCGCCTGCGCTTTCAAATCTGCGTCCATGCGGATACTGATGTTTGTGGTATTTCCAGCCATACGATCAACCCCTTTCTGCTGGCAATTATAGTATATGCTATTTGCACGAAGAAAACAATACTTTGCACGAATATTTAACAATAAATTCATTCAAGGAGGTTACACGCTTTATGAAAGAAATCATTTATGAAGAACAACAAGATTGAACCTATCCCTGTCATGGATTACCGCCAGTACCGCAGAGCGCGGAAACTGGTGCATGAGTGCTGTAATTACATCAACGGAAACTGTATCGCTCTGGACGATGGGGAGGAATGTGTCTGTGTCCAGTCCATTTCCTACTCCCTGTTGTGCAGGTGGTTTCGGACGGCGGTATTGCCGCAGGATAAGGAATTGGAAACGGCGCTGTTCCACCGGCTAAGTGCTAAGAAATGCGCCGTATGTAGGGCGCTGTTTACCCCCGGTTCCAACCGAGCCAAATACTGCCCGGAATGTGCCGCACGCATGAAGCGGATCAACGCCGCAAAGCGCAAGCGGAAACAACGGAAGAAATGTCACGCTTTAGGGGCTGAAAAACCCTTGTAAATCAAGGCTTTTTTTGAGGGTGTCAAAGGCAGTCTGATAGATTTATCCTCTGACCCCTGAAATAGCCTTAAAATGCGTACAGAATCCCAAGAGAACCCCCAAGGAGGAACCCTATGTCAGACAATCGAAAATATTATTACCTGAAACTCAAAGAAAACTATTTTGACGATGATTCCATCGTGCTGCTGGAAAGTATGCAGGACGGTGTGCTGTATTCTAACATTCTGCTCAAGCTGTACCTGAAATCGCTGAAACATGGCGGGCGGCTCCAGCTTGACGAGGACATCCCTTACACGGCGCAGATGATAGCTACCATCACCCGCCAGCAGATCGGCACTGTGGAGAGAGCCTTGCAGATTTTTCTGAAGCTGGGCCTTGTGGAAGTGTTGGACAGCGGCACATTCTACATGAGCAACATCGAACTTTTAATCGGCCAGTCCTCTACCGAGGCCGAGCGAAAGCGGGCTGCAAGGCTTCAAAATAAGGCTCCTTCTGCGCTCCGGACAAGTGGCGGACATTTGTCCGACATTCGTCCACCAGAGATAGAGATAGAGTTAGAGAAAGAGATAGAGATAAAGAGAGAGATAGAGAAGGTACGCCCTGAAACGGGGCACCCTTCCCACACCTATGGTCGCTACCAGAATGTTTTCCTGACGGATGAAGAACTGGCAGACTTGCAGGCCAGCTTCCCTGCTGTATGGGGACAGTACATCGAAAAACTGTCCGAGTACATGGCTTCTACCGGCAAGCGTTATCAGAGCCATGTAGCAACCATCCGGCGCTGGGCCGGTGAGGACGCTAAAAAAACTGTCACCCTCTCACGCAACCGGGATTACAGTGTAAAGGAGGATGAAACTGTATGATTGAGATTACCGCAGAAATCCGGGCGTTCATCGACAAGGCAGCTGCCGGTGTGGAATTGGCTGAGGACGAGTATATAGACCCGTCAGACGGGCTTATTCACTGTAAGAAATGCCGTGGTCAGAGGCAGACCGTTGTGCCATGCTTTGGGAAATCTGGCTACTTTATGCCGCGCTGCATCTGCCAGTGCCAGCGGGAGGCTGAGGAGCAGCGCAAGGCTGCTGAAGAACGGCAGCGCCGTATGGAGCGTATCAAACGCCGAAAGGCACAGGGCTTGCAAGACCGTTATCTGTACGACTACACATTTTCCAATGATAACGGGCAAAACCCATTGATGGACAAGGCTCACGCCTATGTGGAGAACTGGAAAGAGGCATATAAGAGCAATATCGGGCTTTTGCTGTTTGGAGATGTGGGAACCGGCAAATCTTTTTTCGCCGGATGTATTGCCAATGCTTTGCTTGACCAGGATGTGCCGGTGTTGATGACGAACTTTCCCACCATTCTGAACCGCCTGACCGGGATGTTCTCTGAGGACAGGTCGGAGTTTATTGCCAGCTTTGATGAGTATGACTTGCTTATCATTGACGATTTGGGTGTAGAGCGCAGTACCGAATATGCTATGGAGCAGATGTTTTTCGTCATTGACAGCCGCTATCGCAGCCGCAGACCCATGATTATCACAACAAACTTGAAACTGTCCGAGCTGAAAAACCCGCCTGATCTGGCCCACGCCCGTATCTATGACCGTATTTTGGAACGGTGTGCGCCGATCCTCTTTGACGGGAAGAATTTTCGGGAAGAAAATGCCGGTGCTACCCGACAGACAGCAAAAGACATTGTAAACAGTAAGCACGACTGATTTTTTACCGGGCGGCACAGACCCGTTCGGAGAAAGGAGCGCCATGAACAGAGAACCCCGTACTATGCAGGTGGCAGACGCCGTTACTGCGTCCAGAGCGCCGGAAAACACGCCGGCGATGGTAAAGAAAATCGGTAAGACGACCTACAAGGTTCATGTCCATTTCAGCAATACCAGCACAGAAACCATGAGCGATAAAATCAAGCGTATGCTCAAAAATGAAATTCAGCAGATGTGACAGACTGATAAACGAAGCCACCTTGTGCTAAACTGATGATGGTACACACCAAAATTTTTGTCAAGGAGGACACAAAAATGCTTTACACAGAAAAAGAGAAACATGAAATTGAGCGAGTAAAGGAAGTCTTTGCGGAACATCTGCGGCAAAGCCCTGATTTTGAACTGCTCTGGTCGGACAAGGTGGGCTATGTCTGGCTGACGATTGGCGTAAATCCGCTTTATGTGGATACTGGCATCAGGATAGAATCAGCCGCCGATCTCTGCGGCAGGTGTTTGGACGATGTTGCTACGGATGTTTTGTATATGACGGGCAACGATCATGCACTGGAGGAAGCCGATCCGCTGGAATTGGCCGAAATCAAGCGGCGCTGGGAGCCATATATCAACCAGCTGTCAGACTATGCGTATCTTTGCAAAGACCTGCTGAACGGAAAAATGTAATCTGTCAAACGAGGTGTCAGGAGCCATATAGTGCTTCTGGCACCTTTTTGTAGATTTTTTGTGAATTTGATTAAAAAGTCCTTGACAATTTGTCTCTGGCAAAACAGCCAAGTCGATCCTGATTAGCTGCGGAGCCAGATTAGCCCCCTTTGACATTAAGGAAGTACGGGAGCTGATGGAAACCGACGAGATGGAGTTAGACACCATCGGGGACAGGAAAACCGTGCTGTTCCTGATAATGAGCGACACGGACACGACATTCAATTTCATTTTAGCAACCTTACAAAGCCAGCTTATAAACCTGCTGTGCGACCGGGCCGACGATGTGTACGGCGGGAGGCTTCCCGTCCACGTCCGGCTGATTTTAGACGAGTTTGCGAATATCGGCCAGATACCCAACTTTGACAAGCTGATTGCCACAATCCGAAGCCGTGAAATATCGGCCTCCATCATTTTACAGAGCCAGTCACAGCTAAAGGCGATTTATAAGGACGCCGCAGAGATTATCTCTGATAACTGTGACTGTACGCTGTTCCTTAGTGGGCGCGGAAAGAACGCCAAGGAAATTTCCGATGTGCTGGGCAAAGAAACCATTGACAGCTACAACCAGTCGGAAAACAGAGGTTCGCAGGTGTCCCACGGACTGAACTACCAGAAGTTAGGAAAGGAGCTGATGAGCCAGGACGAAATAGCCGTGATGGACGGCGGGAAGTGTATTTTACAGGTGCGTGGCGTCAGGCCGTTTTTCAGTGAGAAGTACGACCTGACCCGCCACCCGCGATACAAATACCTTTCCGACGCCGACCCGAAGAACAAATTTGACGTGGACAGGTTTTTAGCTTCCATGCGCCGCAGGAAAAAACTTGTGGTGACACAGGACGAGGTGTTTGACCTCTACGATATAAACCTGTCGGACGAGGACGCCGCCGCTTTATAGCTGGCGGCATTTTTGTACCCGGAATCAGACAACAACATTTTTTGAGCCGCAAACAGCGGCAGAAAGAGAGGAATTTATGGAATTTTTCAACAGTGCAGTAGAAGTTTTACAGACCCTTGTTGTTGCCCTCGGCGGCGGTTTGTGCGTATGGGGTGGTATCAATCTGTTGGAGGGGTACGGGCAGGACAATCCAGCCTCCAAAAGTCAGGGCGTCAAGCAGCTTGTCGCCGGTGGCGGCGTGGCCCTGATCGGCATTACCCTTGTCCCCATGCTGTCCGGGCTGCTGGGCTGATGTTCCCTGTTAAATCCCCTCGCGCTCTCCCGCCTGGTGCGGGAGGGCGCGGGAAAGGAGGTGTTCCCACTTGATCGGTGAACTGATAGAGGAATGGATAAAAGGGGTGTTAATCGACGGGATCACGGGCAACTTGTCCGGCCTGTTTGACACGGTAAACCAAAAGGTGGGGGAAGTCGCCGGGGACGTAGGCATGACGCCGCAGGGCTTTAACAGCGGCATTTTCAGCATGTTAAAAAACCTGTCCGAAACGGTGATACTCCCTATCGCCGCCGCGATTCTGGCCCTTGTCATGTGCTATGAGCTGATCCAGATGATAACGGAAAAGAACAACATGCACGACATTGACACGTTCATGTTCTTTAAGTGGGCGTTTAAGTCTGCGGCTGCAATCCTGATTGTGGCAAACACATGGAATATCGTCATGGGGATTTTCGACGCCACACAGAGCGTTGTCAACCAGAGCGCCGGGGTGATTATCTCGGACACAAGCATTGATATAGCGTCCGTCCTGCCCGATCTGGAAAGCCGCTTGCAGGAAATGAGCGTGGGCGGTCTGCTGGGCTTATGGTTCCAGACGCTTTTTGTGGGCCTTACCATTCACATTTTATCCATCTGCATTTTTTTAGTCATTTACGGGCGCATGATAGAAATTTATCTTGTGACCTCCCTCGGCCCAATCCCCCTTGCCATGTTCGGCAACAACGAGTGGCGGGGCGTGAGCCAGAACTACTTAAAATCCCTGCTGGCGCTGGGTTTCCAAGCCTTTTTAATCATGGTGGTGGTTGGTATCTATTCGGTGCTGATCCAGAATATTGCCACCGTGGACGACATATCCGGCGCGATCTGGGGCTGTATGGGGTACACGGTTTTACTGTGCTTCTGTCTGTTTAAGACGGGCAGTATTTCCAAAGCCGTGTTTACCGCCCATTAACAGACGGGAGATTCCCTCTCCCCTGAATGAAAGGAGGTGCTTAAACTTTGGCATTTGTAACCGTACCCAAGGACTTGACAAAAGTAAAATCCAAAATGCTGTTCGGGCTGACAAAACGGCAGCTCGTCTGTTTCAGCGGGGCGCTCCTAATCAGCGTGCCGCTTTTTTTCTTACTTCGGGGCCGCGTCCCCACCAGCGCGGCGGCGCTTATCATGGTGTTCGCCATGCTGCCGGGGCTGCTTCTCGCCCTGTATGAACGGCACGGCCAGCCCCTTGAAGTGATTGCCGGACAAATGATTCAGTCTATTTTTATCCGGCCAAAGGAGCGGCCCTACCAGACCAACAACCTGTACGCCGCGCTCCTGCGGCAACACCAACTGGAAAAGGAGGTAAAAGCGATTGTCCAGAACAGAAAAGAAAACGCCCCAACCGGCGGGCGGAAAACGAAAGCTGACCCGCGCCGAACGCCGCGAAATTGAGGCGGTGATCCGCAGGTATCAGGGCGACGGAAAGCCCCATACCGCGCAGGACAGTATTCCCTATGAAGCCATGTACCCGGACGGTATCTGCCGGATTGACAGGCGCACGTTCTCCAAGACCATTGAATTTGACGACATCAATTACCAGCTCGCGCAGGCCGACGACCGGACGGCTACCTTTGAAAGCCTGTGCGACTTATACAACTATGTGGATTCCTCCATCAAGATTCAGCTCTCCCTTGTCAACCGCAGGGACGACCCGGAACAGTTTTCCCACAGCTTTGAGATCGCCCCGCAGGGGGACGACTTCGACGACATCAGGGAGGAATACACCAATATCCTGCAAACGCAGCTCTCCCGTGGCAACAACGGCATTGTAAAGACCAAGTATCTGACCTTTACCATCGAGGCCGACGGCCTGAAAATGGCGCGTTCAAGGCTGAACCGGATTGAAACCGACCTGTTAGGCTACTTCAAGGTGATGGGTGTTCCGGCGCACGCGCTGGACGGGAAAGAACGGCTCTCGGCGCTGCATGGGGTATTCCACCCGGACGGGGAGCCGTTTGCCTTTGACTGGAAATGGCTGGCCCCGTCCGGCCTTTCCACCAAGGATTTTATTGCCCCGTCCTCGTTCCGCTTCGGCAACGGGCGCATGTTCGGCATGGGCGGCAAGTACGGCGCGGTGAGCTTCTTACAGATTTTAGCGCCGGAGCTGTCGGACAAAATGCTGGCCGATTTTCTGGACACGGAAACCAGTATTGTTGTCAACCTCCATGTGCAGGCCGTAGACCAGTCGGAAGCAATCAAGACCGTCAAGCGCAAGATCACCGACCTTGACGCCATGAAGATTCAGGAGCAGAAACGGGCAATCCGCAGCGGCTACGACATGGATATTCTGCCGTCCGACCTCGCCACCTACGGCAAGGAAGCCAAGGCGCTGCTGGACGAGCTGCAAAGCCGGAATGAGCGCCTGTTTCTGGTGACATTCCTTGTCCTCAACGTGGCGGACACCAAGGCCAAGCTGGAAAACGACGTGTTCCGGGCGGCTGGCGTGGCGCAGAAATACAACTGCGCCCTGACCCGCCTTGACTACCAGCAGGAACAGGGGCTTATGAGCAGCCTGCCGCTGGGCCTTAACCAGATCAGGATTCAGCGGGCCTTGACGACTTCCAGCGTGGCGGTGTTCGTGCCGTTCGTCACACAGGAGCTTTTCCAAGGCGGGAACGCCCTGTACTACGGCCTCAATTCCGTGTCCCACAACATGATTATGTTAGACCGCAAACGCGCCCGCTGTCCCAACGGTTTGAAGCTGGGAACCCCCGGAAGCGGAAAATCCATGAGCTGTAAATCGGAGATTGTCAGTATCTTCCTCTGTACGCCGGACGACATCTGTATCTGTGACCCGGAGGCAGAATACTACCCGCTTGTGGAACGGCTCCACGGCCAGACCGTCCGGCTGTCCCCCACCAGCAAAGACTATCTGAACCCCTTAGAAATCAACTTGAACTATTCGGAGGACGAAAGCCCGCTTGCCTTAAAGAGCGACTTTGTGCTGTCGTTCTGTGAGCTGGTGATGGGCGGCAAGAACGGGCTGGAACCCATTGAAAAGACGGTAATCGACCGGGCCGTACAGGTGATTTACCGGCCCTATCTGGCAGACCCCCGCCCGGAAAACATGCCGATCCTGTCCGACCTCCACGCGGCGCTGTTGGCGCAGCATATCCCGGAGGCCGACCGGGTGGCGCAGGCCCTTGACTTATATGTGTCCGGTTCCCTAAACGTATTCAACCACCGGACGAACATTGACATCACCAACCGGATTGTGGCCTTTGATATTAAATCGCTGGGGAAGCAGCTTAAAAAGCTGGGTATGCTCATTGTCCAAGACCAGATATGGGGCCGTGTGACGGCCAACCGCAGCCAAGGACGGGCGACGTGGTATTTCTGCGACGAATTTCACCTGCTCCTAAAGGAAGAACAGACGGCGGCTTTTAGCTGTGAGATTTGGAAGCGCTTTCGGAAATGGGGAGGTAAACAACGCTGTGCTTAAAAGCCTGCAAAGGAGTACAGCGGTTGCCGTCCTGACCGGAGCCGGAATCAGACGGTCAGGAGAACCAGCGGGAAAGAATACGGGAAAGGTTTTGCAGTCCCAACCCGAATGGAAGTCCTGTTTTAACAGGCAGGACACATGCAACGCATAGGGCCTGAACCCCGGCCTGCGACAGCCGGGAATATAACGGCCCCAAGAGTTCCCGCTATCAGTCCGGCCAGCGGCGCAGAGCCGCCGGATAAAAAGATATGCTATGCCGGGCGTGAATGGACACGCCGCTGAAAATGGGCGAAAGCCCCGGAGGGACGGATAAAAAGCCGTCCGTTAATCACAACCAGATACCCACAGGCGCGACGCAGAACGTCAAAGACCTTTTATCTTCCCCGGAGATTGAAAATATCCTTGAAAACAGTGATTTTATCTGCCTCTTGAATCAGGCCAGCGGCGACCGGAAAATCCTTGCCGACCGGCTGAACCTCTCCCCGCAGCAACAGGCGTACATCAGCAATTCCGAACCGGGCGAGGGGCTTTTGATTTATGAGAACGTGATCCTGCCCTTTACCAACCCAATCCCGAAAAACACACAGCTCTACCAGATCATGACGACCCGGTTAGAGGAAGTCACCGGCGCATAAGCGAAAGGAGGCTGATTGATGAACGAAACGCTTACCGTCCCCATCGGGGAACAGGAACATTTGAAAGAGTTTTTCCGGGCGCTGAACGAAAACGGCCAGAAACAGGAAGCCGCCGACTTTTCTTCCCTTGTGGCCCAATTAGGCCAGATGGAAAAACAGTATGCGGCGGTGCTGTCCGAGCTGAAAACCGTGCAGGGGCAGCTTGACCGGATTCAGGATAAGGGAATCCGGGCGGCGCTCAAAAAGGGCGTCACGGCCATACAGAACAAGGTGGAGCAGGCCAAGGAACAGTTAGGCCAGATCAGGGCGGACTTGTCCCAATCGGTGAAGCAGGCCCTCTCCGACGCCAGACAGCAGGGCATTTCCGCCTTACAGAAAGCGGTTGATTTTATAGGGCTGAAAGCGGCCCTGACCGATATGCAGGGCAGCTTACACGCTTCCGTTTCCCGCACCCAAAAGAGCATTGACCGGATCAATGCCGTGGGGAGCGAGCTTCACGCACTCAACGAACATACCAAGAATTTAGGCCGCGTCCTGACCGGCAGGGAAACCAAAGAACTGACCGCACGGAATGAGGATAAAGGCGTCCTTGCGGCGGTTGCCAAGCCCCTGAAACAATCGAAATCCATCATGGAGGGCATGGAAAGAGGCGTCACCCGCGCCTTACAGAGCGTTGGCCGTCTGGAACAGGCCGCAGCCAAGGGGCGGGAGGAAAAGCCCTCTGTCCGGGCGGAATTAAAGACCGCGAAACAGAAAGAACCCCCTAAGAAACCGCCCACCCCGCAAAAGCTGAAAGAGGCGAGTTTATAGGACGTGGGGGCAGAAAGAAGGTGATCCACGATGAAACAACTGAAACCCCGCGATAAGATCGTCCAGAAAATGACCCGTGACGGCCTGACCCTTGAAAACCAGACCACCGGCGAGGTGGAGAACATTTCCGACCGGGCCGTGGAACCGGAGCTTACCGCCCCGGAAATCGGCGGCACGGCGGAAAAGGCGCTGGAACGGGCCGACACCATGAATAACCGCCACAAAGCAAAAAAGGCGGCAAAGCAGGCCACCGCCGACGCCGTGGAGGGGGACGCGGCCCTGCACCGCCCATCTTCCCGGCTGCAACTGACCGAGGAAGAACGGGCCGACCCGGATATGCAGAAATATATCCGTAAGTCCGATAAACGGGCCGACAAGCTGGATAAGGCGCGGGAGAAAATCCCCCATCAGCATACCGTTCGCAAACAGCGGATTTATGACGAGGCCAGCGGCAGGGGGAAAACACGGCTGCACATGGAGCAGGTAGAAAAGCCAGCCCCCAAGCTAAAGCCCAATCCCATGAACCGCCCGGCGCAGGAAATCGGTCTTGCCGTCCACGGGAAAATCCATGAGGTGGAACACGACAACGTGGGCGTGGAAAGCGGCCATAAGGGGGAAGAACTGGCGGAGCGGCAGATGGGAAAAGCAATTCGTAAAGGAATGGAACGCCATAAGCTCAAACCCTACCGGGCCGCTTCCAAGGCGGAGCAAAAGGCCCTGAAAGCCAACGCCGAGTATTTCTATCAAAAGTCCCTGCGGGATAACCCGCAGATGGCGGCGTCGGCTGGCAATCCCGTGTCCCGTCTCTGGCAGAAACAGCGGATCAAGCGACAGTATGCCAAGGCAGCGCGGGCGGCAGGCCAGACCGCGCAGGGGGCCGCGAAAGCAGCCGGAGCCACCGGGAGGGCCGCGAAAGCGGCGGCAAAGGAAAGCGGGCGCACCGCCTCCTTTGTGGTACGCCACTGGAAAGGCGTCCTGCTGGCCGGGGCCTTACTCCTGTTGACCGCCCTCGTCATGGGGAGCCTGCAATCCTGCACGGCCATGTTCGGCAGCGTGGGAAGCGGTTTCGCCGCAACCTCCTATCTGTCAGAGGACGCGGATATGCTGGGCGCGGAGGCGGACTATGCAGCCAAGGAAACGGAGCTTAAAGATTATCTGGACAGCTATGAAAGCACCCACGATTATGACGAATACCATTTTGACCTTGACGAGATCGGCCATGACCCTTATGTGCTGACTTCCATTTTATCGGCGCTGCATGACGGCGTATACACACAGGCCGATGTGCAGGGCGACCTTGCCATGCTGTTTGAAAAGCAATACACCCTGACCGAGCGCGTGGAAGTGGAGGTTCGCTACCGGACGGAAACCCACACGGACAGCGACGGCAACGAATACGAGGAAGAAGTCCCCTACGACTACTATATCTGCTATGTGACACTGGAAAACTTCGACCTCTCCCACCTGCCCGTCTATGTCATGGACGAGGACAAATTAAGCCTGTATTCCCTGTATATGTCCGGTCTGGGGAACCGCCCGGATTTATTCGGCACAGGCCAGTACCCCAACGCCTCCACCCTAAAAGAGCCGACCTACTACGAGATTCCCCCGGAGGCATTAGAGGACGAAACCTTTAAGGCCATGATTACCGAGGCGGAAAAGTACATCGGCTTCCCCTATGTCTGGGGCGGCAGCTCCCCGGCCACCAGCTTTGATTGCAGCGGCTTTCTGTCATGGGTGGTGAATCATTCCGGCTGGAACGTGGGGCGGCTGGGGGCGCAGGGGCTTTATGACTACTGTACCCCCGTTTCCCCGTCACAGGCGAGGCCCGGCGACCTTGTGTTTTTCGTCGGGACGTATGATACCCCCGGCGTATCCCACTGTGGGCTGTACGTTGGGAACCATGTCATGCTGCATTGTGGCGACCCAATCAGTTACACAAGCATTGATTCAAGCTACTGGCAATCCCATTTTTACAGCTTCGGCAGGCTTCCATAACCGGGAACCTGCCGTTATTTTTGAAAGGAGTTTTGACCTATGGCAGTAAACAGACTGGAACGCATTGAAAAAGAAATTCAGAAAACCAAGACCAAGATCGCGGAGTTTCAAAAGCAGCTTAAAGAGCTGGAAGCGCAGAAAACCGAACAGGAAAATTTGCAGATTATCCAGCAGGTACGCGCCCTGAACTTAACACCGGAGCAGCTTGCGGCATTTCTGCGTAACAACGCCATGCAGACCCCGGCCACCGCTGGGAGCTTTGAGGAAAAGGAGGAAAACGACCATGAAGAACCTGACGAGATGTAAACGGGCCGTGGCGCTTCTGCTGTGTGCCCTGATCCTGTGTGTCCCCCTGCTGGGGCTTGCGGCCCCGGCACAGGCCGGGCCGGGGGAAAGCACGGTTTCCGGGAATGAGGCCCCGGAGGAAAGCAGCGTCCCCACCGTAGAGGAAAGTGTTGTACCGGAGCAGACGGAGCCGCCCACAGAACCGGCCACACCGGAGCAGACGGAACCGCCTGCGGAATCGACGGAACCGGGGCAGACAGAGCCACCCACGGAACCGACAGTCCCGGAGCCGGAAGCCTGCACCTGTGAAGTGAAATGCACGGCGGACGCGCCAAACGGGGATTGCCCGATCTGCAAGACCGACGTTTCCAAGTGTGCGGCAAAAGAGCCGGAACCGGCCCCGCCTATCTGTACCTGCACTGTGAAATGTGCGGAGGGGGCTGTCAATCAGGATTGCCCCGTCTGCAAGCTGGATAGAAACGGCTGCGTGGGAAAGGCCCCGGAGCCGACCCCGCCCCCGGAACCGGCCTATACCATCACCCTTGTTGCCCCGTCCGGCTGGTACACCAAGGCGGCAGACGTGGAAATCCGTATCGCGGATTTGAACAATACCGGCTGGCAAAAGGTGGAGTACAAAATCGAGCGCGGCGGCAGCCTGATTGACTTAACCGACGATCTGGCCGATACCGACCGGGTAAAGGTGGAAATCACGGAGAACTGCACCGTGTATGTGGTTGTCACCGATAAGGACGGCAAGGCCCACACCAAGAGCCGCTACATCGAATGTTTCGACCGCACCGCCCCCACGGTTAAAGCAGGGATTGACGGGAAAATGCTGCGTGTGGAAGCAAGCGACGAGCTATCCGGCATTGACGCCATTTACATTGACGGCGACCGCTACGAAGATTTGACGAACGGAACGCTGGACGTGCGGCTGCGGGATTTGGACGATGATTATAAGCAGATTTCCGTCCAGTCCGTGGACTATGCAGGCAACAAGTCCAAGACCGTGCAGCTCAATAACCCGAATTATGAAGAACCGGAGAATCAGAAAGACCGGGAGAACAAAAAATCGTCCGTCACCTGCCCGGAAACTTCAAAACCGGCAACCACCGGCCCGGCCATCACAACGACCACACCCACCACGCCACCGGCGACGGCGGCACCCACTTCCGCCACCACCACAGCCGGAAGCACGACGGCCAAGCCTGCCAGCACAGGAGGCGGCAAGACTTCCGGCGCGGGAGGCGGTACTTCCACCACCAGGGAATCCGGGGAGAAGCAGGAGGAAAAAGACGAAGCCACGGGCGGCATGGAGCCGGAACCCCTGACACCGGCTGGCAACGCCGGGCTGGTAGACGACTTCTATGACGGGGAAAAGCAGCTTATCACTGTCACCACCAAAAGCGGCAACTATTTTTATATCCTGATTGACCGAACCAATGAGGACAAGGAAAGCGCCGTCCACTTCCTGAATCAGGTGGACGAGGCCGACTTGATGGCGCTTATGGACGACGGGAAGAAAGAGAAAGCCCCTGCCTGCACCTGTACGGAGAAATGCAGGGCCGGGGCCGTCAATACCGCCTGTCCTGTCTGTAAAACCAACCTAAGCGAATGTACCGGGCCGGAGCCGCAGGCGCAGGAGCCGGAGGAACCCGCTGCCCCGGAGAAAGAGGCCACGGGAGGTAATACGGGCGGGCTTATGATCCTGCTTGTGGTAGTGCTGGCTGGTGGCGGCGCGGCCCTGTATTACTTCAAGTTCCGCAAGCCCAAGCAGAGCGTGAAAGGAAACGACGATCTTGACGAATACGAGTTTGACGACGAAGATTTCGAGGACGAGGAACCCATAAAAGAGGACGAATACAGCGCAGACGGGAACGACACCCCGGAGCAGGAAAAGGAGGACGAGGAATGAGCTATCAGTTAGTAATTGCGGAAAAGCCCAGCGTCGCCCGCACGATTGCGGCGGTAATCGGAGCTACACAAAAACAGAACGGATATATGGAGGGCAATGGCTATCTGGTGAGCTGGTGTATCGGCCATCTGGTTTCCTTTGCCGACGCCGGACGCTATGACGAGCGGTTCAAGAAATGGCGCTATGAGGACTTGCCGATTATCCCGGAGCCGTGGCAGTACATCATTCCCGACGATAAGAAACAGCAGTTTGAAACAATCCGGGAGCTGGCGAACCGGCCCGACGTGGAACGCCTTGTGTGCGCCACTGACGCCGGGCGCGAGGGGGAACTTATTTTCCGGTTCGTCTACCAGATGGCGGGCTGCAACAAGCCCTTTTCCCGCCTGTGGATTTCCAGCATGGAGGACAGCGCCATTCGGGAGGGCTTCCAGCACTTGAAGCCGGGAACAGACTACGACGCTTTGTATCAATCGGCCCTGTGCCGTTCCAAGGCGGACTGGCTGATCGGTATTAACGCCACCCGGCTTTTTTCCGTGCTGTACCACCGGACGCTGACCGTGGGCCGCGTCCAGACCCCCACCTTAAAAATGCTGGCGGACAGGGACGAGGCTATCACCCATTTCCAGAAAGAGAAATACCACATCGTCCATATCAGCGCGGGAGGCGCGGAGGCGGTAAGCAGCCGCGTTCCCGACGCCGCCGAAGCGGACGCCATCAAGACGGCCTGTGCAGGAGCGCAGGCCGTTTGTGCGTCCGTGACGCGGGAGAAAAAGACCGAGCAGCCGCCCAAGCTCTTTGATTTAACGACGCTGCAAAGGGAGGCCAACCGCCTGTTTGGATTCACCGCAAAGCAGACCCTTGACTACGCGCAGGCCCTTTATGAAAAACGCCTGCTGACCTATCCCCGGACAGACAGTCGGTTCCTGACCGACGACATGGAGCAGACGGCGGCGGACACCATTACCGGGCTTCTTCCCCTGCTTCCGTTCATGGAGGGCGTGGAGCTGACGCCGGAGATCTGCCCCGTGCTAAACAGCGCCAAGGTAAGCGACCACCACGCCATCATTCCCACGGCGGAATTTATCAAACAGGGATTTGACGGACTGGCCGAAAGCGAAAAAAAGCTGCTGTCCCTGATTGCCTGTAAGCTCCTGTGTGCCGTGGCCGCGCCCCATGTATATGAGGCCGTCACCGCCACGTTTACCTGCGTCGGAAATGAGTTTACCGCCAAAGGCCGGACGGTGCTGTGCGGCGGCTGGAAAGAGATGGAACGCCGGTTCCGGGCCTCCCTGAAAGCCGATAAGGAGGGGGACGGCGCGGAGCCGGATAAGGAGCTGCCGGAGCTGTCCGAGGGGCAGACCTTTAAGGACGTGGCCGCTTCCGTGACCGAGCATTTCACCGCGCCGCCGAAAGCCTACACGGAGGACACGCTTCTGTCCGCGATGGAGCGGGCCGGAGCCGGGGACACACCGGACGACGCCGAGCGCAAAGGATTGGGGACGCCTGCCACCCGCGCCGCCATCTTAGAAAAGTTGGTGCAGATGGGCTTTGCCGAGAGAAAGGGCAAACAGCTCATTCCCACCAAGGACGGCCACAACCTTGTAAGCGTCCTGCCGGACGAGCTGACTTCCCCGGCGCTGACCGCCGAATGGGAAAGCAGGCTGACGGAGATTGCCAAAGGGGAAGCCGACCCGGACGAGTTTATGCGCCAGATTGAAGCGCAGGCCCGCAGCCTTGTTTCTACCTACAATCATGTGAATGAGGACGGCCAGAAATTATTTCAGAAAGAACGTGTTTCCATCGGTATCTGCCCCCGCTGCGGCGAGGCCGTTTATGAGGGGAAGAAAAACTACTATTGCGGCAACCGTTCCTGTCAGTTCGTCATGTGGAAAAATGACCGTTTTTTTGAGGAACGCAAGAAAGAGTTTACCCCGAAAATCGCCGCCGCGCTGCTGAAAAGCGGTAAGGCCAAGGTAAAGGGCCTCTATTCCGTCAAGACCGGGAAAACCTACGACGGCACGGTGCTTTTAGCCGATACGGGCGGGAAGTACGTCAACTACCGGATTGAGAGGAAAGGCTAAATCAGTAACGCAGCAAGCATAGGGAGTGTAGCCACACTCCCGGTAAATCCCCGTTCCCGGCCACCCTGCCGGGCCGGGGATTTTGCTTGTTGGGAAGTTTCCCAAACCCTCTTGAAAAGAAAGGAGTGACCGAATGAGCGAAGTATTTTCTATCCAAATCCATAACCGCCAGTTCTTTGAACAGGGCAAACAGGGTGTGTGGCTGGAACTTCCGACCACCGCCGACCGGTTACAGGAGGCCATGCGGCAGGTTGGTATTTCTACCGACAACCCGCAGGACTTTTTCATCAATGGGTATTCCTCCCCCGAAGATCGGCGGCTGGCCCTGCCCTATGATATGGTGCTGTCCGCAGGCGTGGACGAGTTAAACTATCTTGCGGCCCGTCTGGAACCGCTGGCCCCTGCCGAAGTCGCGGAGCTGAACGCCGCCCTGACAAGGCCCCATGAGGGATTTGCCAGTATCGGCCAGATCATCGACTACCCCGACAACACGGAATACTTTGTCCACCTGCCGGGCGTCGATACCCCGTCCGCGCTGGGCGATTACTATCTGCATAAATCCGGCATGGTGGAAATGCCAGAGGAATGGAAAGGAGGGATTGACCCGTACCGGTTCGGAAGCCATATCGCCAAGCTGGAACAGGGACAGTTTACCCCCTACGGCTATCTGGTGAACAGCGGCGACGAATGGCAGCGCGTCCATGAGGGACAACCCGTGCCGGAGCAGTACCGGGTAATGGGCCTTACGCTTCCGCAGGCTGACCGGACGGAGCAGCACCCGGAAGAGAAAATAAAAAATCCCGTCCGTGTAAACCAGGGCTATACGATCCTGGAGAGCGTGGAGGCTGACGGCGTAGAATTTGTTTTGGGGGAAAATCCCAAGGCCGTACAGCCTTTTGTTACATGGCGGCGTCTGGACGGCGGCGGCCCCACAGATTTCACCTGGGGCCACTACTTTACCGATTACCAGGCGGCAAAACGTGATTTGATGGGCCGCGCAAAGGAACATCTGAATGACCGGAATGAGGGCAAGCCTCCCTCTCTGCGGGCGAAACTCCGAATGGCCCAGGAAAGCAGGCCCGCTTCCGGCCCCCACCGGCATACCCCGGAAAAAGAGAGGTGACACACATGACCCTGACGAAAACGGAACAGGAAACCATTATTTTGTTCAGCGAAGCGGAAGCTACGGCCAGTGTCTACACACATAACGCCGCCTTACAGCGGCTCTTGCAGGACTTATGCCAGTCCTACCCGGCACAGTCCAATCAGTCAGCAGATAACCATTACGGCGGGCTTACCTTTGAAATACCCAAAAAGTGGGTAAAAATCACACCGCCGCGGGTACTCTCGGAAGCCCAGAAAAAAGTGCTGGAGGATATGAACCGCAGGAACCAGGAACACAGAAAATAAACAGCAGGCGGTATCCATTTCCAGATACCGCCCGCTACTGTTCTGCATTTCTTAATTTTTTAATGAACTCAATCATAGCCTGAATTTCCTGCTCCGACATTGAATGAATGTAGCCGATGGCTTCCTGCTCAATCAATGAGGTTTCTTTTTCTTCATTGAAAAACTCCCTCGGTGTAATCCCCAGGTATTCGCAAATATAAAGAAATTCGCTCATAGATGGGAGCGCCCTGCCAGACGTGATACTGCGGATATAGCTGGTGCTATGGCCTAAATCCAGGCTCATTTTCCGTTCTGAAACCTGCTTTTGCTCCCGCAGCTTTGAAAGCCGGTCACGGATAAACTGTTCGTCCATAATCATTCCTCCTGCTGATAATTGTAATTCACGCAAAAGGCAAAACCGAGCGATTGTATCGCTTATTTTCTTGAATTAAGCGATATAATCGCTTATAATGGCATTGTTCAGGCGAATATAGTTTTTACCCAGGAGGAAAGTTTATGAGCATGAGGAGAATTTACCGGAAAGTGGCAAAAAAATACGGCGTTACCCTAAAAGAAGTCCGGCAGGAAATACAGACTTGTATCACAGAAGCCTATACCGATCCGCTGAATCAAAACGAAATTACAGGGGCCTACCAGAAACGGGTACCCTGCAAAGGAGAAATTCCCACACCAGAGGAATTGATCCGGTATCTGGCACGTAAGGAAAAACAATAACATAATGAGTACACAACACCCGGAACCTGCTTTCAGCAAGTTCCGGGTGTTGTCATTTGAAAGGAGGTTCCTATGGCCGAGAAATGGCAAACCATTTCCGAACTGGCGGAAACGACCAGTAAAAAAGTCACACAATCGCCGGAACAATGGCGGCGGTTCCTGACTACGGCGGGCCGCTTCTACAAAGCCTATGATTTTGACGACCAGCTTTTAATTTTTGCACAGAAACCAAATGCGACAGCCTGTGCAGATATGCCTACCTGGAATAACAAAATGCGCCGGTGGGTCAATGCAGGCAGTACGGCCATCGCCCTGATCCGCAAAGGTTACGGCGGCAAACCCTATCTCGACCATGTGCATGATGTAGCGGATACCCACCCTGTCAGGGGAGGAAAAGACCCGTGGCTTTGGCACATGGACGATAATTACCAAAGGCCGGTTATGGAACGGCTGCGGAAGGTGTTTAGGGCCGAGGGCGGAAATGATCTGGGTGATCTTCTCATGGACGCAGCAGCCAAATCAGTGGAGGAAATCTATGGCGATTTTCTGCCTGATTTAATATATGAGAAAGAGGACAGCTTTTTAGAGGAACTGGACGAACTCAATACCGAAGTTACGTTCCGCGATACTCTGCGGGCCAGCGTTCAATATGCCGTACTAACCCGGTGTGGCCTGGACGCTTCCCGGTATCTGGACGAGGAAGATTTAAGCGGCATTACAAATTTCAATACCACCGCCACATTAGCCTGCCTGGGAACGGCCACGGCCCAGGCTAACCGGACGCTGCTTATGGAGATTGCCGACACCATTCGTAAAATTGAACGGGAACAGGTTAAAAACCCTCTTGCAAAACCGGAGATGGTGGCTTATAATGATAGTAGGAGCTTTAACACATTAACGCGTGAAAGGAGCAGTGAACATGGAATTGACATACAGCAGACAGAACGGATATCTGGTGCCGAATTTGAAAATGGACAAAGCGGACGAGGAAGCGCAGACCCTAAGCCGGTACGGGAGGGCCAGGGAAAAATATTTGATGGAACACCGAAAGGGCCTGTACAACTCCATGCTGCTGACCGGCAGACTGTGGAAGCACCTGACAGAGATCGACCAGGCGGCACAGGCACAGGTGGACGCGCTGATGGCAGAGATGGCAAAGAACCAGGGCGTGAACGAAGCCTTGAAAGCGGCCAATCAGATGGATTGGGTGCAGAGAATGAACAACATCAAGCAGGCAGCGGAAGAAATCGTGCTGAACGATCTGATTTACAGCTAAAGAAACAAGAAGAAACGGCGGGTGAAAAACCTGCCGTTTCTGCGTCTATGGAGTTAGAGGAACCATTTTCCACCCTGCCAGCCTACCGGCAGATGACCCTGTTTGATATGCCGGAGGTTCAGATTGAGAAAATCCGCCAAGCAGAAGCGGTGGCTGCGGCCCCAGCCCCTTCCCGTTCCAGCCGGAAGAAAGAACAGTCAGGAAATCCTCTGGAAGCGGCCCGCCGGAACCTGTTTGACGAAAGGGGCAAAGAGGGTAGCCAGCTCTCCCTTGACCTTGCTTACATGGCTGGCCGGGAACCAGTTTCAAAACCAACTGCCAAGGAAGCTGAAACGCCCCATACTCTCCGGGAAATTTACGAAGAATACCAGCCAGTAGTTCTTTCCCGTGTTCTGAACGATACCGCCTATCAAAATGCGCTGAAGAACAGTGATGGTGAAAATGCCCGTATAGAGGGTGACGAAGCCATAAAACGGGCGGTACTGGCAATTAACGAACCGGAGCTGCTGCGGCTTTACTATGACTTCCCGGAATTTCATACCCGGCTTCACAGGGAGGTGCTTAAAAAGGCGGACGCAGCACTGGCCGTTCCCCTGCCGAAAACAGCCGGGGCCGGACAATTAGAAGCCCAGAATGAGGACACCCAGGGAAAGTTACCACCCCAGACGGTTCCGGTTGTCGAAAGCCTCGGCGCGGGCGGCTCTGAAAGGCTGAAACAGTCCGAAAGAGAGGATGAGAGACCGGCTCGTAATCCGCTGACCCCCGCGTATCAGGTGGGAGATTCCGTATATCTGGAAGATACCCTGTTCCATATCACCGGTTTGAAGCCGGATTCGGTTGAACTGCTTGACCCGGCTCTGGCTTACCCCATCTTTCGCTCGGAGCAAAAAGAAACCTTTGAACGGCTGCTGCGCCAAGATTCACGGAATGGAGCCATTACGGAATATCTGGCCCCGGACTTAAAAAGCGTTGACGCGGATCTGCGGGAAGTCCTGACCGGCGACGGCGGGCTTTTGGAATTGCGGGACAAGGAACTGATTGCAGGCTTTTTCCGAGCAGGTGACGGCAATACCGCCATTGCCCAGCGTCTTTCCAACACTTATGCCGGAACTGCTGAAACGATGGAACTTGTTACCGGAGAAACAGCGGACTATTTCGCCAGTACCACCAGTCTGGAAATCAACATTCACGACAGATACGATACAAAACGCACCTACTCCTGGGGTGATCTTGCGCCGGTTCTACGCTCCCTTTATCAAACGGAGCAGGACGGCTTTTCTCATGAACCAGCCTTACAGGAGCCGGTGGCCTTACAGGGACAGCCCTCCTATCAGGCAGGCGATTCTGTCTATCTTCCTCTCCCTGGCCGGAATATTACCGGCACCATCGGCTACGTGGGTGAACTGGAGGTGCGGGTGGATACCGGCCCTTATTCCTGGAGCCAGGAAACTGTCAGCCGCCCACAATTTGAAGAAGCCCTGCGGCATGATGAAAGAAATACCGCTTTATTCCATCACAGCCCCGACCTGACCGGCCAAACCATTACCCGTGAGAACGATACCCTGACCATTGGCCACGGCCCCGCCAATCATGAGATTGATGTTACCGTATCCGATGAAGAATGGCGTCAGATAAAAGAGGCTATCCCCGATCAGGCTGAAACAAGAACAGAAATCCCCTCGGAAGTGACAACTGCTTATCCAGGTAATGAAAACCAACTGCCTTATGAAGTGGCCGTGGAACGGCTCCACATCGAGAGCCGGGAACAAGCCCCCGCAGCTGCCGCCGAAAATTACCACATCACCGACCCTGACCTGGGGGCAGGCGGCCAAAAAGCCAAGTACCAAAACAATGTGGCGGCAATCCGGCTCTTAAAAAACCTGGAAGCACAGCAGCGTACAGCCACACCGGAGGAACAGGAAGTCCTTTCCCGTTATGTAGGCTGGGGCGGACTGCCCCAGGCGTTCGATGAAGCGAATACGAAGTGGACGGAGGAATATGCGGAATTAAAGGAACTGCTGACCCCGGAGGAATACGTTTCAGCCCGTAGCTCCACCTTAAATGCTCATTACACCAGTCCTACGGTCATTCAGAGTATATATGAAGCGGTGGGGCGCATGGGGATTCAGCCGGATACCGTATTAGAACCGGCGATGGGGGTAGGTAACTTTTTCGGACTTTTGCCGGAAGCCATGCAGGGCGCGGCCCTGTTTGGCATAGAACTGGACAGCATTACCGGGCGGCTGGCCCGACAGCTTTACCCCCAGGCACACGTTCTGGTAGATGGTTTTGAACGCGTAAATCTGCCGGATAACTCCATTGACCTGGCTGTGGGCAACGTTCCCTTTGGAAGCTATAAGCTGCCTGATCCGCGCTATGACAGTAAAAACCTGCTGATTCACGATTACTTTTTCGCCAAGACCCTGGACAAAGTGCGGCCAGGCGGCATTGTGGCTTTCATTACATCTAAAGGCACACTGGATAAGCAGGATTCTTCCGTGAGGGAATATCTGGCACAGCGCGCCGACCTGTTGGGAGCTGTGCGTCTGCCAAACAATGCCTTTGCCAGAAATGCAGGAACAGACGTAACCAGCGATATTGTGTTCCTCCAAAAGCGGGAAACACCGCCGGAGCAATTACCGGAATGGGTAAACCTGGGCCGGACAGCGGACGGTATTTCCATCAACCGTTACTTTGAACAGCACCCGGAAATGGTGCTGGGTACAATGGCCTGGGATAAAAGCATGTACGGCGACGAAAAAGAAACAACCTGCGAACCGTTCCCTGGTGCCGATCTAAAAGAACAGCTTATGGCGGCAATCGCAAATTTAGAGAAACCAGACCCCCGTTTGCTTCAGGAAAAGATCACAGTCACGGTGGACGGACTGCTGGAAAGCCTGGAAGCTCCTGACCCAACCGCACGAAATTTCAGCTATGTGGAAGCAGGCGGCAAACTGTACTTCCTGGAAAACGGTGATAAGGCGGCTGTCGATGTACCGGCCGCTACCGCCCAACGAATCCGTGGCATGATTGGTCTGCGGGAGCTGACCCGCCGCCTGATTGATTTACAGCTTCATAACGGAACCGACGAGGAAATCCGGCAAGCCCAGTCCAGACTGAATACTGCCTATGACACGTTCATAGAAAAATTCGGTCTGCTCAACAGCACTGGAAATAAACGGGCCTTTGAACAGGATTCCGCGTACTGCCTGCTTTGTTCCCTGGAGGTGCTGGACGAGGACGGGAATTTAGAGCGCAAAGCGGATATGTTCACCAAGCGCACCATCAATCAACAGGTTTCCATCGATCATGTGGACACCGCCAGCGAAGCCCTGGCTGTTTCCATCGGAGAGCGGGCCTGTGTAGACCTGGGCTTCATGTCTACGCTGCTGGGCAGGCCGGGTGATATAGAGAGTATTATCAAGGACTTAAAAGGCGTTATCTTCAAAAACCCCGAAGCCGGTTCCAATCCTTACGCCGGCTGGGAAACGGCTGACGAATACTTATCCGGTAACGTCAGAAAGAAGCTGGCCGCAGCGCGGGCGGCTGCGGAGCGTGACCCTGCTTTTTCAGACAACGTGGCTGCGCTGGAACAGGCCCAGCCCCAAGACCTGACCGCCGCCGAGATCGACGTGCGGATTGGTGTAACCTGGATTGATACCAGGTATTATACGCAATTTATCCATGAACTGCTGAAAACCCCCGGTTACCTCCAGGAACAGATACAGGCCCGCTATTCACCAGCCACCGGCGAATGGAATGTCAGCGGGAAATCACGGGACAGCATGAACAACTCTCTGGCTTATGTGACCTACGGCACCAAACGGCGCAATGCCTATTCAATCATTGAGGACAGCTTAAACCTGCGGGATACCCGGATTTATGATACCGTTCACGATGTGGACGGCTCTGAAAAGCGGGTACTGAATGTTAAGGAAACCATGCTGGCCCAGCAAAAGCAGGAGCAGATACGGGAGGCATTCAAAAACTGGATATGGAAAGACCCGGAACGCCGGGCCGACCTGTGCCGGAAATATAATGAACTCTACAACGCAATCCGGCCCCGATCCTACAATGGCGACCATATCCGTTTTTGGGGTATGAACCCGGAAATATCCCTGCGGCCCCATCAGCGTAACGCCGTAGCCCGTATGCTCTATGGCGGGAACAGCCTGCTGGCCCACTGTGTAGGGGCTGGCAAGACGTTTGAAATTGTAGCCGCCGCCATCGAATCCAAGCGGCTGGGGCTGACGAAAAAAAGCCTTGTGGTAGTACCGAACCACCTGACGGAACAATGGGGCGCTGATTTTCTGCGGCTCTACCCAGGGGCCAATATCCTGGTGGCGACGAAAAAGGACTTTGAACCGGCTAACCGGAAGAAGTTTTGCAGCCGGATAGCCACCGGCGATTATGACGCGGTGGTGATTGGACACAGCCAGTTCGAGAAAATCCCCCTCTCCCCGGAGCGGCAGAAATCCATTCTTCAGGAACAGATCGACCAGATCATTGACGGGATTGCAGAAGCCAAGGAGCAGAACGGTGAACGCTACACGATTAAGCAGCTGGAAAAATCCCGCAAGAACCTGGAAACGCGTATGGCAAAGTTAAACGACCAAAGCCGCAAAGACGATGTAATCACCTTTGAGGAGCTGGGCGTGGATAAGCTGTATGTGGACGAGGCCCACGGCTTCAAAAATTTGTTCCTGGCAACCAAAATGCGGAATGTGGCCGGTATCGGCCAGTCCGAAGCGCAGAAATCCTCGGACATGTTTGCCAAGTGCCGGTATTTGGACGAGATTACCGGCGGGCGCGGTGTGGTCTTTGCCACGGGAACCCCGGTTAGCAATTCGATGGTGGAACTCTATACCATGATGCGTTACCTCCAATATGACATGCTGAAAGAAAGCGGCCTGGAACACTTTGACAGTTGGGCGGCTAACTTTGGCGAAACCATCACCGCCCTGGAAATGGCCCCGGAGGGCACCGGCTTCCGCTCCAAAACCCGGTTTGCCAAGTTTTTTAACCTCCCGGAATTAATGGCCATGTGGCGGGAAGCGGCGGACATTCAGACTGCTGAAATGTTAAAGCTGCCTGTGCCGGAAGCAGACAAGATCACCGTAGTCACCAAGCCCAGCGATTTTCAGCAGGCTTTGGTGGAGGAGTTAGGGGAACGGGCCGACCTGGTACGCAACCGGCAGGTGGAACCCCGCCAGGACAATATGCTGAAAATCACGTCGGACGGAAGAAAGCTGGCCCTGGATCAGAGGCTTGCCGACCCGACCCTGCCCGATGATCCGGAAAGCAAAATCAATTCCTGTGTGCATAACGTTCTGCAGGTATGGCGCGACACAGAGGAAATCAAAGGCACCCAGCTTGTATTCTGTGATTTGTCCACCCCGAAAAATGACGGCTCATTCAATGCCTACGATGATATCAAGCAAAAGCTGATGGCCCAGGGCGTGCCGCCGGAAGAAATCGCTTTTATCCATGACGCGAAAACCGAAATACAAAAGGCGGAACTGTTTGCCAAAGTACGGAAAGGCCAGGTGCGTGTCCTCTTAGGTTCCACGGCGAAAATGGGCGCAGGTACCAACGTCCAGACCCGGCTTGCCGCCCTGCACCATCTGGATTGTCCGTGGGTGCGACTTGAAGTCGCATAGATAATTGTTTAACAACGAAATATTGATTAAACCCGCTATTCCGTTAGCGGTAGCCTAGTGCCACCTGCATCAGAAGCAATGACGGTGTTGGGAAGCTGGCATGACAAAGTAGCCCTCCACGTAAGTGGTAAAGCCGAAGCCGTGAGGCAGAAGCGAATCTGCGAGCATCAATGCGGTTAGGGAGCAAGGCTTGAGTAGTATGGCTAACATACGTGAACTGTTAATTAAACATCGTAAAGTCCAAAGAGCCAAAGATGCTGATAGGCTCCAGCCCAAAATGGGAAGCGGTCGGTTAATCCTCTCCATGGTAGGATTACA
>JNKJ01000019.1 GCA_000702025.1 Blautia schinkii DSM 10518
CGCAGTATCAGCATCTGCTCATTGGTAAAGGGTTTTCTGCTCATGATATTCCTCCTATTGTTCTTGATCTAAGAATACCATAGGGACGGTGGATATGTCTAAAGAAAACAGGGCCGGGGCAGAACTCCGTGGGGCCAGTCCAAAAAACCGGGTACATCTGCAGAGGGTGTACATTATAAGGGGACGGGAATGCAGGGGGATGTTTAGATTTAAGGGTCAGACGAGAAGGTCTGTCTAAAGAGAGGGGCCCCCCACTTTTCAATGTGTCCACACTTATGGGTACATTATACTCTTCCTCTCCCTCAATCTCCACTACTTACCACTCTACTACTCTTTCCCGCACATTGCGTCACAGACAAAAAATACTGCCTGGACAATGCCAGGCAGTGCAATTATTTCTTGTATTGCTTGGTACACACTCCGTTTTTATTAAACACGGAAACCACACCTTTGCCGCTTGTGAGTGTGATATTCTCTGCACGCACACCGGACCCCTGCGTGTTTCCATTGTAGAAATAATACTTCTTCCCGTTAATAGTGTGCCAGCCCTTGTAGGCGCGGCCGTTTTTGTCGAAATAATAGGTGTTTGTTTTTCCATTCTCCTTTATCTTTAGGAAACCGTTGGAAAAACGAACGCCGTCGCTGCCCAGGTAGAATATATTTCCATCCTTATGAATCAGCTTCTTATTTCTGTACATATATGCATCCTTGGCGTCAAAATAGTAATACTTGCCGTCAATCTTGCGGAACCCTTTTACCGCGTAACCGTTAGAACCCATGTAATAGCGCTTATTCTCCCAGTCAATCCACTGGTTGCTTACCCGGGCGCCTTCTTCATCCAGATAACAGGTATTCTGTTTGGAAGAGGTCAAAAGCACATCCTTATAAAGATAGCCTTTGGCGCTGTTAAAGTAATAATATTTACCATCTATTTTCTGCCATCCGGTTACTTTCTCATCATTTACATAATAAAAAGTTTTTCCGTCCTCTTCTGCCCAGCCATTTTTGCCTGTATTTACATTCGCATTGCCATTTCCACTTCCACTTTCATTGCTGCTGATGTCAGGCTTCGCGGACGGGCTGTAGGTGGAAACCGGCTGCCAGCGCGGGCTGATTTTCTTCGTATAATCCACAAAGCCGAAATCCACATCAATATTGTTTGCCTTAGGAATACCGTCGATAAGGCCTTTCGTGGGATTGAGCGCGCCACCGCCGTCACCGTCCGTGGCCTGCCAGATTGTATAATTATAGCTGGCTTTTGACGGAGCGTTTATGGTGTCACCGTATCGTGCGATCCATACATCCAGACCGCCGAGCAGGCTCCAGTCCACATAATTGTCATACCAATATGTATTACAATAAACCATTGGGTAATATCCGGCCTTGCGCACTTCGTTGCAGAAAGTCAGCGCAAGCTGTGAAATCTTCTTTGGAGAAAGCTTACTCATATTTGCGTATTCCAGATCGAACACCACGGGATAGGAAACCTTATAGCCTTTCATCTTATTGATGGCAAGCTTCGCTTCTGCCAACGCCATGTTATTGGTGGTTGCAAGACTGTACACATAGGTGCCCACCGGAACTCCGGCAGCCTCAGCCTGCGCCATGTTGTAATCATAGGTCTTATCTAAATATCCTGTACCATATGCAATGCGGACAAACGCATAATCAACGTCAGAATTTTTCACTTTCTGCCAATTGATAGTGCCCTGATGCTCAGAAACGTCGATACCTCTGGTAATAGCTCCGGGTATCTTCTTTCCGCTTCCGTTATAGCACACGCCGTCTATTTTCTTCCAGGCTTTAGGGCTCACCTTCGCTGCCCGGAGCAAAGGCGCTTCATCGTCTGAGGAAACCCGCTCCTCTTCCGCGACAGTCTGCCACCGCTCATAGACATCCGCATTGACCGTCAGAGCAGAACCAGCCACACTCCCTGTGCCAAACACCGCAGCCAACGCGGCAACAGCAAGCCACTTTCTCCATTTCTTCATAATAACCTCTCTCTTCCATATATTACCAAATGCTTCGTTTTTATTAAGGATTTGTTACATCTTTTATTATACATGGATATAATGAGAAATTCAAGAAATTTGTTATAAAAATGCCCCCCGGTTTCCCGGAGGGCAGATGATAGCCTTAAAGTTTATTAAAATTAAATTGCAGGATCTGTTGGGTCATAACCGCCACCTTTATATTTCACAAGTGCCCGGCGGCCCAAAGGACCTTTCATGGCTTCGTTGGCATTATAGGTACCATCGAAGATTTTAATTCTTGCTCCGTTGCAGTTATCATATACCCACTTGGCATCTGCCACACAAGCTCTGATACATCCATGTGATGCCGGATTGCCAAGCTTGTTATACTCTGCAACAGGAAGATTGTGGTTGTTCATCTGTGGGCTGGCTACGGAGTGAACGAAAATACCTCCCTGCCCTGCTAAGTAAACATGTGTGCCGTACTGTCCCCAGGACGGTCCCATCAATGGCTGCCATCTGGCACTGCGTTGAAGTGTATATTCTCCCCACGGCGTATCCATTCCCGGAAGACCGACGGAAACGCGGATTGTTTTTACAGGCACGGTACGGCTTGAATCGTAAACAGTCATTACACCGTTTACACGGTCAACCGTAACATAATATGGTCCCCTATAAACAGAAGTCAAATCATTCCTTCTGTAACCGTTTTTATCAAAATAATAACGCAGTCCATCGATTACCTTTGATGTATTCTTAACAAATCCTGTCCCATCCGGATTTATATATTTGACCTGGTTATTCGCATTGCTGGTGATAACCCATCCTGTACAGAACTTACCGTTTGCATCAAGGTAACCATTTACATTACCCCTTTTCACAAAAGCATTTGTCTTGGCCGTGAAATCGCCCTGGAAATAATAATAATTTCCATCAATCTTTTTCCATCCGCTCTTATGAAGAACACCGTTACTCTGTGCGTAATACCATTTCTTTTTATACGAAATCCAAGTACTCTTAAAGAGAGAGCCTCTGTGTGTCGTGGAATTGGAAACCATGAAGAAGTAGGTCTTACCATCCACCTCAGTCACTCCGCTGGCAAGCTGCCCGTTCGGCTTAAAGTAACCGCCCTGTGCCCATTTGTCAACGTAGTGATTTCCGCTGCTGCTGAAATAGAACCAGCCATACATCTTGCCGTTGGTGTTGGTGACTTTCTGCCACCCCTTCTTCTCGACCACCTTGCCTGCAGTACCGCCGAAATAATAGAAGCGGTTACCTGCACCTTTACAGCGGTGCCAGCAATTTTTCCAATTTACGCGTTTCCCGTTTTTGTCAAAATAATATCTCGCGTTGTTATACTTTACAAGCTTTTCCTTATATACACGGCCGTATTTGTCAGTACAATAATAAGCATTGTTGGATGCCTTTTTCATAGTACCTTTGAGTATGTAGCCGTCAGCGGATAACAGGAACGTATAGTCGCCCATCACACTGACATCCAGTCTGGTTGCCACGATTCCGCGCTCGTATAATGTACCGTTGCCTTTGTAATAAAGCCACTGGTCGCCTTTACTTGTATCTTTACAATACCAGCCGCCGCGGAACATTTCTCCTGGAATGCCTTTTTCATTTAACGTCTCTTTAAAATAGTATTTACCAGGTGTCTTGACATCTGTAAGCTCATACTCACCTACCAGAGGAGTACCGTTTTCGTCCAGATAGTAATATGAGCCTCCTATGCCGTAATATCCGGAATATTTGCCGTTAGCCAGATTGATTTCCTTAAGCTCCGCCATTGATAGGAACTTACCGGCAGCATCATAATATCGGAAAGTTGTTCCCGTCCACAGCCAGTATTTCAGCTTAAGCTGGCCTAGATCAGAGGTCACAGGTGTACACACGGTATTATTACCCTCTGTATCATATTCCTGATAAAGCTCTGCCACACTGCTGTCTGTATAGTAAAATTCTTCTTCCGTTTCAAGACTGTAGCCCGGTGTTCCCGGTTTCATCATGGACTGCCCGGTAATCATTACACCCTCTGCATCAAACAGATAGTAGCCTGCATTTCCGTTATGAGCGACAGTATCCGTAGACGGTGCGCTTTTGTCGGTAACTGTCTTAATATAGACGATTCCGTCTGCAGCCGTATAGTATGTGTCGGAAGTTTTGTGAAGTTTATATTTACCACTGCCGGCTTCTGTCTCTTCCCAATCAGTTTTATTTACCTCAGTAGAAACAGTTGCGAACGCTGTGAGCAAACCGTCATCAGCACTGGAAAACACATCTATCTCTTCCGTACCGTCGCCGAATGGGTCCTCTACTTCTTGTTTGTCAGGATTCTCCGGCACAAACAGGTCCACATCATCAGGAAGACCGTCGCCGTTGTTGTCAGGGTTTTCAGAGTCATCCGGTGTTACCGTTACATCCGGTGTTGGAGTCACCTCGTCCGGCGTTGGTGTCACTTCATCCGGCACAGGTGTCACATCTGTAGGTATGTCGATTTCACCAGACACATCACCCGGCTCTGCAGCCTGTCCATTGTCTGCCGGAACCTGGTTGAAATCATCACCACTGGTAAAATCGTCCAAAGACTGTGCTGCCACAGTGTCTCCGGATGCCTGAGAGTCAAATACAGCAGCCCCGGTCTCAAGCACGGTCGCCAAACATAAGGTCAAACTCAACAAGACTGCCACTACTCTTTTCTTCACAATATTTCCTCCTATTTTACATTGCGCCTGCTCCGTTATTTGGAACAGGGTAAATCAATTGTTACCCTTCTTATTCTCCCAGTCCGCTTTGAATCGCGCCGACCAGAGCATTCAATGCCTCATTCTCGTCAACGCCCTCGCAGACCAGTTCGATTTCATCCCCACATTTTACACATGCCCCCAGCACGCTTAATACACTTTTAGCATTGGCGGTGCCACCGTCAAAGGAAAAAGTTATCAGGGATTTATACTTCATCGCTTCCTTACACAAGATTCCTGCAGGACGCAGGTGAAGACCTGTTGGATTTTTCACCGTTACCTTTTGACTGATCATTGATATACCTCTCCCCTATTTTTCACTTTCTTCTGCCACACTGGAAACCTCAGAAATCTTTACATCTGTGGTTACATCCTCCACTAACTCGTATCCCTTTGGTAAGATGATGTCCACCGGCACCTCATAGCTGCCTTCTTCCTTGTCCTTTAAATCAATGACGGCCCTAATCTTGCTTTCATCGAAATCTTCCATGCTTCCGTCCACAGCCTTAACGCGGACTTCCACTTTGGCCGAATCAAAAGTCACCTGTAAATCGTCAGGCGGATTCTTGACCTCGATTTCATTGGTCGCCAGCTCGTACGCATGACTGCCTATCGGAAGGATGTTTACTTTCACCCATACATCCTCACTTGTATTGCTGGTCAGCTTCAAGCCTTCGGAAAGCATATCCGTGAGATTTATTTTAATTTCCATATCTGTATCTCTTCCGGAGATATCGATGTTCTCCTCGGGAATCCAGATAGAATTGTCTATTTTTCTCAGCTCCTCCAGCGCTTCCTCTGTGCCGGCAACACTCACTGTCTCCGGTATCGTGGTAATACTGTCCACCATATAACCTTCCGCAGGCTGGCCCTGATAGCCCACTGCCACGATCTTCACATCTGTGCGCACCTTCCAAAGCTTAAGACTCACGGTGACCTTACCGTTATTATCAATTCTTAAATTGTTCATCTCACTGTCCAGGAGTACTTCTTCATTTTTGTCAAAAATAGTGAGACTATATTCCCCTACAATATCCTGTGTTTTACCTTCCACTTCCCTACTGATATCTACATTTACTTTATCTATTTTATTCACTAGGGACTTCGGTCCTGTAATCTTGATTTTCTCAGGATATGTGGTCCTGGTTCCAATCTCATAGCCCTTGCCCGGCTTGGCATCACCCAGATTCACATTTACCGGAAACTCCTGTGTTTCCTTTTCCTCAAGATGGACGCTCAGGTTCTGCGGAGTAACTTTAATATACTCCTGAAGAATCGTAGGGTAATTCGGAAGGGTGGCCACAATAGGCACCATTACCGGGTCTGTATCCAGACTTACCGCCTGCTGAAGGTCAGCCGCCGCATGGATGTCAGACTCTCTGATCTTATCCAGAGTTTTACGCTTTCCAGTGATCAGTACGCGCACAGACTCCTGGTCCTTTTCACGCAGAGGCATTTTTCCATCGTCCTCCACGTATTCTTTATTCACAAGCTCCACATTTGTGACCGTGTAGGGTCTGGTCACAATGGGATTGTCAATATTTACCACAATCAGCCACACTAAAATGGCGACCGCAACAGACATAATCTTTAAAGGGATGTTCTCAGTCAGCTTTCTCTTCATGTTTCACTCTCCCCTTCAGCAAATGCCGCAATTTCTTATTGTCAAGCACCTTCTTATTCTGCGCCTTAACCAAAGCATCTCTTAACTGGGAACTGGTAAGACTTCGGGTAAGCCGTCCGTCCTTGGCAATGGATACATGCCCTGTTTCCTCAGAGACAATAATAGTCAGGGAGTCGCTGACTTCGCTGATTCCCACTCCGGCCCTGTGCCGGGTGCCAAGCTGTTTACTCAGCTCCATATTGTCGGACAGAGGCAGATAACAGGTTGCCGCAACAATACGGTTTCCTCTCACAATCACCGCGCCGTCATGAAGCGGGGTATTGTGTTCGAAAATATTGATCAAAAGCTGGCTGGTGAGCACCGCGTCCACGTTAATCCCCGTACGCTCGTATTCGGTAAGCTTAATCTCCTGCTCAATAACAATGAGCGCACCTGTCTTGACCTCTCCCATATCGAAACAGGCTTTCACCAGTTCGTTAATGGTCTTGTCAGTAAAACGCTCCTTCACTTCCTTTCCTGTGTCAAAAGGAATGAGCGCTGCCATAATCCTTTTCTGTCCAAGCTGCTCCAGAACCTTTCGCAGCTCAGGCTGGAAAATGATGATAACACCGATGATCAACACATTCGCCAGATTTGACACCATCCAGAGAATGGTATTCATTTTGAAGATATAGGCCACCAGGATGAACACCAAAACCACCAGAATACCTTTAAGCAGCGTATAGGCACGGGTAAATTTAATCCACACCATGAACTGATAAACAAAAAATGAAATCAGAGCTATTTCTATGATATCAATAATGCCGATGCTGGGAAGGGCAATTTTTGACAGATACCCGGACAGCATACTCGCAATATCCTGCATAGTGTTCTCCTTTCTGTATAGTTACTTTTACCTTATAAATCTTTTAAAGATTCTTCTAATTTTTTTTCGAAATCTATATCCTCTACATCCGGCTTCTGAATTACTGTCGGCACTTCTGGCTCCTTCTCACCTGACTTGGAATCTCCGTGAAAGATGGGATTCGCATATGACACTACATGATCGTCCATCTTTTTCTCCTCACGCAGAGGTTCGGCATTAATCTTTTTAATGCTTCTCTCAGAGGTAGCAACGGATGCTTTAGGAACAGCTTTCACATAGTAGTAATATTCGTCGTCCTCATACTCCAGCCTCTCTGTGCGGCTGTAATCCCCGCCGAACACAAAGAATTCCAGGATAATCCCCACAAGCACGGAAATCACCGTATACACGATAAGCGGAACCATGGCGATGGTCACATTAAAGTAAAAACCACCTGCCAGCATGATGAATACATAGGTCACTCCTCCGGCAATGATCGCAATCCTCCAAGCATAATCAAAGGAGCGGGTGCGGATGAGATTTACAAGCAGAATGACCAGGATAAAGGCCACCACAGTGATCCACATGCCCCAGTTCTGCACAAGGCCGTCAGCCATAAGCTTAAGCTTCTCCGTAAGCTCAACATCCGGATTCTGCAGTGTCTTTGACTGAGCGCGCAGGAAACGGATAAAGTAAAAGATGATCACACCGCAGCCTGCCGGAAGCGCAGAAAGCGGATTACTCAAAAGCCCGCTGCCAATCGGCAGAAGCACAGGCACATTAAACCCAAAAGAGAGGGGTGTGAACACCAGCACGATATTCTTACCCGCGCTGAAACGCAGAAAAAGAATCGTCATAAAGAGAATGAGCACCAGCATAAATGCCGCTACTTCAATCCCAAGTGCATAGCAATGCCCCACCATCAATACAAACCCACAGAAAATCATCACTGCTGAGGGAAGAATCGAGCAGATCAGCGCTAAAATCAGGATTACAAAAATATTGTCAAGCTGGCTCATATATCCCATATTGGCATTTATCCATATAAAATATACTAATGCCACAGCAAATTTCAGCACCGGCATAATGTACATTTCATACTGACCGTACAGGTTCTTTATCTTCTGCTTAAATTCCAATAATGCTGTCATTTTTTATATCCTCCTGATGTTCCCCGGCCTGCTGTCTTTTTCTCTTCGCGTCCGTAGATTTTACTGAGCTTGGTCAGGTCCGCGTAGTATTCCTTGACACTTTTCTTGGCGCGTCTGTATCTGATGGAATACTGGATATAAGTCAGCACCGTATATGCCGCAAGTACGATCAGATATCCTACGAGAATATAGATTCCCATTTTTACCAGGTCCATCTTGTGGATATTATTCATCAGAAAATCCGCAAAATATGCCGCAACACCAACCAAAAGCAGCACGTAGCCGATGGTCACCAAAAAGAAGTTTTTGATGAGCGCCAGGCCGATATAATCACTTCTGTAAAACTTACTGACCGGAAGGTATTTCCTACCCTCACCGTGTTCGTACATGGCGAGTTTATTCATTACCTTTACCTTTTCTTCGTTTAACATAAATTACTCCTCATAATCACATTTCTTAGAGCTGGAAATAATCATACAGGTTAATTGTATCATATATCAACATGCATGAAAAGTGTTTTTTTGCTGTGGGAAGGGGGAAGGGGGTCCCCTGGAATGTTGTTGTACGGCTATGAGAAGTGAATGGGGCGCGGAGGCAGTGGCTGGGGGGATGCTGATGCTCGCTTCCCTTCAACTAAATGCCAACTGCGACTAAGCCGCTCACGAAGAGCGTTCGCGCCTAAGTCTTAGTAGGCATTGGATTTTCAGGCGCGCTTCCGCAAATCAGCCTCCCCCCAGCCACTGCCTCCGCGCCCCATTCACTTCTCATAGCCTGCCTCCACATTTCCTCCCCTTCCTGGTGCTTGTTCTTTTCACCGGAAGGTTTCAAAAGTGCGGACGCTTCTTATTTCCTCCCTGAACAAAACCTCCAGTGAAAGCGCCGCTCTCATTGAAGGGGACGGGAACGTAGTGGAAGGTGGGCGGAAGGAAATCCGGTGTGTGGCCGTGGGCGCTGGCGCTGTCTTGTCAGGCATTTTGCGGAAGCGCGCCTGAAAATCCAGTTCTTACGGAGACTTAAGCGCGAAAGCTCTTCTTGAGCGCTTTAGTCGCAGTTAGAACTTAGTTGAAGGGAAGCGAGCAATGCCTGACAAGACAACGCCAGCGCCCACGACCACACACCGGATTTCCTTCCGCCCACCGTTTCACAAACTTCCCAGGGGACACCCCTTCAAACTCCTATACATACCGTCAGGAAGTAAACTTTCTCCGCTCCCGCCTCGAGCAGGCACTCCGCCATTGCGTCCACTGTACTCCCCGTAGTATACACATCGTCTATGACCAGTATGCGCTTGCACCGCACCTGTCCCTGTACCTGAAAGGCTTCTTTCAGATTGCGGCGCCGCTCAGCAGCATTGAGTTTTTTCTGGGACTTGGTGTTTTTTGTCTTGATTATAAGGTTCAGGTCAACTGGAATGCCTGTATAACCGGAAATGCGTTGTGCGAGATATGCAGCCTGGTTAAATCCGCGCATGCGCTGCTTTTTTCTGTGCAGGGGGACGGGTATGATGAGCTGTGGGTTCCAGCGGGTGAGCTCGTGACGGGCAAACACACACATGGCTTTTGCGTAAAAATCGCCGTACTCCCGGCAGCCGTAGTATTTGTATTTTATGAGGGAAGCCTTCATTTTATCATTATAGAGGAAAATGCCCCGTCCCTGGGTAAAGCTTCTGGGATGAGAGGCACATTCCCGGCAGTATTCCTCGTCTCTGCCTACCGGCCTGCCGCATTTGAAACAGTGAGGGCCGGATATGGGCTTAACTGTGGCTTCGCATTCGGGACAGATGAGCCGGCTCTGGTCTTTTAGAACTTTGTGGCAGAGCGGGCAGCATCTGGGGTAAATCATGTTTAAAATCGAATTCCATATTTTTTTCAAGAGTCGTCCTTTCTCCCCGATGACGCTCTCTATTGTTTGTCAGATTCAATCGCGCTCCAGCGCCTATGCACGGCTACAAATCAGCCGCCTCGGCAAGCTCCCGGATACGCAGGTCAAGGGAACTGTAGCGCTGCTGCTGTTTTTCATTGCGAATCATTTCTGCGAAGGTTTCTTCGCTGCCTACCACAGTGACGCATTTTCTGGCCCTGGTCACAGCGGTGTACAGGAGGTTGCGGTTTAGAAGCATCCGCGGCCCGGACAGCAGCGGAAGGATCACGGCCGGGTACTCGGAGCCCTGGGATTTATGAATGGTGATGGCATATGCAAGCTCCAGTTCATCCAGCTGCTTGAAGGAATATTCCGCATAGCGGCCGTCCTCAAACTCCACGGCAGCTGTTTCGGCAAACTCGTTGATTTCCTTAAGGATTCCGGTATCGCCGTTGAAAACACCGACGCCCTTATCCACAGGAATGCCGTATTTGCCCCGGACTTCCCACTCAAGCTGGTAGTTGTTCTTTACCTGCATCACCTTATCGCCCTCTCGGAAAAGGTGCTGGCCGGATTCTTTTTCTTTTTTCTTTTGGTCCGGGGGATTGAGGTATCTCTGTAATATCTGGTTCAGGCGTTCCACGCCTAGAAGTCCCTTGCGCATGGGTGTGAGCACCTGGATTTCAAAGGGCTTGGCCTCCACATAACGGGGCAGTTTCTCCTGGATAAGGGCAATCACCACGCGGATGATAATGTCCGCATCATAGCGTTTCAAGAAAAAGAAATCCCGGCTCTTGTTATGAATGGCTACCGGTTCGCCTCTGTTGATCTTATGGGCATTGACCACGATATCACTCTCCGATGCCTGGCGGAAAATTTTTTTAAGCTCTACCACGGGAAAGCTTCCGCTGCGGATGATATCGCGCAGTACATTTCCCGGTCCTACGCTTGGAAGCTGGTTTTCGTCGCCCACAAGGATGAGCCGTGTTCCTGCCGTTACTGCCAGGAGCAGAGAATGCATAAGGTGAATATCCACCATAGACATTTCGTCAATAATGATCACATCCGTCTCTAAAGGATTCTGGGCATTGCGGTCAAAATGGATGGCCTGCCCTTCCCGCTCCTCCTCAGGCATACCGCTGAGTTCGAGAAGGCGGTGGATGGTCTGGGCCTCATAGCCCGTGGCCTCTGTCATTCGTTTCGCTGCCCTCCCGGTTGGAGCGGCAAGACGAAGCTCAGCCCCTTCACCTTCAAAAAAGCGGATGATCGCATTGATGGTGGTTGTTTTTCCTGTGCCGGGACCTCCGGTAAGGACAAACAATCCGTGGTTTGCCGCCTCGGTGACGGCACGTTTCTGCATCTCGTCGAGGGTAGTGTCCGTTTCTTTCTCAATCTGGGCAATCCGCCTGCTCACCAGCTTCTCGTCCTCCGGGCAGAGGATATTCAACTCGCAGAGCATACGGGCCGTATTCAGCTCCAGGTAATAATATTGACTGGGGTAGACGATTGTTCCCTCTTGGGTTTCTTTTAAAATCAGCTTCCTGTCGAGCACCATATCCATCAGGTGCTTTTCCATGTAAGAAGGGTCTACCTCCAAAAGCTGGGCCGATCTGGAAAAAAGCTGCTCCTTTGGTAGGTATGTATGGCCTTCTGCCGTGGCTTGCAGGAGAGTATACAGCATTCCGCTACGAATCCTGTAATCTGAATCTGTATGGATCCCGATACGCGATGCAATCTCATCCGCTATTTTAAAGCCCACCCCGCTGATATCCTCTGCCAGACGGTAGGGATTCTCCTGAAGCACTCCATACAAAGACTGTCCGTATTTCTGATAAATTTTCGCTCCGAGATTCAACGATATGCCGTATTTCTGAAGAAAGATCATAGCTCTGCGCATATCAGCCTTCTCCGTCACCTGAGCGGCAATCTCCCTGGCTTTCTTGTCGCTGATGCCTTTTACCTCCGAAAGGCGCTCAGGCTCCTCCTCTACGATGTGCAATGTCTCATCGCCGAAATGCCGGACAATCCTCGCTGCCAATGCCGCCCCGATTCCCTTGATGGCACCGGAACCGAGATAACGCTCCATCGCCACTGTGTCCTCAGGCATTTTCTCCACAAAGGAGTTTATCTGAAATTGTTTTCCATAAACCGGATGGTTGGTATAGGTTCCGTCAGCCTCAATGGTGGCGCCCTGGCTTATGGCGGGAAAGCTCCCCACGCAGGTAAGCTCCTCAAGCTCGCCCACATCCTTCAAAACCATGACCGTGTAACCATTGTCCTCATTGCGGAAAATAATGTGGTCTATATAACCGCTGATGGTCTCGCTCATCTGTTCATCTCCTGTCGTCCCTGATTCTATGCAAAAGAGGCGCTGCTCGCCGCAGCACCCCCTACCCTTCTATTTTAGATGTAATCTCTGCATACTTGCCGGTCCCCACTGCCACAACCATCATGGCGTCCTGGACAGTCAGCGTGTTTACCCCTGTTTTCTGCTCGATCAGGGTATCCATGCCGTGAAGCAAAGCGCCTCCGCCCGTCAATACGATTCCCCTGTCCACGATATCTGCGGCAAGCTCAGGCGGTGTTTTCTCCAGAACGCTGTGGACTGTCTCGACGATCTGTCCTGTGGCATCCTTAAGTGCCATACGGATTTCCTCTGAGGTGAGGGTGGCTACCTTAGGCAGCCCGGTGATGACATTCCGCCCCTTAACCTCCATGGTCCTGGTATCGGCCTCCTCACAGGCTGTACCGATATGCTTCTTGATCGACTCGGCTGTGTCCTCCCCGATAAACAGGCTGTGATTCTTACGCACATAATCCATGATCGCATGGTCAAACGCATCCCCCGCTGTCTTGATGGAGCTGGAAACCACCACCCCGGCCAGGGAGATCACGGCCACGTCCGTAGTCCCGCCTCCAATATCCACGATAAGATTACCAAAGGGCTTAGTCACATCCACCCCGGCGCCGATGGCTGCCGCAATAGGCTCCTCCACCAGATACACTTCACGCGCACCCGCCTGGTAGGTGGCCTCCTCCACAGCTTTGCGCTCAATCTCCGTAATCCCGCTCGGAACGCAGATACTAATTCGCGGCTTACGGAACGCCCTGCGGCCCATGGCTTTGGAAATAAAATATTTCAGCATCTTTTCCATTACAATATAATCCACGATCACACCCTGGCGGATGGGCCGGATGACCTCCATATTGGAAGACACATGGCCTGCCATCTGCCGTGCTTCCTCGCCGATGGCCTTAATCTTCTCTGTATCTTTATCATAAACCACCACGGAAGGCTCCTTGAGCACAAGTCCTTTTCCCGTGGAGTACACCAAGCTGTTCCTGGTCCCCAAATCAATCCCGATATCACTAGCAGGCATAGGAATCCCCTTTCTGTCTGTACTTGCTTTCCATCATTATATACAAAACCAGGGGAAAAGAAAAGCTTTCGTGTCACTTTTTTTGTTATTTAAGATATTTTGCCACATATTGACCTGTATAAGATACCGGATTTGCAGCCACCTCCTCAGGAGTTCCCCGGGCGATCACAGTGCCGCCCTTGTCGCCGCCCTCTGGTCCCATATCTATAATATAATCAGCAGTTTTGATCACATCCAGGTTATGCTCGATCACCACAACCGTATTGCCGCCCTCTGCCAGACGTTTAAGAATCTCAACCAGCTTTTTCACATCGTCAAAATGGAGGCCCGTGGTCGGCTCATCCAGGATATATATGGTCTTTCCTGTGCTGCGCTTACTAAGCTCTGTAGCCAGCTTGATCCTCTGTGCCTCGCCGCCGGAAAGCTCTGTGGATGGCTGGCCCAGGCGGATGTAGGAAAGTCCCACATCATTGAGTGTCTCAATCTTTCTGCGGATGGAGGGAATATTTTCAAAGAAAGGCAGAGCCTCCTCCACAGTCATATTCAGTACATCGTAAATGCTCTTGTCTTTGTATTTCACTTCCAGTGTCTCGCGGTTATACCGTTTTCCCTTACATACCTCGCAGGGAACATACACATCCGGCAGGAAATGCATCTCAATCTTGATGATACCATCGCCGTTGCAGGCCTCGCAGCGTCCGCCCTTAACATTGAAGCTGAAACGTCCCTTTTTGTATCCTTTCGCCTTTGCGTCCGCTGTGGAAGCAAAAAGATCACGAATCTGGTCAAACACCCCTGTATAGGTAGCCGGATTAGAACGCGGAGTGCGGCCGATTGGCGACTGGTCAATATCAATCACCTTGTCAAGCTGCTCAATTCCCAGGATATTGTCATGCTTGCCGGGAATGGTCCGGGCACGGTTCAGATCGCGGGCCAGACGTTTGTAGAGAATCTCATTGATAAGAGAACTCTTCCCTGAACCCGAAACTCCTGTGATGCAGGTCATGATTCCCAGAGGGATATCCACGTCCACTTTCTTAAGGTTATTCTCCGCCGCTCCCTTAATGGTGAGAAAGCCTGTGGGAGCTTTACGCTCCGTAGGCACCGGAATCTGCAGCCGTCCGCTCAAGTACGCACCAGTGATGGAATTCTCGTTTTTCATAAGGTCCTCGGCTGTACCGATTCCCACAAGCTGTCCGCCGTGCTCTCCCGCACCGGGGCCGATGTCCACCACGCAGTCTGCCGCGCGCATAGTATCCTCATCATGCTCAACCACGATCAGACTGTTGCCCAGATCGCGGAGATGCAGGAGTGCACTGAGAAGCTTGTCGTTATCCCGCTGATGAAGTCCGATGCTTGGCTCGTCCAAAATATATGCCACACCCACCAGACCGGAACCAATCTGGGTAGCCAGACGGATTCTCTGTGCCTCGCCGCCGGACAAGCTGCCTGTGGCACGTCCCAGGGAAAGATAATCAAGTCCCACATCCGACAAAAAGCCTACGCGCGCCCTGATTTCCTTAAGAATCTGCTTACCGATAAGCTTCTGCTGCTCGCTGAGCTCCATCTCACTTAAAAATGCCTTCAATTTTTCTATAGAAAGATTGGTAATCTCATATATATTTTTGTCCGCCACCGTGACAGCGAGGGATTCCTTCTTAAGCCTCTGGCCCTTGCAGGCATTACAGGGAGTGATACGCATAAAAGTCTCATACTCCTGCTTCATGGAATCCGAGCCTGTTTCCCGATAGCGCTGCTCCACGTTTCTGACAAGTCCCGGGAAAGCCACGTCGTACACGCCCTCGCCCCTCTGTCCCCGGTAATGTACCTTCACAGAATGGCCGCCGGTCCCGTTTATGATGATATCCTGGATTTTCTTCGGATAATCCTGGAATGGCGTGTCGAGACTGAAATCATACGCCTTTGCAAGGGCGTCAAGAATGGCTCTGGTAAAGCTGCCCTTGTCCGTGCAGGACTGCCAGCCCATGACAGCGATAGCGCCCTGGGCAATACTCAGGGATTTATCGGGAATCATCAGGTCAATGTCAAACTCCATCTTATACCCCAGACCAAGACAGTCCGGACATGCTCCGAAGGGATTATTAAAGGAAAAGCTGCGGGGTTCTATCTCGTCAATACTCACACCACAATCCGGGCAGGAAAAGCTCTGGCTGAAATTCAGCACGCTGCCATCCATCGTATCCACCATCAACAGCCCGTCCGCCAAATCCAGAACTGTTTCAATGGAATCGGCAAGGCGCTTCTCAATACCTTCTTTAACAATCAGACGGTCAACTACTATCTCGATATTATGCTTAATGTTCTTATCCAGCTTAATCTCTTCTGACAGTTCATACAGGTTCCCGTCAATCTGCACACGTACATATCCGCTCCTCTTGGCATGGTCGAGAAGCTTGGCGTGAGTACCCTTACGTCCGCGCACTACCGGAGCAAGGAGCTGGATTTTCGTGCGCTCTGGCAAAGACATGATATGGTCCACCATCTGGTCTACGGTCTGCTTCTTAATCTCCTTGCCGCACTTGGGACAGTGGGGGATGCCGACTCTGGCATAAAGCAGTCGGAAATAATCATAAATCTCCGTCACGGTTCCCACAGTGGAACGGGGGTTGCGGTTGGTGGATTTCTGGTCAATGGAAATAGCGGGGGGAAGTCCCTCGATACTCTCCACATCCGGCTTCTCCATCTGCCCCAGGAACTGCCGTGCGTAGGAAGACAGGGATTCCATATAGCGCCGCTGTCCTTCCGCATATATTGTATCAAATGCAAGTGAGGATTTGCCCGAGCCGCTCAGTCCGGTCAGTACCACAAATTTATCTCTGGGGATGTCCACGCTTAAGTCTTTCAGGTTGTTCACATTGGCGCCCCGGATTCTTATAAACTGTTTTTTCATATTACCTACAGCCATTTGTTCCTCCAATCTATTATCTGCCGGTATAGGCGGGATGCAATGCCCACTGCTCATGCACAGTTCATGGCCCGCTGGTGGCCACCCACGGAACATCCGCCTGCAGTTCATTAAACACAGCAGGCACTGTAAAGGGTACAGGCCACCTGCCGTGTACCGGTATTAGTGTCTGTATCCTAGTATAATATCCAAACATTTGTTTGGCAAGGGGTAATTTTAATTTTTCACGGATGTTTGGTGGAAATTTTTAAGAAGTGAAGGGGGCCCGGGAAGGTGTCGAACGGTAAGGGTGGAGGACCGGGAGGCCGGGGCAGGTATGAGAGCGGACAGGCTGATGCTCGCTTGCCTTCAACTAATTGCCAACTGCGACTAAGCCGCTCACGAAGAGCGTTCGCGGCTAAGTCTCCGTAGGCAATGGATTTTCAGGCGCGCTTCCGCAAAATCAGCCTGTCCGCTCTCATACCTGCCCCGGCCTCCCGGACCTCCACCCTCACCTACCTCTACGTTCCCACCCCTTCGAAACGGTGGTCGTTTTAACCGGATATTTTTTCAATGCGGAAAGAAAAGCTACTGCTAGTTATCATCTTTCACAGACACTATCTCTAACCTGATGCGTAACACAAATAGCAGCGTAATATATCACTGCCCAGGCAAGCTATTTTTTCGCATTCAATAATCTTCCTGTGAAAAGCACAGCCACTTTACAGGGGACGAAAACGTTGACGTAGGTGAGCAGAAGGGAATCCGGTGCGGAGGGGCTGGCGCTGGCCTTGTCAGGCATTTTGCGGAAGCGCGCCTGAAAATCCAGCGGTTACGGAGACTTAGCCGCGAGAGCTCTTCTCGAGCGGCTTAGTCGCAGTTACCGATTAGTTGAAGGGAAGCGAGCATGCCTGACAAGACAGCGCCAGCCCCTCCGCACCGGATTCCCTTCTGTTCACCGTCCACAACCTTTCCAGGGGCCCCCTGTCACCCCGGTAAAAACTCCGCCATCACTGTATTACTCACATGAATCCCCCGTCTCGTCAGCCAAATCCTGTTTCCGTCATCCTCCAATAATGATAGCTTTAGAAACTTTTCCAGTTCAGCCCCATATCTTTCCTCCAGGCTGACCCCAAAGGCTTCTGCAAACTCCTGCTTACTGATTCCTTCTGTCATGCGCAGACCTAAAAACATGAATTCTGCCATCTGGTCTTCTATAGAAAGCATGCATTCCACACGCCGGATTTTATGTGGCTGGGAACTGTTTTGCAAATATTCTTCCATATTCGAGGTGTTGGAAAAGCGCCGGTTTTCCCAGAGGGAAGCGGCACCTAGGCCGAGGCCGAGGTACTCCACGCGTTTCCAGTAACCGATATTATGATGGCAGGCGTATCCTGGTTTTGCATAATTGGATATTTCGTACTGGCTATAGCCATATTCGCCCAAAACCCGGGCAGTGTCTTCATACATCCGGTATTCCGTCTCCTCGTCGGGGAGGTCCAGTGTTCTTTCAGCGAAGGGGGTTCCTTCTTCCACAATGAGGCTGTAGGCGGAGATATGCTCAGGAGCAAGAGACGCCACAGTGCGCAGGTTATGAATCCATTGCTCGTAGCTCTGGCCTGGGATGGCGCTCATTAAATCTACATTAATGTTGGTAAATCCGGCTTCTCTTGCAAGATGGAAGCTCTCCAAAAACTCGTGATAGGAGTGGATTCTTCCCAAAGTCTTGAGTTCCTGCTCGTCGGGAGATTGAAGGCCCAGACTGAGTCGGTTCACGCCATGCTCACGGTAGGCCTTAAGTTTCTCAGTATGCAAAGTCCCCGGATTGGCCTCAATGGTGATTTCGGCGTCCGGGGTAATATGGAATCTTTGTATTAAATTATCGAGTACCTGTGCTATGAGCTCCGGTGCCAGAACCGAAGGGGTTCCTCCCCCGATAAACACAGAAACTACGTCTCTGTCACAGCCCTCACTGACAGCCTCAATCTCTGACAAAAGGGCACGTATATATGCCTCCTGTCTCTGCGGGGTGGCAGGACCTGACAAAAAATCACAATAGTCACATTTTTTCACGCAAAAAGGGATGTGGACGTATAGCTCTAAAGGAGTGTGGATAGTGTTGTTTTCTGTCATAGACTACTCCTCGGAACCGCTGCCGTCATCCTGGCCGTCTTCATCAGGGCTGCCATCACTTTCGCCGCCTGTGCTGTCACCGTCGACACCATTACTGTCCGCACCTGTACCGTCTGTGCCTGTGTTGTCCGCACCTTGGCTGTTTGGGTCGGATGAGCTGCTGTTTCCATCTTCTTTCTCCGCGAGATATTCATTGACCATGGTGAGATTTCCGTTTGTCACCACGGCATCCTTGCTCACCTCGCTGGGAGCTTTTGTGGGTGTCACAGCCGGAGTAATCGTAATTTTGAGCACCTGCTGTGCTGCCGCATCCTCATCCTTCTTTTTTCCACAGCCGCAGCCTGAAAGGAGGCTGATTGACAGCACGAAAATTGTGATGAATATAAGTTTTTTCCTATTTATATATTTCATGTTTATATGTTTCATGATGTTTTTCATGATATTCCTCCGAAAAGCCTTAACAGTTGAGATACGCAGAACTGATGCGGAAAGCTTTATTTGTCATCCAGCTTCAGGACACTCATAAAGGCTTTCTGCGGAATTTCTACGTTGCCCACCTGGCGCATACGCTTCTTGCCTTCCTTTTGCTTCTCAAGGAGCTTTTTCTTACGTGTGATATCACCGCCGTAGCATTTTGCAAGCACATCCTTGCGCATAGCTTTGACCGTCTCTCTTGCAATAATCTTGCTGCCGATGGCTGCCTGGATCGGGATTTCGAAAAGCTGGCGCGGAATCTCCTCTTTCAGCTTCTCACACATTTTACGGCCGCGCTCATAGGCAGTGTCCGCATGTACAATGAAGGAAAGTGCATCTACCTCTTCCTTGTTTACCAAAATGTCAAGCTTCACAAGCTCACTGCGTTCGTAGCCGCAAAGCTCGTAATCCAGCGAAGCATAGCCGCGGGAACGGGATTTGAGTGCGTCAAAGAAATCGTAGATAATTTCGTTTAACGGCAGTTTGTATTTTAAAAGCGCACGTGTTTCTTCCATATATTCCATGCCAAGATACTGGCCGCGGCGCTCCTGGCAAAGATCCATGATCGCGCCGATGAATTCTGTGGTCACCATGATCTCCGCATCCACCATTGGCTCCTCCATGAATTCAATCTCAGACGGGTCCGGAAGATTGGTGGGATTGGTAAGGTCGATAACCTCACCGTTCGTTTTGTGCACTTTGTAGATAACGCTGGGCGCGGTTGTTACGAGGTCAAGATTGTACTCTCTCTCCAAACGCTCCTGGATGATTTCCAGATGGAGCAGTCCGAGGAAACCGCAGCGGAAACCAAAACCAAGTGCCACGGAGGTTTCCGGCTCATAGAACAGAGAAGCGTCGTTAAGCTGCAGCTTCTCCAGCGCATCTCTTAAATCTCCGTATTTCGCTCCATCAGCAGGGTAAAGGCCGCAGTATACCATGGGATTTACCTTCTTGTATCCGGGCAGGGCTTCGTCACAAGGTCTTGAATCGTCTGTAACTGTATCGCCGACTCTGGTATCCCGTACATTTTTGATGCTTGCGGTAATATATCCTACTGTCCCGGCGGTAAGCTCGTCGCAGGGAATAAACTGGCCCGCGCCAAAATAACCCACCTCGACCACCTCCGTGGTAAAGCCGGTAGCCATCATTCTGATCGGAGTTCCTTTGCTGACCTTTCCGTCGATCAGGCGGCAGAATACGATCACGCCTTTGTATGGATCGTAAATGGAATCGAAAATCAATGCTTTCAGCGGAGCATCCGGGTCTCCGTGAGGAGCCGGGATTTTATTTACAATCTGTTCCAGCACTTCCTCTATATTTATGCCTGTCTTGGCCGAAATCTGCGGGGAATCCTGGGCTTCCAGCCCAATCACATCCTCAATCTCGCTGATTACGCGGTCCGGCTGGGCGCTGGGCAGATCAATCTTGTTGATCACCGGAAGCACGTCCAGGTCATGATCAAGCGCCAGATAAACATTTGCCAGGGTCTGTGCCTCAATCCCCTGTGCCGCGTCCACAACAAGGACGGCACCGTCACAGGCCGCCAAGCTTCGTGAAACCTCGTAGTTAAAATCCACGTGTCCGGGGGTGTCGATCAGATTGAAAATATACTCTTCGCCGTCCTTTGCCTTGTACACGATACGCACGGCCTGGGACTTGATGGTGATTCCTCTCTCCCGCTCCAGCTCCATGTTGTCTAATACCTGAGACTGCATCTCACGTTCTGTTAAAAGTCCTGTCTTCTCAATGATTCTGTCTGCCAATGTAGATTTGCCATGATCAATATGGGCTATAATACAGAAATTACGAATTTTACTTTGATCTATCATTTCCAGGAGTTCCTCCTCTTTATCTCTTCTTGCACTTTGCTAATTCTGTATTATAGCATAGGTGGTGCGGATTTGTCACCGCTTTTATTGAAGGGTTTTTACGGTCAATAAGGTTTTAGCAGCTTTTTAATATTATGTATTATTATTCTATCAATGGCCAAATCTTATTATCAAATATCTCTTTTTTCTTCCCTGCAACCATTCAAAGTGCTTTCGCTACTTTTCTTTGAATATCAATCTCTCCGTTTTTTGCTTTCATGACGATATCTACAATTCTAATGCAGGTAATATCATCAATTCCTGTATTTAATTGCTTATCAATAATAGGCTGCAGTTCCTTTTCATCGGTAGCAAATATCGGTATCGCCACAGCCTTTGCATATGCAAGAGAACACATTTCACCCTTATTCTTACCAGGTCTTCTTGGATCCATCATAACCTTAGCCAGATTATTAAACGCTGCATCATAAGTTGCTCTAGACTGACTGTCTAAACCACTCTCATTAACAAGGATGACTTTATTTTCTGCGATTAGACTCCTTAACTGGCTAACCGCACTTGATGGCATCATGCCCTCACTATGGGCATACGTGTGCATATATATCTCACTTGCAACCAAGGGCAATACATCATATAGAAAACTATGCTTATTACTTCCGCCAAGCTTAATGCACAAATCAGCATCGATAATCATTTTATCTATCATACTCATTCCTCCATGATGCTATCCAACTCATCATCAGACGGAAATTCGTAATTATCTTTATTCACAATTCCAAGAGCTTCCGGATTTAAATTGCTCATACTCAGCAAATATTCCAATTTCTCATAAGTAATATAACCAGCTTCAAATGCATTAACAGCTAATTCAACTAAATTATCCATTATGATACGGTCATCCGTTTTTTGAGAAGAAAGAGAATATCTTTTCCTGTACTTATCTATGGATTCTTCAGTTTCTGCCAGGAATTTTGAAAGCTCCATATCCGTTATTGCATTAATCTCCCTAAGGCGTTTTGTCATAGTCCTGTACGGAACCGTAAATAAATCTGCAAGCTGCAATATACTTTTAAGAGTAATTTTTTTAATCATATACATATCAATTTCCTGTTTCAGCAACTGTTCATCTACAAGGAATTCTGCTGCAAATCTATTTGCTTTCTTCTCACTTATATTCTTATCCTGTTCATTTAATAAATCTGCCGGTAACATATCCGGATTCTGCTCATACCAGATATGATATAATTCATGTGCGGCTGCGAAAACTTGACATTCAACAGGAATTGATGAATTAATTGCAACAAAGGGTTTTTCAAGCGCCGAATCATTTTTTGACCCGCTTATTCTTGTAAACCCCCATGGTGCCTCCTTACCGAGTGGATAGTAAATCACTCTTGCATATAACCCAATAATAGAAAATATCTGGGTTCCAATAATATCGTTCGCCTTTCTGCACAAGCCCAATTTCTCTTTTGCTCTATTCTTTATTTGTTTTATTTCTATTTCATTTAGCTCTTTAGTCATCCAGCAATTCCTCCAGCATATGAATCTCATCAATGGCGGAGCGTATAAGGTTGATTTTTTCGAGTGTCGAGTCATCATGAACTGCCCTCATAAAGCTGAGATTATCAGCAACTATTGGTTCGCTTCTCGCTGTCAGAAGAGAGTCTGTAGTTGTATCTAGGACCTCTGCAATTTTAGAAAGTTCATTTACATTTATTGCCTTATTTCCTTTTATAATTTTGTTCATGACCTGCTTAGAAATACCTAAAATATCAGCAAGACCTTGTTGATTTATTCCTTTAGAAACTAATTTTTCCTGTATATTAGCTCCTACCTGGGCAAAATCCATCGCATACATATTTATCCTCCTCCTTCTTCAATAATCATTATAAAAGCTTCAAATGTAAAAGTCAACATTTCATTAATCATTTTCCAGCATCGTTCACGTTTTATTGACCACTATTAAACCTATATATATAAATTACCGGGTGCTGTCACGGTGACAGCACCCGGTTGAGAATATCAGCAAATGGCTCCATGGCATTTTTTACTTCCTGCACTGTATTTGTCTGGGCTCCAGCCTCCAAAAGCAGCGCCTTTGGCCTCAGGTGCAGGTTATAGCGCAGGCCGGCAAGATAAATACCACGATAAAAATCAGGATAATATTGCGCAGCCTGGTACTCAAGCTGAAAGGAAAAGGCAAGGTTATCCTGTACATAAGGATTGGGAAGGTACTCCACGGGTCCGTGGCTCACGGTATAACTTAATCCGTTGTAAAACATAATCTGTGCCGTATCCTTACCGTTGATTTCTGTGACTAAATGGCGGTCCTCCGGTACTCCATCCCGGTGCAGGTCAATGATCACTTCGATCGTGGGATTTTCCGCTAAAACCTGTTCAATGTACTCCCTTGCATAGTCGTAAGCCTGACTTCTGTCTATTTCTCCGTCTATGATATCAAAGGTTTCTGTAACATGAATCACATTATATCCGTATGTTTCGGTCAGAAGCTCCGTGAGGTAATTTCCCACGCCCACCACCGTGTCCTCCGGCTCGCCTTCTCTGGAGTCGATAAAAGTCTCCTGGGAATGGCTGTGGTAAATAAGAATCTGCGGGGCCTGGGCATCCTGCTTGATTGTAAGGTCTTCGCCGAGAAAACTGGCGGCATTGAGCTGGTCCGCGGTCACGGCTGTCGTCGGGTCAACAATAAAAAACTGGCCAAGCAGATAATCATAATTCGCCAGACTCTCCGGAGACAGGTCCACTACAGGATGAGGCTTGATGGCCGCTGCAGCAGCCTTTATATTATCCGTGATGTCATCTTCAACGGGTTTGTCCTTTTTTTTGCCGTCCTTCGTTTTATCCTTGGATTTCTCATTTCCTGATACATCACTCTTATTTCTCTTCTCCGCTGACGCATCCGTGTCGGTTTTTGAACCCTGCGATGATGTACCATCTTTAGATTCCTGTCCATTTGATGAACCATCTTTGGATTCCTGTCCAGCTGACGTTCTATCTTTGGACTCCAGACCTTCTGATGCTCCGTCTTTAGGCTCCTGTCCAGCTGATGTTCCATCTTCGGACTCCAGACCTTCTGACGCTCCATCTTTAGACTTCTGTCCATCTGACGTCCCATCTTCGGACTCCAGACCTACTGATGTTTCATCTTTCGATGCATCCTTCTTCTGGGATGCTTCGTTCTCGGTTGCGTCCTTGACTTCCTGGCCTCCGGAAGCAGCTCCGGCGGTACGGTCTGTCACACTGTGTTCTGTTCCGGACCGGGCCAGAAGCTTTTCATCTTTTATTCCGTTTTCTTCCTGTATCTTGCGGCCGAGATACTGGGCATTTCCGGCTATGATCTTCTCGTAGGTTTCCGGGTCTTCGCTCTGAGGGATGCTGGTTGCCTTTTTTTCCAGAAAGCAATAGAGCGGCACCTGCCTGTACACATTGCCGCGCAGGAAAAAAGGCCCCGGCATCACAGCCAGAACAGCAAAAAAACACAGGCTTAACAACACACAGAATGCCTTCTGGAATTTCGTCACGCAATCACCTCTTTAAATTATCCTATGACAGAGCCGTAAGGATTATACGTGCAGAGTAAGCGTGCCGATTATATATTCGGGCTACATATACAGGCTATTATGCAATTACATGTCTTGGTCATATCCCGGTTATTTATGCGGATCACATGTACTGATTACATATCCTGGCATTTGTATACATTACATGTGTTGGTTACAAGAGCGGATTAAACTTCTGAAAACGCGATATTAAGTCCTTCCGATATGGTAAAGCTCAAATATTTAATCGTTTCATCCACATCCTTCGGCGTCACAAACATGCTGTGAAGGTGGGGAGAAATCATTTCCTCCAAAAATTCTTTCTGCTCTGACTCATCCAGTGCGTCGAGAAGATGGGCCATAGAGTCGTGCACGATCGTGGCTGCATCTACCACCGTAGGAACTCCGATACCAATGACTTTCACCTGCAGATTTTCCTCGGTCAGGCCGATGCGGTGGTTTCCCACACCGGAGCCGGGATTGATGCCCGTATCCGTAATCTGGATAGTCCGGTTCAGCCTGCGTGTACTGCGTGCTGCCAGTGCATCGATGGCAATCACCACATCCGGCTGTGTCTCAGAAACAACACCCTGGATGATTTCCGATGTCTCCATTCCTGTCTGCGCCATAACGCCCGGGATGATTCCGCTGGTGCGGTGCATCTTCTCTTCTCCCATGCCCTTGAGGCCGTACTCGCGGATAATGTGGCGGGTCATGCGGAGATTTTCAACCACATGAGGGCCAAGTGAGTCAGCGGTAATCGCCTGGTTTCCAAGTCCCACTACCAGGATAGACTGCTCTCTGTCCAGATCAATAAGCTGGCGCAGATGCCTGGCAATCTCCTCTGAAATCTCGCGGTGGTAATCTTCATCCGGCACGGAAAGATTAGGAGCCTCAATGGTAATGTAATTTCCCTGTGGCCGTCCCATGCTCTTGGCACCGTTTTCAGTCTTAATTTTTACCACTGTCGTGCGCACATCCTTCTCCTCGTCGTAGTCCTCCTTTACCTCTACTCCACGGATTTCAACATTTTCCTCGGAAAACCGCTCCGTTGTCTCCAATGCCAGGTCCGTTCTGATTTTGTAGTTTCCCAACATGCTTTCTCCCTCCAGCTTCCTGTTTATTGTCGTATTGTCTCAGACTCGATTCGTTGCTTTCTTTATTTTTTACGCTTTTTTGCGGAAATATGTATTGACATTCTCTGGCAATTATACTAAACTATATAAGCATGTTTCATAGAAACGCCCGTGTCTGTTTCTGTGAAGAAAATATTTTCACTATTACCCTGGAATTGGAGGTGTACGAATTGGCAAATATCAAATCTGCTAAAAAAAGAATTTTAGTAAACAGAACTAAAGCTGCGAGAAACAAAGCTATCAGATCTGCTGTTAAGACTTCTATCAAGAAGGTTGAAGCTGCAGTGGAGAACAAGGACAAGGCTGCTGCTCAGGTTGCATTGACAGACGCAATCTCTACCATCAGCAAAGCGACTTCTAAAGGCGTTTACCACAAAAACAACTGCGCAAGAAAAGTTTCTCGTTTAACAAAAGCCGTTAACAGCATCGGCTAATAGAGAACCATTTCGTTTTTAGTTATAAGCTTATAAGTAAAAAGGAAAGACAGTCACAACCGTCAGTGACTGTCTTTTTGTTTTGCGGAACTATATTTCACGATTAAAAGCTCCACGCTCAGCACATCCCCGAGGCGGCCTGTTTTTACAGCCTCCTCTGCGTCTACGAAATCCGCCACTGCTGTCTCCAGCTCCTCAACGGAGTAGGAACGGGCGCAGGCTGCGATATTACGCACCACAAAGGACGGCACGCCCAGCCGGGAGGCTATGTCATTCTGTGAAGCCCCCTCCTGGGAAAGTTTTTTTGTGAGAAGAAGCTGTCGGAACTGCTTTGCCAAAAGGAAAAGAATTCTCATGGGAGGCTCTTTCAGAGTCAAAAGATCGTAATACAGATCCAGGGCTCTTTTCTGGTTTTTCTCCGTAACTGCGCGGACCATGTCGAAAATTTTGTTTGTGGTCTGGGTGGTGCACACCTCTTCTATATCCTCTGCAGTTACGACGTCCCGGTCGCCTGTGTAGGTGATTAATTTTTCCAGTTCCATGCGCAGGTTGCCCATGTCTGTGCCTGTTTTCGTGAGTAGAAGCTCCATGTCACGCTGAGTGATTTTTTTTCCTTCTTTCCCTAAAATGCCGGCGGCCCAGCGCATGAGAGTTTTTTCATCCTGCTTTGTGAATTCAGCAATGCGGCCGCTGTTTTTGACAGCCTTGTACATGCGGCTTCGTTTATCAACCTCGGTTTCTGCAAAAATCATGCATATATATTCGGGCAGTTCTTTCATGTAATCTGCCAGCTCATCGCATTTATTCTTGAAAAATCCTGTATCCTCGAGCAAGATCACTCTGCGGTCCGCGAAAAAGGGCATGGTCTCGCAAAGGTCGATCAGTGCTTTTATGTCGATTCCTTTTCCTTCGTAATGGCCAAAGTTCATGGTGTCGCCGTCAGGGTTGAGGGCTTTGAGAAGGTTGTGTTTGTACTGCTGTTTCAGATAGGCTTCCTCTCCGTAGAGCAGGTAGGCTTGTTTGAAATTTCCGGTCTTGATGTCTTCCTGTATACTCTTCAAAATTGATGCTCCTGTCAGTTATATGGTAATGGGAATACCTGCGTGGGCGGGTATTTGGGGTTTGTATCTTATAACATAACATATTTCCGGGATTTTAGGAAGAGGATTTAAGGGGGCCCCGGAAAGTGGTTGAACGGCGAGGAGGAGCCTGGGGGCCGGGGGAGATGTGAACCGCGTCAGGCTGATGCTCGCTTCCCTTCAACTAAATGGTAACTGCGACTAAGCCGCTCACGAAGAGCGTTCGCGGCCAAGTCTCCGTAACCATTGGATTTTCAGGCGCGCTTCCGCAAATCAGCCTGACGCGGTTCACATCTCCCCCGGCCCCCAGACTCCACCTCACCTTCCTCTACGTTTTCACCCCTGTATAGAGGTTGTGTTTTTCTCCGGGAGTTTTTTCGAGATGGGGACTTCGTGTATGGCAACCTTTTCGTTTAGTGGGTTTGTATTTCCACATATACGAAATATAGTGTAGTAAAGAAAAATCAGATTCAAAAATGTCCGCCACACTTTACATTTCTGTTTTCTTATGCTATGATATACATATAGTTAGATTTCAGCTTAAATTAACTGACTTTTTTTGTTGGCAATATGATTGTTTTAATGTAGCACAAGAAATCTCTAAATCTTGCATAGACTGGCTTAGTTGGTTTAAAAAATTATTTAAGGAGGAACTTAATATGGACAAAAAAGATATTCTGGCTTATAACAAAGAGCATCCATCTGGAGATGAGAGAGAAGCATTTATAGAATCACGACTTGCCCGTAAAGCAAATATAGGTTTTTTGCTGACATTATTGCTGATTTTTGGTTTTAAAGTAATAAAGGGCTATGCATATGAAGATTTAGTTGCTATATTCTGGGGATACCTGGGCGTAGTGTATTATTACAATTATCAATATTTCCCAAGTAAAAAAACATTCTATTCAGCAATCATCACTATAATCTTATTTATACTCTTTTTAACAATGTACTTTATCAAAACGTGGTGAGAACATGAAAGAGCTTAAGTTATACAATAATTTAAAAGCATATAGAAAAAAGAAAAATATTTCTCAAGAAAAGCTTGCTGAACTAATCGGTGTAACACGCCAGACAATATCAAGTATAGAAAATCTACAATATTGCCCTAGTGCTAAGTTAGCATTACTTATTGTATATGCTCTTGACGAACAATTTGAGAATGTATTTTACTTAGACGTACCCAATGACTAAGACTGATTTACAATAAAATACAAGTTTGCGATAAGTTATCCTCTACATATTACAATAACTGTCCCAAACAGACGAGCCACATCTGTCGGCATCACTTAACCCTTAAGAACAAATCTCTACGCAAGACACATGCCTTCCGGTTAAGGAACAGCCTCCACGGGTGAGGTACGGAAACGTAGCGGCAGGTGAGGAGAAGGGAAATCGGTGCAGGGGCTTGTCAGGCAGATTTGCGTAAGCGCGCCTGAAAATCCAGTGCCTACGGAGACTTAGGCGTGAACGCTCTTCGTGAACGTCTTAGTCGCAGTTGGCAATTAGTTGAAGGGAAGCGTGCATCTGCCTGACAAACCCTGCACCGATTTCCCTTCTCCTCACCGTTCAACCTCTTTCCGGGGAGCCTCTCACCCGAGCGTCAAGAATCTCTCCACCCACATGTGCTCCCCATCGCTCACCACGCTGACCGCGCCGCTTTTCATCGTATATTCCACCCGGCTGCCAATGTCCTCAAGTCTTTTCACCGCATCCGGTGACGGGTGTCCGTATGTATTTGTCGCAGAACAGGAAATCACAGAAATCTCCGGCCTAATCTTATTTAAAAAGTCTTCAAACGATGAATTTTTAGACCCATGATGCCCCACCTTCAGAAAATCCACATCCTCCAATTTATCCAACAGTGCTTTCTCGCTCTCCTCCCCGACATCTCCCGTAAACAGGCCCTTAAAGCGGTCATATTCCACCAGTACCACCATACCATCTTCATTCACGTCAGAACCCGTCCGGCCCTCCTCCGGAGCGAGCAGCGTAAGCCTTACAGCACCAGAACGCAATGCATCTCCGGCATTCGCAGACTTTACTCTCACTCCCGCTTTTTTTGCAAGAGAAGCAAGCTCCTGCCAGGCCTCCGGTTGTTCAATCCACCCGGGGAGCAGTAGATATCCGACGCGGATGGTGGTAAGGCCGTCTGCCATAAAGCCCAGAAGCTCTTTCACCCCGCTTATATGGTCATCGTCCGTATGGGAAATCAGAATAGCATCCAAAAAGGAAATCCCTTGGCTTTTCAGGTAGGGAAGAAGCTGGTATTGTGCGAGAGCAGATTTATTGCTGCTGCCTCCATCAATAAGGAAATGCCCGCCCTGGGGCGTCTCCAGAACAATCCCATCCCCCTGCCCCACGTCAAGACAGGTAATCTTTAACTCTCCGTGAGAATGATAACCAAGAAGTAATACTCCCGCCATAGTCGTAAGAATAACTATTTCACGGCACAAAGCGCAGGATTCCCCCTCTTTTTTCCCCCGTACTCTATGTGTCCTATGTGCCATCTGGACTCTGCCTGCCTCATGCGCTATCCGCGCTCCACTCGCAACATTCGCCATCCGCACCTCACCTGCAACATTCGCCGCCCGCACTCCACCTGCCTTATGCGCCATCCAAACCCTATCTGCGAGCCACAAGCCCAGCCCAAGCAGCACATAATACACTGCCGCCTGCCACAGCGTCGGCTGTCCGCCAATCCAAGTGCAGAAGGGAAGCTTTGCCGCTAAGATGCAGAGGTGTTCATAGAGGAACAACAGTCCTCGCCCGGGCAGCGCGCATGCAATTCCTGCCCCAGTCCAGGCGCAGCCCAGCAGTACTGCAGCCACACCGCTCGCGAGCACCACACCTACCGTGGGGAGTACCACAAGATTGAGGAATACCCCTGCCACCGACACTTCCCCATAAAACCACAACATCACCGGAAGTGTAGTTATCTGCACTGAAAGTGAACCAAGCAAAGCCTTTATAAGCTTCTTTTCTGTTCCCATCAGCTTGATCAAAAGCGGCGACACCACCCCGATTCCCAGCACTGCCCCAAAGGAAAGCAGAAAGCTGCTGCTATAAAGATACGCCGGACAATCTGCAAGTATCAGTATTGCGGCGATTGCCAGGGCAGTCATCATGTCGTAAATCCTTCCAAGTATTTTTGCTCCCACAGAAAGCAGAAACATACACACAGCCCGCATAGTCGATACGCTTGCTCCCGTCATCATGCCGTATTGAAGCATGACTGCCAGTGCAAGCAGGCCTGCTGGCCAGATGCCAAGTCCCAGTTTTTTTAATAGCTGATAAAGCCCCATGCCAAGGACGCTGATGTGCAGCCCGGAAATGGCAAGCATATGAATGATCCCGGCCATCTGGTAGCGCATTTTTGTCTCGATATCAAGACTGCTTTTATCACCGAGCACAATAGCCGAAAACACAGGGGCGTCCGGTCCTGCTGCCCGCGAAAGTACATCCGCAAAACGATTCTGCAAGTCCAGCAGAAACTGCCCATACCGCGAATAGTTTTGTGATTGTTTCAATATTTCTGCTTTTTTCAAAAAATAGAAAATATTGCTGCATGCATAATACTGCCTGCTGTCAAACTCACCGGGATTACGCGGTCCTTCCACCTCCTCCAGTTTTCCGGACAGCAAAAGCACGGCTCCGGCCGGAACCTCTTGTTTTTTCTTTAGAAATACTCTCACATTTTTAAGGGAAACTTTTTCAGATTTGTAAATCAGATAGGTTTCTTTCAGATAGATAGATTGGGAAAATTCTGTGTCTGCGCACCGCTCCACCTCCCCGCAGATGGTGGCGTCCGGATGCTCACTGACCCATGTCTGAAGCGGCACTGGCAATGGATTCCCCCGTATCAGGGGAGCCCCCAGCCAATCCGCTGCACACATGACAGTCATCAGGAGCAGACACAACACACACAATGGGCGTCTTGCCATAGCGCTCCTTTCCCGCGGAAGAAAATGGGCAGTTACTACTCCCCTTCCTCCGTTACAATTAATTTCTGATTCCATTCATAAAAATTATAAAGCGGCATATTGTCGCCAAAAGTCTGTTCCGGGCTGCCCTCCACGGAAATCTGCACCTTACCCGCTCCTGTGACAGACAGCAGAGTGTTGACCACAGAATAAATAGATACCTGCTCATCAATATCCAGAGCGTAATCCTTAAACACATGGTCAAATTTCACATAGCAGGTATTATCCGAGGTGGTCACTTCCAATATTCCGGTGTTTTCAGGGATGACAGGATAGCGGCCTTTCACCATAGGGCCCTTGGCAAGCTGCTCCAGCGCCACCCGGGCCTTTGGAAGGCTGCGCTTATAATAGACACTGCGCTTTTCCTCCAGCAGTTTTTCCCCGGTCCTGTCCGTGAAATACAGGGTAAAGGTATCGTAACGGTAGGTGTCCTTGTCCGAGCCTAAAAGCTCTACAAAGGTAGAGTTCGTCATCTCACCCACAGGCTGTCCCTTGGAGTCCGTAAGCTCGGCACCATTGATTGTAAAACTCACCGATGCGATGCCCGGCACCTGCAGAAATGTCTTGACCACACCTGCGCGCACCAGAATCTCCCTTGCCCGGCTCATCTCCTCATACTTGCTGTTTGCGTCAATGATCAGCTTCTCACCCTCGATTTTATAATTCATGACAACATCCTTGGGAAGAAGATTGATCGCTTCGCCCTCCAACGCCTTATTATTAAGGCGCTGCATAAGGTCCTGAAGCATAAATTCCGCAGAATCCTCCTGGGGCTTATATTTTTCTCTTTTCAGCTTTGTCTCGTCCTTATCGATATAATAAAAATAATAAGAACTGCCGTCCTCAGCTTTCTCCTCCTGCACTTCCACCTGACATGCCCCAAAAAACAGGCAGGTCATCACAAAGAGCAGAATCATGCTAACTATTTTTTTCACCTGGCACCTCCTACGGTATATATGACAAAGGAATCCGAACGGAGAATGTGGTACCCTCTCCTTCCTTGCTGAACACCTTGATAGCCCCGTGATGCATGGCAATGGAGCTTCTGGTGATGGCAAGGCCCAGGCCCGTTCCGCCAATTTCCTTGGAATGGGATTTGTCCACACGATAGAAACGCTCAAAAATGCGGTCAATCGATTCTTCCGGGATGCCCATACCGGAGTCGGCCACTGTCACATAAAAATACTTGTGGTCCGCATCCAGGGTCACCCTCACCCATCCGTCATCTACATTATATTTGATGCCGTTTTCCACCAGATTACTGATGGCAAGTGTAAATTTCACCTCGTCCACATCAGCCTCTACAGGCCGGAAGCAGTCAAGGATCAAATCAATGTTTCGTTTGTCCGCAATGGGACGCAGCCTTTTGAGAATACCCTCAAGAAGCTGGTTGATATCCATATGCTGGATATTGAGGTCTGCTGCCTTCTTGTCCATCTTCACCAGGGAAAGAAGGTCGGTAATAATCTTGTTTTCCCGGTCAATCTCTGCCGTAATATCACTCATGAACTCCTGATAAAGCTCCTCGGGAATCCCCTCCTGCCCCACCAGAGAGTCAGCCAATACCTTCATGGAGGTAAGCGGTGTCTTTAACTCATGGGACACGTTTGACACGAATTCCTGGCGTGATTCATCCAGTACCCTCATGCGGTTTAACATCTTATTGAACGCATCGGTGATCAGCTCCGTCTCTGTATAGTCAGGCACGGAAATCTCCTCATTCTGGTATCCGTCCGTTAAATCCTCGATTGACTTGGTAACTCTGGCAAAGGGTTTCACCAACACGGTAGATAGCACATAACCCATAAGTATCGCCAACGCTACGATAATTCCGATAATAAGAATACTCTTCTGGTCCACCTCCTCGATGGTCGCCGCAATCTCCCCGGACGATACACAGATAAGCATTGCGCCCTGTAGCTGTTTAACCTCCGGACTCTTCACAGGAACGGCTAACGCCAAAATCTGCGTATTTTTATTATAAGCGCTGGCCTCCTCGCCTTTGAAGCATTTGATCACAAGCGGGGAAAGCAGTGTAGCGCCTTCGTCCACGCCAAAAGTATCCTTAACTATCTTAAAATCCCTGTCAACCAGGAGAATTCTTCCATTATACACATTAGACAACAACTCCAGCTTGCTGTTGACTATCTGCGAGCTGGAGTCATTGAGATAATTTTCTCTAATTAACAGGCTGCACAGAATGTCACACTGGCTTTTCACCTTATCTATGCGCACAGCAATTGCACGGTCCTCATAATTGCTGATGACCATACGCGTAACGATGACACTCGGTACAATTCCCAGAATGATCAGGATGATCAGGATACGGAAGCGCAGACTTTTAAAAAAGTTTGCTTTCTTTTTCATGATTTATGCCTGGAAATAATAGCCCACACCCCATTTGGTGTGTACGTATTTCGGCTCACTGGGATTTGCCTCAATCTTCTCACGCAGACGGCGGATATGTACATCCACGGTCCGCACATCACCCGGATACTCGTAACCCCAGACAATATTCAGCAGATTCTCACGGCTGTATACCTTGTTAGGGTTGAACACAAGAAGCTCTAACACGTCGAACTCCTTGGCAGTGAGGTTGATCTCTCTTCCTGCAATGAAAACTCTGCGTCCCTCGCAGTCCATGCGCAGGTCGCCCACCTCGATGGTCTTGGCCTTCTCTTTTTCCTCGTGGTCGCTTCCGGCACGGCGCATGATGGCCTTGATCCGGGCTTTCACCTCAAGGATGTTAAAGGGCTTGGTAATGTAATCATCGGCGCCGTATTCCAGGCCGAGGATTTTATCCATATCTTCTCCTTTGGCAGTGAGCATGACGATCGGCACATTGGAAAAATCGCGGATCTGCTGGCACACCTCAAGGCCGTCCATCTTCGGCAGCATGAGATCCAGAAGAATGATATCGTATTTCTTTTCCCTGGCCATTTCTACCGCTTCCTCGCCGTCATAGGCACAGTCCACTTCCATCCCGTCCTGCTCAAGGCTGAACCGGATTCCTTTCACAATCAACTTCTCGTCGTCTACTACCAATACTTTCCTGCTCATTTAAGTTCTCCTTATCCTACTACTATGTCGTCTTTTATCTTCGCAAAAGTACCTTCTTTGATACCTTCTACTTTCATGATGTCCTCAATCGCCTGAAACGGCCCGTTGGTCTCCCGGTATGCGATGATTGCCCGCGCCTTAGACGCGCCAATTCCGGTGAGTCCGGTCAGTGCAGCCTCGTCTGCCGTATTCAAGTTTATCTTGCCGCTGTCCGCCTGCTGATTTCCCTCCGGATTATTCCCGCTGCCGGGCTGTGCACTTGCCAATACCGGATTTTCACTCCCTGTGCCAAGGCTCTCCATTTCCTCCTGGGTTGGGATATACACCTGCTGGCCGTCAGTGAGACCCTGGGCACGGTTCACAAAGGTCTGGGCAGCCTCTGGCAGAAAGCCTCCCGCTGCTTCGATGGCCTGGAACACACGGCTCCCCTCATTAAGAGTGTAAACTCCCGGATTCGCTACCGCGCCGCACACATCTACATAAATCTCTGTCTGCTCCTGTTCCGGTATGACGGTCACACTGCCGCCGGAATCTTTATCCGAAGTGGTCACACTCCCACCGGAACCTTTATCCGCCCCAGCAGAGCCTTCCCTGGCAGAGTTCCCCATGGCGGAGTCTTCCTCAACCAAGTCCTCTCCAACTGGAAACTCCTCCGAAGATTCCTCCTCAAGAAACTGTGCTTCTCTGTCCGCACAGCCTGTCAGACCTGTGCATAACAGCAGAAAGCCTGCAGCGAGCAGGCAGATGCTTTTTAAAAACTGTATCCTTAATAAATTCATGGTATGCCGGTTCACTCCTTTACCGCGTATTTGCGGTAAGTTCCCCGTCACTCATACTACACCATATCTTATTTTAACGAAAGATTACAAATTTTACAATAGTAATCTAATTATTTTTGCCATTTAAATATGACAATGCCGATAATAGAGATTGCCATTCCCAGAATCTTCCTCCATTCAAACGGCTGCTTATCCACACCGAATAAACCAAAAAGTTCAACAAGATATGCCACGGCGAGCTGGGAAACTACGATCAGCATTGCCGCTTTTGCAGGGCCCAAAGCGCCCATACTCTGAATGACTGTCACAGTAATAAAAGCTCCGATAACACCGCCAAGCAGAGTATACTTGCTATCAACTTGCCACAATGTACCGATACTTTCCCTGCCCGTAAACAACCAGGCCAAAATACACACCAAAAAAGCCGAAAACTGTACCCAGCCCGTACTCACCCAAAGGCTGGTCTGCTTAGTCACTTCGGTGTTGAATACACCCTGTACACTCATTAATGCTCCTGAAAGTAATGCAATCAATATTCCCCACATAATCATTCCTCCGTCGGCTGCCAAAAAGAGGCGCTGCCATTGCAACACCTCTTTTGCTTATTTTCTATTAGCATATACGGTTTATGGAAAAATTATGCGAAAAAATGGTAATAGTCGAAACCTGCGAAGTTCCCGCAAATGGTGTACCTCTACTGCTGCTGGCGCACACTTTTCAGCGCTTTCGTAATTTTCAGCGGATTTCCGTAATGGAGTGTACCGAAACGGAAAAGCTTTGCGGCAAACACGCCGGTCACAATACAGGAAAGCAATAACACCGCGCCTGACAATATAATCTCCCAGGCCGCCACACTGCCCATGGACACGCGGATAAACATAGCATTTCCTGATGTGAAAGGAATAAAGGAAGCCACTTTTACCATCGCGCTGTCCGCATTAGTGAGTCCCAGCATCGCCACCAGGAAGGAGCCTACATAAACGAGTGTGATCGGAGTGGAGCTCTTACTGATATCCTCGGTCTTTGATACAAGTGCGCCCAAAGCCCCGTAAATAAATGCATAGAGCAGATAGCTCAGGGTACCAAACACCGCGTAGGCTGCCAGAACTCTGCCCGGAATATTGAAGACCATGTCCAGCTTCCCGCCCCAGGCATCCTGGAATGCTCCGTATGCGGCGAAACCACTGCCCACGATCAGGAGCATCTGCAGCACACCCGCGATAGCGCCTGCCAGCACCTTGCCGAAAATGAGGCTGTTGGAGTTGACACTTGTCACCAGGATCTCGATGGCCCGGTTGCTCTTTTCTGTTGTCACAGAAACTGCGATCATCTGCCCGTAGAACAGAATCAGGAAGTAAATGATAAACACCAGCACATAGGTGTATAAATAATTACGCCCGCTGTTTTTCCCAAGGATTTCCGGCTGCAGATTGACCGTCACATTGTCAGCCTCCGCTGCTTCCTCAGCACTGAGTCCCTTGGCCAAAAGATACTGCTGCTTCTGATAACTTCCGAAGGCCTCGGTAAAGTCCTGGGAAAGTCTGTCGTCAATATTCAGGTTATTTACCACATAAGTCACATCGGATGCACTGTTGAGGATAAAGCCGGCCTCAATCTCTCCAGACTCCACGGCCTCCTTCAAGCTTTCTCCGTCCGCAAAGCTTTCCCACTTTGCAGGCAGGAAAGCGAGAAGCGTATCCACATCCTCGATTTCACTGGTGTTCACAAAAAATCCAAGTGTATCCAGAGAATCTTCCTCTGCGTTCCCAGACTGGCTGCTCTCCTGACTCTGACTGCTCTCTTTACCGCCCAGAAGTCCGGGGATAAAGGTCGGGACAACAATGATCCCCACCATGAGCACGGCCAAAAGAATCGTAGTCACCATAAAGCTTTTATTTTTAAAATAATTGTTCAATTCAAATTTTAATACAGTTAAAAATTGTTTCATGCCTCGTCCCCCGCCTTCTCTACAAAGATATCATTCAGTGATGGTTCATACAGCCCGAAAAATTCCAGATCCACATCCTGTTCCAGAAGACGGCTGAGAATTGCATTCTTATTGTCCGGATGCTTCTTTCGGATGATCACCCGGTCCTTCTTCACCTTCTCCACCTCCAGCAGGTCGGAGAACATGTCGTTCAGCCTTCTTGCCAGATCTGACGTACTTTCGTCAAGACTGGAAAGCGCCAAACGGTCGCGGCCGAATTCCCGCTTAATCTCCCTCAGGTCACCGGAAAGAACGACCTCTCCGTGATTGAGAATGGCGATATCTTCACAGAATTCCTCCACATAGCTCATCTGATGACTGGAGAAGATTACAAGCTTGCCGTCACGGATCTGCTCTTTGATCACATCCTTGAGTATCTGAGAATTCACCGGATCCAGGCCGGAGAAAGGCTCATCCAGAATAATAATGTCCGGGTTGCAGATCAGAGTCTGGGCAAGCTGAACCTTCTGCTGATTCCCCTTGGAAAGCGTCTCCAGCTTGCGGTTCTCGTACTCTGTCACTCCCATGCGCTCCAGCCACCAGCGCATCTTTTCCTTTGCCTCTTTGGCGCTTAAGCCTCTGAGCATCCCCAGGTAAATGAGCTGCTCGCTCACGGTTTTCTTAGGGTAAAGCCCTCTCTCCTCGGGTAGGTAGCCGATGTGATACTGTTTCGGCTGGAACGGCTTGCCGTCTAGAAGCACCGTGCCTCCGGTACTCTTAAACACATCCATGAGAATACGGATGGTCGTGGTCTTACCTGCGCCGTTACGCCCCAACAGGCCCAGCGCGCTTCCGCTCTCCACAGAAAAGGAGATGCCGTGCAGTACCTCGTTTTCCCCGAATGTCTTTCTTAATCCTCTGACTTCTAATTTCATAAATACTCCTCCCATGCCACGCTTTCCGCGGCTGTATGCTTCTTTTATTTAATCTGCTGGCTCTTTTTGATCACACAGGAGCGGCTGTAGATGATCACCATCACAATCCAGATGATACAAACCATCACAACAGCCATAATTCCTGTATCCCAAAGAAGATGCGCTATCATAGCAACGAATGCCAGGGCCGGCAGAAGCTTCGAAATCCCTCTGTAGGCTTTGTAGGCTCCCTGGTAAATCACGTCACGCTCAGCCTCATCACAGCTTTTCAGCCATTCCTCCTGAAATCTGCGGGAGGTAGGATCTCCCTTCTTTTCCGGGTAAGCCCTCTGTATAGTTTTGACATACCGCATCTGCCAATAGCCCTGATACACGGTACCGATGAGGAAAATTACAAAAGCAGCCAGGAGCCATACATTCTCTTTCTTCCCAAGATCGATGATGTACTCCATAGAATAGCCTGTACACAGCACCAGTATGGATAAAACACTGAACAGGTTGCTGGAAATCGTTCCGGCGCTGCCCATCTGCTCCATCTCAAATTCCAGCCGGTCGCCCTCCGCGTCCTCCGCGCCGGGGATTTCTGCCCCAATCTTTTTCATCCTGTGCAGAATGACCTCCTGATAAGTGATGCAGATTGCACTGAGTACGAGCAGGATCAGCGCCATATTTCTGCGTATGAGCCCAGCCAAAACGACGAAAACGCTGTCCCAGTTCTCCACCTTAAAATATGCAGCCGCAGCCCCCAGCGCCCCGCTCACCAGCAGCACAGCCGCCAGGAATGCGGTATATTTGATGTATGTATTCATCTTTTTTGCTTCTTTGCTCATGTCTCATCCTCCTCGTTGTAGGAAAAAATGTCCTCCACCGTGACTTGGCAGATCCTGGCAAGCTTGAGGGCTAATGTCACTGACGGCGAATAGTCGCCCCGTTCGATGAGGCTGATCGTCTGCCTGGATACTCCGGCCATCTTTCCCATATCTGCCTGGTTGATCCCCAGTCTGGCCCGATGTTCTTTCAAACGGTTCTCTAAAGGCATTTGCTTCGCCCCTTTCCAGATATTTCTTCCTTAGGTGCGGGGAAATATCTCTTCCACCCCGCTCTGGCATATATCCGCTAATTTCATAGCCAGTGTGATGGACGGGGAATATGCTCCGCGTTCAATCCTGCTCACTGTGTAACGGGATATACCGGCAATTTTGCTCAGCTCTGCCTGTGTAAGGCCGGCTTTCATCCGGCGTTCTTTTAAACAGCATGTAGTCATCTTCCTTTCCGCCTCCTTTTCTTAACCTGGTGGGTATGGTTTACAATTCAGGTATTTGGCTGGGTGTATTTGTTGACTTATTTTTTTGTCATTTTGACAACTTTTCTTGTCATCGTTATCATATCATTGACAAGGAAAGTTGTCAACACTTATTTGAAATATGACTGAAGCGTGCTGTGGTCACTATATGACCGGCGGCACGCTTCTTCGTGTATGAGCTTTATTGGTTTGTATGTTCGTTTACTCCGTAGCGGAGGGTTTTATATATCGTAAAGGTAATTTCCAGTATTGTAATGGCAATGATAAGGGCAAGTATTATATTTGAAGCGGCCGCGCCGTCCCATTTTGACAGGAACTTCGTGCCCCAATGGAGTTGTTCTCCCAGCTGTGTTTTGATCTCGGCGGCAAAATCGGGATTCCAAAAAGGGAATACTTTGAGCAAAAGGATACTTAATATCACCTGGAGTATACCGCACACGATGCTGCTGATCATTACGATTTTGCAGTAGCAGCCCATAACGAGGCGTACTACCTCATCCGCAAGACCGATGAGCAGCCCTGTAATGAATACCGGGAGTATCATGTTCCATTTATCGAGATTGAATACGGGCACAATGGCCTTAATTTTTCCATCCCGGAATATCCCGGAGAAAAACTGAGGTGCAAAAATCAACAGTACGCAGAAAATTACGATGAATACAATGCCGACAATGCTGTCCCCACGGCTGATAAGTGCTTTTTTGTGCGGCACAGGAGCCAGATATCGTGGTGTCCATCCGCTCTTTTGAGAAGCAAAATTGTCGCCAAGGTCATTGATGGTCCATTCTTTCTCCTTACGAAGGTCAAATTTGATTTTCTGTCGTTCCATGATTGCGAACATGATGGTTACGCCTCCGAAAGCACCCATACAGGAGATAATGCCATTTGTAACCGTGTTGGTAATTCCGTAAATAAGCGCATGGACTATGCGGTTGATATTATCCCCGCCGGCCATTGCGGCTGCTTCCTGTATGCCTTCAATTATGCCGACTGCCAATACAGGGATGAGCGTGCAGAGAAGGACAATTTTCAGGAACCATAGGTAGTTATCGTAATATTCCGGCCCAATCAGATAGTGCGAGGTGTCCTGGTATCTCTTGGCAAAATCCGCCGGACTGCCAAGCTTCGTAAGCACTTCCTCCATGGAACCGGAGACATCCATCATATCTCCGATCAGCTCCTGAAGCTCCAGGCCCACCTCATTGCGCTGTTCTCGCGGCAGACGGCGGGTAACCTGATAAATATACCGCTCCATAAGTTCTCTGTCTTTAGGGTTCATATATCCTCCTCCTTCCACAATTGCTCCATGCTGTGAGTAAGCTGCTGCCAATGCTCCTTAAGCTCCATATACACCTGCGTTCCGTACTCTGTGCGGTGATAATATTTCCTGGGCTTAGAGCCGCCGGTCTCCCAGCTGCTCTCTAAAAGCTTCTGGCTCTCCAGCCGCCGCAAAAGCGGATACAGGGTATTGGGGTCAATAGCCACGCCTTTCTCCTCCAGGCTCTGTACAAGCGCATATCCATACTTCGGCTCTTTCATCTGGCTCAATACACTTAAAACCAGTGTGCCTCTTCGCAATTCTAATACGAGACTGCTAAGCAGATCTTTTTCCTCACCCAATATCATCACCTCCTGGTTCTATCATACTGTACGTCACACACTATTGTCAATATAAAAATATAATTAAAAATAACCTACGCACCTATAGCTAATACACCCATGCGTAGGTTATTACATATCTGGAACCCTTGTTTTTCCACTTTCGCCTAAGTATCTCGTCAGACATTCAATCCTTGCCTCTTTCTTCCGGCATCGGCTTAGGAGCAGTTGACGCGCAGCCGTGGCATCCCGCACAGCCTCCACTGCATCCGCAGCACCCGCCGCCTGCCTTTTTCTGTTTGTGTCTGCGGTATACCACAAATCCGCCGTAACCAAAGACTAATAATAAAATGATAATATCTGCTGCCATATCGCCCACCCTTTCTATATGTCATGGAAGCCAGGCATAAACCAACGCCCAGCTCCCGATACCTTGTATTTACTTATCTTGTATTTATGTATCTTGTAATTACGTATCTTGTAATTACGTATCTTCGAGTTATCTCTCAGTTCAGCTTAACACCCTAATCCTTTGTGCGCAAGCTTATAATTATTCCGCCGTCTGCACAGAACGCTTCGTGTATACTTTACGGTCCTTGTACGGATCCGGCCGCAGAAGCATGAACAGAAGCAATGCCAGCAATATCAGCGCCACGATGGTCCATACCCCGAATGCACCACCCATCAGCACAGAACCAATCTGATACACACAGAGGCAGATCACATAAGCAAACACATTCTGGAAAAGGATTGCAAACCAGAACCATTTCCTGGACTGCATCTGCTGCGCCATAGTTGCAATTGCCGCCAGGCACGGAGAATCCAGAAGGTTAAATAACAGAAACGAAAATGCCGCCAGTGCTGTAGGAAACCAGGCCTGTACGGCAGCACCCACAGTGACTGTATCTTCTGCCAGCCCCTCACCTACATTCGCCAATACCCCCATGGTAGACACAATCGCTTCTTTTGCAGTAAAGCCTGAGATGGAAGCCGCCACCGGCTGCCATTCGCCAAAGCCCAGCGGTGCAAACAAAGGTGCGATCACTCCGCCGATCACTGCCAGCAGACTGTTATTGCTGTCCTCCACAAGGCCGAAGCCTCCGTCTGTAAATCCAAAGCCGCTTAAGAACCACATCACCACGCACGCCAGGAAAAGAATCGTTCCTGCCTTGATAATAAAGCCTTTCAGTCTCTCCCACACATGCAACAGCACGGTCCTGGCAGACGGAAGGTGATACTGAGGAAGCTCCATCACGAAAGGAGCCGGTTTTCCTGAGAAAGGCTTCGTCTTTTTCAGTATAATTGCGGAGACAAGCACTGCCGCCACACCTACGATATACATCAGAGGCGCCATCAGCCCTCCGGTCTCAAAACTTCCGGTGCTGTAGCTCACCATCACACCGCCCATCAATGCGATTACCGGAAGCTTCGCCCCGCAGGGAACAAAGGTTGCAGTCATGATGGTAAGGCGGCGGTCATTGTCGTTTTCAATGGTTCTTGAGGCCATAATCCCGGGAATCCCGCAGCCTGACGAAATGAGCAGCGGAATAAAGCTTTTTCCCGACAGCCCGAAGTGCCGGAAAATCCGGTCCATTACAAAGGCAATACGCACCATATATCCACAGTCCTCAAGAACAGAAAGGAACAGGAACAGAATCGCCATCTGCGGGACAAAGCCAAGCACAGCACCCACTCCGCCGATAATTCCGTCCGCGACCAGACTCACAAGTACAGAGGATACTCCGGCATTTTCCATAAATCCGGCCACAGCCGCCTGGACAGAACCCACAAAGCTGTCGTTGGTCCAGTCCGTGACCATCGTCCCCACCGTAGAGACTGAGACATAATAAACAAGAAACATTACCGCAAAGAAAATCGGCAGTCCCAGCACACGGTTCGTCACAATGCTGTCAATTTTATCGGAAACCGTGAGCTTCTGCGCTGATTTCTTTACATTAGCTTCAACTAACTTCTGAATATACTGATATCTTCCATCGGTAACAATGCTCTCCATATCATCGTCATGAGCTTCCTCAAGCTTCTTTGCTTCCGCCTCAATCTTACTCTGAACAGACGCAGGGAGATGCATGCTCTCAAGCACCTTGCTGTCACGCTCAAGAAGCTTTATCGCATACCAGCGTTTTTCCTCCTGCGGAATCACATCCGGCAGCACCATCACTACATCAGATATCGCTTTTTCCACATCCAATGGAAAAAACGGCTTAATCCCAATCGCCTGAGATGCTTCTGAGACCTTGGAAACTTCTGAGGCCCGACGTGCTTTAGAAGCCTGCCGTGTTTTAGAGGCCTGCCGTGCTTCGGAATCCACGGCAATTCTGACTGCCTCCTGCACCACCTCCGAAAGCCCGGTTCCCTTAAGAGCCGAGGTCTCAATAACCGAACAGCCAAGCGACTTACTCAGACGGCCTATATCAATCCGGATATCATTCTTTTTCAGCAGGTCACACATATTCAGCGCCACCACTACTGGAATCCCCGTTTCGATAAGCTGGGTGGTAAGATAAAGATTTCTCTCTATATTCGTGGCATCCACCAGGTCGATGATCACATCCGGTTTCTCCTTCAGCAGATAGTCACGGCTGACTACTTCCTCCAAGGTGTACGGAGACAGGGAATAAATACCCGGAAGGTCCGTGATGGTCACATCTTCCCCTGTTTTATTTTTTAGTTTGCCTTCTTTTTTCTCAACAGTGACGCCCGGCCAGTTTCCAACGTACTGGTTAGCGCCTGTAAGTGCATTGAACATTGTGGTTTTGCCGCAATTAGGGTTTCCGGCAAGGGCAATCGTTACAGACATTTTGTATCCTCCTATGGTTAGTCATGATTAACTTGTTTACAAAAAAATAAACGCAAAAAATCGTCTCAGTTTTTCAGTCTTACTTCCACACAACCCGCATCCTGCTTGCGCAAAGACAGCTCATAGCCTCTCACAGTAATCTCCACCGGGTCTCCCAGCGGCGCTACCTTGCGGACAAAAATGTCGCTTCCCTTTGTTATCCCCATATCCATAATCCGGCGTTTATACGCACCGTCTCCGTCAATCCGGGCAACCACCACGGTAGAGCCCACCTGCACATCTCGTAAAGTCATTTCGTTTCTCCTCCCTATACTGAAAATAGCACTGTACTAAACCATAATATGTCTGGCCATATCTTTGTTAATCGCCACTCTGGAATCCCTGACATTGACAATCATATTGCCATTGAAACGGGAAACCACACGTACATTTGTAGCCTCGACAAATCCCAGGCCTGCCAGGAATCTGCGTACATCATCCGCTCCGCTTACTCTCTTAATCGTCCCATCGTCACCGGGCCGTAAAAATACTAATGGCTGCATAGAATACCTCCGTTCTGACCGCCGCTCGCAGCAGTTACTTTATTGACTAAGTTATCTCCAGACAAAATAAGTTACTTTCATCTAACTCCTTTAGTTAGTTTACATTAACTCGTTCCTCTTGTCAATAACATTTTGAAAAAAATTCCAGTTTCCAAGATTTCAACTACACAGCAGCCTTAATTCAAAACCTCTCACACATGACTCTGTACTCTTCATATTTCATCCCATACCGCTTCCACATCTTTTCCTCTGTGCGCAAATCCAATCCGTAAAACAGCGCCAGTTAAACCGGCTGTATAGTTTTTATAAGTCTGTGCATTATATGGCCCCGGAATTTACCGGCGGCGTACAAGAAAGCCGCCGCTCACATCACTGCAAACGACGACCCACTATTTTCAACTCTTCTCTATTCCAAACACTTCTTTATTTCAGGCATTTCTTAAGAATCTCAATCATCTCATCCACATGATCTCTGGTAATGACAAGCGGAGGCACAAGGCGCAGCACATCGCTGCCCGCGGAAATCACAAGAAGCCCGGCCTCAAGTGCTTTCTTTACCACCTCGCCTACCGGGCGGCCCACTATCACAAGGCCCTGCATGAATCCCATTCCTCTCCTGCCAGAAACACAGTCGAATTCTTCCACCAACTCATCCAAACGCTGCTCCAGATAAGGCGTAAGCTCCTGGACATGTGTGAGGATCATATCCTTTTCAAAAATACTGAACACCTTGCTCACCGCGGCACACACGAAAGGATTTCCTCCGTAGGTCGTGCCGTGGTCCCCTGGTTCCAGAGACGCGGAGGCGGCCTTTTTATTCAGCACAAACGCACCTACCGGAACGCCGCTTCCCAAAGCCTTTGCACAGGTCATGATGTCCGGCTGTACACCGTAAGCCTGCCATGCGAAATAATATCCGGTTCTGCCCATCCCGCACTGAATCTCATCAAAAATAAGAAGAATATCCTTCTCATCACAAATCTTGCGCAGTCCCTCAAGAAATTCCTTATCCGCCGGGTAAATACCACCCTCACCCTGTACCGTCTCGGTAAGAATAGCACACGTTTTATCCGTAATCTGAACCTTCACACTCTCCAGATCATTAAAATCCGCAAATTTCACGCCACCCATCAGCGGCTCAAAAGCCTCGCGGTAGTGGGCATTTCCTGTAACAGATAGAGCACCGATGCTCCTGCCGTGGAAGGAATGATTCATGGCAATAATCTCATGCCCGGCATGACCATCCCTTACATAAGCATACTTTTTGGCTGCTTTAAGCGCACCCTCAATCGCTTCCGTTCCACTATTTGTAAAAAACACCTTATCCATTCTGCTCGCCAGTGCCAGCTTGGCTCCCGCCTCGATGACAGGCTGATTATAATACAGATTGGAAATATGCATCAGCTTTCCGATCTGCTCCTGCAACGCCTCGTCATAGCCGGGGTAATGATACCCCAGAGCACTTACCGCAATGCCTGCGGCAAAATCCAGATATTTTTTTCCTTCTGTATCATATAAATAGCAACCCTCGCCCCGCTCAAAAACCACGGGAAAGCGGTTATATGTATGCAGAATATTTACCTCTGCCTCCTCAATCTGATCATGCATGTTCATTGTAGTATTTTTCACCATCCTCTCTGAGAATTGCGGTTCCGATACCTTTGTTGGTGAAAATCTCCAGCAAAAGGCTGTGAGGAATCCTGCCATCCAGAATATGTACCCTGTTCACGCCGTTTTCAATGGCATCGATACAGTTCTGAAGCTTGGGAATCATACCGCCGCCCACGTAACCATCGGAAATCAATGACTCGGCCTCATTTACATGCAGCTCGGAAATCAAAGTTTCGGGATCGTTCTGATCCTTATACACGCCCTCGATATCAGAAAGGAAGGCCAGCTTTTCCGCCTTTACCGCCTCTGCAATGGCGCACGCAGCATCGTCTGCATTGATATTGTAGGTATCAAAATTTTCATCGTAACCAACCGGAAAAACAATAGGAAGAAAGTCTTTTTCCAGAAGATCGTAAAGCACCTGCGGGTCTACTTTCGTGATATCGCCCACATAACCGATGTCCTCACCGCCGGAAAGCTTTTTCTGGCACTGCAGAAGGCCTCCGTCCTTGCCACTGATGCCCACAGCCTTGATTCCAAGAGACTGCACCAGGGTCACAAGCTCGTTATTGACCTTACCAAGCACCATCTCCGCAATTTCCATGGTGTCCTTGTCTGTCACACGCAGGCCGTTCACAAATTTCGCCTCCATGCCGACTTTTCCCACCCAGCGGCTGATTTCCTTGCCGCCGCCGTGGACGATGATGGGCTTGAAGCCTACCAGCTTTAAAAGCACTACATCCTTGATCACATTTCTCTTCAATTCCTCATCCAGCATAGCGCTGCCGCCGTATTTCACCACCACGATCTTACGGTTAAAACGCTGGATATAGGGCAGGGCTTCGATCAATACCTCTGCCTTATCTAAATATTTCTGATTTACCATGCTTCCTCCTCTGCCGCAATTACTGCGGCCTTATTCTAAGATAATGCGCGTCCCTCCGACACCATAGATGCTATAGCTGCACTCCAAGGCAATTTCAGTTCTCAAATGGCAATTCTTAAACGCCAGCCCTCAAACATCCGTCCCCAAACATCAGCTCACGCATCGTCATATCTACGCAGACAGCGCTCCGAGACTTTGGGTATTCATCAAGAGCGATAATCCGCATTAATTTTCACATAATCATAAGTAAGGTCACAGCCCCAGGCCGTAGCCTCGGCATCCCCCATCTTGATATCCGCGATAGCCGTCACCTCATCCTCCGAAAGGATTTTGGTGGCCTCCTCCTCGCTGTATCCTGTGGAGACACCGTTTTCGATAATTTTTATCTTTCCTGCGCGGCTCTCGAAATATAAGTCAACCTTTTCAGGATCAAACTGTGCCCCTGAATAACCCATGGCACAGAGGATTCTTCCCCAGTTGGCGTCATGGCCGTAAATTGCGGCCTTGGTAAGGGACGAGGTAACCACGGATTTACTGAGCGTCACAGCCTGCTCCTTACTTTCCGCGCCCATAATCTTCACCTCAAAGAGTGCCGTCGCGCCCTCTCCGTCTCCTGCTATCTTTTTTGCCAGGGCGGTGTTCACATAATTAAGAGCCTCTTTAAAAGTCTCATATGCCTCATCCTTTTTTGTAATCTCCGGATTCCCGGCCATGCCGTTTGCCAGAAGAAGCACCGTATCATTTGTGGAGGTATCTCCATCCACTGACACCATATTGTAAGTATCCTTTACGTCCTCACTCAAAGCCTGCTGAAGCATTTCCTTAGAAATTGCCGCGTCTGTGGTGACAAACCCAAGCATAGTGCACATATTGGGATGTATCATGCCGGAACCCTTACACATACCGCCCACAGTGACGGTCTTGCCGCCGATTTCCACCTGGACAGCCACTTCCTTCTTTACGGTATCTGTGGTCATGATGGCTTTTGCCGCCTCGGTACCCGCCTCTATTTCCCCGGAAAGAAGGGGTGCCATTTTGCTCACTCCGTCTTTGATCCGCTCCATAGGAATCTGCATACCGATCACTCCGGTGGATGCCACGAGCACGCTGTCCGCCGGGATATCTAATGCCAAAGCCGCCGCCTCTGCGGTATCGCGGCAGTATCCATATCCTTCCTGCCCCGTACATGCATTGGCGATTCCACTGTTGCATACAACCGCCTGGGCATGGGGATGATGATAGACAATATCCTGGTCCCACTTCACCGGCGCAGCCTTCACTACATTGGTAGTAAAGGTTCCCGCCGCCGCACACGGAACCTCGCTGTAGATCAAAGCCATATCTGTACGGCCTTTGTATTTAATTTCCGCCGCCGCTGCCGCTGCCTGAAAGCCTTTTGCCGCGGTGACGCCTCCTGTGATTATCTTCATATCCAAACTCCTCTCCTGCAATGCCATGGCCGGAGCCAGTGCGCTGCTTTTTGATAAACGAACAAGTCTGCTGTACCCCTTACGGGAACATCGGAACCTGCAGAAGTCCCTCTGCCTCAGGGAAGCCAAACAGCAGATTCATGTTCTGCACCGCCTGCCCTGCCGCACCCTTCACAAGATTATCGATAGCACCCATCATGATAATCCTCTTCGTGCGCGGATCAATTTTAAAGTTCACATCCACATAGTTGCTGCCCTCCACCCATTTGGTCTGAGGACAAACATCCTTATCAAGCACTCTCACAAATGTCTCTTTTTCATAATACTTATCATAAACAGCCTTCACTTCCTCATAAGACACATCCTTCACAAGAGACGCGTACGCCGTCACCAGAATTCCTCTGTTCATCGGCACCAGATGTGGTGTAAAGTTGATCAGCACCTCCTGGCCGCACGCATACCCAAGCTGGTCCTCAATCTCCGGGGTATGCCTGTGGCTCGCCACACCGTAAGCCTTGATATTTTCATTGACCTCACAGTAAAGATTATCCACCTTCGCGCCTCTGCCCGCTCCTGAAGTGCCGGATTTCGCATCGATGATAATGGTGGACGGGTCAATCATTCCCTCCTTAAGCAAAGGATAAATGGATAACGTAGAGCAGGTCGGATAACATCCCGGGTTCGCGATCAGTCTGGCCTTTTTAATATCCTCACGGTTGATTTCACACAGGCCGTACACCGCCTCCTCCACATACTGAGGTGTTTTATGCTCAATCCCGTACCATTTCTCATATTTGGCAACATCCTTAATCCGGAAGTCCGCACTGAGGTCAACCACCTTCACCTTGGAAAGAATCTCCTCATTTACAAGTGAAGCACATAAACCCTGAGGCGTAGCGGTAAATATCACGTCCACCTCATCCGCAAGCGCTTCCATGTTATCATCCATACACTTGGCGTCCACCAGCTTAAAGAAATTCTGGTAAATCCCCGCATACTGCTTATCAATATAACTTCTGGAACCATACCAGGCAATCTCCACTTCCTTATGTCCCAACAATAATCTCACAATCTCAGACCCGGCATAACCCGTAGCTCCAATAATACCAGCCTTAATCATAACTTCCTCCTCTGCAGCATTCTGGTGTGGACCTTGCCCGTTCTTCCTCTGCTGCTTATTCATTTAATTCCTCACCCTTTTGGCAATGCATAGATTATACATCTTTCTTGCATATTATGCAATAGTGTTTTTGCACATGTTTTCCATCTATTTTACAGTATCTTGTGCATTTTTATATGTTTATTCCTATTTTATAGTGCATTTTTATGCAAAAATATTTTGACTTTTTTTAAAATCCCTATTGCATATTTATAAAAAATGTTGTATATTATCCATTGTCAGCACTGAGGACATCAAAATCCTATGCTGCGCATGAATATTTATTCACAAACAAAATAAGAGATCAACCGTTCCGCAGACACGTGGAACGATAAAAAATTCAGAAATTCAGGAGGAGATTATTATGAAGGAAAAAGTTGTTTTAGCGTACTCAGGCGGTCTTGATACCACAGCACTGATTCCGTGGCTGAAAGAAAACTTCGACTACGAAGTTATCTGCTGCTGCGTAGACTGCGGCCAGGGAAACGAACTGGACGGTCTGGACGAGAGAGCCAAGCTTTCCGGCGCTTCTAAATTATATATCGAAAATATCATTGACGAATTCTGTGACGACTACATCATGCCCTGCGTACAGGCAGGCGCTGTATACGAGCACAAATATCTTCTTGGCACCTCCATGGCACGTCCGGGAATCGCTAAGAAATTAGTAGAAATCGCCCGCAAGGAAGGCGCTTCCGCCATCTGCCACGGCGCTACCGGAAAAGGAAATGACCAGATTCGTTTCGAGCTGGGAATCAAAGCCCTTGCTCCGGATTTAAAAATCATTGCCCCCTGGCGTATGACCGATGTGTGGACCATGCAGTCCCGTGAAGACGAAATCGCTTTCTGCCAGGCACACGGCATTAATCTTCCGTTTGATGCCAGCCACAGCTACAGCCGTGACCGGAACCTCTGGCACATCAGCCACGAGGGCCTCGAACTGGAAAATCCGGCTCAGTCCCCGAACTACGACGACCTGCTGGTACTTGGCGTAACTCCGCAGAAAGCCCCGGACAAAGAGACAGAAGTATCCATCACCTTTGAAGCCGGCGTGCCGAAAACCTTAAACGGCAAGGCTATGAAGGTTTCTGAGATTATTACAGAATTAAATAAATTAGGCGGTGAAAACGGCATCGGCATTATCGATATCGTCGAAAACCGTGTCGTAGGAATGAAATCCCGCGGCGTTTACGAGACACCCGGAGGAACCATCCTCATGGAAGCTCACGACCAGCTTGAGGAGCTCATTCTTGACCGTGACACCATGGAAACAAAGAAAAAACTGGGCAGCCAGTTTGCACAGATCGTGTACGAGGGAAAATGGTTCACACCTCTGCGTGAAGCAATCCAGGCATTTGTGGAATCCACCCAGCAGTATGTGACAGGTGAAGTGAAATTCAAGCTTTACAAGGGCAACATCATCAAAGCCGGAACCACTTCCCCATACAGCCTATACAGCGAATCTCTTGCATCCTTTACCACCGGTGATCTCTACGACCACCACGACGCAGACGGCTTCATCACCCTCTTCGGACTTCCTCTGAAGGTACGCGCCATGAAAATGGCAGAGGTGAAGAACGCCAATAAATAAGTGATCTCTTTTTCAATATAAGTCCGGGGGCAGATAGAATCCTTATCTGCCCCCTGATTATCTATAAATTTTTATAAGATTTCTATGCCTGGTAAAATCTCTGCAATGAAGTTAGCTAAATCTAATACACCTATACTTCCTTCCGAATTTCCTTCATGTAATCCTGTAAAAAGTAACTTTACCGATAAATTTTATCCAACATAAAATTTGTTACTCTTTGACATCCTTTCCGATATCAACTATAATAAAGGTGCACAATGTGCCCCAAGGGAGGACATTCATATGAGTAAACTTTCTTTTAAAACTTTTTGTATTGAACATTACAGCCATCACATCGGCAAGCCCAGCAACGAAGTCTTTTCCCTATTCCAAAAAGAAGGTGTTTTAGCCCTGCTTGACGATGAATATGATGATCTGCACGGTATGGGAATGGAATATCTTATGCAGTTTATCGATGAATATTTGTGCGAGGTAAAAAAATGATTTTATATCACGGCTCTACCATAGCCGTAGAGCACCCGGAAATCATCAAGTCAGAAGTCGGAAGAGACTTCGGATTTGCTTTCTATACAACAGATATTAAAGAACAGGCAATTCGCTGGGCCAGAAGAAAGGCCATGATTTCAGGCAGAAAAAAGCATCAGACCATACTCCCTGTCATTTCTGTATATGAATGGTCAGAGACACCTAATCTGTCAGTAAAAGTATTTAAAGGCGCATCGATCGAATGGCTGGATATGATTACAAAATGCCGCAGTAACCCGGATTACCATCACGATTATGATATTGTTATTGGAAAAATCGCCAACGATAATGTAGGCGAAACTGTTTCCTATGTATTGCAGGGTATCATGCGCAAAGAGGACGCCATAGAACGATTAAAGTTCGAGAAAATCAATAACCAAATCGCCTTTTGTACAGACAAGTCTCTCGACTGTCTGCACTATAAAACGTCTTTTAATGGATAGGAGAATACCCATGGAGCATTACTTAATCCGCGCAACCATTATCCCCGAAATCGTCAGATTAATTGCGAAAAAATATAATCTCACAGAGGATGAGGCTTTAAAAGCTTTCTACGAATCATCAACCGGAGCCTCTCTGGCCGATGATGAGACAGGACTCTATGGTCAGTCAATCCTTTTCATTTTCGGGCTTTACATGCAGGAAAAAGACTGAACTTCTCGTCCTTATAAATCTGTAATTTTGATGTACAAATTTCCAGAAGCTCACCACCGCCATCACACCCAATACAGGCTCTATCACCCCCGCAGCAGCAATCATCCGCGTGCCCTGCACGGTCCCGGGCACGCCTGTGATGCTCTGATAAAATGCAGCGATTTCCCTCAGATAATACCCCACATCAAAAATGTGCCCCGGCGGAAGATACTGTGCGGGGATTTTTATCTGGGCAGCCAAGGCATACCATAAGCCGCAGCCTCCCACCACGATAAACAATCCCAGCCCCAGGCGACACAGCCTCCTGGCGGCAGAGGAAGCTTTTCCCCTGCAAGCCTTCACAAGCTCCTTCCATCCGCCGGCTAAAATTCCCAACAAAACCGGCAGCATTAGCAAAAATAAAAACAGCTTCTGGAGCCCGGCCAAGGCCGCTTTCATCAGACGCAGGTCCTGAAACTTTCCCTCCAGAGTCCTTCCATAAACCTCATTCAGTTCATAGTAGCTGTCTCTCGCATAAATTTCCCGCCCATTCCTGCCGCAAAACAGAATTCGGTTTACCCGGAAGTTCTTCTCATCCGGCGGCATATTTACCACAATATCGCCGTATTCCGTCTGCGTAATCCGCGCCAGCAATCCAGAACCAGGATCAAGTATTCCCTTTACCAAATACTGAATACCGCCCACCTCAACAACATCGCCCACGCTCCTGCCAAGCCTGTCCGCCTGAAGTGTGCTCAACAGCATCTGCGGCATTCCGTCATCAAAGCCCAGCAATTCCCCGCTGCTTACCGCATATCTTCCAAGCTCCTGGTATTCCTCATCCATCACAGTCATACGTCCTATTGGACTCTCAGCCTCACCCGCGCACCCGGTTACGAGCTTTTCACTTTCCGCCTTGATCCGGCTCTCCTCCCATGTAAAAACCCCGCCCTCGGGCGCAGTATATAAAACCGCATCAGGTACATATGCCACGATTTGATCATGCGTGTTCCCCATCATATAAGCAAACACAAAGGCCAAAACCATAAAAACCAGTATCTTTCCTAATTCTGACACTATTTTCCCCTTCATAAATCCTGCCTCTGTCTTCTCTTTCATTGATTCTGCTGCCGTTTTCCCCTTCATTGCTTCACCTTCACTTCCGAACTTTCACTTCTGCACCTTCCTAACCGTCTCTTCATCCTTCAATTCCCGCGAGGAATACCCGACAATCATCCCTCCGATTCGCCTTTGTGTACTTTGCACCAGCACCTTGTCGCTGCCGTCCCCGGTCACCTCTGCCGGATTAAACCGCACCTGCCACTCCTTTCCCCAAAGGCCGTCTGTCTCCTCCATGCAGAAAAATCCCGGTACTCCCTGCTCATTTTCCACGATACAGCACGCAGGAATACGCAGAAGCTCTCCTGTGCTGCTTTCCACCTTCTCAATATTCACAGTGTCCACCTCCGTCACCATATTCTCCCTGATAACAATAGAAGTGACCGTACACAAAAGCAGGAAAATAAAAAATGCGCTTCCTATCCCAAAAACCTTTTCCTTCATACACATGGACCTCCTTATTTCATTGCAGTGACCACGATTTCCTCAGAAAGCTCCTCATTAAAAAATAGAAACAGCAGCGTCACCGGTATCAGGCAAAGCACCCCGCACACATACTGCAGGGAATAATTATATCCGCTCATACTTGCAAGGAACACAGACAGCGGAAACTGCTGCACACTATCCAGGAACACCATGGGCTGCTCCACCATATTCCAGTTATCCACAAACACAAGCACCACAAGACACGCCACCCCCGGCTTGGCTGCGGGAACCAACACACTGACAAGGGTTCTGAGCGTACCCGCTCCGTCCAGTCTCGCCGCCTCCAGAAGCTCCATGGGAATCCCCTGAAACACCAGTGTCATCAAAAAGGTAGAAAACGGCGAAAACACAGCCGGCAGAATCAACGCCCAATAGCTCCCAAGAAGGCCCAGCCTGCTGAGGATCAGATAGTTCGGAACCAAGGCTGCCTGAACCGGGAGAATCATAAACAATACCATAAGCGCAAACCACACCTGCTTTCCGCGGAAACGGTATTTGGCAAACGCCATCCCCGCAAGGCATCCCACTGCCAATTGCCCCGCCGCAATCACAGAACACAGCCCAATACTTTTCCAGAACTTCAGCAGATAATTAGGTGTCGCCAAAAACACCTTATAATACGCCATTAGAGAAAAATGCCCGGCTGACACGAAGTTCTGTCCCGCGAGCTGTTCTCCCAACTCCGTCACGAAAAAGGAATTTACAAATGTAAATAAAACAGGAAATAATACTACAATTCCCAGAATAATCATTAGCAGCGGCTTCGCAACACTACCTGACTTTACAGCACCATCTGACTTCACAGTACCACCTGGCTCCACAGCGCCACCTGACTTCACAGTACCACCCGGCTTCACTCTTTTATTCATTACGCCCACCGCCCTTCTCCCTCAGGCGCCAGCCGCCGTACATAACCGCAAGAATCACAAAAATCACCAGAAAACACGAGATTGCGGCCACACAAAGTCTTGGATAATTGAGATTCTGAAAATTACTGTTCATAAAATGCTGGAGCATATAGATATTGTCCGCAGGCTGCTCTCCTGCCAGCAGAAAAGCCTCCCGAAAGGATTTAAACGCATTGAGCACCGAAATAATGAAGGTAAGAAAAAGCATGGGTAGCAGCAACGGCAGCGTAATATAACAGAAGCTCTGCCACCGGCCCGCGCCGTCCAGCCTGGCACTCTCATAATACTCCCCCGGTATCATCGTAAGCCCGGCCAGAAGAAGCACAATATCAAAGCCGATATTTTTCCAGATATAAAGAACCACAAGCAGTGCCATACCCGGCGTCCTGCCATTCAGATAAATCCTAAGTGTCATCACCGTGGCCGCCGCAGGTACCACCATCGGGAATAAAAATGCAAGCTTAACAAACCTGCTCCCTTTAAATTTCTTGTGAAGCAGCAGCGCAAACAAAAGGGAAAGTACCAGGATAGCCGGAATGCCTGTCCCCATAAACAAAGCTGTATTCCCGGCAGCAAGCTGAAAGAGCGTGTTTCCCCATATCCTCCTGTAATTCTCCAGTCCGATAAACAGCGTTCCGCCAGCCCCAAGGGTAAAGCTGTTCCAAACAGCCAAAACAAAGGGCAGTCCATAAAACACCAGGAAACCTAAAATCGCAGGCAGCGCCAGCAGATAACCCACACGGTTTTCTCTCCTCGTCATCGTTTATCCCCCCTACTCCTTTGCGGTCAAATCCATAAAGCCCACCAACTCCTGAATCAGCTTATCCTTATCTGAATTATCGTTGTCCCTCCCAATCTGCTGCCACACTTCCTCCAGTCGTCTGTTCACATCACTTCTGATAGTGACTACGCCCACTTTATCAAGGACAGACCACAGCTCCTCCAGAGGCAAATCTTCATTTCGAATGTACCCGCCGCAGATTTCCCTAAGCCAACCTTCACGGACAGACCTGCACACAGGAATCTCCTGGTGAAGAGGCCGGATATTGCCATAATAATGTTCCCCCACTCCCACCTGGCCTCCTGTCTGAAACTCCGGCAGCAGAAACAGCCTGATGTACTCATAAGCCTCCTGCGGCAATTTACATCCCCTGCCCACGGCTGCAAAATACTGGACACTCCCGTATACCTTTCCATCCTCGTTCTCACACGCAGCAAAGCGGCCGCTGCGGTACTGATCCTCCAGCTTCGGGAACTGAAAATAACGGTTTCCATACCGCACCTTATCGTACATCTCCATAAAATCTGCAGCGTCCAGGCTTGTCACATCCTGAAGATTCTCCTTCGTAAATGTCGTTCCCTCTGCAATCATTCGGCCAATCTCTTCTTCCTCCATCTGCAGACATTCATTTTCATAGTCAATAAGCGCAGGTATTTGACTCTGCCACATAGTCTCAAGCTGTGCTGTTCCCGCATTTTTCAGGAACGGCTGCTCGAGAAGAGGCACTGTCTCACGCAGTGTCTCTTCTGTCAGCACATCCAACGCAGATGAAGTCCATTGAGCAATCCCCTCCACCCCACTATCCAGATACATCAAATCCATGGTATAGGAAATAGGCAGTACGTACTGGCCCCCTTCAAAAGTGCCGGCCTCCAATACTGCCTCCACATAATCTTCTCTATGAAACGCTTCATCCGCCTCCATATAATCATCCAGTTTTAACAAAACACCAGCCTTCATGACTTTCGCCGTATTTTCAAATAGAGGCTCTAAAGGCACCTCTGTGTTTGGCGGACCATCCGTGGAAAGCACAAATACATCAGGCCCCGCACCGGTCATAATCGCAGTGCGAAGCTTCTTTATTTCGGCTTCACGCTTTTCCTCATCCATGGAAAGGGTTACTACCTTAAACCTCACTTCAGGATTCTGCAGACGATAGTAATCCGCCAGACTTTCCGCCATGTCAGCAAACTCATTTTCCGTGCAGACTGTCAGGACCTTCTCCTTCTGCCCGGAAGCCCCGCAGCCTGACATAAAAACTAAAACAGCAGATAAACATACCAGACCCACAGCATATTTCATAAACATCCCCCTGACTACTATGGCTCCTATTACTTCTATAAACTTCCTGTTACTACCACAACTTCTCGTTACTACCACGACTTCTTGTTACTACCACGACTTTCCGATACTTCTACGACTACTCGATACTCCTACGACTTTCCATTACTTCTACCACTTCCTACGCCTCCACCTCAGTCCGTACTGCCCCATAAGACTCCGCTGACTGCTCCTTATACTTATTCACCACAAGATAAATACAAAACAGCGCCGCCGCAAATGCAGCCTGAATCCCAATCCCCTGCCATATGGGCGTAAGGTTTTCCACAGTGAACCCGGTAAGTCCGGTAATCTTCTCCAAATTATCCACATACCAGTACACAGGTATGAACTTAGCCACGTGGAGCATACTGCTGCTGAGCTGCTCAAGAGGCACAAACACCCCGCTCAGGAAGCACAACGCCAAAGACAAAAGATTCGCTACAAAGTTCTGGGTATTTTCCCCCTCAACAAAACTGCTTGTCAAAAGAGCGATGGAAACCGCCAGCAAAAGCATAGCAAAATTATTAGCGACCAAGAGCGCCGGAAAACGTAAGTCCATACCCTGCCACTCCTTAAAGCACACAGCCGCGCCCAGGCAGTTCAAAAGAATCCAGGCAGCCAGCCCTATCCCTCCTGCATAAAGCAGCTTCTGCAGAGCCATGGAAGAGGGCCTGAGCGGGCTGCAGCGGTTACGCATACGGATTTCAGGCTTTTTGAAGTTGATAAACACGATATTGATACAGGATATACAAAGCAGCAATAATACATAAGGCATAAATCTCTGACAGAGCTGGATTTTTTCTGAAACCATTGTACCACTCATATATTTACGCAATGTAATCTTCGTTTCCTTTTCCATAGCGGACACCGCCCCTTTGGAAATCTCTTCCCTGGACAGGTTCGTGTTTATATCCCGCTTCATCCGGACCATACTCAAATACTGCTCTGTTATGGACTGCAGATAGTAGCCTACTGCAGTGGACGGCCGCTGCCACATCTGAAGCTTCATCTCTTCCCCGTTCCAAAAAGACTCCTCAAACCCCTCAGGAATAATAAAGATACCGTCCACAGCCCCAAAAAATCCCGCGTCCATCATAGCCTCTTTAGAATCCTCAAGCTCATACAGAGTCCCATGTGCCTGCAGCACAGCCGCCAGCCCCTCTTCGAGAACACCGCCCTCATCACGGTTCATCAGAGCATATTTGGGCTTCTCCTCCGTGAAACTCTCAAGCGTATTTGAATCTCCTAATAAGGTCATGGAAAGCAGCAGTGCAGCAAAGACACTGAAATAAATTATAAAGGTAAATTTATGATGCTTCATCATTTTCATACACGCACTAAATACTCTCATACTGCTTCCTCCTTGTAAATACCAACGAGCCCCCCAGCATCACCGCTGCCATCACCAGCAAAATTCCTATATTCTGAAAAAACCTCGTATAGTTATCATAATAATAAAGGCAATAGAACGCATCCGAGATACGCGCAGCCGGGTTGAGCAGGGACAACAAAGGCGCTTTTTCATCCACAACATAGTTCACCCCGCTTACCATCAATCCTGCAAAAAAACAGCAAAACATCGACACGCACACAATGATCCCGGTCTTCATATTTCCCTTCCATCTCGCAGGCAGAGAGATAAGACAGCCAAGGGAAATCCCCACCATGCATCCCACAAGACAGGTGAGCAATGCATAGAAAAACTGTCCGCCAAAGCTTATCCCCAGCACAAATTGGATATAACACAGCACCAAAGTCATACTGATAAACAGCGTGGTCAGCGCCGCCAGGAAAAAGCTGCAGAAAAGCTCTCCTCTATTTCCCGGAGAAACCGCATTACGGGCTCCCTGAGGCGAAATATTGGCCTGGAGGGATTCTATGATCAAAATCCCATGAAAGCCACCGTACAGGCATGTCATTGCCAGAAGCGCATAATAAAAATTCACTGTCTCGGACGGCTTACTGTCGGAAAATGAAATCTGCTCAATACTTGTATCCGCTTCATTCCAGGCATCTTCCCCAAGCTTTACAAGCTCCCCGGCCGCACCCGGATCATGCATGACCATATCCATGATACTCTCCTTCGTCTGGATATACCGGTCAAATACATTCTTTAATACCGTCTGCTTTATCCCCGTATCCTTGACAGAGAGCACAGGATCACCGTTTTCCATAGTAAAAAAGCCCTCAACCTTATCCTCCTTAAGAAGTGCATCCGCCTCCTCCTGCGTCTGTGACGCTGTAATTTCCAAAAACGGCTCCTCACCCTCAGAAAGCGCATCCATCATAGCCTGGATATATGGGTCTGATTTGTATTCCGGACTCTCCACCACCGCAATCTGGATGGTTTTCAGCATATCTCCTTCTTCCATAGAGCTGAACGTGAAATAGAATAAGGTAGATAAAAGCATGGGAAACACCAGCGTCCAGATTATCATCTCTTTACTTCGCAAAGACCGAAGAATATACTTTTTATAAATATTCCAAAACATATGGCTCCTCCTTAATCCCTCAGCTCTTTTCCGGTTATCTCCAGGAACACATCATTGAGTGTGGGCGGTTCCGAAAAAATCTTGCCCATCACAAGCTTCTGATGCCTCATATAAGACACAATTTCCGCAAGACCACGGCTCTCGGCCCTGCATTTGACCGTGAGTATGCCATCCGCGTATTCCGCGTCCAGCACATCCTCCATCCCGCGAAGCTGCGCCAAATGCTCAGAGGTAACCCCCATAGCCTCAATCGTAATCTTTTCGCCGCTTCGGATCATGGCTTTCAGCTCTTCTTTGGTGCCCATCGCCACCTCACGGCCCCTGTCCATGATCATAATCCTGGTGCAGAGCTGTTCCACTTCTTCCATATAATGAGAGGTATACACGATGGTAGCCCCCTGCTCGTTTAACCTACGGATACCCTCCAGAATACTGTTCCGGCTCTGCGGGTCCACAGCCACGGTAGGCTCATCCATAAAGATCAGTTCAGGCTTATGGGCAATCCCACAGGCAATATTCAGACGCCGCAGCAAGCCTCCTGACAGCTTATGCGGCTGGAATTTACGGAATTCCGTAAGCCCCACGAACTCCACCGCCTCATCAATGAGCGCTTTCCGCTTTGCCTTATCCTTAACATACAGACCGCAAAAATAATCAATATTCTCCACCACGGTCAGCTCATTATAAACAGCCACATTCTGAGGCACCACACCGATTTTCTTCTTAATTTTGTAATTCTCCGGCGACATCGGCTCACCGAAAAGGCTGATTTCCCCCTTATCATATTTAAGAAGGGAAAGCATACAATTGATGGCCGTTGATTTCCCCGAACCGTTAGGTCCCAAAAGGCCAAAAATCTCCCCGTCACGCACATCCAGATTAAAATGGTCAAGCGCGACCAGATCCCCATATCTCTTTACAAGATTTTTTACTTCTATCATCAAGAATTCCTCCCACCTTTTTCTCAAAGTATATCAGGACCGAAGTTTTTTTCCCAGTGTACTCTGTCATTACCTCTTATGACAAATGTCACCAGTTGCAAATCCCCATAGATTCCCAGCGCTGTTCATGCTATGATATTTATAGTCACAATTAAAATATAAGGAACGCAGGCACTGCCCGTATCAGGCAGATTTTCAAACATGCACCTGAAAACGGCACTTATAAAACCTTGCAACCGGAAATGGAGGAATCCCATGCCTATTCTTATAAATAAATGCATTCTTCTTGCCATCATTCTCCCTCTGTTTTCCATGGGCAGCGTATCACCAACCGCCATCGCAGGCCTTACAGCAGCGCTTATTTTCAGCGCGCTTGCCAGCTACCTGGAAAAACAAAGAAGCCTTATCGTGTGCATCATACACTGCGCTGCCGCCTTAATCTGGCCGCCCTTATATCCATTCCTCCCTCTGGCTGCATACGACTGTTATTCACAAAAAGAAACCTGGGCACGCTTTCTCTGGGTCTTCCCTCTGTTCAAAAGCCTTTCCGCCCAGGAGCCCATTGCATTTATATTGACTGCAGTCCTCTGTGGACTCGCCCTGCTTCTGAGCCACCGCACTCGTTGCTATGACACACTCCTGCACGAATACCACCAGGTCCGCGACGACACCACCGAAGCAGCCCTGCTTTTACAGAAGCGTAATAAAGAACTGATCAAAAACCAGGATTACGAGGTAGAGCTTGCCACCCTTGCCGAGCGGAACCGGATTGCCCGGGAAATCCACGATAACGTCGGTCATCTTCTCACCCGTTCCATTCTCCAGGTAAGCGCACTCCTTGTCGTTCACGCAAAAGAGGCAGGACTCAAGGAGGAACTGCAGTCTGTAAAGAATACATTGACCGATGCCATGGACAACGTACGCCAGAGTGTGCATAATCTTTACGATGACGCCGTGGACCTACGGCAGCAGCTAACACTTATATTAGAAAAATTTACTTTCTGTCCCGTGAAGCTTAGTTTTGATTCCGGTCCTATGCCAAGGGAAATCAATTATGCAGTGATCGCCATTACAAAAGAAGCTCTGAGCAACATTGCCCGCCACAGCAATGCCACCCAGGCCACCGTGTCGGTGCTTGAGCATCCATCCCTTTACCAGGTGGTCATCAGCGACAACGGTAGCAAGCCTGCCACACCGGGACAGCACGGCATCGGTCTTTCCAATATGGAGGAGCGCATCCGCGCCTTTGACGGGCTTTTTCACATTGACAGAAGCAATGGTTTTAAAATTTTTATCTCAATACCAAAAGGAGGCAGAGCCTGATGAAAGTAATACTCATTGATGACGACAGCCTTGTGTGTCTTTCCCTGAAAACCATACTCCAGGCAGCCCCCGGCATCGAGGTCACAGCTACCGGGGCCAGCGGCGAAGAAGCCGTTGCGCTCTACGAAACCCACCTGCCCGATATCCTGCTTATGGATATCCAGATGAAGGGAATCGGCGGGCTTGCTGCCGGGGAGCAGATTTTAAGCCGCCACCCGGATGCCCGGATACTTTTTCTCACCACATTTTCAGACAATGAATACATTATAAAAGCCCTCGGCATGGGCGCCAAAGGCTATTTGATCAAACAAGATATCGAGGCTCTCATCCCTGCACTCCAGGCGGTCATGAGCGGCCAGAGCGTGTTCGGCAGTGAGATCGTCACCAGGATTCCTGCCCTCATGAACCAAAAGCCTGTGTTCTGCCCTGAAGAGTATCATCTCAGCCAGCGCGAGGTGGAAATCATGGAGCTGGTGGCAAAAGGCCTCAATAATAAAGAAATTGCGGACACTCTCTTCTTAAGCGAAGGAACTGTCCGCAACTATTTAAGCACACTCCTCGAAAAGCTCCATCTGCGTGACCGCACGCAGCTTGCCGTGTTTTATCTGGAGCGTAGATAATCATTACTTCTATCCGTGCCCGATAAATTCACAGAGTACATAACAGCTCCGGTACTCTGAACGACTGCGGGAGCACAGCTGCAGTTTAAACCTTAATTTTCTTCTCATCCAGGGTTTTGTACACCCAATCACGAAACAGTGTATAAATCACAGACACGAGAGGGATGAACACAAGCATACCCACCACGCCCATGAGACTGCCGCCCACAGTGACCGCCGCCAGGACCCAGATGGAAGGCAGGCCGACCGAACCGCCCACCACGTGCGGGTAAATAAGATTTCCCTCCACCTGCTGTAAGATTAAAAACAGGATGAGGAAAAACACTGCCTGCATGGGGCTCACCATGAGTATCAGGAAAAACGCAACCCAACAGCCGATAATCCCGCCAAACACCGGAATCAGGGCCGTGAAGGATATGAGCACGCCCACCAGCAGTGCATAAGGCAGGCGGAAAATCGTCATGGACACAAAGAACATACTGCCGAGGATCACCGCTTCAATACACTGGCCTGTAATAAAGTTTGCAAAGGTTCTGTTTGCCAGGGTGCAAACATGCAGGGTGGTCTCCACTGCTCGCTTCGGCAGGATAGCGTACAGCGCCTTTTTGACCTGGATCGTAAGGCGCTCCTTCTGAAGCAGGATATAGCAGGCAAAGATAAAACCGATACCCACATTCATGGCTGTGCTGAGAATCCCCATGGTCACGCTGATGGTGGAGGTAAGAAAATTGTCAACACCGCTTTTCAGTACATTGATGGCTGAATCCAGCATCTTTTCCGGCTGAAAATCTATGGAGTTGGCCCACTGTACGATCAGGGAATCACTCCGGAAGGTATGTGCCAGCCACTCCTGGAATTTGGGGATATTCACCTCAATCCGCTTTGCCACACTGACAATCGTTGATGCCAGCTCAGGCGCTACCACAGCCCCCACGATCACGATCAGCACCAGTACCAGCAGAATCGCAAGTATCAGACTCACAGGCCGTGCCAGCTTCTTAGCCGCCTTGCTCCCCTTCTTCTTCGCCCGTCCGAAAAGATGGCGCTCCGCAAAATGCATGGGAACATTCAAAACAAAGGCAATCGCCCCGCCGAGAATAAAGGGGAACAAAAGCCCCCAGACCACAGCCACACATTCCAGTACTATATTAATGTTCTGCACTCCGATATACAGCAGCACGGCAAAAGTGATCAGATACATTAATTTCTTCATATTTCCTCTATGCAGTTCCACTAAATCCCTCCATATTTGTTTTACTCAAACTAAAATTGCCAAACTAGTACAACAAATAATAAGTTGCTGATACATTGACGACAACGCAGCAGATGAAGAATCAGACAAGTCAATGTGTCAGTTACTTATTATTCGTTGTACTAGGCCTGCACAAATCTGCTGAAAACCAGATTCCGTGCAATGGCCCTCTGATAACTCTTATATCTTCTGCACATTTTAGCATGAAATCATAATTTTGCCTAGTGAAATAATAACCACAAACTTTTTTTATAAGCCTTAATTTTGTTCTCTTGTGTATTTTATCCAAAAAAATGCTCTAAATTTTAGGACTTTGGATATTTTAAATTTCGCCAAATCAATTGACAGAAAAAACCATATCTTTTATAATAAATGATGTAATATAAATATTGCGTAAATGCAGCAACTTATATAAGTCCAAAATCGGTTGGACGTTTCTACCAACTACCGTAATAGTTGTCTATAAGTTCTATTCAGGGACTCGTGGGCAGATTGGGTAGTTTTTTTGTTGTCCTTTTTTACCATACCGGGTCCTGACGCAGGAAAGAAGGAAGGTGACGTACATGAACGAAACAACATTCGCACTCAAAGGTACCATCTGCTTCAGCGAAAGCCCCACGAAGCTTTCCGTGACAGAAAACGGTTATCTGGTCTGCGAAAACGGTGTCTCAGCCGGTGTCTTTACAGAGCTTCCGGAAAAGTACCAGGGAATTCCCTGCCGCGATACGAACGGCTGTCTGATCATCCCCGGACTTACGGATCTGCATCTGCACGCACCGCAGTACTGTTTCCGGGCAACAGGTATGGACCTGGAGCTGCTGGATTGGCTGAACACCATCACTTTTCCCCAGGAATCCCGCTATGCAGATCTTGAGTATGCAAAAGCAGCCTACTCCATTTTTGCGGAGGATATGAAGAAAAGTGCGACCACCCGCGCCTCCATCTTCGCCACACTTCACGTGGCGGGCACAGAGCTTTTGATGGACCTGATGGAAGAAACCGGGCTTAAGACACTGATCGGAAAAGTGAACATGGACAGGAACGGTCCTCCCACACTTCAGGAGGAAAGTGCCGGGGCTTCGGCCCGCGATACCGTGACCTGGCTGGAGGAAACAGCCGGACGCTATCAGAATGTAAAGCCGATTTTGACGCCGCGCTTTACCCCATCCTGTACGGACGAGCTTATGACCAAGCTGGCAGAAATCCAGCAGAAATATCATCTGCCCGTACAATCCCATCTCTCCGAAAACTTCGGCGAGATTGCCTGGGTAAAGGAGCTTTGCCCGAACACCAGGTTTTATGGGGAGGCTTACGACCAGTTCGGCATGTTCGGAGGCCCGGACTGCCCCACGATCATGGCCCACTGTGTGCACTGCCCGGACGAGGAGATTGCACTCATGAAAGAACGCGGAGTCTACGTGGCACATTGTTCCCAGTCCAACACAAACCTTTCCTCAGGAATAGCGCCTGTCAGACGTTATCTTGACGAGGGACTGCATGTAGGACTTGGCAGTGACATTGCAGGAGGAACCACCGTATCCCTTCTGCGTGCAATGGCGGATTCCGTCCAAACCTCCAAGCTTCGCTGGCGTCTTGTGGATGATTCACAGAAACCGCTGAGCCTCGAGGAAGTATTTTACATGGCCACACAAGGCGGCGGCTCCTTCTTTGGTAAGGTAGGAAGCTTCGACGCAGGATATGAATTCGATGCAGTCATTCTCGACGATGCCAATCTGCCGCACCCACAGCCGCTTACACCGAAGGAACGGCTGGAAAGACTGGTTTATCTATCCGATGACCGCAACATCACCGGAAAATATGTTTCCGGCAACAAAATTTTCTAGCAATAGTACGCTTATGCAGCAGATAAATATTCACCCAAGCCAATGGATCTGCTGCTTGGTATTCACAGTGCCGGACAAGTCTGCACCTTTACGGCACTGATTATAAGAAATGTTAATATTGCACACATAAAAAGGGGGAAGAACTATGAATCTTGACAAAATATTTCATCTGAAAGAACATAATACTGACGTTAAGACAGAGATTATGGCTGGTATTACCACGTTTATGACCATGGCTTACATCCTGGCCGTTAACCCCAATATCCTGTCCGCATCCGGCATGGACCGGGGCGCTGTTTTTACGGCAACCGCGCTGGCATCCTTTATCGCAACCTGCCTGATGGCACTTCTTTCGAACTATCCGTTCGTACTGGCACCCGGCATGGGCCTGAACGCTTACTTTACTTACACGGTAGTTCTCGGAATGGGCTATTCCTGGCAGAACGCACTGGCAGCTGTATTCGTAGAAGGTCTTATCTTCATCGCGCTGTCCCTGACCAATGTACGTGAAGCGATTTTTAATGCTATTCCTATGAACCTTAAACATGCAGTTTCCGTGGGTATCGGCCTTTTCATTGCCTTCATCGGACTGCAGAACGCAAAAATCGTGGTAAATAACGACTCTACACTGGTGAGCGTATTCTCTTTCAAGAGCGCTGTCACCAACGGAACCTTTACTACCCAAGGCATTACAGTGCTTCTGGCGCTGATTGGCGTGCTCATCACTGCAGTTCTTATGGTGAAAAATGTCAAGGGAGGTATCCTCTGGGGTATCTTAATCACCTGGCTGCTTGGAATCATCTGCCAGTTTGTTGGGCTTTACGTGCCAACTCCGGACGCAGGTTTCTTCAGTCTGCTTCCTGATTTTTCAGGCGGGATTTCCATCCCAAGTATGGCACCGACCTTTATGCATATGGACTTTTCCATAGTGTTCTCTCTTGACTTTGTGGTAATCATGTTCGCGTTCCTGTTCGTGGATATGTTTGATACACTAGGAACCCTGATTGGTGTAGCTTCCAAAGCAGATATGCTTGATAAAGACGGCAAGCTTCCGAAGATTAAGGGCGCTCTTCTGGCAGACGCTGTCGGTACATCCGTAGGTGCTGTATGTGGTACCTCCACGGTTACCACCTTCGTGGAAAGTGCCTCCGGTGTTGCGGAAGGCGGACGTACAGGCTTGACAAGTGTTGTTGCGGCCATCCTCTTCGGCCTGTCCCTGTTCCTGTCACCGATATTCCTGGCAATCCCGTCCTTTGCCACTGCTCCGGCGCTCATCATCGTTGGTTATCTGATGCTTACTTCCGTGACCAAGATTGATTTCAATGACATGACAGAGGCTATTCCCTGCTTTATCGCAATCATCGCTATGCCGTTCATGTACAGTATCTCTGAAGGTATCGCTATGGGTGTTATCTCCTACGTTGTGATCAACCTGATCGCTGGAAAAGCTAAGGAGAAGAAGATTAGTGTGCTGATGTATGTACTGGCTGTGTTGTTTATTTTGAAGTATATCTTCTTGTAAAATGATTGTTCTGGTAAAATAATTAGAAATATCTGCTGATGGCCACTATCTGCTGACGCGGGTATGTCCAGGCATAAAAATTGTGTAGAAATCAAATAGCATATATTTATCTCGGGCTGTCACACCAGTGATTTTTGTATCACTAGTGCGACAGCCCCGTTTTTGTGAAATATGATTACAGTATTATGTCGTCCGTAAACATATGACCTTTTTCAGCCATTTAACATCCATCGTCCATCCCCGTATGGTGTGGTCTTTGACAATCTGTCCCGCCGCCGTTTCTCTCACATCCCACCCATCCTCACACAAAAGCGTCCCACCTCTTTATGTTGCGCCGGATTTTCAATTATGCTATACTATTCCAAAATCAGCAACAATAGGAGAAATTTGGCATGAAAGAAACATTTAAGAAAAAACAAGAAATACCTCTGCGGAATTCGCTTCTGCTTTTGCTCACTGCGGCAATCTGGGGCGTGGCGTTTGTGGCACAGAGCGTTGGCATGGATTATGTGGGTGCGTTTACCTTTAATGCAGTGCGCTGTATAATTGGAGCCGTGGTGCTGCTTCCGGTGATATATGTGATGAACAGGCAGAAACCAAAGGAGATTTTAAGCCTGGAAGAAAAGAAAGCGGGCCGCAAGACGCTGGTTATGGGCGGAATCTCCTGCGGCGTTTTTCTCTGTCTGGCAAGTAATTTCCAGCAGTTCGGAATCAAATATACAACCGTTGGAAAGGCCGGTTTTATTACCGCCTGCTATATTGTGATCGTCCCGATTCTTGGACTTTTTTTGAAAAAGAAATGCAGCTCTTATATTTGGGCTGCAGTTGTGATGGCTGTTATCGGGCTTTATCTGCTCTGTATTACCGATGGCTTTTCCATAGGCAAGGGAGACTTCCTGGTACTTATCTGCGCAGTGCTTTTCTCCCTGCATATACTTGTGATCGACCATTTTTCACCTAAGGCAGACGGGGTGAAAATGTCCTGCATCCAGTTTCTGGTGTCAGGTGTGCTTTCCGGTATCCCTGCACTGATTCTGGAAAATCCGCAGATTTCCTCCATCCTCGCAGCTTGGCAGCCGATACTATACGCGGGCGTGATGTCCTGCGGTGTAGCCTACACTTTGCAGATTGTTGGGCAGAAGGATATGAACCCAACCGTAGCCTCTCTTATTCTCAGTCTGGAGTCCTGCATTTCCGTGCTCGCCGGCTGGGTAATCCTCGGACAATCACTGAGCGCCCGGGAGATTTTAGGCTGCGTGATCATGTTCGCGGCCATCATCCTGGCCCAGCTTCCACAGAAAAGCAAGGAAGATATTACAGCTTAAGACCAAAACACCTGGGTCAGCCCCGTATAAATGGCGCACTCAGGTGTTTTATATTATTCTTAGTCAATCTCACCGCCGTTTTTCAAAAAGTGCTCTTTAATCTTGTCGAAGCTCTCCTGGCTAATGGCATGCTCCATTTTGCATGCATCAGCGCGGGCAACCTCAGGACTCACCCCCAGCTTTTCCAAAAGCCCGGTAAGCACAGTGTGGCGCTCGTATATTCGCCCGGCAATCTCTGTTCCCTTTTCAAGAAGTGTCACCGTGCCATAGCGGTCCATAGCAATATATCCGTCCTCCCGCAGAAGCTTCATGGCATGACTGACACTAGGCTTAGACACCTCCAGCATAGTCGCGATATCTACCGAGCGGACACCGCCGCCTTTCTTTGACAAAATCAGGATTGCCTCCAGATAATCCTCTGCAGATTCTCGTATCTTCATAAAAACTCCCTCCTGTTATCCTGTTTCTATGGTAACACAGATAATGGAATTTTTCAACTTCTCAAGAATTCCTCCAAAGCCAAATCATTTTAAGTATTATAGTGGTAATTTACGCCTGGAATCAGGCTTGGAAATATAAAAAGATGTGTTTGGATATTGGTATTTCGAATGTGTACAGGAACCGCCGCGGCGGTTCCTACATGCCATCTGTAAACTCGTCCAATGACTCTGCCCGCGCGGCGAGACGAAGCCATTGCGACAATTTATCATTGTCCTGCTCCGCTTCTATGCGCTTCCTTAATTCCTCCGATGGGTGCCCACGCATTTCCAACAGGGTAATTATGTAAGCCCCAGTCGCTTCACGCCAGCCCTCGTTATATCCCATCTTACGCTGATCACGCATCATCTCTTCCAGCAGCATATACCTTTCCTCCATTCCACGGTCATTCTTAATCTTTTTGACCTTATCCTGAAGACATTTCACAAAACTGTCCTGGAAATCCCCTTCGCTCTCTTGTGCAGATGCCCTTACGTATCTCAGGAATTTCACCAGCTCAGGCGGCACTGCCTCGTGGTTCCTGCCATGTGTGCTTAAATATATGCTTTTCGCCCCGTCATTTATAGAAAAGTCAGCTTCCACACATTTGCTTTCGCAGGTGTATCTGTACAGGCCTTTCCCAAAAGGATCAAAATCGCATATAAATATTACATAAGTATCCGGCAGCTCCCCATAGGAAACTCCTTTCTCCAAAGCGTCCATGTCAAGATAGCTGTGGTAGTACCTTCCCCTCTTCACGAGAAAAGACTGAAACACCACCTGCATCTCAACGTTGAATCTGGTGTGATTCTCATCTGCAGCGTACACATCCAGACGTATCCCATGATATTCTGAATGGTATGCCATAGTCTTTTCCACGCACACCCGCACCTTGGCTATGGGAAATCCCAACGCCAGCTCAATCACCTTCCGGCAAATCTCCTCATCCGCCATCACGGCTGAAAACATAAAAGCATTGCTTATGGTTAAATCCTGGAATGTCTTTTGTCCTGCCATTGCTCCTCCGTTTCTGCTTTGGAGGAATTCTATGATTTTAGTATATACTGCCGGAAATAATTTATCAATACATTTAGAGCATTTTGTTCATCTTTTATAAAATTTAAAAATATTGGTCCCCATTACATGGTAGTAATATATTGCGTTTCCGCAAACTTTTATTATTCCTACATTATAATCCTGGGCAAGGTAAAACTTCTTTGCGACAAAAATCCCCTCGTATGTTTAGCACTGAAGTCAAATGTCCATGCGGGCGTGGCCGCTTGGCTCATTGCTAGCGGGAATAGAGCACATATGCCTCCTCAAAAAAACAAGGACTGAAAACTCACGGAAAAGTTTTCAGCCCTTGTCACTATCTTATAATCTGTTTTATATATTTCCTCTTACACTTTTTATTACTCAAGTTATCATACCAGCAACAATTTATTTCTTTTAAGCTATTCAGCTTTTTTCTTAAAAATAGGGTCTCCCAGACTGTCGAAAGCACAGGTAAAGCTTACTGTGTCTCCGTTCTCTGTGAGGTCATAGGCATATGGAGGAACTTTATTTTTATCGAATTCACTTTTTGAAAAAGTATATGTCTTTTTCTGTCCTCCCTTTTTTAAAGCTACACTTTGGTTTGATAAAATTGTCATATTCATACCTCCTTTACAGGATGTGCAGGTTATAGGTGATCTAATTCACAAATAATTCCATCCCCATGTCATTATTTACTCTAATAATACCATCACAATCATATATTTTCAATAAATTTCATGCCAAATACCGAAACGGCTGTAACAGCGGTCCGAGTATACGAAAGATAATCTGCTTTTTAAGAGGAATCTCCTGCACCGTCACGCCCTCTGGGACTTCATAATTCTTCTCATCCAGCACCTTACGGCATTTCTCCTGGAACACGTCCATATGCGCTTTCAGCTCGCTGCTAAATTCCTCGCCGTGGATGGCAAGCATCAACTCAGTATCCATATAAACGCTGCGCATATCAAGGTTAAAGGAGCCGATAATGGCCATATCATCGTCTATGAGAATAGACTTTCCGTGGGAAGAATCTCCGCCGTCAAACTCGTATAACTGTACTCCGGTATCAATGATATCTTTCTTATGAATACGGTAGTCACTGGACGCTACGACATTATCTCCGTTCTCAATGGAGTTAAGGATCATGGAAAAGTCATCTACCTTTGCCGCAATCTCCTTCATGCCGTCCTCCATTTGGGAATCCAATACAGCATAAGGCGTGTGGAGAACCACCTTTTCGTCCGCATCCGCCATAAGGTTTTTCAGAGTATCCCAAACATAGGGCTTTTTCCCGTATATTCCTGTTTCACCGGAAATCAAGGCCGCCTTGCGCACAGCTACCGTGTGGTCCCTATAGGAATAATCATCAAAGCACTGGGGATAATGCTCCTTAAGCCCCTCATAGCGCTCCTGAAGCTTAACGATACACTCCTGAACCTTATCCTTCTCCTTAAGGCCCTCATCATCATGGAAAACCCGCATATATGGTCCGTCCCAGATGCCGTTATAATACTCCTCCACCTGGGAGATTACGCTCTTTGCTGTGCCATTTGCATAATCGGTATTATAAATCATTACCTCCCGGTCATAGCTCCTGTCGTTGGTCTCATAATCCCCGAGAAAATAGCGGAAAGTATTCCGACCGCCAAGCAGCATTGCCTTGTCATCGCAGATTACATACTTATCGTGCATACGCCCGTTCAGCCCCCAAGGTTTGAGAAGATTCGGCGGATTATAAATGCGGATTTCAATCTGCGGATGGCTGGACAGCGCGTAGAAAAAGGGGTTGCGCTCCATACGCAGAAATCCGCTGATGCCATCCACCATAATTTCAATATGTACCCCTCTCTCAGCCGCCGCATAAAGGGCTGCCGATAAATCCCAGGTGCTCTCATCCTCCCGGTAATCAAAGGTGGAAAGTATAATGCGCTCCCTGGCTTCCTCTGCCATCCGAAGCCGCAGCTCCAGAGCCTCGGTATTCGCCTCCACCACATGCGCTCTGTCAACGCTCATGCCCTCGTTTTCTGCGGCATAGAAGTCCTCCCTACGGTAGGGATTCTCACCTGCCTCAATCCTCTTCTGTCTGGCAAACGGCGCCAGCATCCCCACAAACAGGTACAATAGCACAAAAAGCACTGTCAGGAGTTTCCAGTGCCTTTTGAAAAATAGTCTGAAACCTTTCATTTCCTTACGCCTCCGGGCTATAAATGATTATGGGGTCCCGAAAAGTTGTTGAACGTCGAAAGGAAGGGAAGGGAGAACCGGAGGCGGAGCAGCGGCAGCTTATGTCAGGCAGATGCTCGCTTCCCTTCAACTAATTGCCAACTGCGACTAAGAGACTCAAGAAGAGCTTTCGTCTCTAAGTCTCCGTAGGCAATGGATTTTCAGGCGCGCTTCCGCAAAACTGCCTGACATAAGCTGCCGCTGCTCCGCCTCCGGTTCTCCCTTCCCTTCCTCTCGACTTCCACTACGTTTTCACCCCATCATAGTGTTTGTCGTTTTCGCCGGGAGAATTATTTATCGCCTTTATTTTTGGAACCTGGAATCATGCCGTATAACGTTCCACCCGCTAAACCAAGTGCCAAATTATTTAATAAGAGTCCAATTATCAGTCCAAAACACAATCCTACCGCCAGTTTATCGCTGGAAATGCTGTTTTTATTTTTCTTCTTCATTACTAACCCTCCCGTGTGATAGTTTATAAATGAATAGTGATATTATACCATCAATAAATATTATAGTCACTATTTATTTTACCACCTCTCCCCACCCACTTCCCTGCATAATAGATATAAAAGCATAAAAGCATGTTTACATTTATACTCTACCCATGAAATAAAATCCCCTCCAAAATAAGTAATCTCTGCAAGGGAGCCGAAAACGTAGCCACTACACACGCCCTCCATGCAAGGGCAACGAAAACGTAGTGGCAGGTGAGGAGAAGGAAATTCGGCGAGGGGCGCTGGCGCTGGCCTTGTCAGGCATTTTGCGGAAGCGCGCCTGAAAATCCAGTGCCTACGGAGACTTAGACGCGAACGCTCTCGTGAGCGTCTTAGTCGCAGTTGGCACTTAGTTGAAGGGAAGCGAGCAATGCCTGACAAGACAGCGCCAGCGCCCCGCGCCGAATTTCCTTCTCCTCACCGTTCAAAAACCTTCCCGGGAAGACTTCCTCTGCACCGCCTGTCAGAACGCAGACAGTGCAGCCGTCTCAAAACCTAATCTTCCACAGGAAAAATAATCTTATTTACAAAGAAGAATATCACCATAGACACTCCCCCATTCAGCACTGTAGTGCCTATATTGTAAATAAAGTCAGGCACAAACATGCCGGCCACTGCAACCCATACGCAATTGATGGAATTGACAATACAAGTGATCACGCAAAATGCAACCAGATACCAGGCAATCTGCTTTGCTATATTTCCTTTGCTCCGGAACACCACATTCCTCTGGAGCGGAAAATTAATGCATTCTCCGACTATCATAGCAATCATATACGCACAAAAATAGGGAAGTCCGCCATGGGCGGCATCATAGCCGATAATATTCCATTTGAAGCTTTCGCCAAAAAGAGTCACGGATATTCCTGGCCACCCAAAATCCACTACAGGAAGTGACGCAAAGGCATTTGGCAGAAACTGCAGAAGAATATATTTAAATACAGTGATCAGGTTACTGACGATCACAAACAAACCGCCTTCCCGCACCCATCTCGCCGCAACTGGATACTTTACTTCAAAGCTTTTCCAAACATTCACCATTTTTCTTCTCCTTTACTCCACTTTATTCCATGTGCTTTGCATATTTTCTCTTTTTCATACCTCTCAGAAAACCTCCGCTCACACGCCCCAGTCCTTTAAACAGATGTCCGTTTACTGCAGTGACGATTCCCTCAGCCATTTCCATCGTGACCATGCCTCCGGTCATCTTCGCAATTCCACGGAAGGGCATATTATAAATAAACAGAAGATTCAGATTGGGTTTACCTTTTTTCTCCGCGCGTTTCAGAAGTAACTGGAAAACCTTGTATACCAGCCTCGCAAGCCCGCTTTTGGCATAATACATCTGGCAGATTGCATCATTGAAATCCAGGTTTCCATCCCATTTTCCATCCGGGATTTCGTGCCCCAGCAATGCCCGGAACTCCTCATCCGAAACATTTTTCAGATCAGCCTGATAATAGCACTGCATTTTAAGCGGATTGTAGGGTAGCGGAGCTTCTGTTCCTTCTATATGGATAACATCTGAAAGCCGGATATCCCGGGCGGAAGCGCCGATTCTGATTTCATAATCCCCGCCCTCCACTTCAAAACGGTTTGTTTTTACGTTAAAGTAGCGGAATGCCTTATCATCTAATGGAATAGCCACGCGTCTGCTCTCCCCGGCCTTTAAAAACACCTTCGTAAATCCCTTGAGTTCTTCCTCCGGCCGGAATACCCCGGTACACCTTGCATGTACATACAACTGGGCAATCTCCGCGCCATTTCTGCTGCCTGTATTGGTAATGGTAAACGAAGCCTCCTTTTCCGTTACAGACAAATCGCTGTACGCAAAGGAAGTGTAGGAAAGCCCGAAGCCAAATGGAAAGAGCACCGGAATACCAGCGGTTTCAAAGTACCGATAGCCGACATACAGACTTTCTCTGTACTCTGCGTTTCTCTCTTTGCTGGGATAGTAAGGCACGCTTGGCACATCCTCGTATTTCAGCGGATACGTTTCCGAAAGCTTGCCGGACGGATTTACTTCTCCGGTCAATACCTTCATAATCGCCTCCGGTCCTGCCTGTCCGCACAGGTATCCATGCACAAGAGCCTTACACTTATCAAGCCAGGGCATTTCCACCGCACTTCCGCCGGAAAATACAACCACGATTTTGTCGTTTACTTTTTGCAGCTTTTCCAGAAGTGCAATCTGATTCTCCGGAATTCTCATGTGCCCTCTGTCCAGGCCTTCTGCCTCGGACATTTCATCCAGTCCTATGCAGAGCAGGACCACATCGGCCATACCGGCGACCTCGCAGGCTTCTTTTTCCAATTTTTCACTGGGAGCACCCACCCGGAGATATCCCTTTGCAAAGCCAACACAGTCTAGTTCCCAATGGGCTATCTCCTCTTTCATGGAATCCAGTTTTGTGGGATTGACAATGGAAGAACCTGCGCCCTGATATCTGGGCGTCTCCGCAAAATCCCCGATAAGTGCAACCTTTGTCTGCTTGTCGAGAGGCAGTATGTTATCTTCGTTTTTGAGAAGAACGATGGATTCCTCCATTGCCCTGCGCGCAGCCTCATGATGAAGATCAACATCAAAATTGCAGCCCTTTTTCTTTTCTACCGCATCTGTGGTGCTGATGATTACCTTCAGAAGCTCATCCACCATCTGATCCAGACATTTTTCCGGAACCTTCCCTGATTTTACCGCGTCCAGAAGCTCCAGGTCAGAATCTCCGCCGGTGGTAGGCATTTCCAGATGATTTCCTGCAAGCACCCCGGCAGCATGGTCATTGGAGCCTCCCCAGTCTGTGATGACACAGCCGTCAAAGCCCCATTCCTCTTTCAGGATATCCAAAAGAAGATGGCCGTTCTCGCTGGCATAAGTACCGTTTATTCTGTTGTAGGAGGTCATGATGGACTGCGGGTCTGCCTCTTTCACGGCAATCTCAAATGCAGTGAGATAGATTTCACGGAGGGTTCTTTCATCAAGAACGGAGTCCGAAGCCATACGCCGAAGCTCCTGGGAGTTTACGGCAAAGTGCTTGGGGCTGGCGGCAACGCCGTAGGACTGGATTCCTCTTATGTAAGCTGCTGCCATTTTTCCCGAAAGATATGGGTCCTCGGAAAAATATTCAAAGTTTCGTCCGCAGAGAGGGGAACGCTTGATGTTCATGCCGGGGCCAAGGAGCACATCCACATTCTGGCAGGCCGCCTCTTCTCCCAGACATTTTCCGATTTCCTCTCCCACCTGTGTATTCCAGGAATTTGCTATCGTAGCGGCCGTGGGAAAACAGGTGGCCGGAACACTTTTGTTCAGCCCAAGCTGATCGCCCTTCCCCTCCTGCTTGCGGACACCGTGAGGGCCGTCCGCCATGGTCATATTAGGAATCTTCAGCCGTTTGATACTTCTTGTCTGCCAAAAATCCTTTCCGGACAATAAATAGCACTTTTCTTCCAAAGTCATTTCCTTGACGATCTTTTTTCGAATAAGATCTTTATCCTTAATCATTCTTTTCACCCTTTTTTCGCAAAACGCCCCCGGTGCCTCCCGGGGACGTATGCCTGCAAAATTTACGTTTTCTTACGGTCTGCGCAGTAAATGCGCAGACCTGTGTGAACTCTTACTCTTCTTTTTTCACAACCTCTACTTTAATCGCATTCTTTTCCTTCCTTTTTTTCATGAAGTAAAGAACCAGAACCAAAGCTTCCACGAGCACTGCCACTCCTGCCACAATACCGTCAATGGTATAGAACAGTTTTTCCATCTTGCTTGTGTCTCCTGTGGTGACGACAGCCGTAGGATCTGCGTAATATCCGCTGTTACCGATGGTATACAGGATATTTTTGCAGGCGCGGCGCATGGTCTGTACAAGGGTTGCGCTGTTCTCATCCAGCTGGTTTGTCTCTGCCTGTCCATAACCAAGCATCAGGTCGCCGCCGTTACGGATTACAGAATCTGTGGACTGATATCCGTAAGAGCCGTTATAATCTGTGATCACGGTTCCCACAAAGCCCCACTCATCTCTGAGCACTGTGTTCAGTAGATCCGGGTTGCTGCATGCTGCAACGGTACCGATAAAGTTGTAGGAAGACATGATTCCCTGGGCAGTTCCGTTGAATTTCTTTACGCACATCTCAAAGGGTTTCAGATAAGTCTCACGGATGGTCTGCTCTGTTGCAAAGGTTAAGAGGAAGGAGCATCTGTTGATTTCCTGGTCATTCAGTGCAAAATGCTTGATAAAAGCATATACACCCTGGGTAGCCGCGCCGTTTACTTCGTAAGCCGCACAGTATCCGGAAAGTACGCTGTCCTCTGAATAATACTCAAAGTTACGTCCTGCAAACGCATTTCTGTGCAGGTTCATGGCAGGTCCGTACCAGCCATAGTTATTTGCTTCCGCATACTCCTGTCCCATTGACGCACCGATCATGTACATGAGGTCCTTATTCCAGGTCTGTGCCATCAATATTTCGGAAGGATATGCAGTACCATAAACGCCTGTTACAAAGTTGCTGACACCTGCAGGGCCGTCACAGTCCGAAGTGGCTACCTTACCTATGGACTTTACTTCCACGGTCTGCCATCCGCCTACATTGATGAGATTGAACATATCCTCAAAGGACATCTGATCCAGAAGCTTGTCCCAGTTCTCATCATCATAAGATTTTCCGGTCATATCTGCCAGGGTAAGTCCGTTGTCTGCTCCCATGGTAGGCATGACATCCTCTGCGTTATCATATTGAGAACCGTCGTATCCATGGTTGGACGAAGCATCCATCAGTTCTATGGTTTCGTCATCCATTTCATACAGCGCATCCGCCGGTGCAGAGGTCGCTTCCTCATAGTTTGCAAAGCCGTTTTCCCTGGAAAGGTAAACTGCCTCACCTTTGGCATAGTCTTCAAACTGATTTACTGCCACAACGCCGTCTGTGGAACGTGCCGTTGTGCTGTAATCCATATCCTTGTCAATCTGGAAGTTTTCCTCGCCCAGAACATTATGAGAATCAGAGCGAACGGAAATGGTGTATTCTCCTGCTTCCAGGATATAACCGCCGTTTTCTGTTTTTATGCATTCGCTGTCATAGGAGGCCAGATCTTCCAGAGGAATTGTGAAGCTTAAGGTTTCGCTCTTTCCCGGCTCCAGTGTGTCTGTTTTGCCGAATTCAATGAGATTAACGGATGCTTTTTCAATGCCGCCGTTTGTATATGGAGGTGTAAAGTAAACCTCTACCACATCTTTTCCTGGGGTATCTCCTGTATTTTTCACTTCCACGTCGAAGGTGACTGCCTCATCCCCTACATCAAAATTCTTCATTTCCTGCTCGAAGCTTGTATAGGACAGACCGTATCCAAACGGATACTGTACCTCGTCCTCATAGGTGATTAGCCCTTCCTGCGCTGCTGTCTCGTAGAATTTATAGCCTACATAGATTCCTTCCACATAGTTTACAAATCCAAGATTTCCCTCATATGCTGCGTCTGATCTTGCAATATCTTTTTTCAGGTCGTCAACATTTGTATAAGAAAAGTTTCCTACATTATTATAAGTTGGTGTGGCTGTCAGATCCTTTACAAAAGTATCTGCTGTTTTTCCGGAAGGATTGACTGTGCCGTTGATGATTTCCCCAAGGGCAGCCATTCCTGTTTCTCCGGTAGCAGGGGCCAGGATGACCGCGCCGATCGAATCATATTCGTCTACCCAGCCTAATTCCATGGCATTACAGGAATTGATCACTACAACCACATTCTCAAAAGAAGAGCATACCTTTTCCACCATATCTTCTTCTGTTTTGGAAAGCTCCAGATAGTGTTCTCCTTCTTCAAAGTCATCATAGTCTCCGTTATTGGTATAGGTTCCTGCTGTATATGTATAGTTATAATTTGTCTTTCCTTTTTTATCTACTGCTACCTCATCCTGCAGATTATAGGTTCCCTTGATCACTGCATTCATATCTCTCGGCAGGTCGGAGCCCTCTCCGCCGCTTCGGCCGATGACAATCATTGCAGTATCGGAAAAATCAGCCGCGTTTTTCATGAGCTCATCTGTGTAATATTCTGCAGTAGGCTCGGGAAGGGTCCAGTCCTGTGTGGTCATGTTGATGACCGGACGTTCCTCGCAATAGTCTGTGTACATTTTGGTCAGATCTTCATTTGTCTCATAGCCTGCATCCTTAAGGGACTGAAGCACACCGATCGCGGATGAGCCGTCCGAGGAGCCGGAACCTGTTCCGCCGAATAACGGGTTGGTAGAATCCCAGCCAAATACATTTAATTTATTTACATCAGAGGACAGTGGCAGAAGGTCTTCATTTTTCAAAAGCACAAGTCCTTCCTCTCCTGTCTGTTTGATAATGTCCTTGCTCTGCTGCTGTGTATCTCCATTCAGTTCTACTGTAGAAGCATTTAAAATACCGGAAATGTTATTGTACATTGGTCCGAAGCAGACAAGATTCGCTACCAGAACAACGGAAACAACCAATGCCACCACCGCACTGATACGGACAACATGGCGTGTTCCTTTTTTTACCCACCAATGGGCGCCTATCATGACTACGGCAAACACTACAATTAATATCAAAAGTGCATAAACATAATTCTTACACATGGTAAGATAGGACGTCAAATCCGCTGTACTGACTCCCATGGGAATCAAAATCGGGGAAAGCAGTTTGACTAATAGATCGATCATACTCATTACCTCCTGTAAGCCAGAAAGGAGGCTGGTGCCAGGCACCGGCCTCCCTGTATGACTTAGTTATCTGATTATTGTTGTAAAAGTTCAGACTCTCCGGACTGTTACGATTATTCTGCTGCTGCGGTGTAGGTGATTGTCTCCGGTGTTGTCAGAGGCTCTACACTATATTTCTCAACACGTTCATCCTTGATGACACCGGACCAGTTTAATCCGAATGCGAAATCATAGGTGTTTCCGTCTGCATCCACATAGCACTCTACATCACGCGGTACGTCTTCCAACTGTGCCTCTACTGCTTCCATGCTTGCCGGCTGCTGTTTGATCAAAAGACCGGATGGCTCTGTCTGTCCTGTGATGATAGGCAGCATTACATCTGCGCCATACATGTCGGAGCTCATATCGTTGTCGTGCAGAAGAATGGCATCTGCCAGCGGTTCAACCTCTGTCCAGACCATAGCTGCTGAAGAAGTGGAGCCCATCATAACAATGATGCGGCAGTCTTCGGATACTGCACCTTTTACATACTGAAGTGTCTCAAGATCATTGTATGTACTTGCCTGTTCTGCTGTATTTCCCTTATAGGAACGGTCCTCTTCCACTTCCTGTGTGGTCACTCCGTAGTATCCGTCGCTGATTTCCACAACCTCTGTGCCGTTTGCGATCGCCTCTTCCGGGGCAGTCTCTGCGGTGTATGCTTCATACTGCATGGAGGCTGGCAGATAAACTCCGTCTTCATCTACAGTTCCGTCTGTATAAGGCGCTTTCATTCCTACGATTGCATAATCACATGCTGCAACCTCTTCTGCAGAAGCTCTGACAATATCCTCCGGCACATAAATGGCATTGCCGTCGTCATCCTTACCGCTTGGATCATTCAGGGTGTCTGTTACTACGTTATAATATTCGCTTGCTTTCTCAATATCGATAGCCGGCTCACAGGTATAGGTGAATCCCATCCAGGCAGCACCGCTTGCTTTGTAGCTGTATGGTACATAGAGCGTTGGCTTTTCTGCGGAAGCGTCATATTCATGAATAGTATTGTCAGAGTTTTTCAGCATAACAACAGATGCTTTCTGAAGCTCTGTACCGGTAGCTTTTGCTTCCTCGGTCCATGCCGTTGCAGTGGATTCCTCAGTATCCAGATATGCATTTTCAAAAAGTCCTGTTTCCATCTGGGTTACAAAGAACCGTGTTGCATGTTCTCTCATATTTTCCAGCGCTGCTTCTTCGCCCAGATCTTCAACCATGATCTTATAGCCTTCTATCGCAGCCTCTGTATTGCTGGTGCCGCCGATCTGGTCTACACCGTTTTCAAACAGAGCGGCAAAACGTTCGCCCTGGGTCATATCCTCCACACCAAATGCACGGGAGCCCATAGCACCGTCTGCATCCTCGGTAATCTGCCAGTCAGTGAGGATAAATCCGTCATAGTCATTGTCACGGAGAAGGTCCATCTTAAATTCACTGTAGCCGCCTCCTACAAGCTCTCCAAGTGATCCGTCCTCAGAATAGCTGATTCCATAATTGGGCATCAGGCCGCCTGCTTTTCCTGTTACGGAATCCAGGTTAAATGCACCGTCAAAGAACGGGATTAAATGTGCGGCAAAGTTGTTCCCCGGGAATACTGTATATTTACCGGAATCATTGTGGTCATTTCGTCCGCCTTCGGAAGCGCCGGCGCCTGCATAGTGCTTCACAATCGCTACTACGGAATCGTCTCCCCAGCCAAGGTCGTTGCCTTCCTCATCATAGGTAGACTGCAGGCCAGAGATGTAAGCATTTGCCATATCTCTGTTTAAAGCCGGGTCCTCGGAAAATGTACCTGAGGTACGGTCCCAGGAGCTTTCGCTGGCTACATCCACCTGCGGTCCTAACAGCATGGTGACGCCTACGGCACGGTATGCTTTGGAATGTTCCTGTGCGGCCTGTTTTGCCGTATCGGTATTCATTGTTGCACCAAGTCCGTTTTTATCAATGATATTGGAAATATAGTTGGGGTCAATACTGATGGTAACCGGAACGCCGTGTCCGCCGTTGGTTTCCGCATATTTTTGCAGCTCGTTATTCCAGGTCACAGCCATTTCTGTGTTGCCTTCATTTCCTGCGGAACGGGTGACTCCCGCACGTCCGCCTGCTGCAAGATATTCCTCGTCAGTTCCCACATCTTTTCCAAAGGACATCCATCCGCCATGAGTTAAAAGAGGTGCAATTTCCTCTCCGCTCATCTGAGAAGCAAGGTCCTGGGCACGGGTCTTATCATCCTCTCTCCAGTCCTCATATACATCCAGCTCGCCATCCTGGTCCAAATCCTTAAATGCATATCCGTCCTGCTCAATGATGGCAACGCCGGAATCCTTGGTGTAGCCAAGGGTGTCACCGCCTTCATTGGTAACCTTGATCCAGCCGTCCTTTGTTTCCTCCTGGGACCATTTCTCCCCGCCTGCCGCTGCATCGCCTTCTGCCGCGTAAACAGCCGTGCTGCTTACCATGGTGAGCGCAAGGCCCAGTGCCATTAACTTACTCATTCTTTTCTTCATTTTCTTGTGATACCTCCTGTATATTTTAATTTAAATCATAACTTAGTTACTGTTTCACTGCCGTCTTGTCACAGCTTTACTACTGTTTTGTTACTGCTTCGTGGTGCAGAGAGGTGCTCCATACTACACCACGAAGCGCTGACAGCTTACTCTGCTGTTGCAGCTGTCGTATAAGAAATGGTTTCCGGTGTAGTAAGCGGCTCGGCGCTGTATGTTTCTACACGTTCATCCTTAATCACGCCGGACCAGTTCAGGCCGAACGCGAAATCATAGGTGTTTCCGTCTGCATCCACATAGCATTCTGCATCACGGGGCACGTCCTCTGACTGTGCCTCTACAGCATCCATGCTTGCAGGCTGCTGCATGGGAAGAAGGGCGGATGGTTCTGTGTTTCCGGCTACAATATTTGCAAGGGATTCCTGTGTATGAATGTCAGACATACCTGCATAATATACAAGAATCGCATCTGCCATCGGTTCTACCTCTGACCAGACCATACATCCAACAGAGCTCATTTTCATTAATACGATTGTTTTGCAGTTTTCTCCCACAACACTGTCTACATACTTGAGAAGCTCATAGTCCGCATAGTTGCTTGCTTTATCTGCGGACTGTCCTGTATAGGAGCGGTCTTCTTCTACTTCCTGTGTGGTCACGCCGTAATAACCGTCGGTGATTTCTACGATTTCCACGCCATTTGCAATTGCCTCATGAGCGTTTTCTGCTGTATATTCTTCATACTGAATGGATGCCGGATGATAAACGCCGTCCTCATCTACGGAGCTGTCTGTTACCGGATTGCTTATGGCCACAAGAGCATACTGACATGCTGCGACTTCGTCTTCTGATGCGCGGATCACGTCATTCTCTGTATAGGTTCCGTCCTCTCCTGTTGGTTCGCCCACGGAGTCTGTCACTACGTTGTAATACTGGCTATATACATCCACATCTGCACATGGCTCCCAGCTATATGTCACGGTCATTTCCGGCGCGCCTGCGGCTCCATTGGGGAAAGAAACCTCTGAATGAGAAACAAATTTATAAGGGATATAAACGCTTTCTTTTTCTGCTGAAGCATCATATGCATGAATGGCATTCTCGGAATTTTTCAGCATCACTACAGAAGCTTCCTGGCTTTTTGTTCCCAGTTCTTTGTGCTCTGCGCTCCATGCATTTGCCACTGCATTCTCAGTGGAAATATATGGATTGTCATACAGTCCTACTTCCATCTGTGTTAAGAAGAAACGTCTTGCATGCTCCTGCATTAAAGAGAGTGCCTCCTCTTCCCCGACATCTTCTTTCATAATCTCATAACCTTCCAGAGCAGCTTCAACGTTCGTTGTGCCTCCGATCTGGTCACATCCCACTTCGAACAAACGGGCAAATCTTTCTCCTTCTGTCAAGTCCTCCACGCCATAGGTACGGGTGTCGTCCTCGGTAATCTGCCAGTCTGTCAGGATAAATCCGTCATATTCATTGCCGCGCAGCAGATTGATCTTATACTCGCTGTAAGCTCCGGCTACCTGCTCTCCTAAAGATTCGTCCTCAGAATAAGCAATTGCATAGTTCGGCATCACGCCGCCTGCTTTTTCTGTAACAGAATCCAGGTTAAATGCTCCGTCAAAGAATGCTACCAGATGTGCCGCGAAGTTATTTCCCGGGAAAACTGTATATTTTCCGGCATCACCATGGTCGTTACGTCCGCCTTCGGAGGCTCCGGCTCCTGCAAAGTGTTTTGCAATTGCCACTACAGAATCATCACCCCAGCCAAGGTCATTTCCCTCTTCATCATAGGTTGACTGAAGACCGGAAACATATGCCTTTGCCAAGTCTCTGTTTAATGCCGGGTCTTCGGAATACGTTCCGCTTGTACGGCACCAGGTAGACTGTGTCGCAATATCAACCTGCGGCCCTAAGAGCATGGTCACGCCAACAGAACGGTAATCCTTGGAATTCTGCTGGGCAATCTCTTTTGCCAGCTCTGTATCCATTGTGGAAGCCAGACCGTTTCCGTCTGCTGTCCCGGAAATTCCATTGGGGTCAATACTGATAGTGACCGGGACGCCGTGTCCGCCGTTTGCCTCTGCATAGGTCTGCAGTGCGTTGTTCCACTCTACTGCTTTTTCTGTGTTTCCTTCATTTCCTGCGGAGCGGGTGACTCCGGCACGTCCGCCTGCTGCAAGATATTCCTCGTCTACGCCAACGTCAGAACCAAAGCTTGACCATCCTCCATGTGTCAGAAGAGGCGCAATCTCTTCTCCTGTCATCTTGGACGCCAGGTCTGCTGCACGAGCCGCATCATCCTCTCTCCAGTCCTCATATACATCCAGCTCTCCGTCCTGATCCAGGTCCTTAAATGCATATCCGTCCTGTTCGATAATGGTCACACCGGAATCCTTACTATATCCAAGTGTTGTTCCCCCTTCATTGGATACCTTGATCCAGCCGTCCGTTGTTTCTTCCTGGGACCATTTCTCCCCGCCTGCCGCTGCATCGCCTTCTGCCGCGTAAACAGCCGTGCTGCTTACCATGCTTACTGCGAGGCCCAGCGCCAGTAATTTGCTCATCCTTTTCTTCATGATTTTCCTCTTTCGCTTCGTTTTTTTGTTGTTTTCATGCAGGTATTTTCGCTGCATGTCTTAAGATGAGCTTATTAAAACACGAATTTTTCACATCTACAAGGCGCGCTGGACGAACGGCCTTTATTGTTGAAATATGTCATTTTTGTCTGGATATCCTGCATTTTGGACGCAAAAATGCTGTTCATCCTTTGACGAACAGCATTTCTATATAGCAGAACCGCACGTCCTGCTCTACATGACGTGCGGCTCTCAGCAAGTACGCCGAAGCATACCTTAATTAACTGTCAATGAGGGAAAGGAACCTGCTGCGGACCTCCTTCACCCTGCTCCGCCCCACAGGAAGCTCCGTTCCATCCTTCAAAATCACATGGCCTGACTGGATCTTTTGTATATAGATGTAATTGACCAGATACCCTTTATGTATCCGGATAAAGCCCAGGGGTTCCAGCACTTCCTCCAGCTTGTCCATGGTCATTTTGACCTCAAGAGGTTCCTTCTGTCCATGTATAAAAACAAGCTGATAATTTCCGCTCCCTTCGATATAGTGAATCGTCTTGCGTTTCAAAATAACGGTCTTTGTCCGTGTGGAAAACACAAGCTGCTCTGTCTGCTGGCTGCGGGAATGCTTTTTAATATATAATCTCACAAGGTCTGTGATGTCATTCAAGAAATTGCTCTTCCGCACAAAGCCCAGTGGATAAACGGAAAAAGCTTCAAACACCCTGTCCTCGCACTCAGAAACATAGACAATTTCCACAGTATTTTTCTGAAGACGGATTCGTTTTCCGACCTCTATCCCATCCATCTGAGGCATGTCGATATCCAGAAGCACGATGTGGAAATTCTCTGTCTCCATCGCCTGCAGAAGCTCCTTGCCTGAGCAGTAGCACACAGTACGCACATCCAGCTTTTGCGCCCGAAATGCAGAAATCACAGCTCCCTCAACCACAGGCAGGGCACGCTCATCATTATCGCACAATGCAATCTTAATCATGCTGCTGTCCTCCCGTCATTTCCATAAGGATTTTTGCCGTAAAGTATCCGTCCTGGACAGAATACTCTGCACAGCCATTATATTTTTCTGCAATTCTCGCAACAATCTGCGTACCATACCCATGCTGCACCTGGTCTTCCTTTGTGCTGCGGACGCCGTCCATCCAGTAGGACAGTGTGGATTTATCTGTTGTATTGCAGCAAAGAATATAAAGATAATTTGCCTCCGGATAAATTTCCAATCTGATTTTAGGCTCTGTTTCTCCCTTTTCCCTGATGCGGCGGCATTCCTCAATAGCGTTGTCCAATAGATTGGTGAGCAGGCTGCAAAGCTCGTCATCCTGATACGGCAGCACCGGAGGCACTACCAGCAGCGAATCTATGGTAATCTGGGAATCCACCTTCGCGTACTCCATATTTAAGATGACATTGACACTCTTATTTCCACAATTCACATAGTTTTTCGGCACGGAGAAGCTGGGGTCAGTTTCCGAAAAATAATTCTCCAGCTCCTGGTAACGCTTCTCCTGCAGCAGAATCTTCATATAGGAACGCTGGTTTTTTAAATCATGGCGGATACTGCGGATTTCTTCCATTTGTTCCTTTGCCATATAAAAGCGCTCTTTTTCTTTCTCAAGCTGCTGTTTTTCTTCCCGGAGAAGCATAATGCTGTCCTGTCCCTTGCACACAGAATAAAGCGCATAGATAGAAGCCAGCACAATAATCAAAAGGCAGAGGTAGGTTACCAGAAAACGTTTCACTTCTTCTATTCCTGTTGTGGGCCATACGGATTCTGTCACCACCAGGCACATAAGGGAAAAATCACCGCAAAGGATTAAAATCAGCCCCGGTACCGGAAGCTTTTCAAAATCATCAAAGTTCCATCTGGAAAGATACACCGCAAGCAGCGGAATAAGCAAATATACGAAAACACGGGCAGCGGCTTCCGGCCAGCCCTTTCCCAGATAAGCTCCTGTCAGATAGCTTATCTGTCCTGCAATGGAAGTTAATGACTGCAGACCTGCTATCATGGAACACCACACAATAAATTTCGTCTTGCTGCGGTACTCAGAAAAGAAGTGTAAATATAACGCCAGCGCCCCCCATTGAACCACACTCCAGACTACTAAAAACGGGGGACTTTTAAAAATAAAATCGGCTGCAATGCCCAGAAACGTAAAAATCAGCAGTAATATGATCCCTTCCATTGCATACCGTGCATTTCTTTTTTTCATTCCTGCTGTGTTTTCCTTTTGGTTTCCGCGATACCGGATTCCGTGACAGGCAAAAACATATGCCACGGAAACCAACAATTGCTGAAGCACCCACGGAACCAGTTCCAATACACCGGATAATCTCATAGTCACTCATCTCCCCCATAGAGAATTTTCATTTGTTTTATTACTTCTTTTACTGTACAAACGTCTTCCATGATATATTTGTCAGTATATCACAAAAAGGCTGGTGAATGAAACGTATTTTCTGCACCAGCCTTCCCGTATGACTTTTATTTCTGTAACTTTTTACTGTGATGTTTCACTGTAACTTTCGTAACAGTACAAACCTGTCTAAACTGTTACAAACCTTTTTATGATTATTCCGCTGCCGTATAGGTAATCGTCTCCGGTGTGGTAAGCGGCTCTACATTATATGCGGCTACACGCTCGTCCTCAATCTTCCCGGACCAGTTCAGACCGAAGGTGAAGTCATATGTATTTCCGTTAGAGTCTACATAGCACTCTACATCACGCGGTACATCTTCCATCTGTGCTTCTACTGTTTCCATGCTTGCGGGCATCTGGATTGGCAGTAAGCCGCTCGGTTCTACCTGTCCGCCAAGGATTGGCATGAAATTATCGGCTGCCGCGCCAAAACTTACTAAAATCGCATCTGCATCATTTTCGAATTCTGAGAAAATCATGGCATTTGATGCGGTTACACACACTGCCAGCTTGCAGCTTTCCGGTATAGCCGCCGCTACTTCCTGAATCATCTCCAAATCACTGTAATTGGAAGCAGATGTACTTTCCCCATAGTAAGAACGATCCTCTTTATTCTTATTTGTCTGCGGACCATACGGTGTCTCTACGATTTCCTCTACCACACCCTGTGAAATAGATTCCTTACGGACACTTTCGGAATCTGCAGTGTACTCACCGTACTGCAGGGAAATCGGTTTATAGGTATCTGTTTCACTGTCATATCCGTTTCCTGTACTCGGATTAGAAACAAATACTGCTGCCATATCACATGCTGCTAAATCTTCCGCACTTGCACGAACGATATCTTCTTCTGTATAAGCAGCATTTCCCTCTTCATCCTTTCCGCTGGGCTCTCCTACGGTATCTGTTACAATATTCATATACTGGCTTGCAGTCTCCTCATCGATCGGAAGTGACCAGGAAGCCGGTGTTCCGCTTCCTCCGTACATTCCTCCGGAAGTTGCCGCATTAAAGGTCATAGGAATATAAACAGTCGGGAGTTCACCACGCTCTGCGATAGTACCCTCGCTATTTTTCAGCATAACGATCGATTTCTGTCCTAACTCACTGAAACCATTGCTGATTCCGCTGTTGTCGATAAGCTCTACCGCTTTTTCCGTCTCGGAATATGGATTCTCAAAAGCGCCTGTCTTCATGTACTCTCTTAACAACCGCACTGCAGAACCATAGAAATTCTCATGTGCCGCTTCCTCACCGAACTCTTCCACCAGCATATCATAGCAGTTCGCAATCTGCTGTACATAAGGAACCTCCTCACCAAAATCAGGCATCAGGATACGGTCAATCCCGATTTTGATAATCTGATAGATGACTTCCTGGCTGTCCATCCCATCCATTCCATGCACAGAGATTGTCGGTACATTCCCCGCATTCCCCTCCATGATCAAAGAGTCAGTAGATATAATGCCATCATAGCCATTTTCCCGAAGCAGATTAATCTTATACTCACTAAAGTTACTTCCTACTAATTCACCATACTTTTCATCTTCGTCGTAAGCGATTGAATAAGAAGGCATAACCGCTGACGCTGTTTCCGTTGCAGAGTCAAGCTTAAATGCACCGTCAAAAAACGGAACTAATGCGGTAGCAAAGGCATCGCCCGGATACACATTATATTTGCCAAACTTATTATGAGATTCACGTCCGCCCTCTGCTGCTCCATCGCCCGGGAAGTGCTTCACCTGCGCAATCACACTGTCTTCGCCCCAGCCCTGATCATTTCCTTCCTCATCAAACGTAGACTGAAGGCCAGTAATTGCAGCCTTCACCATATCCGTTACAAGCGCCGGATCTTCTCCAAAGGTAGATTCCGCCCGTGACCAGCGCGGCTCTGTGGCCAAATCTGCCTGCGGCCCAAGAAGCTCATATACACCAACCGATCTCATTGCTGCAGCAGTATCATTATAAAAACCCTTCACAGCCTCTGTATCAAAAGTAGACGCCAGAGCCAGCGCACTCATGTTATGCATATACTTGGACGGCGGGTCCATACTCGGAATGACCGGAATACCATAATCCGCCTTTTCCGCCATCTCCTGCATCTTATTCACTTCTTCCGTAATAATGTCCGTTGCACTACTTGCAAGCGCATTCCCCAGAAAATGACGCACATTATTATTCAAATCCTCCTCAAACGCCTTCGCATCCGCGCCCGGGTCCTTTGCCGTATAACGCAGCCCCGCAATCTGTTCCGTACTAAGCTTTCCGGCCAGATCCTCCGCTCTTGTCTGGTCCTCCTCTCTCCAGTCCTCATAAACATCCAGCTCCCCGTCCTTATCAAGGTCCTTGAATGCATAACCATCCTGCTCGATAAGCGTCACACCGGAATCCTTACTATACCCCAGCGTCTCACCGCCCTCATTCGTCACCTTGATCCAGCCGTCCGCCGTCTCCTCCTGTGACCACTTCTCACCACTCGCCGTCACATCCGCCGCAGCCACACAAACGGCATTACTACCCACCATCGTCACCGCAAGCCCAAGCGCCAGTAATTTGTTCATCCTTTTCCTCATACCTTATCTCCCTTCATTTTGTCAGGAGTGCTTCTCACATCTCCCTTAATGTAGCCCCATTAAAACACACTTTTTTCACATCTACAACACAAGTTGGACAATCAGCATCCACCGTTGAAATACAACATTTCCACCCACAAATCCCCCATAAAAACGACAAAAAGTGCAGTTTGTCATGGACAAACTGCACATGCCCTCCATACGAGGGGTACGAAAACGTAGTGGTAGGTGAGGAGAAGGAAATTCGGCGCGGGGCGCTGGCGCTGGCCTTGTCAGGCATTTTGCGGAAGCGCGCCTGAAAATCCATTCCCTACTAAGACTTAGGCGCGAGAGCTCTTCTCGAGCGCCTTAGTCGCAGTTGGGAATTAGTTGAAGGGAAGCGAGCCATGCCTGACAAGACAGCGCCAGCGCCCCGCGCCGAATTTCCTTCTCCTCACCGTTCAAACCTTTCCGTGGGGCCCCGTAAAAACCATATTGACAAATCAATTTCATGCGGCTATAATTAGTTCGTACCCTAACAGTTCGCCTACGAACATTGTTCCCCGATAAGCAGCACCGGGAACAATTACTCATGAAAGAGGAGATTATGGAAAGAAAACACATTGTCGGTTATGAAATACATACCCTGGACAATATGCTGGGCCGGATGATCAGCGCCCACCAGTCGAAGCTCACCGAAAAGCAAGGCCTCACCCAGATGCAGAGCTGGATTATCGATTACCTCTACAAAAACAGAGACAAAGACCTTTTCCAGAAGGATATCGAAGCCCAATTCCGCATCGCCCGCTCCACAGCCACAGGCATACTCAAGCTGATGGAGAAAAAAGGCTTTCTCACCCGGGAGCCCCACCCCACAGACGCCAGGCTGAAGCGCCTTGTACTCACAGAAAAAGGCATTGCCCTTCAGCTCGCCATCATGCACAGTCTGGAAGAGGTGGAGCATAAGCTGAAAGACGGACTTACACAGGAGCAGCTTGACAGCTTCTTTGAGGTTGTCCATCTAATTAAACAAAACATAGAACTTAACATTAAGTACAATGGATAATAAGCAACTGACACATCGACGTCTTAGTCATTGTACTACGAAGAAACGCAGCATTTGACACATCCACACAATAATCTTGCACACATTAGCAAAAAAAGAAAGGAGATTTCTATGCTCAAAACACTATTAGCCCAGGTCAAAGAGTTCAAAAAAGCCTCTCTTTTGACCCCTTTCTACATGATATTGGAGGTTCTGCTGGAGACGTTTATCCCTCTGGTCATGGCTTCCATTATCGACAACGGAGTGGAGGCCGGTAATATCGGACACATCTACCGGATGGGAGCAGTAATGGCCCTTCTGGCGCTGCTCGGTCTTTTCACCGGCGTCATGGGCGGAAAATACGGCGCCCGCGCCTCCACAGGCTTTGCCCGCAACTTACGAAAAGCCATGTACACCAACATCCAGAGCTTTTCCTTTTCCAACATTGACAAATACAGTACCGCAGGCCTGATCACCCGTCTCACCACAGATGTGACCAACCTGCAGAATGCCTACCAGATGATCCTGCGTATGTGCACCCGCGCCCCGGCCAGCCTGATCTGCGCCATGGCCATGGCGTTTTTCGTAAATGCCAGGCTTGCAAGCATCTATCTCATCGCCGTAATCTTTCTGGGAATCTGTCTGTTTCTAATCCTCAGCCGTGCGACAAAATATTTCCAGGCTGTGTTCCGCAAGTACGATGACTTAAACGCCAGCGTACAGGAAAACATTACCGCCATCCGTGTGGTAAAAGCTTATGTGCGTGAGGATCACGAAACCACGAAATTCCAGAAAGCCTGCAACAAGGTCTATGAAATGTTCGTCAAGGCCGAGAAGCTTGTGGTACTCAACATGCCGCTCATGCAGTTTACTGTTTACGCCTGTATCCTGTGCATAAGCTGGCTGGGAGCAAAAATGATCGTAGGCGGCAGCCTTACCACAGGCGAGCTTATGAGCCTCCTTACCTACTGTATGAACATTCTCATGAGCCTGATGATGCTCTCCATGGTTTTCGTAATGATCACCATGAGTATGGCAAGCGCCGAGCGTGTAGCTGAGGTCATCAATGAAAAAACAGACCTCACCGATCCGGAAAATCCCATCACCGAAGTTCCGGACGGCAGTATCGTATTCGACCATGTAGATTTCAGTTATAAAAAAGACAGCAAGGAGCCGGTGCTCAAGGATGTTAATCTGTCCATCCGCTCCGGAGAGACTATCGGCATCATCGGCGGCACAGGCAGCGCCAAATCAAGCCTGGTAAGCCTCATCAGCCGTCTCTACGATGTGACCCAGGGCTCAGTTCTGGTGGGCGGCATTGATGTCCGCCGTTACCACATGGACACACTCCGAAACCAGGTAGCCGTGGTACTCCAGAAAAACGTGCTTTTCTCCGGAACCATTCTGGAAAACCTGCGCTGGGGAAATAAGGAGGCTTCCGAGGAGGAATGCCGCCGCGCCTGCGAGCTTGCCTGCGCCGACGACTTCATCCAGCGTATGCCGGACAAATACGAGACATACATTGAACAGGGCGGAACCAACGTTTCCGGCGGACAGAAGCAGCGTCTCTGTATTGCCAGAGCGCTTTTGAAAAAGCCGAAGATCCTGATTCTCGATGATTCCACCAGTGCCGTAGATACAGCCACCGACGCCCGTATCCGCAAGGCTTTTGCCGAGGAAATCCCGGATACCACCAAGCTTATCATTGCCCAGAGAGTTTCCAGTATCCAGAGTGCAGACCGCATCATTGTCATGGACAACGGGCAGATCAACGGCTTCGGTACCCACGAGGAGCTCCTTGCAGACAACGCCATCTATCAGGAGGTATACAACTCCCAGACAAAGGGCGGCGGCGACTTCGACCAGACAGCAGGAGGTGAAACCGCATGAGCAGAAACATGAATAAAAACATGAGACTTCCGGCTTCGAAAATCGAGGACCGCGGCGGGCTTTTAAAACGCCTGTTCCGTTATCTGATGCAGGGCTATAAATTCCATATTATTTTTGTAATTATCTGTATCTTTGTCAGTGTGCTGGCAAATGTGCAGGGAACCATGTTTACCAAAACACTGATCGACCAATACATTATACCGCTTCTGAACACCCAGGACCCGGATTTCGCACCGCTGGCCCTGGCGATCGGAAAGGTGGCGTGCTTCTATGCCATCGGCGTGGCAGCGACCTATACTTACAACCGGATCATGATCTATGTCAGCCAGGGAACGCTCCGAAACTTAAGAAACGACATGTTTTCCCGCATGGAAACACTGCCTGTGAAATATTTTGACACTCACGCTCACGGCGATATCATGTCCATCTACACCAATGATATTGATACACTCCGCCAGATGATCAGCCAGAGTATCCCACAGATGCTCTCAAGTGTTGTGACTATCGTAAGCGTATTTGTGAGCATGATCATTCTGAATATTCCGCTGACGATACTGACTCTTGTAATGGTAGGCATCATGCTCACCGTCAGCCGCCGTCTGGCAGGCCTGAGCGGTAAGTTTTTCATGGCTCAGCAGTCAAACCTTGGCACTATCAACGGTTATATCGAAGAAATGATGGAAGGCCAGAAGGTCGTCAAGGTATTCTGCCATGAGGAAGAAAGCCTTGAGAAATTCAACGAGCTTAACGACAAGCTCTTCGAAAGCGCAGACAACGCCAACAAATTTGCAAACGTTCTGATGCCCACGGTGGCCCAGCTTGGGAACGTAAGCTATGTGCTCTGTGCCATCATAGGCGGCATCCTGGCGATCAACGGCTTCGGCGGCTTCACTCTGGGCGGCCTGGCAAGCTTTTTGACCTTTAATAAGAGCTTTAACCAGCCCATCAACCAGGTAAGCCAGCAGTTTAACAGCATTGTCATGGCTCTGGCCGGAGCCAAACGTATCTTTGACCTTCTGGACGAAAAGCCGGAGGAGGACAATGGATATGTAACTCTTGTAAATGTAAAAGAAGTTGACGGAGCCCTTGTGGAATCCAAGTCCCGCACCGGACGCTGGGCGTGGAAGCATTTCCACAAAGCCACCAACACCACAGATTATGTGGAATTAAAAGGAGATATGGTACTCGACGGCGTGGATTTCGGCTACAATCCTGATAAGATTGTCCTTCACGATGTAAAGATGTACGCCACTCCCGGACAGAAAATTGCTTTTGTAGGCTCCACAGGCGCAGGTAAGACTACCATCACAAACCTGCTGAACCGTTTCTATGATATCCAGGACGGAAAAATCCGTTACGACGGTATCAATGTGACTAAAATTAAAAAGGACGATCTGCGCCGTTCCATGGGCATCGTCCTTCAGGATACCAATCTTTTCACCGAAACCGTGATGGAAAACATCCGCTACGGCAAGCTGGACGCCACGGATGAGGAGGTCATCGCCGCAGCGAAGCTTGCAAACGCAGACAGCTTTATCCGCAGGCTCCCGGACGGGTATAACACCATGCTCAAGGGCAACGGCTCGAATCTGAGCCAGGGACAGCGCCAGCTTCTCTCCATTGCCAGAGCAGCCGTGGCCGACCCTCCGGTGCTGATCCTCGACGAGGCGACAAGCTCCATTGATACACGTACCGAGAAGCTTGTACAGGACGGCATGGATAAGCTCATGCAGGGCCGGACCACCTTCGTGATCGCCCACCGCCTGTCCACTGTACGCAACAGCGACTGCATCATGGTCCTGGAGCAGGGACGCATCATCGAGCGCGGCTCCCACGACGAGCTTATTGCACAAAAGGGTAAATACTACCAGCTCTATAACGGCTGATTCCAGCCACCAGCACTAGCAGCTGATTTCATAGCTGGCTCTAACCACTGGCCCTGGTGCTGGCTGCAAAGCTGGCTCTAACAGCTGGCTTTAGCGGCTGACTACATAGCTGGCTCTAGCAGCTGGCTGCGCAGAAAAGGCACGCCCGGCGGGATGGCCAAAGGTCAACCGTCAAGAGGCGTGCCTTTTCTATTTTCTCATGCCTTCAACATTTCTCTGAATTTATCCGAATCCACCGGCCGGGAATAGTAATAGCCCTGGGCATACATGCCGCCCATCTCTCTCAGCAGATCCGCCTGCTGCTCACTCTCTACCCCTTCGCATATCGTCTTAAGACTGAGCGCCTCCGCAATATGGAACACCCCTTTAAGCAGCTCGAAATTCTTCCGGTCTTTCAAATCCCGGTCAAGAAAGCTCTTATCAATCTTCAGATAGTTAATAGGAAACTCCGTGAGCACTCCGAGTGACGAATACCCCACCCCGAAATCATCCAGCGCGATTTCAAAGCCCAGGCGGCGGATTTCCTCCAGCTCCTCCTTCAGATTCGCAGAATTTTCACTGAGCGCGCTCTCCGTAATCTCCACGGTAAGCTCTGACGGAGGGATATCATATTCCCTGGCAATGGCTTTTATCTTACGGGGCAGCTCCCCGCTTCCGTCAAAATGAAGCCGGGAAAAATTACAGGAAACCGCAGGCGTTTTTATGCCCATATCCTTCCACTTACGAAGCGAAGCACATACCTGGCGAAACATTTCCAGGTCCAATTCCTTCACCAGCCCATTCTTTTCAAAAGCCGGGATGAAAACTGCAGGAGAAAGAATCCCTCTGACAGGATGTGCCCAGCGCACCAACGCCTCGGCTCCTGTCATACGTCCGGCCCTGAAATCAAACTGCGGCTGATAATATGGGATAAATTCATGGTCCTCCAGCGCGTCGTACATATCCTCCAGCACATCCCACCCGGAATGCCTCTCCTTGGCAACACGCCGAAAAGAGCTGTCGCCCTCCTGGTACATGGTACTTCTGTTTTTACCGTTTTGTTTTGATACTGTAAGCGCCAGGTCTGCCTGAGCCACCAGCTCATCCAGAGAAAGCCGGGCAGCTCTTCCTTTTTTCCAAAATGTACCGCCAATACTGGCAGTCAGAGATACATGATCTGTAATCACTCCCGCATGCCTGCAATCTACCCCACGCACCGCGTCCAGTATCCTTGCAGAAAGCTCCTCCACCTGGGCTGCAGTCTTATTCTCAAACACAGCCAGAAATTCCTCACCGCCCAAACGGACAGCCATTCCCTGCTCGTTGATTACACTCTGAAGTGCCTTGGCTACCAGGATTAAAATATTGTCGCCTGTGAGATGACCATATTCCTCATTAAACCTGCGCAGGGAATCCACGTCAATCTTCAAAAGCGCGAATGTATCCGGCTGATTTTCATAGATGAACCCCATCTGCTCTTCCAATGCCAGACTGTTTGGCAGCTTTGTAAGAAAATCCATCTTACTCAGCTCCCCAAGCCTTCTGTTCTGCTCTTGCCACTCCTCGTAAATACGGTTAAAATTCTCACCAAATCTCTGCATTTCATATGGCCCGCAGAGCGGAAGCTTCCGGATTTCTCCTCTCGCAATCCTCTGGATTCCATCGTTATATCTGCGAAACGGCAGTGCAACCTTCCAATAATACAGTAGAAGGTACGCTGCAAACAAAAAACTGAATGTAAGATTCAAATAATGCTCTTTATGCAAGGTAACTCTGGTATTTGTCTGTACCGCATTCACCTCGGCCTTTTTCCGATTCACCAGCAAGGCTTGGAATTCTCTCAACTTATTGTTGATAATATCCTTACTATCTGTATAATCATCTCCAAAAACCGTGTCGAGAGCTTTTTTTATCCTTTGCGCATTTGAGAGCGCCAGTTCCTCGGTAGATAGTGTTTCCTTACTCACCTCAATCGGCAGCTCATTTACTGAAAGCCCCAGATTCTGCGCGATTAAACGCATGGCGTGAATTTCCACCTTCATAAGATTGTCTGATTCATTTTTTGCTTCCTGAACCAAAGCCGCTTCCTTCTCGGTGAGATCCATTTCCGTAAGCCGGCTTACCGCCTTCTCTCTCATCCTGTGCACATCAATCTCTTCCCAGTATTTCTCCATATCCGTAAGCCTGGAGGAAAGAACAAAATCCCGGACCGCATTCGTAAGTAAATCCGAAGCGTTTCTCAGATTCGTACTCTCCGTCTCACAGATTTGATAATCATCCCAAATCTTATCCACGTCATCGAGAACTTCCCGGGCTTTCTTTAATTCCACGGCCGATATAACTGCCATAAACAACAGGATAACCATAAAAACCAACATTTGCCGCCGGATACTAAACCACGGCTTTTTATCACGCTTATTATTCATCTGTATTATCATTTCTTTCATTATTTGTATTTACAGCACCAAAGCTGTAAGTGTCAAAAAGATACCAGTCCAGAACTTGTTTTTGTCAGGCACACATGTACATATTCACTGCTATGTGAAATTGTAACATAACTTCTGCCCTTTTTCCAGAATTCAACTTATTTTCTCTTTATAATATGATATACTGAAGTAAGAGTTCATATTGGTCTGCGCATTTACCCGCGCTTTCCTCATGAAAACATAATATTTGTGAAAGGACACAGCCATGCGCATAGAAAAACTACACATTAAGAATTTTAAGTTAATCCGCGACCTGGAAATCCATGATATTGAAAATGCCCTCATCCTTGTGGGCAAAAACAGCGTGGGCAAAACCTCTGTGCTGAATGCGCTGTGTGCCGTGGGCGGACAGTACACTGTCACACCCTCTGATTTCAACGCACACAAACAAAATATCGAAATCAGTGTTTCTCTGCGCATCACTCAGGAGGATTTAGAGCTGCTGCACCACTCCCGCAAGGTGAGCGCCTACCGAAGGCCCGAAATCTGGATAAAAGACTTCCAGAAGAAGCTGCCCTCCTATCATAACGAGATACTTGAATTCACCTTTGTGGCAAATTATAACGGCAGTATCCGCTACAGCGACGGCGTACACAAGAACAATCCCTACATTCCACAGGTATTTCCAAAGATATATTATCTGGACAGCCAGCGGGATTTAGAAGGGATTCAGGATAACCTCCTGGCATTTATGGAGGATGACCTGCTCAATCAGATGCGTGCAGACTGCTGCCTCTTTGACCGGGCGAAAAAATGCAGCCACTGCTATTCCTGTATTGGCCTGATCAACCAAAAGACCCCGGACCAGCTCAATGCATTCGAGGCGGAAAAGCTTCTCGAATACAAGCTTTACCAGCTCAATCTGGACTCCTTCTCCCGCAGAGTAAACCAAAATTTCCATCGCAACGGCGGTTTTGCGGGCAGTATCCGCTATGAGCTGAGCTGCAACACAGACCGGATTTTCCAGGTAAATGTGACTATGGAGCCCCGGGGCCGCCAGGAGCCTGCGCCAATCACCATCCTGGGCAAGGGCATGCGCAGCATTTACCTGCTGTCCCTGTTAGAAACATATCTCCAGGACGAAGGGCGTATTCCGGGAATCATCCTCATGGAGGACCCGGAAATTTTTCTCCACCCGAGCCTGCAAAAGAAATCCAGCGAAATCCTATATCGGATTTCAAAAAAGAGCCAGGTAATTTTTACCACCCACTCCCCTAACCTGCTGTTCCAGTTCAACAGCCGCCAGATCCGTCAGGTGGTGCTGGAACGCGACGGCTACCCCGTAATCCGCAGCAAAACGAACCTCTCGGCTATTCTGGATGACCTGGGCTTCACTGCCAGCGACCTGATGAATGTAAGCTTTGTGTTCATTGTGGAGGGCAAACAAGACAAAAGCCGCCTGCCTCTGCTGCTGGAGAAATACTACTCCGAAATATACGACCAGGATGGAAATCTCTCACGAATTTCCATCATCTCCACCAATAGCTGTACGAACATCAAGACCTACGCCAATCTTAAATACATCAACCAGACCTACCTGCGCGAGCAGTTCCTCATGATCCGCGACGGCGACGGCAAGGACCCGCGCGAGCTGGCCGCCTCTCTGTGTAAATATTATGAAGAGCGCAACCTGGAGGACACAGACCGCCTGCCAAAGGTGACACGCAAAAACGTACTTATTTTGAAGTACTACTCCTTTGAAAACTACTTCCTGGACCCGAAGATAATGGCGAAAATTAATGTGATTGAAAGCGAAGAGAAATTTTATGAGATTTTGTTTGAGAAATGGGAGGAATATCTTTACCGCCTGAAAAGCGGACGCAGGCTCACCGAGGTACTGGGCAGGCCTCTCACCTCGGTTCAGGATGTGAAGGAGCATATGGAGGAGATTAAAATTCATATGCGCGGCCATAACCTGTATGATATTTTCTACGGACCTTACAAAAAACAGGAGGATGAAATCCTGCGGGCCTACATAGACGCGGCGCCGCGTAGCACCTTCCAGGATATTCTTGACGCGATTGACAGCTTCCTCTACTTTGATAACCGGAAAAAGGGACAGGATGGTTAATTACTAGTTGTAACTACTATCCATTTCTACTTTCTATTTTAGACAGTCACTTGAAAAATTCTGGTAACTGCCTTTTGAGCCAATTTGCCTATATTACCTATATTATAGGAAACGGCAATTTTATTTGACGTTTCCTATAAAAGCTATCTAGAGAGGTTTTCTTCCTTAATAAACATCATCAAAAATCCGGCTAACATCAACCCAGCCGCAATCCAAATGGCGCGGTCGCCAATCTGCTTGCAGAGCACGGCACCAACCGCGGCTCCCACAGCAAACACCAGGATGATAAAATAATAATGAAGGCTTTTTTTCTTAAGCTCCTCATCTTTTGTAATATGATATTTACAGAGCATTTCCGTAGCGCTGCGCATGTTGCCAATGCACATGGTCGTAGCGCAGGGGATGCCCTTGAATTTGCGAAAGCTGTTCACCTGCATGGCGCACGCAAAAGAGAGAAGCATGTTTGCAAACATATTCATCGACTGCGGCAATGCTCCGGCGGCGGTCAGCAGTAGTATTTCGATAAAAAGCACAATCTGCCGCCAGTGCAACCGCTCATAATCCTTGCACAGATGGTGCACCCACTCTGTCACATATACTCCGCTGATAAAGGCCAACAGCGGCACCAGATACCGGAGCGCGGACCCCCACTCTCCCATTGCCAGGTTCTGCCCCAGCAGAACGATGTTTCCGGTCTGTGCATTGGCGAACACATGTCCTCTGCAGTTATAGGAATACGCATCCTGAAATCCCCCCGCTAAAGTAAGCACCACTCCCAGGGACATGGATTCGGACATTTGCTTTTGTTTGATATGCATTGCTCCTTTTATATGCATTGGTTGTTTCATATGCATTGGTTGCTTCGTATGCATTGGTTGTTTCGTATGCATTGATTGCTTCACCTGCTTTTCTTTTTCCGTAGATTTCATACTCTGTAGCGTCCGTGCTTACATAGGTATTAACTGCCACACGGGATTTTTTAACTATCTTTGCCATTATAATCCTTTTCCTTTAAATTGCCAATAAAATCTCGCTTATAACATCTCGCTGTCTCACTTATAACAACTCGCCGGAAAATGAATGTCAGAAATTCTACAATAAATGGTCTACAATAAATATTATACTTCGCCATTGCCCATTCTGTTCCAATATGTTATAATCCAATCAAAACATATTTTCTATCTAAGTTCTGGAGTAACATCTTTTTATTCTTATTCATTTCAGAAAATCCATGCTTTATTCCCAATTAAAAAAGCAGGAGTTTCCGAATCAAATAAGGGCCTCCTGCCATATTGACAGGAAGGTAGAAACCATGACCTTACGTGCAAACAGAACGTACAAAGACACTGTATTCCGGATGCTGTTCCGGGAAAAGGAGAATCTCCTGAGCCTGTATAATGCAGTCAACCATTCGGATTACGACAACCCTGATGATCTTGAGATTGTCACACTGGAGAATGCCATCTACATGAACCTGAAGAATGATAATGCATTCATTCTCCATGATTATCTAAATCTCTATGAGCATCAGAGCACCTTTAATCCCAACATGCCCCTTCGGGATCTCATTTATATCGCCAAAGAGCTGGAGCCTTTATTGCAGAATGATTCTCTCTATTCATCCACACTGCTGGAAATCCCTACACCCAGGTTCGTGGTATTTTATAATGGGGAAAAGAAACAGCCGGAGCGCAGGGTACTAAAGCTTTCGGACGCATTCAGGAGGGCCGAGGATGAGCCTTTGTTGGAATTGAAGGTCATAATGCTGAATATCAATCCAGGATACAACCAGGAAATTATGGCGCAATGCCAGACTCTGATGGAATATATGCAGTATGTAGCCACTGTCCGTGAACATATAAAAAAAGGTCCCATCGAGGAGGCTGTCCCACAGGCAGTAGATGAGTGTATCGAGAAAGGAATCCTGAAAGACTTCCTTCTCAGAAATAAGGCAGAGGTGGTTGCCATGAGCATATTTGAGTACAACGAAGAGGAAGAACTGAAGAAGCTGCGCGCATCAGAATTCAGAGGAGCTTATAAGAAAGCTTATAAGAAAGCTTATAAGAAAGCTCGTGAGGAAGTCTATGATGCTGCCACTCTTCAGGAAAGAATTGAGTGCATTTTCGAATTGCTTCAGGAATATGGCGAAATTCCTGATGACCTCAAACAGAAGATTTCTTCCCAAAGGGATAAGACAGTGTTAATAAAATGGCACAAGCTTGCCGCACGCGTGGATTCAATAGAAGAGTTTGAGGAAAAAATAGACGCAGATGTGTAGGCTGCGCTGCCATTGAAATCGAATATCTAATCTTCCAAGCTAGACAAAACGGTGGAGGGCATTGAGGAATTATCAACATCAATGCCCTCCACCGTTTTGCACATAATCCGCGTCTCCCCCGCATAAGGTGTTAACAACGCCCTTACGAGGTCCCTATGAAAGAAAAACTGCGCATCTTTCTTCTCGGCGCTTTCCTCCTGGCTTTTACTGCAGCGGCAGTATATTATGTGCCCACAGTCGTATCTGTGAGCATTTCCGCAGGTGAACGGGAGCTGCCAATCTACTGTGTGGATACTGACAAGCCCCGGATCGCCCTCACCTTCGATGCTGCCTGGGGAAACGAGGATACCCCCGAAATTCTGGCAATCCTGAAGCAACATCAGGTAAAAGCCACCTTCTTCATGACCGGCGGCTGGGTAGAAAAATACCCTGATGATGTCAAAGCCATACACGCCGCAGGCCACGACCTGGGAAACCACAGCGAAAACCACAAGCATATGAGCCAGCTTTCCAATGATGAGAAAAAAACAGAAATCATGAAAGTACAAGAGAAAGTAAAGGCACTCACAGGTGTCGACATGATACTATTCCGCGCGCCTTACGGGGAATATAACGATGATGTGATCCGCACTGCCGCAGCCTGCGGCTGCTATCCTATCCAGTGGAGTGTAGACAGTCTGGATTGGAAAGATTACGGCGCAAAAAGCATTCTCGACACCGTAGTAAACAACAAAGCCCTGGAAAACGGCGCAATCATCCTCTGCCACAACGGTGCAAAATACACAGCTCAGGCTTTGGACACGATGATTACTGCACTCCAGGCAAAGGGCTACGAGCTTGTACCTGTGTCACAGCTTATTTACAAGGATAAATATTACCTGGACCCTACCGGAAAGCAGACGCCCGTAAAATGACACAGCCCGGACGATCACCACCCTTACGAATTTCCTCTGCTGCATATATGCCAAAGAAGTATAGATAAAACATAATCTCTAGTACATCGAATACGAAGCTTCTGATACATTGACGCAGCAGCTCAACAATCAGACAAGTCAATGTGTCAATTAATTAGTATTCACTGTACTAAGTAAAACCGCTGTACCTGCAATTAACCTTGTAAGTACAGCGGTTCCTGTAGTAATACTGTGGAAATTGGAGGACTTTCCAAAACAATTTGAATTTCGGTGCCAAATTTTAAATGCCGCGGCCGATTCCTCCTGCAAAAGAATCGGCTGCGGCATCTATTATTCTCAAATCTCAAACAATATAGTTTTTATTTCATACGGGCGTAAAGTCAGTTTTATCCAGTCTGTCCGAGCAGACTCTACAGGGCGCTCTCTTAAATCCCCTTCCATCCAGGTCTTGAATACGAATCCGGTTTTTACGCACACGTTCTGCCGGGAACCGGTAAATTCATGAAAGCGGACAACAAGATATCTGCCGTCCTCTGATTTCTTCACCGCATCCATCTCAATTCCCTCACAGTCAAAACTCAAAAAGCTGGTATATGGCAGTGCATTCTTTCCTTCCAGAACCTTTGCCGGACTGTTCAGCATATGAGCCTCCTGCACTGTTTTCCCTCCCACAAAGTCTCCCTTATGTGGGAGCAAGGAATAGGTAAACTCATGATATCCCACATCCTGCAGATAATCCGGGTTCATTCCGGAGCGCAGAAGCGAAAGCCGTAGTACATTTCCTTTCACATCATACCCGTACTTACAGTCATTAAGAAGGCTCACCCCATAATCTCTTTCAGACAAATCAGCAAAGCGGTGCCCCACACTCTCAAATTTTGCCTGTTCCCACGAGGTATTCCAATGATTCGGTCTGCGCACATTTCCATACTGGATATCATAAGTTGCATAATTGGCGCGGATATCTACCGGAAAGGCAGCCTTCACCAACTGCCGGCGCTCCTGAAAATCCACTCTGGTTACGAAATCAATCCTCCTGCTGTTGGCATATAGAATCATCTCCTGAGAAAATACAGATTTACCAAACCTCCATACAAACGCAAGCACCAGCCTGAGCGGGCCGCATTCCTTCACTTCAAAGCTCTCTAAATTTGTAATTTCCTTCATTTTTTCCTGATAGAAAATATCAATATCCCATGCTTCGAAATCAAGGGGTTTATCTTCAAACACCTGTAGCACGTTTGCTCTGGCTCCAGACGGAAGAACCTCTCTATTCGCCTCCTTGTCATAAAGGCGTTCAATCTGTCCTGCCTCATTAAGGCTGATCACATACCACGGCGTTTCTATATTTTTGTCTTGGATACAAAACGGCTGTTCCTCCGGGATTGTCCTGCCTTTTCTGAAGTAAACCTCCTTCATCCCCATCGACGGCACTTCAGGAACAAGCACCCAGGTCTTTTCCCCCTCTGTTTGGGAAGGCAGTACCTTACCGCTTGCGTCAACATAAACACCCTGTTTTCCACTCGGGATTTCCGCCAGACAGGTTAGCTTCCATGAGGAATCATTATACACAACGTAAGTATGCTCAGCTTTCTCCACATAAGTGCCTGCAAAATCCCCCTCTACCCGGGCTGCAATCTCCTTTATTTCCGAATAACTCGCGCGCGCATCCTCATATACCTCATGGATGGAAGACCCGGGAATAATATCATGAAACTGGTTGGTCAGTATCCTATACCAACCGTACGTCAAATCTTCCTGCTGCGCGCATTCCAGGTCCTGTCCGCTGACAGCGCCCATGGCAGTCAGCCATTCTGCTCTGCGGTACAGAAGCTCCATTTTTCGGTTCATCCGCTTAATATATCCCTGACTCGTATAAGTTCCCCGGTGGTATTCCAGATACAATTCTCCGTCCCAGGTATGCACATACTGCCCGGTTTCCCTGACAGTTTTATTCAGCTTGCGGAAATATTCTCCCGCAGTTGAAGTGCTAAGCTGCGGCAGACCCGGTATGCGGTCAATTCTCCTTCGGTTCTCCAGATGATCGCGGCTGACTCCGCCGCCCCCGTCACCATATCCATAGCAGATGAGCAGCTCTCTATTGATATCTTTATCCTGATAATTATCCCACACTCCTTTGACTGTCTCAGGCGTCAGAAGCCCATTGTACGTATAATACCACTTGCCCCGGTCATTATCCGGATCCGGGGTAGTGATGAAATGCGTCAGGATTTCTGTTCCGTCAATGCCTTTCCACATAAAAGTGTCATGGGGCATCCGATTATACTGATTCCAACTGATTTTTGTTGTCATAAAAGTTTCAATACCGGATTTTTTCAATATCTGAGGCAAAGCCCAGGAATACCCAAATACATCGGGAAGCCACAAATACTCAGGCTCCTTCCCAAATTCCTCCTTCATGAACCTGCTTCCAAGGAATATCTGCCTTGTAAGTGATTCCCCGCTGGTGAGGTTGCAGTCTGCCTCCACCCACATGGCACCATCTACTTCCCAGCGTCCTTCCTGCACCCTCCTTTTGATTTCTGCATATATATCAGGAAAATCTTCCTTAATATATGCGTAAATCTGCGGCTGAGTCTGAAGAAAAACGTATTCCGGGAACATTTCCATCAGCCTCAGAACTGTGGAAAAGGACCGGGAGGCTTTTTCCCTTGTATGCTTTAACCTCCACAGCCACGCCATATCAATATGTGTGTGCCCTACTGCGCTGACCTTCACCATAGAATGTTTGTCCATCTTATCTATTCTTTGGTTGAGAAGCGAGTCCGCCTGGTAAATGCTTTCATAGAAATCAAGACTTCCCGGACAGGACCAGTCCACGCAGAGACAAGCCTCATTTAAAGCCTTCCGCAATTCACATGCTTCAGGCTCATCCTGCAGGATTTCAAGAGTCTGCACGATTGCTATACCCAGATAGTAAAAATCGTCCACCGCCTCATCCAGCCAGGCAAGAAATGCCTTTTTTATCCTGTGTTCCTGGACTAACGGCACCCCGCCGCCCTCCAGTCCGGACCAGAGCCGGAATACAAGACTCACCTGTTTCCCACAGTCCTCCTCACGGAAGAAAACCTCCTGATGATTGGAATCTACTCCCTGATAAGGCTTACCGTTCATATATAGCAGAGACTCAAAGCCCGTAGTATTTCCTTCCCCGGTTTTACCAAAATCAAAAAAACCTAATACACGTTTGCCTTTCCATTCCGAGGGAATCACCACCTCTTGACGGAGCCAGAGATAACGGTCACGTCCCTCCCAGGTGTCCCCTTTTCTGATCACTTTATCAAATATGGAAGGAGGCTTTGGATTTACAATCCCCTGCTCATCCTCTGCCGCCTCAAAAATCTCCAATTCCCGGATATCCCGGTAACGGTAATTTTTTACCTCCTCAACTCTTTTGCGAAGCTTTTTGTCTGTCCAGAACATCTGCTGCATTTTTTAACCTCCCTAACACTGCCATGGTCACACTTTTTTCTCTCCCGCTCAACATTTACCACGCTGTCAGCCTTTTACCGCACCGCTTGACAATCCTTCCACCAGATACTTCTGGCAGAAAATATAAATGATGATCATTGGTATGATCGCAATCACACCCACAGCGTTCATCTGCCCCCATTTCACACCGGTAATGGTGATGGCGGAGCTGATGCCGGCCATCATAGGGCGGAGCGTATCTACATTTGTAAATGTCATTGCCAGCATCAGCTCCTGCCATACAAAAATCACGGCGTTCAACGACATTGCCATGAGTCCCGGCTTTGCCAAAGGAAGAATGATCTTTACCAGCACCTGGAAATGTGTACACCCGTCAATAATAGCGGCTTCGTCAATCTCTCTGGGAATACCATTGAAATATCCGAGCAAGAGCCATATAGCCACAGGAATCTGTACTGCGGAATAAATTGCCACAAGAGCAAATCGGTTGTTCATGAGATTCATCTTTCCAAAACTTATGTACAATGGCACGATCAGCGTCGTCAGCGGCATAAGCTGGGTAATAAGGATAAAGATCATGTACAGTCTCTTCCCTTTAAATTTGAATCTGCTGATGGCATAAGCTGCCAGGGAAACACAGAACATCACCACTAGCAACGTAAGCACTGCATAGACCACAGAGTTCAGAAAATATAACGGAATCTTCGTCTCCTTCAGGGCATACGTAAAATTCTCCAAAGTTAGGTGCGCCGGAAAAAGAGTGGGCGGTACCTGATAAATCTCGCTTTCCGCCTTTAGTCCTGTCATGAGCATCCAGTACAAGGGACCTGCAATGATAAGCGTTGTAACCGCCACCACAGCAGCCTTCAAGATTGTATTTAATCCTATTTTTCTTCCTCTCATTATAAAACCCCCTCATATTTCAGATTGTCAAACATCTTCTTCATGTACGGAATACATGCCACAGAAATGATGACAAGTGAAATCACAGCCATTGCTGCCGCCCTGCCGAAATCATTAAACTCAAAGGCGAGGCGGTAGGTGTACACAGGCAGTGTTGATGTGGCATCCATTGGACCGCCCTTCGTGGTGGCCCATATTAAATCAAAGTAATTCAAGGTCCAGATAGCGGTCAGAATTCCTGTGGACGCGATGACAGGTGACAAATGCGGAAGTATGACATATCTGACCACATGATGATATCTTGCACCATCCATAGTAGCAGCCTCCATCTGATCCACCGGCTTGCTCTGAAGTCCCGCAGTGATCATCAGAAACCAGAAGGGCGTTGCTTTCCATGTATTTACCATCACCAAGGTAAACAACGCAATATTGGGGTCTGACATAAAAAGAACATTTTTTTCTGTTATTCCCAGATGCATCAACAGATAATTGATGATGCCCAGGTCAGCCTGCAGCATCCATTTCCACATCAAGGCTGTCACAACACCAGGGATGATCCATGGAATCAGCATACTCACACGCACAAACTTCTTTCCCACATTAAGCTTGTCTACGAACAGTGCCATCCCGATTCCGATAAGCATCTGTAGGACTACGCCCAGTAATGTCCATACAAGTGTGGTTGTTACAATTTTTATGAATTTTTCGTCTGTAAGGATTGCGATATAATTATCAAACCCAGTAAATACTTTTTCACTGGACATTAGAGTCCATTTAAAGGTACTTACACCAATATTATAGATAATAGGAAATCCCAGCATGACGATAATGATCAATGTAGCAGGCACCAAATATAAATACGGTGCCAGCGCTCTTCTTGTCTTCTTGCTCAAAATCCTGACTCCTTTCTCAACCTCAAATACATTTCAACGGACAAGTCTACTTCCTTTCATATAGAAAAGGCTGCAAAATGTCAATCCTTTGCATTTTGCAGCCTTACTATTCATTCAAATCATATATTTAACCGGCTACGATTGAGCTGATTTTTTCATCTAAAGCCGCAATGGCCTCGTCCATATCTGCGCCGCCTAAAACAATATTTACAACTGTGTCATAAGCTGCCGCTTCAATTTCTGCATAATATAAGGTTTTGGGCATTGACTGTTTTGCATACTGTATCTGTTCCAAAATCAAAGCATAGTCCGGGTTTTTAACAAAATCGGAATTATCCATTCCTTCCTGGAATGCAGGAATATCCGATACCAGTTTTGCGTTTAATTCTGGGGAACAGAGCTTCTGTGCAAATTTCACTGCTGCCTCAGGAGCTTTTGTTTCATTATTCACAGCGATACCAAATCCGCCTCCGAAGCTGGCTGTCTCAGAATCGGCTGTCATAGTAGGAATCAGAGCCTGTCCCCAGAAATCCTTTTCATAAATATCAGTACTCATAAGAGAGTTATTAATAATCATTCCAAACTGGCCCTCTACAAACTGAGACGCGACATCATGATAATCCAGTGTTGCATAGTCCGGTTCATAGGTATCTTTCATATCAACAAGTGTCTGTACATATTTTCTGAACTCGTCTGTATCTACATTCGGTGTAATGGTTCCGTCCCCAGCCACATTCACAAGCTGGCTTCCGCTTGCACAGTATAAAGATGCGGTGGGAAGCTCCTTCAGTCCCATATCCATACCAAAACCGTATTTTCCAGTTTTTTCTGTAATCTGTTTTGCAAAGGATACCAGCTCATCCCATGTTTTCGGCGGCTGTTCCGGGTCAAGTCCCGCTTCTTTAAACATTTCCTTGTTATACCACAGAATGCGGCAGTCAGTGGTAAACGGAACCGCCATATTTTTCCCGTTCCACTGATACATGTTTAAAACGCCCGGGAAGAACTGGTCAAAATATCCTTCCTCCACATATTCTCCCATATCAAGCAGGTTTCCGCTGTTGGCAAACGCCGGGAAATCAGGGTTGTTTACCATAAATACGTCTGCCGGGCTTCCTGCTGCAAACATAGTTTTATATTTCTGCTCCCAATCACCCCAGGGGTCGCTCTGAAGCTCTACCGTGTATCCTGGATTCTCTTCCTCGAACTCTGCTTTTGCTGTCTCATAAGCTTCTTTAAAAGGTGATGTATCTACCCAGTCTGAAAATCCGTAGAAGGTGATCACCTGGCTGTCGCCCTCTGCCTTTACTACACTTCCCCCTGCTGCCACCATGCTTACCGTCATCACTGCACATAATGCCGCCGCAATCCATTTTTCTTTCATATCTATCCCTCCGTTCATATTTGGTGATGTCCGCATCAGCAGACATGTCCGTTTAAATTGTCTTTATTATCCCTGATTTTCACACGGAATCACAGTATATAAAAACAACATTTTTTGAAGTTTCATGTTGTTATTTCTTTTCCTTCAGAGGGCGGTTGTATTTTTTTATCCTTTCTTGCATTATCTTTCTCACCTTGCCGTAATCCCTCCCACTTCTTGAAATCTTTCCTGTATGCACTTATAATGAAATAAAAGTCAAAAGAATGAGGTGCACTACATGAAAATCCTGCATTCCAAAAATAGTATTCTTGTCAGATTTATCCTTTATATCATGTGCAGTATGCTCATCCCTTTTGTGATATTAATGGCAGTTTCAAAATCTCACATCAGCAGGATCGAGCAGAATAATGCACAGGAATATCTTTCGGCAAATATGAATGTTGTTTCTTCCAGTATAGACGGTATTTTAAAAAATGTTGAGTATTTCTATATTCCTTTGCTTATGGACCGTAATTTTTTAAAAACAGTAGAAACTTTAAGTCCTTATAAGGACAGGGAGGGATACCAGGATTATCTGGATACAAGTTATATTAAAGAATCGCTGCTGAAAAACGCAACGACTAATAATTACATATATTCCATTTATGCCTACAGTTATAACGCCAACCGTTTTTTCTCCTCAAAGGTAAACTGGAATCCCGCTTTTCATAACTACAATAAGGAAAACTCCCCATGGCTCAGTACCTACGAAGATCAGAATCCCGAGGATGAGTGGGTTCTCACTTCCGCGGCAGAGGATGGCCGCCCTATCCTCACGAGCTATCGGACAATACGGCAAAACGGGAACCTAAACGGGCTTGTTTCCATTAACATTGATGCCGCGGTGGTTTCCAAACAGCTTCAAGCCATTCTGCCTGATATGGACAGCTTCTGTTTTATGACAGACCCTGATTACCGTATAATCAGCTCATCGGCCGCGAGTCTGGCGGATTCCTCCGTATACAAGACAGTCTTGGATGAACTGCCGGCCAAAAAGGAACAGCGTCTGTTCACTATTGTTTTAGATAAAGAGAAAATGTTTGTTTTTTCTTTTATTTCACCGGACACTAATTTTCGGTATTTTATCGTGTCACCGTATAAGAATATCAATACAATATCATCCATGCTCACCCAGTTAACTGCATTATACTCTATTTGTATTATATTTCTCGTCCTTATACTGGCTGCTCTTTCTATTCTTATTTTCTTCCGCCCCATCCGCCGCCTTTTTGATGGAATGAGGGCTGTGCAGAATGGAGACTTCGCTGTACGCCTGCCTAAGGGCACCAGCTATGAAACCAGCTATATCAACCATCAGTTTAATGACATGACGGAAAACATTCAAAAGTTGATCCATGAGAACTACGAACAAAAGCTTATACAGAAGGATGCGGAAATCCATAATATCCTAAATCAGCTGAATGAACATTTTTTGTATAATACCCTTGATTCTATCCGTTGGACAGCACGTGTGGAAAATGCACCTCAGACAAGCAATATGGTATACGCGCTCGCTACTTTCTACCGGATTAATCTCTCCTCCGGACTAGAATTGATCTCTGTCCAGCAGGTTATAAAAATGCTTCAGTCGTATTTGACGATTCAGGAAATCCGTATGAAAGACCAGTTTACCTACACTCTGGACTGCTCGCCAGTGTTGGAGCATATTAAGGTTTTAAAATATTTATTCCAGCCCATAGTGGAAAACTGTCTTGTGCACGGTGTGGAAGGAATCCCACACAAGCTGATTATCAGAATTTCCTTTTCCGTTGAAAATGACTTGTTCCGCTTTTGTGTGCGTGATAACGGTACGGGTATTACTTCTGAAAGGCTTCAGCAAATCTACACCTGTATGTCAGATGAAACATCCTGCAGTATGGAGCATTTCGCCCTGAAAATGATTGACAGACAGCTGCTTTTGAAATATGGATTACCTCATGCACTGTTTATCCGCTCCGAGGCTGGCAGCTTCTGTGAAGTCGGATTCTGTATTCCGTTAGAGAAATTTGAGGGAGGGATATATCATGATGAAAATGATCATTATTGACGATGAAGCTATCATCAGAGAAAGCTTAAGCCGTTTTATCGACTGGGCCTCCATCGGGGTGGAAATCTGTGACACTGCCGCAAACGGGGTTGCCGCCATGGCCTCTATCCTTAACCTAAAGCCAGAAATTATTCTTACTGATATCCGTATGCCCGGTCTGGACGGTCTGGAATTAATCCGACTTCTCCGTGAACAGAATATTACATCTCAGGTTATTTTTATCAGCGCGCACACACAATTTGATTATGCCCGCCGGGCATTGGAGCTGGGTGCTTACGGATATGTGATTAAGCCTGTAGACGAGACAGAATTACTTCACACAGTGGCACAGTGTAAGCTGAAAATCGAAGAAGAACACCAGAAACAGAACATCCTGTCAATCTATGCCGCAGACACAAAGAAGCGTCAGAGTCAGATACTTACGCTGCTCCTTTCCTCAGATTATATACTGTCGGAGGAGGAAACCCGGCTTCTTAGCGGCACGCCTTTTTTATGCAGCCATGGAACTGCCATCATCATTGCATTCTGGTATGATTTACAGAAAACTCCGCTTATTCCGGAAAATATTTTTGAGGAGCTTCTTCCCTCCGGAACCATTAACAGCCACATGCTCATTACTCCCTTTCCTGAACTGCAGCTGCTCCTTCTTTTCTCGGATAATAATGATTTACAAAAGCTGTACGAAAGCGCCTGTCGCTTGGTTTCCTCTGTTTTTTTCCGGAAAGACGGACTGATCATAACCCTTTCTCTTGCCTGCAAATGGGAACAAAAGCTCTCAAGGCTGTATACAGAGGCTGCACTTACTTATTCTATAAACAAAATCAGCAAGAACACCGGTGTTTATTCATTCCGGCAGATATTTGAGAAATGTACCTACGGATATGACAGGGAAGCACTCCAGAAAAAGTTTGCCGCACCGCCCAAACAGGAAGCTATCCGGCCCATGCTGGAGGAATATGTATTGTCCTTTGTGGCAGACAAGACCATTTACGACCTGGAATATGTGAAGCTGCACTTTATCCACCTGATAGATTCCTGGGTCGAACAGCTTAGAAATTATCATCTGCACAGTTATCTTCAGCAGGCGGTTCTGTCCGCACAGAAAACGATCTCCTCCCGGCAATATATTGACCAGGTATATGAAACTGCATATCACTTGTTTTATAATATCACCACATCCCTGGACGAAATTCCGGAGCCTTCCTCCCGGCAGCTTATCAGAAACAGCCTACAGTACATCCATGAAAACTTCGGCAGAAATTTTACATTGGTAGACCTTGCAAATCATCTGTATGTCTCTCCCACATATCTAAGCAAGGTTTTCAGTGCGGAGATGGGCCAGCCTTTTTCTAAATATCTACTTAACTATCGTGTACAAAAGGCGATCGAATATATGGAAAATTCAGAGTATAAATTGTACACCATTGCTTCTGTGTGCGGATTTTCCGATGTTGCTTATTTTAGCCGTGTTTTCAAGTCTGTAACAGGCATGTCTCCCCAAAAATATCGTAATTTAAAGCTGTAATTTTTTATGGTGCATAGCTGTAGAACAAATTGAAGTAGTTTTCTTTAATACGAAAAACCGCCGTACCTACAATTAAATTGTAAGTACGGCGGCCATACTTTGTTCACCGCTTATCCCAAGGGAACCTGTATGCTTTTGTATGGGACACTCATCCTCATTGTACGCCATCGTTCCCTTCGCGTCAAAGGTCCCGAAATATTCCATGTTCACTCTTGCAGGCAGGTAAGCCGGGTCCAGCGCACAGGCTGCTCTGAAATGCTTCATTGCTCCCACATGGTCCCTCTGAGCCTCCAGAAGCAGTCCGTAGAGGTTCTGCGGCTCTGCATAATCCGGATACTGTGAAAACAGCGGAATAAGCATTTTCCTGCACTCCTCAAATCTACCGTTGTCAATCAGCGTTCTCGCCTTTTTACTGCATTCATATAACCTCGTTCTAACCAATCCGTTATTATTCATATTTAACATAAGTCATCTCTCCTTTATCTAAATCTTCTCTTTGTTTCTTTCTGATATTATTATAGAAGATAAGCTGTAAGACAGGTGTGAGATTTCCCGTTTTTCTGTGAGGATTGTGTGAGGATTGTGCTGGGATATTTAAGAAAGCAGCCCATCCAGAGCCAGATTCACCTTCAGCACATTGACTGCCGGCTCCCCAAACACCCCAAGGAAACGGCCCTTCGTATATTTTTCTATCACCTCCAGGACCTCCTCCTCAGAGATGCCTCTTGTCTCTGCGATTCTGCCCGCCTGGTACCTAGCGGCGGCAGGAGAAATATCAGGATCAAGACCGCTTCCCGAGCAGGTGACCAGATCCACTGGTATGGGTTCACCTGCTTTGTCAGGATGAGCTTCCTGTATCCTCTCCACACGTTCTGCAATCATCTGCTGCAGTTCCTCTCCTGCCGGGCTTTTGTTGGAAGCGCCTGCATACATAAGAGCCTCCCCCTTGTCATTTGAGTAAGTCCCTGTATCTACATTCATAATCCTGCCCCACAGATACTCATTCCCGGTAAACTGCTGGGCAAGAAACGCGCTTCCGTATTTTTTGCCGTCTGCTCCCTCAATGATGGATCCGTTCGCCTGCTCTTTAAAGAAAAGCTGTGAGATGCCAGTGACAGCCAACGGATAGATGACACTGGTAAGTACCAGCATGATCACGAAGAATCCTGCTACTCTCGGAATAACCGACTTTATTGTTTTCATAATAATTCCCCTTTCTATCCCACGATACCGGTCACGGTAATCAGCACGTCAATCACCTTGATTGCCGCAAAAGGAACGATAATTCCTCCGAGGCCATATACCAGCAGGTTTCCGGAAAGCATTTTTGCTGCCGGGACTTCTCTGTACTTCACCCCTTTAAGTGCAAGAGGAATGAGGCCGATGATAATAAGCGCGTTGTAAATAATCGCGGAGAGCACTGCGCTGTCCGCACTGTGCAGCCCCATAATATTCAGGGCGGAAAGTCCCGGATATAATCCCATGAAAAGAGCCGGGATGATGGCAAAATATTTTGCCACGTCATTTGCAATACTGAAGGTCGTCAGCGCTCCCCTTGTCATCAGAAGCTGCTTACCGATTTTTACAATCTCAATAAGCTTGGTGGGGGAAGAATCCAGGTCCACCATATTTCCCGCCTCCTTGGCAGCCTGTGTTCCTGTATTCATAGCCACTGCCACGTCTGCCTGTGCGAGAGCCGGGGCATCGTTTGTACCGTCGCCAGTCATAGCCACCAGATGACCTCTTTGCTGGTAATCCCGGATCATCTCAAGCTTGCCTTCCGGCGTGGCCTCTGCAAGGAAATCATCCACACCGGCTTCCGCTGCGATGGATGCCGCTGTCAGAGGATTGTCGCCCGTGATCATGATTGTCTTAATGCCCATTTTTCTGAGATCAGCAAACTTCTCTTTCACACCCTGCTTTACAATATCCTTAAGCTGGATCACACCTACAACCCTGCCGTCCTTCGCCACCACAAGAGGTGTCCCTCCCTGGCTTGCGATTCTCGCGGCCGTTTCCTCACATGCCTTACTGAATACGCCGCCTTTTTCTTCCACATAAGCCTTTATGGCTTCAGCCGCGCCTTTACGGATTTCACTTCCTCTATAGTTGATGCCGCTCATTCTTGTCTTTGCCGTAAAGGGAACAAACTCTGCGTGAAGCTCAGCCATGTTTCTGCCACGCATATCGAATCTCTCCTTTGCAAGGACGACAATGCTTCTGCCCTCAGGCGTCTCATCAGCCAGGGAAGAGAGCTGGGCCGCATCCGCAACCTCCTCCTCCGTATGTCCGTCCACAGGGATAAACGCGTCCGCCTGCCTGTTGCCAAGGGTAATGGTACCGGTCTTGTCAAGAAGCAGAATATCCACATCACCTGCTGCCTCAATGGCACGGCCGCTCATAGCCAGCACATTAGCCTGATTCAGACGGCTCATCCCCGCAATGCCGATTGCGGACAGCAGCGCGCCGATGGTTGTCGGCGCCAGACAGATAAGCAGGGCCACCAGGTTCGTGATTGAGGTAGGATTTACACTGCCCATCTGATCTGAGGAAAACACAGAATAGGAATAAAGGGATACCGTCACCAGCACAAAGATGATGGATAAGGCGACCAGGAAAAGCTGCAGCGCCAGCTCATTGGGGGTTTTCTTTCTCGAAGCACCCTCTACCATAGCAATCATTTTATCCATGAAGCCTTCTCCCGCATTGCTGGTAACCTTTATCACCAGCCAGTCGGAAATCACCGTCGTTCCGCCCGTGACAGCGCTTCTGTCGCCGCCGCTCTCACGGATAACCGGAGCAGATTCACCGGTAATCGCGCTTTCGTCAACAGACGCCGCACCGTCCACCACATCTCCGTCCGCCGGAATCTGCTCATTTGCTTTTACATAAACCAGATCTCCCTTTTTTAATTCTGTAGATTTTACCTGAACAATCTTGTCTTTATGTTCAATAGACTCAATTTTATTTGCCAGCACGTCTCTTCTGCCGGCTCTTAACGCATCTGCCTGCGCTTTGCCGCGGCCTTCCGCAATCGCTTCGGCAAAATTTCCAAAAAGCACGGTAAACCAAAGGATAACGGATATAGCCAGGATGTATCCCGGATGTGCGTCTCTCACCCCGGCAAGAGAAAACCCAAACATCACCAGAGTAAGAATTGCCGATATAAACACCATGAACATTACAGGATTTTTCACCTGCATTCTGGGATTAAGTTTCATAAATGAATCCTTCATTGCGCGGCTCATAATTTTATGGTCGGCAAATATGTTCTTTTTCTTTTCGCTCATAACCTACGCCCTTTCTACACTGTCATCTGAAAATATTCTGCAATCGGTCCAAGGGACAGCGCCGGGAAAAAGCTCAGCGCGCCAATCAGCAGCACGATTACGATCAACAGGAAAATAAACATTGCGTTATGTGTAGGCAGTGTACCGGCACTTACCGCCACTTTTTTCTTCGCGGCCATATGCCCCGCAATTGCAAGTGTGGCAAACATAGGCACAAAGCGCACAAACAGCATAACAAGACCGATACTTACATTTAAAAACGGTGTATTTGCATTAAAGCCCGCAAAGGCGGAGCCGTTATTTCCTCCGGCTGAAGAGTAGGCGTACAACACCTCCGACAAGCCGTGTGCTCCCGGGTTGTTAAGGCTGTCTGCCGTTGCCGGGAGAAGTGCTGCTATACCGCTGCCCGCCAATATCGCCACAGGTGTTGCCAGACACACCAGCACTGCCATCTTCATCTCAAAAGGTTCTATCTTTTTGCAAAGATACTCAGGCGTACGTCCGACCATCAGCCCTGCTATGAACACTGTCATAATGGCAAAACCAAGCATTCCGTACAGTCCGCAGCCCGTTCCGCCGAACACCACTTCGCCCAGCATCATCAAAAGCATAGGCACAAGTCCACCGATAGGCGTATAACTGTCATGCATGGAGTTTACGGAACCGTTGGAAGCCGCTGTGGTAAATCCTGCCCACGTTGCTGATGTTGCGATTCCGAACCTGGTTTCCTTTCCTTCCATATTTCCGCCTGCCTGGTCCTCAGCGCCGGTGTATACTACGCCGCTCTGTTCAATCTGCGGCGTACCCTTCTGCTCATTGTATCCGATCACCGCAAGCGCAGCGGCCAGCATAATGAACATGGCCAGGAAAATAGCTCTTCCCTGCCGTTTATCTTTTACATTCCGCCCAAAGGTAAAGCACAGAGCTACAGGAATCAGAAGAATTGCAATCATCTCCAGCAGGTTTGTAAAGGGATTGGGATTTTCAAGCGGATGCGCTGAATTATTACCGTAGAAACCACCGCCGTTTGTCCCGAGCTGCTTAATTGCAATCTGACTTGCCGCAGGTCCCAGAGGCACAACCCCTTTAGTAACCTCTGTTGTACTGCCGTCCTCGTTTTCCACCACAACAGGCTCTACCAGATCAACCTCGTCATACGCACGGAAGGTTTGGGGAACACCCTGTGAGGCGATACACACAGACACGATCAGAGATAACGGAAGAAGTACATATACCACTGTTCTCACCATGTCCGTATAAAAATTACCGATTCCTTTTTGCTTCACACGGATAAAGCCCCTGATCAAGGCAAATAATACAACAATCCCGACCGCCGCAGATACAAAGTTCTGGAAATTCAGCCCGATCATCTGCGAAAAATAACTGAGAGTACTCTCTCCGGAATACGCCTGCCAATTGGTGTTTGTCACAAAACTTGCCGCCGTATTAAATCCCAGATGCCAGCTCGTGCCGCCAATCCCTTCCGGATTAAGAGGCAGGACCTTCTGTATACAAAGAATAAGCCACAGCACACCCAGGCTTATGACACTGAACACACCCACACATGCGGCATATTTCCTCCAGTGCATATCCTCTTTTTTATCAACCTTTAATACCTTGTAAATCCCGTTTTCCACCGGGACAAGAATTCTGGAAAGAAAGACGTGCTCTCCATTCATAACCTTTCCGATATACGCGCCCAACGGGATCGCCAGTCCCACCAAAATCAAACAATACAGCGCCATCTGAATCACTACATTCGTCATTGTTTATCTCCTCTCAACAAAATCACCGCCAGATAAATCAATATCAGCACCGCAGTCACACCTATGATACCCATTAAAACTGACATCTCTTACTCCTCCTTTACTTTGAAAGTCCCGGACGGCTGTCGCCCAGACGGGCAATTAATCTTACACAGCTCTTGCACATCTGTACAAACATTCCGCTTAGGATGGAAAGATAGTAGCATAGGCGGCCGTTAAGATTCCATACGCAATAACAGGCGCAAACGTAAAATTTTTATAAAGGAAGTAAAACAATCGAGAAACAAAACAATCAGGGACGCAAGCCGTAATCGTTTTGCGACACAAAAAAGAGACGTCCTCTACACGTCTCTCAATCGGTATCCCACCCCTACCTCTGTAAACAAATACTGCGGATTCGCGGGTGTTTTTTCTACCTTTCTGCGCAGTCCCGCCATCAGGGTGCGGAGCGCCTGCGTATCAGTTCCGTAACCATTCCCCCAGATTTCCCGGATAATATATGAGGTGGTAAGCACCTTACCCGGGTTTTTCATAAAAAGCGACATGAGACTAAATTCCATAGGCGTGAGGTGAAGAGGCTGCTCTTCCATAAATGCCGCGTGCTTTTCCATATCAAGTACCAGCTCCCCTACCTGGCAGACCGCCTGGGTTTTTGGCAGCGCGCTCCTGTACAGATGGCGCAGCGCCACCCGTATCCTTGCCAGAAGCTCCGTCGCTGAAAACGGCTTTGTAAGATAATCGTCCGCCCCCGCATCCAGGGCAGCCGCCTTTTCCTTATCCTGGTCCCTGGCCGACACTACAAGGATAGGAAGCTCTGACCACTCCCGTACCTTCCGTATCACCTCCATGCCATCCACATCCGGGAGTCCGAGATCCAGAAGCACCATATCAATCTGCTCTGACACAAGCTTTTTTAAAGCCGTCTGGGCATTTCCCGCAGTGATACACGAAAACCCCTCACTTTTGAGGGCAAATACGATAAAATTTCTGATCTGTACATCATCCTCCACTACGAGAATTGTTTCATGGTATTGTGTCATATTGTTTTCACTCTCCTTCTAAACACATATATCTGACAGCACTGAGGCAAATTGCAGACATAAATTGCAGACGCAGCTCTTCAAGTACGCTCCGGTCATTCCAGAGGCAGGGTAAATATGAATTCAGCCCCTCCTCCGTCCGCACGGTTCTGCGCTGTAATCTCTCCTCCGTGCGCTTCCACGATCGTCTTGCAGATACTAAGGCCAAGCCCGATTCCCTTTCTCGCGTCCACCGGCCTGCACCGCGAGGTATAAAAAGTCTCGAAAATCTTGGGCAGATCCTCCTCCGTAATACCGTCTCCTGTGTCACTCACTTTAAAGGTGACGAATTTATCCGTTTGATCCTTTTTCACAGTTATTTTTATCTGTCCGTTGTCAGGCGTATGCTTTGCCGCGTTGTCGAGAAGATTGACAAGTGTCTGCATGATCAGCTTCCCATCCATGGGAACTACAAGGATCTCCCCCGGCACATCCACCTCTATCTTTCGCTCCGGCTCTCTCCTTCTCATCTGCTCCAAGGCCCCGCCCACAATCTCCTCAACCACCTGCGGCTCTTTGTTCAGAATCGGAGCTCCGCTTTGCAGCCGGGTAAGGCTCAAAATATTTTCCACAAGAGAGTACAGCCACCTGGCATCCTTCCAGATTCCCTCCGCCATCTCATAGCGGGGATCCTCCTGATCTGACATACGTACGATCACCTCGGCGGTACCCATAATCCCGGAAAGCGGTGTACGCAGATCATGCGAGATTGCCCGCAGCAGATTTCCCCTGTATCTCTCCTGCTCTATTTCGTGCAGGGACTTTATCCGGCTCTGCAGGGAGTGGATTCTCGAAAGAGCCAGCGCAGTACATTTGGCGGCGGAATCCAAAAAGCTCCTGTGGCTCTCCTGAAAAGCAGCGGCCTGCTCCTTAGGAAGGCGGACTGCTCCCAAGAGCTTTTCCTCCCGGATGGGATATTCATAGAATTCGCTGATAATTCCTCCCGTATCGCCCAACGCACGAAGACTTCGCACATATTTGTCTCTTTCCACGAGCACCCGTTGAACCTGCCTTCCCTCTCCCATCTGCTGGACAAAGGTTTCCGGCGGGCAGCCGTCCTCATCGAAGCACACACACGCTGCATCACATTTCAGGAAGTGGCTGACGCACTCCGCCACAGCAGAGGAAACGCCCGGCAGGTTCCCGCATTCTACAAGCTGGCTTGTAAGCCTGTACAGCTCCTTCGCCTCCTCCTCACGCCTTCTGGCTGCAAGAATATTTTCCCGCATTTTTGATGTCAGGGTACTGGTGACAAAGGATACAATGGTCATAATTACAAAGGTGACCATATATCCCGGATTATCCACATCCAGTGAATGATAAGGACTGGTAAAAAAGTAATTGTATGCCAGCGTCGCGGCCACCGAGGTCATGATTCCATACAAAAAGCCCTGCGATAAGGTAGCCGTTATCACTACACTTAAAATGTAAAGCAGCACAATATTTGTTTCCAGAAATCCTGCAGCTCGGAACGCATAGCCCCCAAGAGTCGCCCCGCACAAAGTCACAATGCTCACGACGATTCCGGCAAACGCCGGATTCTCCCGATTTTTCTTTGTCATAATCATGCCTCCTTACCCGTAAAACCGTTCCAGCACAAGTCCTGCCTCATTCATAATGCCGCTTAAAAGACTGTACTCAAACTCCGGGATTTTCCCGTCCTCACCCAACTCAATCCCCACTACCGCATAGGTCCTGTCCCCGGTGCTTAACGGCGCGTAAAAGAGACTGCACATGGGAAGAGAATGTGTGGTCTTGCCTGCTCTGTGCCCATTGTTGATCACCCATTGCGCGGCGCTCCTCTCCTGCTGGTTATTGTAGCTGTTCATAGTGGATTTCCTCACACCGGGCCGCACAAAATACCGCGGCCCCACCATCTCTCCGTTTTTGTCTCTCCAATAGATAACAATACAGAGATTGAGGAGCTTCACAGCCTGCTCTCCCACCTCCTTGATCACCTCATCCACATTTTTCACCCGCCTGAGCTTGCGGCTGTTCTCCAGGAGTATGCCTGTCCGGCTAGCAACCTTGGCATTTTCCCTGGCACTGCTTTTCACCCTTGCCATAAGGGTCGAAGTAAGAAAGGCGACCGTAAACATGATGGCAAAGGTAACAGGGTATTCCTTGTCATATGCTTGAAGCGTATAATACGGGTTTGTAAAAAAGAAGTTAAAAAGGATAACGCTCAGGACCGAGGCAGCCGCGGAATATAATCTTCCCTCTGTACATAAGGCTGTGAGAATACAGCCTAAAAGATATATCATTATAATATTAGCCTCTGAAAACCGCAGTCTGGCAAAGCCCTGCCCAATCAGCGTGGTTGCAGCCAAAATAACCGTCATGACCAGAAGATTTGCAAGAAACTTTTTTGCGCGTTCTTCGTTCTGCCCTGTCACTCCGGTTCTACTGTCATAAGCAGCCCTCGGCCTGTTGTTATATTGTGCTCCCTTTTTATGCTCTCCCCCCTTGTATATTCCGCTTTTATACATCCCGCTTATATGTGTCTCTCTTCTATACGGAAAGGAATTTGTATCCGGAATGATATAAATATCAAGATTTGGTGCATATCTGGATATCTGCTCGGAAAGTGTCCCCTTTGTACGGCCCAGGAACACGCGGTGTGTGGTTCTGCCCATAACAATTTTAGAAATATTTTCAATTTTCGCGTATTCTGCTATAAGATATGCAATATCCTGTCCAAACACGGTGACCACCTCCGCACCTAAGGTCTTTGCAAGCCGGATATTCTCATCCAGCATCTGCCTTGTGCGTGCGTCGGCATTTTTCAGTGCTGGTGTTTCCACACACAGTGCGGTAAATTTCGCGCGAAAGGCATAAGAAAGGCGGGCTGCCGTCCTGATCACTTTCGCACAGGTGAAGGAGGGTGACACGCACGTCAGAATGTGCTCCCCCGTATAATAATCGGTATGCCCGCTGATATTTCTTTCTTCTGTGGCAAGGCGGTTCACCCTGTCAGCTGTGCTCCTGAGTGCAATCTCACGAAGGGCAATAAGCTTTTCCTTTGTAAAAAAATTAGCCAACGCCCTCTCTGCCTGGAATTTCTTATAGACCTTTCCCTCGTCAAGCCGTTCAATCAGGTCATCCGGCTCAATGTCCACCAGTTCCACCTGGTCCGCACCCTGAAATACACTGTCCGGCACTGTCTCCTTCACTCTGATATTCGTGATGTTCCCCACAAGATCGTTCAGACTCTCAATGTGTTGGATGTTGAGGGTTGTATATACGTCGATTCCTGCGCCCAGCAGCTCCTCGATATCCTGGTATCTTTTTTCATGGCGCATTCCCTCCGCGTTCGTGTGGGCAAATTCATCCACCAGAAGAAGCGCTGGCTTCCTTAAAAGTGCTTTGTCAAGGTCAAACTCCCGCAGAGTGATTCCTTTATATTCCACGGAAAGAAAGGGCAGCACTTCCAGCCCCTCCGCCATAGCCTCTGTCTCAGGTCTGGCGTGGGGCTCCACATACCCGGCCACAACATCCATGCCCTTGCTTTTGAGCGCATGGGCGGCCTCCAGCATGGCATAGGTCTTTCCCACCCCGGCAGCATAACCCAGAAATATCTTCAGTCTGCCCCTGCTGCCAGCCGCGGATTTTCTCTCATCCTGCCTGATTTTCTCTAAAAAAACCTCCGGTCCAGGCCTCTCCTCCTCCGGATACAAGCTTTTTCCTTCCATACTGCTGCCTCTTACTTTCTACACACGGAGCATCCGGTATCCCACACCGATATGCGTCTGGATATACTTAGGCTCTGAGGGTACCGGCTCTATCTTTTTGCGCAGCGTCGCCATAAATACGCGGAGTGACGGCGTGTCCGAAGCAAGCGCGTTTCCCCACACTTCCTTGAGAATGTAGTTATGGGTCAGTACCTTGCCTGTATTTTTCGCCAAAAGACACAAAAGCTTGTACTCAATGGGCGTGAGGTGGATTTCCTTATCGCCCACGTACACACATCCGGCGGCATAGTCGATTTTCAGATCGCCGTTCATGTATACGCTTGACTCTTCCTTAAGCTTTTGGCTGTCGTACCGCACACGGCGCAGCGCCACACGGAGCCGCGCCAGCAGCTCATCCACGCTGAAGGGCTTGGTCAGGTAATCATCCGCTCCGGCGTCCAGGGCGGAAACCTTGTCGGAATCCTCGTTCCTTGCACTCACCACGATGATGGGCAGATTTGACCAGCCGCGTACCTTCTTAATAATATCCACACCGTCCATATCCGGAAGTCCCAGATCCAGGATCACCACATCCGGGCTGTAGGAGGCTGCCTCCAGTAAGGCCGCCACCCCTGTTTTTGCCACATGATACTGATACCCCTGCGTCTCAAGCGTGGTAGCTATCAGATTGCTGATAGCCGAATCATCCTCTACAATTAAAATTTTCGCTTTATTCACCAGAATTTACCTCCACTGCCTGTAAAGTAAAACGGAACACCGTACCCCGGGGTGGATTGTCCTCCACACAGATTTTCCCGCCATGGGCGCTGATGATGGACTTACACAAAGAAAGTCCCAGGCCCAGACCACGGCGGCCGTCTCCTCTTACATTGTCTGCCGTATAAAACATATCAAAGATATGCTGCTTTGCCTCATCGCTGATGCCCGGCCCGTCATCCGCGATGCTGATCTCCACCAGGCTGTCACTCTTCCTTGCAGATACAACAATGTGAGAGCCCTCCTGCGTGTATTTCACCGCATTATTTATAATATTCACAATTACCTGAATCAGGAGCTGTACATCCATGCGTGCCATCATCAAGTCATCCTCAAGCTTTGTTTGTATCTCATGCCTGTCTGCTCTCCGGTCGAGATGCTGCATTGCCTCGTGAAACACCTCATCTATAAGCTCCGGCTCCATCTTAAGCTCCATGGTGCCGTTTTCCAATCTTGTCACGGAAAGAAGATTCTCTACCAGAGCCATGAGCCACAGCGAGTCGTCATAAATATCTTCGTACAATTCATGCCGCTTTGCCGCGTCAAGAACCTCCGCACTTTCCATAAGCACACCCGCGTTTCCGCTGATGCTGGTCAGCGGCGTGCGCAGATCATGGGAAATCGCCCGCAGAAGATTGGCCCGCAGGGATTCCTGCTTTGCCACCAGCTCGGCCTGCTGCTTTTCCCTGCTGAAGCGCTCCTTGTCAAGAGCCATGCCGCCCTCGTCAAGGATTGCCAGGAGCAGGTTTTTCTCAAACGCATCCAGACCGCCGTATCCCTCCACCGCAATACCTGCAACCGCCAGCACCCTGGATTTCCCTCTCACAGCAAGGTATAGGTTCTTTGCCCCCGGAAATGTATCTGTAGTGGCTCCGGCATGGTTATTGTTCTTATACACCCAGTTTGCCACTGCCTTTTCCTTTGGAGGAAGGTAATCTGCGGCTGTACTGTCCGATGGGAAAAAGGTGATGTCCCCTGTTTTCCGCCCCTCCCTGAATTGGTAAAAAAACACCGGCCGCTCCAGAAGCTTATAAAGCTGCTGCCCGGTAAAATTCAGAATCTCTGTCTCGTTCTCTGCCTTCTGAAGCATCTGGCTCGTCTCAAGAAGCACCTGCGTGCGGTACGCCTTTCTCGCAGCCTGCCTGGCCTGCTCCTTAATCCGCATGGCTAGAGAGCTGGTGAGCACTCCCGCAACCAGCATGGTGAGAAAGGTCACGGGATAGGTGGCGTCATATGCAAATAATGTATATCTTGGTTCTGTAAAGAGAAAGTTAAAAACAATGACACTTAATAAGGAGGCTAAAGCACTGTAAAGCCTTCCGCTTGTCCATATGGCAGTAACCAAAATGCCCAGGATATAAACCGTAATAATATTCGCTTCCTTAAATCCTGCCTTAAAAAACAACATACCGATTACCGACGAACCGGCAATGACTGCAAGGGACTTCAGCAGGTCGAGAAACGAAAACGCAATCGGCTCGCGGAGAAGCATATCTTTTCTCTTGTACGTGGGCTGTCTGTTGGGAATAATATAAATATCAAGCTCCGGCGCCATCTGTGTAAGACGCTCCACCATATTTCTCCCTTGAAAAAAGGCAGGCCCCCGGTGGTTGGAATGACCGATTACAACCTTGGACACACCGCTTGCTTTGGCGTATTCCACAATCTGAAACGCCGCGTCGTCGCCGTACACGGTAGCGATTTTTGCCCCGAGCTGCTCGGCAAGCTTCATATTCATACGAAGCCTGCGGAGATTTTCCCCACGGAGAAGCTTGGTATTACGGTTTTCCACCAGGAGCGCGGTAAAGCTTCCGTGGAATGCCTCCGCCATGCGGGCCGCGGTGCGGATAACCTTGGGATTGGAGGGCGAGGCGGAAAGACAGATGAGAATATGCTCATTCACCTTCGCTCTCGCGGTATTTCCCGTCTTGTACGAGCTTTTATTAAGCCTGTCAGCACTTCTTCTGAGCGCAATCTCCCTGAGCGCCGCAAGATTTTCCTTTGTGTAAAACTCCGGCTGCACATCCATAGCCCAGGCGGCTCCCGATATTTTACCGGAATGGATGCGCTCGATCAGTTCCTCAGGCTCAATATCCACCATCTCTACCTGTTGGGCAGCGTCAAATAATTTATCTGGCACCCGCTCCGGTACAGCTGCTCCGGTGATGGCGGCCACAATATCGTTCAGGCTTTCCAGCTGCTGCACATTGACCGTGGTGTATACATGGATACCCGCGTGAAGCAGTTCCTCGATATCCTGATACCGCTTCCGGTGCCTGGCGCCCTCTGTATTTGTGTGCGCCATCTCATCCACGAGGATGATCTCCGGCCTCCGCTTGAGCGCCGCATCCAGGTCAAATTCCTCCACAGCTGTGCCGTCCATGTGGATCAGCTTAGGTCCTATCATCTCCAGACTTTCCAAAAGTGCATTCATCTCCGGCCTGCCGTGCGTATTGATGAACCCGGCCACCACATCGCTTCCGGCTTTCCTGGCCCGCTTAGCAGCCTCCAGCATGGCGGAGGTTTTCCCCACCCCTGTCGCATAGCCAAAAAATATTTTCAATTTTCCCTGTTCCGGGTCAGGTATATTTTCATTCATTCTTGTTTTCACCTCGATTATGACCTTTATATCATACTTTTCAAGTATAGCATAGGGCAGATTTGAAAAGAATAGTCATATCATTGGAATTTTACTTCCGACATTAAGATTGTATTAAGATGCATCTTAATGCTTTCTTAATGTCGAATCAAATATCCTAATCAGTTGTTAACTGTAATTATGATATGCTACCTCTAAGTCAATAGAAATATAAACATATCCGCACGGCCAGTACTGGCTGTAATCAACAACAACAATCATATAATATTAATGGAGGTCATTCTCTATGTTTGCCAAGAGAAGGTCTATGCCCCCGGGAAAAGTCATCACCGTTGGTTTCGGAGGCACGATTTTTCTGGGAGCGCTTTTACTAACTTTACCGTTTGCTACGCGTGACGGACGCGGGGCAAGCTTTTTTGATGCCCTTTTTACCTCAACCTCGGCCACCTGCGTGACCGGACTGGTGCTGCATGACACCTGGTCTTACTGGTCCTTGTTCGGTCAGCTTGTGATTCTGCTATTGATCCAGATTGGCGGCATGGGTGTTGTCACTATGGCCATTGCGGTTTTCCTTTTTACAGGCAAAAAGATTGGATTAAGACAGCGCTGTGTCATGCAGGAGTCCATCGCAGCTCCGCAGGTAGGCGGTATTGTGCGGCTTACCAGCTTTATTGTGAAATGCACGCTCATCATCGAGGGCAGCGGCACTCTCCTGCTGGCAACACGGTTCTGCCCGGAATTCGGGTTTGGAAAGGGCCTCTGGTATTCCCTTTTTCATTCTGTATCTGCGTTCTGTAACGCAGGCTTTGACCTCATGGGCGGAAAAGGGAAATTTTCATCTTTGACTACATATAGTCAGGACCCTGTTGTGAATTTCACTGTCATGCTGCTCATCATTATCGGCGGTATCGGTTTCTTTGTATGGCACGATATCCGGGAGCATCATCTCCGTTTTAAATTGTACCGGCTTCACACAAAGCTTGTATTGCTGACCACGGTCCTCCTTCTTGTTGTCCCGGCAGTGTTCTTTTTCTTTGCCGAGTTCGGACGACCGGAATGGGGCTTTAAAAATGACGGGGAACGGCTGCTGGCTTCCCTTTTCCAGACCGTAACCCCGCGTACCGCAGGCTTTAACACGGTAGACCTCACCATCGCAGCAGAGCCTACGATCCTGATCATGATCCTGCTCATGATCACGGGAGGTTCCCCCGGTTCTACAGCCGGAGGATATAAAACCACTACCCTGGCGACCTTGGTGCTTGCTGTGCGCGCAGTATTCAAACGAGAGGACAGTCTGCAGAGCTTCGGCCGCAGGTTTCCCACAGATACTCTTCGGCATGCGGCAGCACTTTTTCTCCTGTATAATACCCTGTTTATTTTCGGAGGGGCCGCAATCTGCTCCATAGATAAAATCCCATTGCTGTCCGCACTTTTTGAGACGGCCTCTGCAATCGGAACTGTGGGCCTGTCCCTGGGTGTAACACCGCAGCTTAGTATGGTATCACATTTTATTTTAATCCTTTTGATGTTTTTCGGACGCGTGGGCGGACTTACCTTAATCTTTGCCATGACAAGCAAGCTGGCTCCGTCTGTCTCACGTATGCCAAAGGAAAATATCACGGTAGGATAAAAGGCGGATAGAAATCAGGTAGGAAACAATTGGAGGAAATATATATGAAGTCGATTTTATTGATTGGATTAGGACGATTCGGCAGACATATTGCCATGAAGCTTCAGGAATTAAAGCATGAGGTTCTCGCCATTGACATTAAAGAATCCCGGGTCAACGACACACTGCCCTTTGTGACAAACGCGCAGATTGGCGACGCGACGAAGGAGGCGTTTATCGCTTCTTTGGGAGTTCGTAATTTCGACCTTTGTATCGTGGCTATCGGTGACAACTTCCAAAGCTCTCTGGAAACCACCTCACTGCTCAAGGATTACGGTGCAAAATTTGTATTATCCCGCGCAAGCCGCGACGTACACGCGAAATTTCTCCTGCGCAACGGTGCGGATGATGTCATCTACCCGGAACGGCAGATGGCAAACTGGGCGGCAGTACGCTACAGCGCGGACCATGTGTTTGATTATGTGGAGCTTACCAAGGAATACTCCATCTATGAGACGAACGTGCCCCGGGATTGGGTGGGGAAATCCGTGGTGGCCCTGCAGGTACGCCAGAAATACCACGTGAATATTCTGGCTATCAAGTACGGCGGAACTCTGGAGCCGCTTCCCGGTCCGGAGCATGTATTCCGGGAAAACGAGCTTCTCTTTGTGATGGGAAGCAATAAGAGCCTGGCAAAGTTCCTCCGGCTGTAAAAATGCCATACACCGTATTAATACATTCTTAACACAGGTGTGCAATCCTTAACCCCATCGAAACTCCTCAAGGAGTATGATAAAGATAAGAAAAGGGGGGTGACGATATGACTGTATTATTATTAATTTTAACGCTCCTGTACATCGGCGGTGTGGGATATTGGATTATGAAAAAAATAGACAATTTCACTAAAAGTGGAAATATACATTCCGCCTGGGATTCCGGAAGTGAAAAAGACAGCAAAAAAAAGGAGCAGTGCAGTCTGCATTGCTCCCTGAAAGAATCCTGATCAAGCATGGGGGATATCGGTAAAATCCGATATCTCCTTATTTATTGTGCATAAATCCTCTACATTCAGATCATGGAGATTCTCATGTCCGGTAATGCGGGCAAAGGTCTTAAGCTCCTCAAGCGTCACATTGAGGAAATTCCCCACACGCTTCGCAGCCGCTTCCATCTTAAACCTCGCGCGCAGCTCCGGGTCCTGAGTTGCCACTCCTACCGGACACATTCCTGTGCCACAGATACGGTACTGCTGGCATGCCGCCGCGATCAATGCCGCAGAAGCAATCGCCACTGCATCCGCACCCATGGCAATCGCCTTGGCAAAATCAGCGGACACTCTTAAGCCTCCTGTAATTACAAGGGAAATATCAGAGTGTATCTCATCCAGGTATTTTCTCGCACGGTGAAGCGCATAGATGGTAGGCACACTGGTAGAATCACGGATGATCTGCGGACTGGCTCCGGTTGCGCCTCCGCGCCCGTCAATGGTGATGAAATCCGGTTCCGCGTACACACAAAACTCCAAATCCTTCTCAATCCGTCCGGCTGCTATCTTAATACCAATGGGACGGCCGTCCGACGCGTAACGCAGCTCGCTCACCAGGGTTTTCAGATCGTCCTTGGTGTCCACATCCGGGAACCGTGACGGGCTGATGACATCCTTGCCCAAGGGCTTATTACGGATTTTTGCAATCTCCGGTGTCACCTTACCGCCAGGCAGATGGCCGCCCATACCCGGCTTCGTGCCCTGACCGATTTTAATCTCTATCGCGTCTGCGTTGCGCAGATTTTCCGGTGTTACACTGTAGCGGTTTGGTACATATTCGAAAATGTATTTATCCGCTGCCTCCATCTCCTCCGGAAGGATGCCGCCCTCACCGCTGCACATAGCAGAACCCGCCATGGCGCTGCCCATTGCAAGGGCGATTTTCGTCTCCCTTGAGAGCGCGCCGAAGGACATGTGGGATATATATACCGGGTTTTCCAGCACCAGTGGTTTTTTAGCATGTTTTCCGATCACGGTCTGTGTATTTACCGCGGCATGCTCGTCCAGGGGCATGGGATTAAGCTGTGCGCCGAGCACCAGGATGTCGTCCCAGTTAGGCATATTCATCTGCGTACCCATAGCTGCTATCCGGCTCTTTCCGGTCACTGCCATCTCGTGGATTTCTTCCATATAACGGATGGACTTATCCTTACGCACAAACTCCTGGGGGTATTCCAGAGTAAGCTCCTTCCTCGCGGGAAGCTCCGGTTCATCCAGCTTTTCCTCTACCGGCTGAAACACTCTCTTTTTCTGGTGGCACACCGGACACTCCTCCACATCCTTAAGAAGCCTGCCCTCCTTTTCCTCATCTAATATATATCCGCATACACTGCATCGATATCTTGCCATATCTGTTCCTCTCTTCTTTCCCCCTGCTCTGCAGGGAATTGTCCTTTATACCCGCACGGCTGGCTCCTACTTATTTCTTGCCAGCACGGCCGGCTCCCGCTTGCTCCTTGTCCGCACATCCGGCTCTTATTTATCGTCTCCTGTGAGACGTAATACGCCGCGGATTTCTTCCTCATCCATTTCCAGGATGATAGCAAGCTCCTCCACGCTAAGCTTTGTCTCGCCTTCCTCGTCGTCCTCGGTGAGCTCCTTTATGGCCGCCTCGAGCGTCTGTACCTTTGCCACAAGGCAGTCATCCTCAAATTTCCTCTGCCCCTGCTCCTCAATTGCTCTCCTGATGCCTCCGCGGATTTCCCCGCGCAGCCATGCATCATCCTTCTCCACAGGCTCGTCCTGATTCGAGCCGGCGGACTGACCTGCAGGCAGCTTCCGGCCTAAAGCTGTCAGCAGGCTGACATTCGCCTCCTGGATAAGGTCTGCCAGATGAAGCTCCCGGCAGTTCATCTGCACCGCCAGATCAGCCGCCACAGGCAGATATAGCCGGGCAAGCACCTCCCTGGCACTCTGCTCCCCACGTGACAGGTCACGGAAAAGCTCATCCACGGTCCTGCCGCCTTTTGTGTTTCCGTCACTCATTCCTGACTTATATTCCCTGAGATAAGCCTCCTCCTCAGGAGTAAGAGGCACGGCTTCAGCCTCAGGCGTGTCGTCCTTATTCTGCGCAGATACAACGCCGCCTTCCGGTGCGTCAATCCCTTCAATACCAATCCCCTGTACCTTCAAATATTGGAGCACCTTCAAAAGCTGGCTCTTGTCCAGATCCATTCCGTCAAAATATTCCCGTACCTGTGCCGTGGTGAGCGTCTTATCATTCTCTGCCGCCAAAGCACAGATTCCGCTCAATTTCTCCTGAAACTGTGAAACGTCCATAGTTCCTCCATTCCGCCGCCCCCGGCGGCACTTGACTAAACTTCATATATTTAATGATATCACACCTGAGCGCAGTTTCCAATACAAAACCATGGCGTTTTATTCCCACTTTCAGCACAGGCCCCTCTGTTCTGCTGTGCTGCAAATTAAAAACTCCATAGCTTTTGCGAGATATTTAACTTACGGCTTGTCCCAATTTCAGCTAAAAACTTCACATTCCACAGATTTCCGCAAGGATTTACTTGCATAATTCGACAACAGCCTTTAGAATAGTAAGGGTGGAATTTCCACAAATCGAAAATAAACGGGGGAATCTCATAATGTCTAAAATGATAGGAACAACATCCCGCGGCGTCCGCGCCCCTATTATCCGTGAGGGAGACAACCTGGCGGAGATAGTCGTTGACTGCGTGCTGGAAGCCGCAAAAAGTGAACCTTTTGAAATCCGCGATAAAGATGTCATCGCCGTAACCGAGGCCGTGGTCGCCAGAGCACAGGGCAATTATGCAAGCGTAGACCAGATTGCCAAGGATGTGAGCGATAAGTTCGGCAACGATACCGTAGGCGTAATTTTTCCCATTCTCAGCCGCAACCGCTTTTCCATATGTTTAAAAGGAATTGCCAAGGGCTGTAAAAAGATTGTGCTTATGCTCAGCTATCCGTCCGATGAGGTGGGCAATCATCTCGTAGACCCGGATATTCTGGACGAAAAGGGTGTAAATCCCTGGTCAGACGTACTCATTGAGGACAAATACAGAGAGCTTTTCGGATATGAAAAGCATGTATTTACCGGCGTTGATTACGTAGAGTACTATAAAAGCGTGATTCAGGAGAGCGGCGCAGAGGTAGAAATTATTTTTGCCAACAATCCCAAGGCGATACTTTACTACACTAAGAGTGTACTTACCTGTGATATCCACACCAGAGAACGTACCAAACGCATCCTGCGCAATAACGGTGCGGAAAAGGTATACTCACTCGATGATATCATGACCCAGAGCATTGAGGGCAGCGGCTACAATGACGCTTACGGACTCCTTGGCTCCAACAAAGCCACGGAAGAAACCGTAAAGCTTTTCCCAATCCACTGCGCAGAAATGGTCGACTCCATCCACAAAATGATGCAGGAGAAAACCGGTAAAAATGTGGAGGTTATGATTTACGGCGACGGTGCTTTCAAGGATCCTGTAGGGAAGATTTGGGAGCTTGCAGACCCAGTCGTATCCCCGGCCTACACTGAGGGGCTCGATGGCACACCGAACGAAGTCAAGCTGAAATACCTTGCAGATAACGACTTCGCTGATTTATCAGGAGACGAATTAAAGGCCGCTATCAAAAACTACATCGGTGAAAAAGACAAAAAAGCTGCCAGCCTCAAGGGTACCATGGTAACCCAGGGCACTACGCCAAGACGCCTCACCGACCTGTTAGGCTCCCTGGCCGACCTTACCTCCGGCTCCGGTGATAAAGGCACACCGATCATCTACATCCAGGGGTACTTTGACAATTATACAAAAGAATAACAATGAAATACAACATAAGGGCTTTCGGCATATACCGGAGGTCCTTTTTCTTTTCCTTCTAAGGTTATGCTCAACGGTGTGCTGCGCCAGCATTCTTTGAAACAACGCCAACTCCTTTTTCCCTAAATAGATGTTGTGCGAAAGTTGTACACAAACTCAGAAAAAAATTCTCTTTCTAAAACAGATATGGTAAAATAAAAATAACAAATCGAAACAATGAATTGGAGGAACACAGTATTGAAAAGCACAGATATCAGACAATTATGCAGCGAAAAAGGAATCCGAATGATTGATTTCAAAATGACGGATTTAGACGGAAGATGGCGTCATATCACGATTCCGGTCGAACGGTTCGACGACAGTATTTTCGAATACGGGATAGGCTTCGACGGCTCAAACTATGGCTATGCACCTGTGGAAAAAAGCGATATGGTCTTCATCCCTGACCCTGCCACCGCAGTGGTTGACCCCTTCACAGAAGTTCTCACCTTAACAATGTGCGGAAACGTATGCGTAATCGGGAAAGAGAACACCCCCTTTGACCAGTACCCCAGAAACGTAAGTCTGCGCGCAATGGAATATATGAAATCCGAAGGCATTGCGGATGAAATGCTCATCGGTCCTGAATTTGAATTTCACTTATTTGACAATGTAAGCTATATGACAGAACCGCAGAAAACAGGCTTCACCATTGATACAAGACAGGCCTCCTGGAACAGCGGCAAGGAAGGCCCCGGTAACACCGGCTTCCAGGTGCCAAAGAGCGGCGGATATCACATTGCAGCACCTCATGACGTTGCTTACAGCCTGCGCAGCAAAATGTGTATGTATATGGAGGACTGGGGCGTAGACGTGAAATACCATCACCACGAGGTAGGCGGCTCCGGGCAGATGGAGATTGAGGTAGAGCTTGGAAACATGGTGGATATGGCGGACAAGACAATGATCATAAAATACATTATCCAGAATGCCGCTGTACAGGACGGCCGGACCGCGACTTTCATGCCTAAGCCGATTTACGGCGAAGCAGGAAACGGCATGCATGTACATATGCTTCTTATGAAAGACGGACAGCCGATTTTCTACGACGAGGAGGGCTATTCCGGCCTGAGCCAGACCGCACATTACTTCATGGGCGGACTGCTGAAGCATATCGCTTCCCTGTGTGCCTTTACCAATCCCTCCACAAATTCCTTCAAGCGGCTTGTCCCCGGATATGAAGCCCCGGTGACCATCGGATACGCCACCTCCAACCGGAGCGCCGTCATCCGAATCCCGGCTTACGCAAAATCGCCCACAGCCAAGCGCTTTGAGCTGCGAAACCCGGACGCCACGGCCAACCCCTACTACGCTTACGCAGCCATTCTCATGGCCGGTCTGGACGGTATCAAGAATAAAATCGACCCAAGTGCAAACGGCTGGGGCCCCTATGACTGCAACCTGTACGACCTTCCTGAAGAAGAAAAAAAGAAAATCCATTCCCTGCCTAAGACTTTGGACGAGGCGCTCGACGCACTTGAGGCAGATCACAATTACCTGACAGCCGGCGGCGTATTCCCGCAGCGCCTCATCGACATCTGGCTGAAACGCAAACGCAAAGAAAGCCTGGAAATCTCCCAGATACCACATCCGGCGGAATTTCAGAAGTATTATGACCTATAGTCCCGCCCCCCGTCCTTGGTTAGGGTACTGACAGGTGATATATATCACATCAGAGTTATCAAAGGAGTGAAATTGAGATATTTAAGATAGGCGAATTTTCAAGGATTACACTAACATCTATCCGCATGCTCCGCTATTACGACGAGACAGGGCTTCTGAGGCCGGCAAAAGTCGATAAATGGACAGGGCACCGGTTATATTCCGCTACTCAGATACCACGCTTAAACAGAATCCTGTATCTGCGTGACAGCGGTTTCAATATTGCTGAAATTTCTCTTGCCCTGGATATGGAGGATGCATCACTTCTTGAACATCTTACGAAAAAGCGCTCAGAGATTGAACAAAACATCCGAAGCCAACAGGAAAAGCTGCGGAAAATAGCAATTGCAGAAAATCAAATTCAAGCAGGCGGTGGGGATATTCATTACAATATTTCTATTAAATCAATTCCCGAGTATCAGGTACTTTCCTTGCGTAAGGTTATCCCCACCTATTATTCAGAAGGCGATTTGTGGAAGGAACTATCCGCCTTTGCCGAAAAGCAGAAAATAGCGCTTACAGACCATAGCTTTTCCATTTACCACGATACTGAATACAAAGAGCAGAATGTTGCTGTCGAGTTATGTGTTGAAATAAATACAATGAAGGCAAACACGACAAAGGCTATTACCACCCCTTTCTGTTTCCGCACCATAGAACCTGTAAATAAAATGGCCTGCACAATGGTATACGGTGATTTTTCAAACATAGGAGGAGCATATACCGCTTTTGCAAATTGGCTGCAAAAAGACGGCAACTATAAAATGTCCGGCCCCACACGCCAAATCGTACACAGGGGACCATGGAATGAAACAGATTCCCAAAAATATCTCACAGAACTCCAAATCCCGCTTTATTTTTCCTCTTGTATCTGACACGGTGTGAGGTGTTACACTGATGTCATCAAAAACAGGAGGTGCGACATGAAGCATTATCAATTAAAATCTATAGGTAAGGTACAGAATGACAAATGCGGGGCATTTATTGTATTGGAACCAGACTATATTCCGGGGCTGAAAGCTTTCGATGGGTTTAGCCATATCAATGTCATATGGTGGTTTAGTGACTGTGATGATGAGCAATCCCGCTCCGTATTACAAACAGAACAGCCATATAAAGGAGCACCAGAAACTATGGGTGTTTTCGCCACCCGCTCGCCGGAACGCCCCAATCCCATCGCTTTAACTGCTGCAGAAATTATTCATATTGATTATGAAAAAGGCATTATTCAAATTGCTTTTATCGACGCAGATGACCAAACACCCGTACTCGATATAAAGCCGTACACGCCAAGCCTTGACAGAGTAGAAGCCCCTGGCGTGCCCTCGTGGTGCAGTGAATGGCCAAAGAGCACAGAAGAATCTGGGGATTTTGATTGGGAGAAGGTATTTAATTTCTCTTTCTGATAATATCCACTAAAAAACAAGGGCACCAATCAATTAATCAATCGAGTAAATTGAGTATTGAACAGTGCCCTTATCTTACATCTTACTAATATTTACTTATTGAAAAGTGTTTTATATAGCTTCTTTAGCTCTTCATTCAATTCTTTCCAAATCAGATGATATATTTTTATCTCCACAGATTCGCAAGTACCTCATCTTTCCATCTATTTTTTCATCGCACTACTCCTTGCTCATTTATTGAGTTGTATGCAAAACATTTATTTGTAGTTCACTAGTTTATACTAATATTTTGAGTATTTTTATTGATTTTATGAACGCTATATGATAAACTAAACACATAGGAAGAGGTGCTGCTTGTGACAAAGAAAGAAATAGGAGCTGTTTTAAAACAGCTAAGATTGTCCTGCAATATGAAACAAAAAGAAGTCGCCGATATAATAGGGCGTAATCAGCAAGTTGTAGGACATTGGGAAACCGGAGTTTCCCATAGTTAAAGATACCACACCAAATATAACGAATCCACGCTTATATGATACTGCATGAAAAAAGGTACTTGATAAAAGCAATGAAGCGCAATATCAAGTACCTTTTTGATTTGTTTTTTACATGGTTATTAAGAGAATTACTCTTATTCCGAAGTCCTCAATCGTTCCACCACAGTTCCTTTGTTAAAGAAGTGGAGAACGATCAGCGGAATGACCGCAGCCAGCAACAGATAAAGCACGCCGATGACCAAAGCTGGAACCAATGTAATGTGCAGAGTAAAGAACCACATAGATGGCGAGTTCAAGACATTTTTCAGCACCGT
>JNKJ01000020.1 GCA_000702025.1 Blautia schinkii DSM 10518
CAGGCAGATGTAAGCTGGCTTGCGCCACATACATCTGGCCCATATCCAAGGAAACACCTGAAGACACCTGGGAAGGGCTTCGGCCATTTCAAGGTTCGAGCTATCTACGATTCAACTATGTTGGCACAGATACCTGTGATCCACGCAATTAGACGGTAGAGCTCACGGCGAACCATTGTCCTGTCGGTAACCAATCCACGTATATCAGAGTGGTCAATGCCGGGAACTGATACCCCGAAGCTCTTTCCAGATGTCTTCAGGAACAAATAAACAAAAAAGTTTGTGGTGATTTTCTGCAATTTACTCTTGACAAAAGTCATTACATATCAGTTGAAGGCAAGCGAGCATCAGCCTGACGTGGATGAACACCTCCCCCCAGCCCCCAAGCCCCTGCTCCAAACCGTTCAACACCTTCCCGGGGACCCCCTAACACTTGACAAATTCTTCCGACGTTGTTATTGTAACAGGGATGGGTTACACGCCCCTTTTGAGAACCATAAGAGGAGACAAACAGAATGGATATAATTCAGGCAATCACACAGGAACTTAGTGTACAGAAATGGCAGGTAGAGGCAGCAGTCAAGCTAATTGACGAAGGCAATACCATTCCATTCATTTCCCGATACAGGAAAGAGGCAACTGGTTCTATAAACGACGAACAACTGAGAACACTGCATGAACGACTGGTATACCTCAGAAATCTTGAGGAAAAAAAGACCCAGGTATTAAGCAGTATCGAGGAGCAGGGCAAACTGACCCCCGAGTTAAAAAAACAGATACTGGAAGCCCAGACCCTGGTGGTGGTAGAGGATCTTTACCGTCCGTACCGTCCGAAACGCCGCACCCGTGCCACCATCGCCAAGGAAAAAGGCCTGGAGCCCCTTGCAAATATTATCATGCTCCAGATGACAGATAAAAGCATAGAAGAGGAAGCAAAAGCCTTCATCTTTCCGGAAAAAGAGGTGGAGACTATTGAAGATGCAGTCAGCGGCGCAAAGGACATCATTGCCGAGCATATTTCCGACCAGGCTGACTATCGTATCTATATCCGTAATCTGACCGCACAGAAAGGCAGCATCAGCTCCGTGGCCAAGGACCCGGAGGCTCAGTCCGTATATGAGATGTACTATGAATTTGAGGAGCCGGTGAAAAAGCTTGCAGGCCACCGGATTCTGGCGTTAAACCGCGGTGAGAAGGAGAAATTCCTCACAGTGAAGATCCTTGCGCCCGAGGAGGACATTCTCCGCTATTTGCAGCACCAAGTCATCACCAGAGAAAATCCCCACACCACTCCGATTCTCAGAGATGTGGCAGAGGACAGCTACAAGCGTTTGATCGGACCTGCGATTGAGAGAGAAATCCGAAACGATTTGACCGAAAAAGCCGAGGACGGAGCAATCCGCGTATTTGGCAAGAATCTGGAGCAGCTTCTCATGCAGCCTCCAATCGCCGGACAAGTAGTGCTCGGATGGGACCCGGCCTTCCGTACCGGATGTAAGCTTGCTGTTGTAGACAGCACAGGAAAGGTACTGGATACCACGGTGATTTACCCAACCGCGCCCACAAGCGAGGCGAAAATCAAGGCGGCCAAGGACACTCTTAAGAAGATGATTAAGAAATACGGAATCACGCTCATTTCCGTGGGCAACGGCACTGCCTCCCGCGAGTCAGAGCAGATTATTGTGGAGCTGCTCAAGGAGATTCCGGAAAAGGTACAGTACGTGATCACCAATGAGGCGGGCGCTTCCGTTTACTCCGCAAGCAAGCTGGCGACAGAGGAGTTCCCTAATTTTGATGTGGGCCAGAGAAGCGCGGCCTCCATTGCCAGACGTGTGCAGGACCCCCTCGCAGAGCTGGTTAAAATCGATCCCAAGTCCATCGGTGTAGGCCAGTATCAGCATGACATGAATCAGAAAAAGCTGGGAGAGGCCTTAAGCGGAGTTGTTGAGGATTGTGTAAATAAAGTAGGTGTTGATTTAAACACTGCATCCGCCTCCCTTTTGGAATATATTTCCGGTATCAGCAAGGTGATTGCGAAAAATATTGTCATCTACCGCGAGGAAAACGGCAAGTTCAAGAGCCGCCGTGAGCTTCTGAAAGTAGCAAAGCTTGGGCCGAAAGCCTTTGAGCAGTGCGCCGGATTTATGCGTATCAGCGGCGGAAAGAACCCACTGGATTCCACCAGTGTGCACCCGGAGAGCTACGACGCAGCAACTAAACTTCTGGAAAAGCTGGGCTATAAGCCTGAGGACATTGTGGGCGGAAAGCTTTCCCGCATTTCCCGTCAGGTGCGTGATTATAAGAAGCTTGCTGCCGAGCTGGAAATCGGTGAGATTACGCTCCGCGACATTGTAAAGGAACTGGAAAAGCCAGCCCGTGACCCGCGTGACGAAATGCCCAAGCCTATCCTCCGCACAGATGTGCTGGATATGAAGGATTTAAAAGAGGGTATGATTCTCAAAGGTACTGTCCGTAATGTTATTGATTTCGGCGCTTTTGTGGATATCGGCGTTCACCAGGACGGCCTTGTGCATATCTCTGAGATATGTGAGAAGTTCATCAAACATCCCCTGGAGGCTGTGAGCGTAGGAGACGTTGTGGATGTGCGCGTGCTGGGCGTAGATTTAAAGAAAAAACGAATCAGCCTTTCAATGAAGGGTACCGGGAAGTAAATCAGGCAATTTGTACCGTGGCAGATGATTTGCTATTGCACTGCCAAACGGTGAACTGATATCAGAAGGTTGAATGGAAAGGTTTATTCATGGATTTTATATCATCACAGACAGAGCCTGCTGCACTTTGGCAGCAGGCTCTGCTCATATATTGGATTGTGATAAATTTGATTACTTTTTGTGTGTATGGTCTTGATAAGGCAAAGGCCAGGAAAAATAAATGGCGTGTGCCAGAGTCGCGGTTGTTGGTTCTCACAGCGGTTGGGGGCTCTTTTGGCGCGCTTTTTGGTATGCTCGTATTTCATCACAAGACAAAGAAATGGAAATTCCGTGTTGCGGTTCCTATATTCCTGGTTGTACATATTTTGATTGCGACATATATTATTATCCGAAACTTTAATTTCCTCTGAAACCTCCATTTTGCCAGTAAAAGTGGAGGTTTCATAAGAATATGATGAGATTTCAGACAGGATGGAGATTATTTTGTCATGAGCGGAGGAAATTAGGAATGATAAAATTTTTAAAATCAGAATTACAACGTATTGATTTGCACTCTTAATTTTATAGGCAGCACCATTATCGGTATTGTCCTTTTTAGTGTCTTATCAGCAGCCATGATTGCAATAATGGTTGTATTTGTCACGTTGTCCTATAAAATGAATCATATGCAGGTTGAATAAATGAAACGTGTCATTATAGAAGTAACAAATAACATAATGGTTTATGATATTCTTCTCTTATAAATCTGGATTGAGAAAATATACGCTGCAATGGTAATTCCCAGACACCAGGCAAAAGCAATCCATAGGCTGTTGTTTAATGGCAGATCAAGTGTCAAGGCCCGGAAACTGTCAATGATAGGGGTCATGGGCTGGATTTCTGCGAACCATTTCATACCGTGGTTCATAGAATCAACAGGGACGAAGCCTGAGCTGATGAAGGGTAAAATAAATAGCGGGAGCATAAGTCCGCTTGAACCCTCGACTGTTTTTGAAAGCAGTCCGCACATGACAGCAAGCAATGAAATTGCAATGTTTACAAAAATAAGTAGTCCGACAACCACAATCCAATCCGCAAAACTTCCCTTTGGCCGGAAGCCAAGAAGAAAGGCCGTACCAATGATCATGATAGTTGAAACTGTATTTCTGACTACTCCTGCGCCGGCATGTCCAAACAGAATAGCAGTTTTAGAAATAGACATAGAGCGGAAACGGTCATTGATTCCCTTTGTCATGTCAGACGCCACATTCATGGCAGAATATTGCGAGGACTGACCAATACTCTGCAGGATAATGCCCGGCACAATGAAATCTATATAGTTCAGATTTTCTACATTTGCAATTTTTCCAAATACAGTTCCAAATAAAAACATTAATAAAAACGGCACGATTGTCGCTACCAGAAGTGCTTCGGGATTCCGCAGAGAGATAAGTAAACAACGTTTAAACATGATCCACGAGTCGGAGATGATACTTGTTTTTACTTTAAACATGTTAGATGGCCTCCTTATTTTCTTTAATTAAGGTTAAAAAAACATCTTCTAAAGAGGGCAGATTTGGCTCAATGCTCTCAACAGAAATCCCCTCTTTAGTTAAAAGTTCCATTGCGTTTTCGGCTTGTTTTTCGGTCTGGAAATTTAGCTGAGCGCCCCGTCCTGGTATGATTTCTTTAAGATATTGCGGTGTACCTTCAATGAGAATTTCGCCGTTATGAAGAATCGCAACATTGTCAGCCAGATATTCCGCTTCTTCTAAATATTGTGTAGTGAGAAGCACAGTAGTTCCTTGCTTAGCTAAGTTCTTTACTAATTCCCACATGATGATGCGATTCTGCGGGTCAAGTCCTGTTGTGGGCTCGTCGAGGAAAAGAACCTGCGGTTGAACCATAAGGCTCATGGCGATATCGAGTCTGCGTCTCATACCGCCGGAATAAGTGGATACTCTTTGTGCAGCCGCGTCTTGTAAATCAAAAAAGGATAGCCATCCCTCTGTTTTTCTTTTGACATCAGGCAGACGTATGAGCTGGCCGATAAGATTTAAATTTTCTCTGCCTGTCAGGACTTCATCTACTGCTGTGAATTGTCCTGTCAGACTGATACACCTCCGTACAAGTTCTTCCTGATATACTACATCAAAATCGTTAATGGAAATCTTACCCCCATCAGGTTTTAATAAAGTGGATAGTATTTTGACAATTGTGGTTTTACCTGCACCGTTAGAGCCTAATAGCGCGTAGATGGTACCGCTGGGAACAGTGAAATTCACGTCTTTCAGCACTTCTTTGTTCTTATAGCTTTTCCGTAACCCTGAAACGGAAATGGATATAGTTTGCTTTGCCACAAGGATACCTCCTGAATATCATTTTTTTTCATACATAACGAATGAATGTATTGGGCTAAATAAAATTGCCTGGCAAACAGGCAACTTATTGTAGAATCTTAAGTATGGGGCCGAGCGGAGCTATTGTGTTCAGGCATCTTCGCTAAAATAGGGTAAAGACTTTATCATATCGGCTATTTCATTATCATAAAGCGGCAATCCCATCTTTTCTAAAATTTCAGATACAAACAGATACCTGCGCTGCATTTCCTCGAAATTTCCGGGAAATACGGAAGGTATAAACATCAAGTCTATCAGCACCAGGAATTCCGATAATTCCTTTGCGTATTCCGTATGAATAGAACCATCTTCCATCCCTTCTTCGATGAGCTCCAGCCAGTGCGGACAAAGAATGCGCCGGTTCGTTTCCAGCATTCTTGCTAAAACGTGAGGATTTTTCATTAATGGAATGGCCTGTTTTGATATTTCTACTTGCTTTTCATCGGATTGGTTTAAAAGGATTGCTAATCTCATTTTTTGCAGTCCATTTAAATCCGTACGCTTTTTAACCACTTCAAAGGGATTATTTTTAGAAAACATCTTTGCTCCCAGCGCATCCATAATCTCTTCTTTCGATTTGAAATGGTGGTATACAGCTCCCTTAGTTAAACCGTCTAATTCATCAACTATATTCTGGATTGTGGTATGGTCGTAGCCTTTTTCGAGAAATAGACGTTCGGACACTTCCAAAATTTTATCAACGGTTACTTCCGGATATTTGTTTCTGGCCATATAGATTGTCCTCCTTCATACATTCGTTTGGTATGTAATTATTATAAGGGAATAGTATTGTTATGTCAATGGTTTTTCATACTAAACGAATGTATTTTTATCCGTGGTTTTGTGCCATGATTTATGGAATGGTACTGTTACAAATACAAATGTCCGTAAAGTCTGCAATAAGACTTTACGGACATTTGTTATGAATTTAGCTGTATGGCACCCGCTGCAATATACTCATAAATGCTTAAAATGTCATTTATCTTGAGGATCATGGATATGCACATCTAGCTGATTGTACGGTATTGCGATTCCCTGGGCGTCAAATTCTTCCTTTATACGCTGGTTGAGCCGCCACTTGGCAGGCCAGTAGCTTTCTGTAGGTACCCATACACGAAGCCCCATGATTACGGAGCTTTCTGCCAGCTCATCCACGAAAACCACCATTTCTTCGTCGCTCTGGGTATCAGGGTCCTCTTTTAAAAGGCCTTCGAGTATCGCTTTGGCCTTGTGTATATCCGAGTCATAGGAGATGCCTACTTTGATTTCAAGCTTGCGGCGGTCCCGGGCAGTCACATTGATGATTGTGCTGTTGGAAAGAGTACCGTTGGGGATTACAATGTGTTTATTATCCACAGAGAGCAGGGTGGTATAGCAGATCTCAATTTTGAATACTGTGCCTTCACATCCGGTCTGCTGGTTCTGGATGATATAGTCGCCTACCTGGAAAGGCTTAAACAACAAAAGCATCATTCCTCCGGCTACATTTGCCAGACCACCCTGCAGCGCCAGACCGATGGTGACGCCGGCTGTTCCGAGAAGTGCGGCTACGGAGGATTCCTTCACGCCAAAGCTGGTGGAGATGTTAAAAATCAGTAAGGCATATAATAGAAATTTTGAGAGCGAAGCTGCAAACTGGATGACTCCCCGGTCTACATTTGCCCGCTCTAAAGAACGCCGCATTAGGTTTAGCAGCCATTTAATCACTTTTTGACCTACATAGAAAATTACAATTGCCAGAACCACTTTAAGACAGAATTGCGTCACTGCCGGAAGCTGGTCAGATAAATATTTCTGCAGTTTATTTACATTTTCTTCTAATTCCTGTACACTTTCTTCCAAGATATCATCTCCGTAATTCTAAGTATTCCCCACCCAGTGAGCGTCCCTGTAAGTTAACAAAAGAAATAAATATGTTCGGAAACAGGATTGCCGTGGTGAGCATTTTTATCAGTATATCAAGGATTGAAAGGAATGGCAAGGTTGCCGGATTCAATTCTGTTTAACTGTTAATACATTTCCGTCCGCATTCGCAAGAGGGCTGCTTTTGACGGATACTTATTGAATATATAGGGTGTAGAGGATATAAAGGATGGAAAAGATGTAAAAAGCGCTTTACGCCGTATACGCAAAATGGTATAGTAATCCCAACAGACAACGGCGGTCCTGCAGGGTGTCGCTGTTGTAGTATGGTTATATGATCAATGTCTTTCAGATTTTTTCTGAATCTGATTTCATGTCCGCTTCGGACAGATTAACTCCTTGAGAAAAGTTAAATGTAAAAGTTAAAGGTGAATGTTAAAAGCAACAAGAAAAGCGAAAAGTCATCAAAACCGTTGTCTGTATTTTTTAAATATACTATAATAGAGACAGATACCTGCATGACCTTGAAAAAGGAGGTCCTATGCAGGAAAACAGCCACATTAGTACAAAGGAAGAGAACCATAGTCAGGTTTCTACAAATGAAAAAATCAATGACGGGACGAAGGTTTACAGACAGACCGAGGATGCCGTTCTGAAAGCAGCCGCACAGTTTTTCGGGGAAGAGCTCTTTCCGTATCTGGGGATTGACGAAAAGCCTTTGGGGGTGTGTCCCACAGAGATGGTCCATCTGGAGATAAGGAAGATGTATGAGGATTTTAACTTTCTTATGAACGAGGACCGTTGGTATCATCTTGAGTTTGAAAGTGACAGAATTACAAAAGACGATTTGAAACGTTTCCGCGAATATGAGGCTGTTACAAGCCGTACATATGGGGTTGCGGTGACTACGATTGTAGTATGTTCTTCCAAAGTCAAGAACCAGATGTCAGAAATTACAGAAGGCTTGAATACTTATAGGGTGAAAGTAGTACGTCTGAAGGAAATGGACGCAGGCTCGGTTTTGGAAAAGCTTTCTGCCAAAGGAGCGGAACGAGTCGAGAGGGAGGACCTGGTTCCGCTGCTTCTCACACCACTCATGGGTGGCGGTATGCCGGAAAAGGAGAGAATCCGAAAGGGCTTTGAATGGCTGAAAAGAGATTATCCCCGTATCTGTCAGGAGGATATACGAAAGATGCAGGCGGTTTTATATGCACTAGCCGCGAAGTTTTTGACACAAAGGGATTTGGATGTATTAAAGGAGGAGATTGCAATGACTTTATTAGGACAGATGCTCATGGAGGATGGAATTAAGAAAGGCAGGATTGAGGGCAGAGAGGAAGGCACACAGGAGGGAATTCGGCTTACGAAGGAAGTCTGGAAGCTTTCGGCTCAGGGTAAGGCTCCGGAATCTATTGCCAAGGCCCTCGATATTTCTTATGAAATGGTATGCAGTATTCTGGAGGAATAAGCTTTGAAGTGGTCAGTTTTTTAAGATAGGAAGATAGCTGGATGGTAATGAGAAAACCATTCAGCTATTTTTATTCTACAACAACAATAAAGAAAAAAACAAAATGATGTAACATTTCGGCAAGATGAGTGTTTAATTAATAAGAGCCGAGATAATATTAATCTGATATCCGGTAGAGGTCTCCCGGACATTATGCTATGATTAAGGCAGTAGAAAACAAGTAAAAACGGCAGATAATCAAATGGTTCCAGTGGTGTAAAGTGCAGGGTACATAATGCAGGGATGTAAGAGGGTGGTGAGCTTGCTGGAGAATGAATTGCTGGAAAAGCTTTATAAGCAATATTACCGGGAATTATATGTGTACATATATGCAATCTGCAGACAAAAGGTAATGACAGAGGACGTGCTGCAGGAGACATTTCTCAAGGCGTTTACTGCATTGAAAGAATCACATACTAATATGCGTGCCTGGCTTTATGTGGTTGCCCGGAATCTTTGCCTGAACGGTATCAGAAAAGAGAAAAATATGATTGCGTCAGGTGAAATTATGTATCACACCCCAGCGGCCATGGATGTGCTTGAGAAAATTATTGCGGATGAACAGGCGCGCGAACTGACAAGAGCGCTGATGAAGCTTTCCAATCCGAAAAGGGAGGTTCTTATACTTCAATATTTCGGAGGCTTCAAACAGCGCGAGATAGCCGCCATGCTTCAGCTTACGCCGGAAAATGTGAGGGTGCTGTCATTACGTGGCAAAAAGGACTTAAAAATCTTGTTGGAGGTGAATCGAGATGAACTATCATGAGCTTTTAAAAAAATACAAAGAGGGCGTCCTGGACAGTGAGGAGAAGGCGCAGGTGGAGCGGGATATTGAAAAACACGAAGCCATCAGCGACTATCTGTATGAGAATGGGGAAATCCCAGAACTTCAGGAGGTATTCAACGGAACAAAAGAGGAACAAGGAGATAAAGAAGAGGATGACTTTGTAACTCTGATCAACCAACATATCCGCAAGGCGTTTACAAGGTTGGGGCTTGCGGTGCTTGCAGTATCCTTGGCGATGGTGCTATTTATACAATTTTGTCTGCCCGGTATTGTGTCTGCTTTTTTCTATAATCCAGCCAGAAAAAACGCGGAATATGATAATCAGATGAGTATGGATATGGCTGTATATACAGAGCTTTTTATACCATGTATGCGCAGATATACCGTTAATGTAGATGAAAAAGGTTATGGAAAATATGATTTTACTGTGCGCCAGAATGAAAGTCTTAACGGCAGGTTTACAAGTGTTTCGGGGGAGATTACCAGGGGGAAGCTTAAATATTATAATGATGATCTCCTTAAGCCGCCGACATCCAATTGTTTTGTCTGGACGCAGGTTATCGGGGATTTGTCACGGCCGCTGACGGAGGTGATGGAGGACCAGTATAACATGTGCGTTGCAGGATATCGGGATGATTCACTGGAATTGCTTCAAAACCTTGATGATAAGGAGTTTTATATCGGCTATGTGTCCTTGAATTGTATGATGGATTATGAAACTTTTATGGAATACCTGGATAACAATCCTGTAAATGAACCCTGGTGTGCCGTGAAAACGAGAGATGCAGAAGGGGAAGGTGTACTGGACGAGTCCGGCGAAGATATAAAGTATGTAACATTCCGCGCGGATAATTTAGGCTTTTGCTGTGATGTTACCACGCATTCCTCGTTTGAGTGGGACAGGGAGAAATATCCGGAATTGTTTTGGTGGGGAGAGAGTACGGAAGAAGATGATGATATGGCCATCATTGACCAGCTTGAGGGAAAGATGAGGTCAGAAGCGTATATGCAGAAACATTTTTCCAGCCTTCTTAACTATATGGCGGATCAGAAGCAGTTCTTTAAAATGATGAACTCCAATCAACCGGTAGATGAGCTGTCGTTACGTAATGCTGCGGAGTATGTAAAAGAAAATGGAATAACGGTTTATGGTTTTGCCGGAATTATGACTAAGGATACAATTCTGGAGCTCAGTAAGGATGAAGAAGTATATGAGATTTATACGGTGGTTTTACAATAATGTAAGATGGGATAACGGCTGTAGGTTTTGGGGGCGAAAAGTGCCCCCTTACTGAAGTCGATTCAGTTTACCTTTTTATATATTTTCGTCCTGCTTTCGCAAGGGTGGCTGCTGTTGAGCAGATACTTATTGAATATATAGGATGTAGAGGATATAAAGGAGGGAAAAGATGTCAAAAACGCTTTACGCCGTATAAGCAAAATGGTATAGTAATCCCAACAGGCAACGGCGGTCCTGCAGGGTGTCGCTGTTGTAGTATGGTTATATGATCAATGTCTTTCAGATTTTTTCTGAATCTGATTTCATGTCCGCTTCGGACAAAATATTTCCTTGAGAAAAGTTAAAGGTAAAATTAAAGGCAAATGTTAAAAGCAAAAGCAACAAGAAAAGCAAAAAGTCATCAAAACCGTTGTCTGTATTTTTCTAATATACTATAATGGAGACAGATACCTGCATGACCTTGAAAAGGAGGTCCTATGCAGGAAAACAGTTATGTGAAAACAAATGAGAAAATCGAAAGCCAGTTTTATGCAAATGAAAAAAAGGACAGCGGGACGGATGTTTACAGCCAGACCGAGGATGCGGTCTTAAAGGTGGCGGCGCAGTTCTTTGGGGAGGAGTTATTTCCTTATCTGGGGATTGATGAGAAGCCGTTAGGGGTGTGTCCCACAGAAGTGGTCCATTTGGAAATTAAAAAAATGTATGAGGATTTTAATTTTCTCATGGAAGGGAACCGCTGGTATCACCTTGAGTTTGAAAGTGACAGAATCACGAAAGAGGATTTGAAACGTTTCCGTGAATATGAGGCTGTGACAAGCCGAACATATGGGGTTGCGGTGACAACGATTGTGGTGTGTTCCTCCAGGGTCGGGAGCCGGATGTCTGAATTTACCGAGGGTCTGAATACGTATAGGGTAAAGGTTGTCCAACTCAGGGATATGGATGCGGATACCGTTTTGGATAGACTTTCCGCGAAAGGGATTGAGATGGTCAGAAAAGAAGATCTGGTACCCTTGGCCCTTACCCCTCTGATGGGTGGAAACATGCCGGAGAAGGATAGGATACGAAAGAGCTTTGACTGGTTGAAAAGGGACTATCCAGGCATTGCCCGGGAGGATATACAAAAGATGCAGGCGGTATTATATGCACTGGCCGTGAAGTTTTTGACACAGAAAGATTTAAATGTATTAAAGGAGGAGATTGCAATGACTATATTAGGACAGATGCTCATGGAGGACGGAATTAAGAAGGGCAGGATTGAGGGCAGAGAGGAAGGGATGCAAGAAGGCATACAAATGGGCAGAGAGGAAGGCATACAAGAGGGCACACAAGAAGGAATACGGCTTACGAAAGAAGTTTTGAAGCTTTCTGCAAAAGGCCAGACCCCGGAAGCGATTGCCGAGGCGATGAATGTTTCTTATGAAATAGTATGCGGTATTCTGGCGGATTGAAATTTGAATTTTGAGGTACGCTGTGGATACATTCTTAGAGTTTTGGTGCAGCCAGGCGTGATTTAGAAAATTTGCAGCGTGCATTATAAACAGACTATAGAAGGGATTTCAGGCGGAAGATGCCGCCTGAAATCCCTTCTGCAGTCAAAAAGCTTATACACCTTTTTTGTAAAGATACAACGAATACACGACAGGCAAAAAAATCATCGCCGCGACAATGATTGGAAGTGTAAAGCCCAGGGGGAGGAAGCAGTTCAGGATTATCACAATTCCGCAGATTAACCACAAATACCCTGCCATGTGGTGTGTACGGTTCCAGTTCTCTGTGCTGTTTAAGGTCCAGGGCAGTTTAATGCCCAAGGTATAGCTCTGCTTGCTTTTGGGCAGGTAATTGCCAAAAAGAATAATGAAAACGCCGACTATCAGCGGAGTGATTTTTTCTACCGGCAGTTTATATTCAAGTGCCCATAGAAAGCTGATAGGCTCACAGACCAGCGCGACAACCGGAACCAGCCATTTTGAAAGTACACGTAGAAAAGGTGAAGCATTTAGGCGTTTTGGGTCGTTGTCCATGGAAATATGAATAATCAGATTCAGTCCGGCTAGGATGAGGGGCATGCCAAATACGACAAAAGGTTTTAGCGCATAATCATTGGGCGTACCGTCGCTTGACCAGTGAATAGGCAATTTGTCCGGGAGCTTGTTGTACACTGTGAGCGCAAAAAGCATGGGCAGCAGGCAGAGCCCGGTAGTTATGATAAGAGTTTTATTTTTCTTCATGATGTTCACCTCCAAATTGGGAAAACCAAAGCATGATTTCCTCAAATACTGATACGTTGATTTCATAGAATATGTAGTTTTTGTACCGGGTCTCGAAAATGAGTCCGGCCTTTTTTAGTTGTGCTAAATGGTAGGAAATCGTGGCAGCGGTCATATCGAACTGTTCGGCAATTTCACCGGCAGACATTTTCTTGCCCTTCAGCATGATGAGGATTTGACGGCGGACAGGATCGGAAAGTGCTTTAAATGTGTCTGCAAATGCCAAATGATCAGCTCCTTTCAAGATGGTATTTAGAAATATTTCTAAATAGATTATAGTATAAGTGGAGGGGGAATGCAAGAACTAATTAGATGAAATTCTAAATAGGTGGGGAGGGGGACCCCCGGAAAGGGTTGAACGGTAAGGAGAAAAAAATTTGGCGCGGAGGAGCTGGCGCTGGTCTTGTCAGGCATTGCTCGCTTGCCTTCAACTAATTGCCAACTGCGACTAAAGCGCTCAAGAAGAGCTTTCGCGCTTAAGTCTCCGTAGGCAATGGATTTTCAGGCGCGCTTCCGCAAAATGCCTGACAAGACCAGCGCCAGCTCCTCCGCGCCAAATTTTCTTCTCCTTACCTTCCTCTACGTTTCCATCCCCCTCCGTGACGGTTGTGGCTTTTGCCGGTAGATTTATGAAGTATGGGAAGTACCAGTCTTAGAAATGTCTGTTTTAAAATGGCTGGGAAGGTAGTGTATTAACTTGTATATAAACAGGGGACGGATTTGTAAGGATGTCCCAAAAGTGGGGGACTACACTAATTCAAGTGTCCACTGTTATGGAGACATTATAACATATTCAGAAAAACATGAAATCGACTATACTAGCACAGCATTGCATAAATCCCAGTGAATTCTGCGCCCGTCGTCCGTGTAGATATTGCTGCAATAGAAGCCATTGCCACATTAAGCAGATCATTATATTGTTTCGCAAGTACAGTAGAACACTATAACCGCATACCTTACCGCTATTCATTAACTATCGGTGAAAGCTACGAGCCGTACCGAAGGGGTGGGAACGTAGTGGTAGGTGCCGGGGAGGGATTTGGGGGCGGGAGGCGTCTTTGCGTGGACGGGCTGATTTTGCGGAAGCGCGCCTGAAAATCCATTGCCTACGGAGACTTAGCGTACTGCCCGGTTTATCTCTGGTGAAAATCCGAAGGATAATTTTTCATCGGCAAGGCGGCTGAATGAGTCGATGCGGTGGTATCGGCGATTGAAGCCAACGAAGTCCGATGGGAAATTAGACAAGGATTTTCACCAGAGATAAACCGGGCAGTGCGCTCAGCGCGAACGCTCTTCGTGAGCGGCTTAGTCGCAGTTGGCAATTAGTTGAAGGGAAGCGAGCAATCAGCCCGTCCACGCAAACACGCCTCCCGCCCCCAAATCCCTCCCCGGCACCGTTCAACACCTTCCCGGGGCCCCCTTTCCCCTTTGTTTTTGGAAAAGTACAATAATATGAAACGATAAAAAACAATCCAGATTATGGTAAAATACAATAAAAATCCAGACGATAAATCGTATAAATATAACAAAGTAGGATAAAACAATAAAAAACAATTGACAACAATACATCAAATTGCTATACTAAGCTCAAGTTAAGGCAAAGTATTTTTTATGATAATGCAAAGGGGCATGTAAATATAAAGGTATCTCCAAGGAGAAGTTTTAATTTCACATTGCAAAGAGGCAGAGCGTAAAGAATACTTTTTTTGTACTTAAAATTAACCACGTAATTGTTACTAATGAACAACTTTTTTTGAGAAAGGAAGAAAAAACTATGAAAAAGTACAGAAAACTTTTAGCCGCAGTTCTTGCCGGCGCTATGACGGTCGCTATGAGTGCCGGAGTGCAGGCAGCCGCAGAGGACGGCTACATTGTTAAAGCCACCAACACCGAAGCGAAATCAAGCGACAATGACTTTGTGATCGCCATCGAAGGAAGCGTAAGCTCCATGGACCCGGCAAACATCCCGGATACCAGCGCTATCTCCGCAACCCGTGGTGTTTACGAAAACCTGGTGCAGTTTAATGAGGACCAGGAAATCGTGGGACAGCTTGCAAAATCCTGGGAAGTATCCGACGATTCCCTTACATACACCTTTAAGCTTCAGGAGGGTGTGAAATTCCATGATGGAACAGACTTCAATTCCGCAGCCATTAAAGCAAACTATGACCGTGTAGTGGATGAGAAGAATAAACTCCGCCAGAGAAGAACCTTTATTGTTGCGCAAAACGACGGCACAGAGAAGGAGCGTGTGGCAAGCATCGAGACTCCGGATGATTATACAGTTATCTTTACCTTAAGCGAACCATGGTCCCCGTTTATCAACCGCCTGACACAGTTCTGCATCATCAGCCCGGCAGCTCTTGAGGAGTACGGCAATGATATCATGAACCATCCGTGCGGAACCGGCCCGTACATCTGTACAGAGTGGGAAGAGGGCGACCATACCTCCTTCAAACGCAACGAGGATTACTGGGGAGAGAAACCAGGCGTAGACACCGTAACCATCAAAGAGGTTCCGGAGGCAGGTTCCCGTACCGCTATGCTGCAGACCGGCGAGGCAGACATGATCTACCCGACACCTGCAGACCAGATTGAGGCAATCAAATCTGTTGATGATGTAAACGTACTGACAGCAGATTCAAACATTATGAGATACGTAACCCTGAATATGGACCTTCCGGAACTTCAGGACCAGAAAGTGCGCCAGGCTATGAACTATGCCATCGACAAAGACGCATACATTGCCCTGATGTACTCCGGCAACGGAAAACCGGCAACCTCTATTGTACCTTCCATTATCGGCGGATATGAAGAGCAGACCCCATACACCTACGATGTGGAAAAAGCGAAAGAACTGATGAAAGAAGCAGGTTATGAAGACGGCTTTAAGCTTACACTGTGGGGAGACAATACCACACAGGAGATCAAGGGCATGACCTTTGTGAAGCAGCAGCTTGCACAGATTGGTATTGAAGTAGAAGTAATGCCGATGGAGTCTGCAACAGTCAACGACAAGATTTATGTGGAAAAAGATGAAGCAGAAATCAATATGTGGTATGTAAACTGGTCCGCATCTGACTTTACCATGGACGGCTCTGTACGCTCCCTGCTGTACAGCACCATGTGTCCGCCTACCAGCGCCAACACCGCATATTACAACAATCCTGACTTTGATAAACTGTTAGACGAAGGACTTCACACCGCAGACCTGGAAGAGCAGGCGAAGGTATACAGCGAAGCACAGAAGATGGCTTGGGATGCTGCACCGTGGCTGTTCCTGGGCAATGACCAGATCATCTACTCCACAAAATCTTATGTTTCCGGCGTATATGTAGCACCGGACGGAGCGTTCAACTTCGCACATGCGCAGCTTGCACAGTGATTAGGAAATACGACAAAATAAATACAAATCAATACAGTACAAATAACAGTATTAAAATAGCATCATAACGGTATTGCAATAACGTTAAAATAGCATTGTAATAGGATTAATCAACATTAAAACAACATCAATTAAAAACAGAACGTAGTAGTTTAACAGAGAACTGCCCTTGACGATATCTGTCATTTTCTCACAGATGCGATAGTGGCAGTTCTCTTCAGATAGGAGGTAAATGAATGGGACGTTATTTTGGAAAACGTTTGCTTAGCACCATTCCGCTATTGCTGGTAATCTCATTTCTGGTTTTCATGTTTATCCATATGATTCCGGGAGATCCGGCCAGACTGATCGCCGGCCAGGACGCCACCAAGGCTGATGTGGAAGTGGTCAGAGAGCAGTTAGGATTAAATAAGCCGCTTTTAGTACAGTATGGGGAATATATGAAAGGGCTTTTCACCGGTGACCTGGGAATGTCCATCAAAAACGGCAAAACCGTAGTGGAGACAATTGCACCGAGGTTAAAGCCGACCATCATGCTGACCATTTCCTCGATGATATGGGCAGCGCTCATCGGTATTATCCTTGGTATTATATCCGCGGTATTCCACGGCAGAATACTGGACTACATCGGAATGCTGATCGCTATCTCGGGAATTTCTGTTCCAAGCTTCTGGCTGGGTCTGGAGATGATGCAGTTATTTTCCGTTAAGTTGGGTATGCTCCCCACCTCCGGCCTTGAGACTTGGCAGAGCTATATTCTGCCCTCTCTGACAATGGGAGCGGGCATCATGGCCGTGCTGGGACGATTTACCCGTTCCTCCATGCTGGAGACAATGCGCGAGGATTATGTACGTACCGCCCGGGCAAAGGGACTTAAGGAATCACTGGTTGTGATGCGCCACGCATTTAAGAACTCTCTGATCGAGATCATCACTGTAGCAGGTCTTCAGATCGGCGGACTTCTTTCCGGTTCCGTGATGGCTGAGACTGTATTTGCTATCCCGGGGCTTGGACGTCTGCTGGTAGATTCCATAAACTTCCGTGACTATAAAGTGGTACAGGCGCTTCTGCTGTTTTTCGCGGCGGAATATATCTTCATCAATTTGATCGTAGATATCCTGTATGGCGTGATCAACCCGAAAGTACGATATGACTAGGAGGAGAGAAGATGGCAGAATTAAAGACAAATAACAACAAAGAAATGTTTGCCACCGGCGAAGAACTCCCGAAGGCTCAAAGCAAGGTCAAGGAATTTGTGAAAAAATTTGTCAAGCGCAAAACCGCTGTGATTTCCTTGATTTTTATCATATTTATCATTCTCATGGCTGTCATAGCTCCGTATGTGGTTCCTTACGCACCGGACCAGCCTGACTACACAAATCTTCTGCAGGGACCGAGTACAGCACACATCTGGGGAACAGATGAATTCGGACAGGATGTTTTCAGCCGTCTGATGGTAGGCGGAAGGCTTTCCCTTTCTTGTGCACTGATTGCGACGATCGTTGGTACGGCCCTGGGTGTTGTACTGGGACTGATTGCAGGATTTTACGGCGGATTTTGGGATTCCCTGATCATGAGATGCTGTGACGTACTTTTTGCTTTCCCGGATATCCTGCTGGCAATCGCAGTCGTTGCGATTATCGGACAGGGTATGGTCAATGTCATGATCGCGGTGGCTGTGTTCACGGTGCCCTCCTTTGCCCGTATCATACGAAGCGCTACACTTTCCGTAAAGCAGGCGCCTTATGTGGAGGTGGCCCGTTCCCTGGGCTGCAAGAACAGCAGAATCCTGTTCGTGCATGTTTTCCCCGGAACCATCCAGTCCATGATCGTCAACTTTACCATGCGTATCGGTACCGCGATCCTGGCTGCATCCTCCTTAAGCTTCCTGGGCTTTGGTGCAAATGTTACGGAACCGGACTGGGGCGCTATGCTTTCCCAGGGCCGCAATTATCTGAACACCGCGCCGCACATGGTGCTGTTTCCGGGTATCCTGATATTCCTCACCGTTCTGGCGTTTAACCTGCTGGGAGACGGCCTGAGAGATACTCTGGACCCGAAGATGAACTAGGAGGGAGAAAGCATGTCAGAAAAACTATTGGAAGTAAAAAATCTCCGCACGGAGTTCAAGCGTGACAAAAGCTGGGTGACGGCAGTAAACAATGTCTCCTTTGACATTAATGAGGGCGAAATCCTTGGTTTGGTAGGCGAATCCGGCTGCGGCAAATCCGTAACCTCCTTGTCCATCATGCGGCTTCTGGCCCGGAACAGCAAGATTTCCAACGGTCAGGTGCTCCTCAAGGGGAAAAACCTGCTTGAAAAGGACAACAAAGAAATACGTAAGATCCGCGGCCGTGAAGTAGCCATGATTTTCCAGGAGCCTATGAACTCCCTGAATCCCTGTATGCGTGTTGAGAAACAGATTACAGAGGCCATTCTTCTGCATAATAATTTCAGCAAGGAGCAGGCCCACCAGCGTGCGTTCGACGTGCTGAAATCAGTGGGGATACCTGAACCGGAAATGACTCTTAAGAGCTTTCCACACCAGCTCTCCGGTGGTATGTGCCAGCGTGTTATGATCGCCATGGCCATGTCCTGTGAGCCGGAGCTTTTGATCGCGGACGAGCCTACCACAGCGCTCGACGTGACGATCCAGGCCCAGATACTTGAACTTATGGAGGAAATCCGGGCAAAGAAAAACACAGGAATCCTCATGATCACCCATGACCTCGGCGTAGTGGCAGAGATGTGCAACCGCGTGGTTGTCATGTACGCGGGCAGGATTGTGGAGGAGGCTCCTGTGAAGGAATTGTTTGCAGATAGTAAACATCCTTACACTCAGGGTTTAATCGGCTCTGTGCCTAAGCTTGGAAGCGGTGTGAAATCCCTGCCCTCCATTCCGGGAAGCGTGCCGGACCTCTCCGTAATGCCCAAGGGCTGCAAATTTGCCCCGCGATGTAAATACGCTATGGATATCTGCCGCGAGCAGGAACCTGAGCTGCACACGATCGACAAGGACGGCCGGCGCCGCTGCCGCTGTCATCTTCTGGACCAGAACAGAAAGGAGGCGTAGAAACCTATGAGCGAACCATTAGTTTCAGTAAAAAATATTAAAAAGACCTTTGCGGCAAATAAAGGGATGTTCGGTAAGAAAAAATTCGTTCATGCGGTGAATGACGTATCCTTTGATATCATGCCGGGCGAGACTTTTTCGCTGGTAGGCGAATCCGGCTGCGGGAAATCCACCACAGGAAAGCTGATCGACCATCTGATCACACCTGATTCCGGAGAAATCTGGTTTGAGGGAAAAGAGATATCCAAGATTTCACAAAACGAAATGCGGCCTCTGCGCTCTGACATCCAGATGGTGTTCCAGGACCCGTACGGTTCCCTTAACCCAAGGATGAAGGTGCAGGATTTGATTGGTGAGCCGCTGCTTATACATACCAATATGTCTGCGGGCGAGCGGCTGAAAAAAGTCCACGAGCTTCTTCAGGTAGTAGGCTTAAGCCCGGCCCACGGAGAGCGTTATCCTCATGAATTTTCCGGCGGACAGCGCCAGCGTATCGGTATAGCCAGAGCGCTTACCGTACAGCCTAAGCTGATCATCGCCGATGAGCCTGTGTCAGCTCTGGACGTTTCCATCCAGGCACAGGTATTAAACCTGCTCCAGCAGCTTCAGGAGGAGTTCAGCCTTACCTATCTTTTCATTTCTCATGACCTGAGCGTGGTGGAAATGATTTCTGACAGGATTGGGGTCATGTATCTGGGAACGATCGTGGAGACGGCGCCAAAGGAAGAGCTTTACGCAAATCCGCGCCATCCCTACACAAGAGCGCTGCTCTCTGCTGTGCCCATCCCTGACCCGGAGAAGGAGAAGGACCGTATCATCCTCAAGGGTGATCTGCCAAGCCCGAGCAATCCGCCGAGCGGCTGTCTTTTCCACACACGTTGTGCACACTGCACAGAGAAATGCCGCACCGAAAAGCCTGAGCCTAAGCTTGTAGGCGACAGACATGTGGTGAAATGCCATTATCCAGAACTGACGGAGGACTGATGAATGTACGTATTTGACAGAGAAGCTTATAACAAACGCATGGAATGGTATCTTGACGCCCGCTTCGGAATGTTTATCCACTGGGGCCTCTACTCCATCCCTGCCAGGGGAGAGTGGGTGCGCAGCACTGAGGAAATGCCAAAGGAAGAATATATGCAGTTCTTTGAGGAGTTTGACCCCGTGGATTACGACCCGAAAGCCTGGGCAAAAGCGGCAAAGGAGGCAGGCATGAAATATGTGGTCCTCACCGCAAAGCACCATGACGGCTTCTGCCTTTTCGACAGCCAGTACACGGATTTCAAATCCACGAACACGAAATGCGGACGTGACCTGGTGGCAGAGTTTGTGGAAGCCGTGCGGGCCGAGGGGCTTAAGGTAGGACTCTACTTTACGTTAATAGACTGGTATCACGAGGATTATCCTCATTACGGGGATAAGAATCATCCTATGCGCAACAACGAAAATTATAAAAATAACGGCCGCAATTTCGATAATTATCTCACCTACATGCACAACCAGATTCGGGAAATCTGCACCAATTACGGCAAGCTGGATGTGCTCTGGTTTGATTTTTCCTACGACGATATGAGAGGAGAAAAATGGAAAGCCACCGAGCTTATGGATATGGTACGCAGTCTCCAGCCGGATGTGATCATCGACAACCGTCTGGAATGCAGCGGCGAGGGCTACGGCTCTCTGGCGCAGGGAAATCCCACGCCTTATCACGGTGACTTCGTAAGCCCTGAGCAGATGATCCCGCCTAACGGGATCCAGGATGTCAACGGCAATGACCTGGCCTGGGAAGCCTGTATGACTATGAATAATAACTGGGGCTTTCACGCCACAGACCACTTTTTCAAGCCTGCGTCCATGCTAATTAAAAAGCTGGTGGAGTGCGTGTCAAAGGGCGGTAACCTGCTTTTGAACGTGGGACCGGATGCGAGAGGAAACATTCCCGGAGAGTCCATGGAGATTCTTTGCGAGATTGGAAAATGGATGAAGAAGAATGGGCGAAGCATTTACGGCTGCGGCAAGGCGGAAATCCAAAAGCCGGATTACGGGCGTGTGACAAGGAACGGAAACCATCTTTATTTCCATCTTTATGAGAACACAGTGGGCCCGGTTCCGCTTCTGGGAATCAAAAAGGATGAGGTGAGGGCTGTCCGTTATCTGGAGACAGGAGCGGAGGTCCCCATCTCCAATAGTTGGGTCCACAGTGACTATCCCGACATCGTATTTGCGGACCTTGGACCTGATCCAATCCTGCCGAATTCAATTGATACAGTGCTGGAAGTTGTGTTAAAATAGAGAATATTACCGCGCTGGTGTACGGACACATTCATATTAGGCCGGGCGCGTATTTTAGGAAAAACAGAAAATCGGCGGCAGGAGAAGAAAGGGGTATTCCATGTTTACGGAGGAGAGACAGGAAGCAATAGAACAGTGTTTGAGGCAGTTTGGAAAGGTGAGGGTCAAGGACCTCAGCGAGAAGTTTCAGGTGACGGAGGACTGTATCCGCAAGGACTTAAAAATCCTTGAAAATGCGGGCCGTCTGAAAAGAACATACGGAGGGGCCATCCTTTCCCAGGATTATCCGCTGGAGCGGGATGTGGTGGACCGCAGGAATTATCATCTGGAAAAAAAGAAGATCATCGCTGCCAAGGCTATGGAGCTGATCAGGAACAACGAGACGATTTTCCTGGATATCTCCACCACAAATATTGAGCTTGCCAAGCTGTTGGCTGCATCCAGGATGCGCGTTGTGGTGGTCAGCAATATGATCGACATTCTGCAGATCCTGGCGAAAAATTCCCTGATCACTGCCATTGGCACCGGGGGCACCATGTACCAGACAGTCAACGGCTTTATGGGCGCGGCCACCATTGAGGTGATCAAGCAGTATAGCTTTGACAGGGCGTTTCTGGGAAGCTGCGGCGTGGATATGGTGGACTGCACTGTGACCACCCTCGGCGTGGAGGACGGCCTTACGAAGAAAGCCGCGGTCCAGAGCAGCCGGCACAAATACGTGGTGATGGAGCGGGAAAAGTTCTATTTTAACGATTCCTATAAGTTTGCCCATTTTGACGATATCAATGGGATTGTCACCGATGAATTTCCTGACAGTACGATCGTGACGACACTGGAGAGTTCCGGTGTGAGACTGATTTAATAAGATAGTGCCGCCTGTGCGGGAAAAGTCCGGTGCGGCGGCAGTACGGAGGAAGATTATGATTAACATTGTACAGCAGTGTACAAAAGACACAGTCGTTTATTTTTACCAGGAGGCGTGCGCGGGGTTGGAAAAGCTTCCCGCTTCGGTGCGCAGGATGTTCGCAGGAGAATATCTGCAGACTGCATGGATGGCGGATGTGATTAATGCGACGGACTCGGCAGACGTGAGAGTCGCGACGGATGCAACAGATGCGATGAACGTGACAGGTGCGATAAATGCGACGGACTCGGCAGATCCGACAGGTGCGACAGACATGGACAACAGGCTGGCGCTGCTTGTGGGCACAGGAAAGCCGGGCCGGGAGTACCTTCATCTTAAGGAACTCGGCGCAAAGGCGGCGAAAGAGTGCAAAAGTAAAAAAATATACGACTTTTCCATTAATATAGAAAATATCATCAATGAACATGGACTGCAGGCGGTGAGACACATTGCCGAGGGCATTATTTTAGGCGTGTACACACAGCGGCAGTTTAAGGAAACAGAAAAAGAGGAGATTTCCGTTGAGTTATACGGGATTCCCGGAGATATGCTTGAGGAGGCACAGGCCCTTCTCGAGGAGACGGTGATTCTGACAGAGGGCGTATGCTTTGCCAGGGATATGGTGAATCTTCCCGGGAATCGTCTGCGCCCGGCAGATTTCGCTGCTGCGGTGCTTGATTTCGTGAAGGATACCGGCATTCAGGCGGAGCTTCTGGATGAGGCGGCGCTTAAGGAAAAAGGTATGCACGCGCTTCTGGGCGTAGGGGAAAGCAGTGCTTACCCGCCCTGTCTTTTAGTGCTCAGATACCAGGGCGACCCAAACAGCACCCATGTGACCGGACTGGTGGGCAAGGGAGTAACCTGTGACACGGGTGGTTATTGCCTGAAACCTTCCGGCTCTATGCTGGGCATTAAGGGCGATATGGCAGGAGGTGCGGCAGTATGCGGCGCGCTTTATGCTTTGGCGAAAAATCATGTGCGTGCCAATGCAGTTGCGGTTGTTCCTATGTGTGAGAACCGGATTTCCTCCGGCAGCCTGCTTCCGGGTGATGTGATCGGCTCCTATGCGGGCAAGACCATCGAAATCGCCAACACGGACGCAGAGGGACGGCTCATCCTGGCGGATGCGGTATCTTATGCGGTGCGTGAGGAAAATGCCACAGAGATTCTGGATATCGCCACCCTCACCGGAGCGGTAGTCAGTATGCTTGGTTTTACCGTGGGCGGAGCAATCTGCGATGAGGACGGGCTTTATGAGCGCTTTTATAAAGCTTATGCGTGTTCGGGAGAGCGCTATTGGAGGCTACCTTTCTATGAGGAACATGAAAAAATGATAGAGAGTAAGATTGCGGATATCCGTAATCTGAGCAGCAAAGGCTGCGGCACCATAACTGCAGGACTTTTTATCAGAGCGTTTGCAGAGGGCAGGCCATGGCTGCATTTGGATATTGCAGGCACCGCCTGGGTGGACGAGCCGGCTTTTGAGTTCCAGACCGCCGGAGCCACCGGGGCAGGCGTGACTTCTATTTACCAGTTATGCCGCGGAGAGAATATGTGACAGCATACGATTGGAGGTATGATAAATGGAAGGATATATTTTAGAGGCTTGCGTAGATTCCGTGGAATCCGCGCTGGCAGCAGCCGAGGGCGGCGCCACCCGTCTTGAGCTGTGCAGTAATCTCGTAATCGGCGGGACAACGCCCAGCCCTTGGATGTATGACGAAATCAGGAAGCATTCAGATATCAGGATTCATGCGCTTATCCGCCCGCGCTTCGGGGATTTCTGCTACACGGATGCAGAGTTTTCCATTATCCGTCAGGCTGTGAGAGCTTTCCGAGAAATGGGAGCTGAAGGAGTTGTGTTTGGAATCCTGAAGCCGGACGGCACCTTAAATCTGGAACAGATGGGAGAGCTGATGGAAGAGGCAAAGGGAATGTCCGTGACTTTGCACCGAGCCTTTGACCTGTGCGTGGACCCTTATGAAGCTATGGAGCAGGCCATCGGACTTGGAATTGACACAATCCTCACCTCCGGGCAGAAGAATATCTGTACTCAGGGAACCGCGCTCCTGCGTGAGCTGGTAGAAAAGAGCCGGCGCAGAATCAAAATCCAGGTGGGAAGCGGTGTGAACGCGGAGGTCATCCGTGAGGTTTACCCGAAGACAAACGCCCGGGCCTACCATATGTCCGGCAAGGTCACTCTGGACAGCCCTATGCGCTACCGCAAGGAGGGCGTCAACATGGGACTGCCTACGATCAGCGAATATGAGATTTGGCGTACAGATGCGGAGAATATCCGCGAGGCAAAGCGTGTGCTGGAGGAGCTTTGATGGGAGAAGAAATATTTTTAAAAGAAAGCTGCGGCAGGATAGAGAAACGCTACAGAGAATTATGTGAGGAGCTGCCTGAGGTATTTCATGAGATTAATGATAAGATTGAGGAATACTGCGGGGGAAGTGATATACAAAGCGGCAACGATATTTCCGTGAAATGTCATGGCGGTATTGAACTGCAGTACGACGGAGATACAGCACTGGCGTGTAAATATCTTTATGGCTCCATGCCGTACAGTGATATTGGGAATTATCCCTTTGAGACGTTCCTTGACTATGCTGCCCACGGCGTTTATTTATGGCGGAGCTTTGCGGATGTGCGCGCACTTCCGGAGGATATCTTTTTAAACTATGTGCTTTACCACAGAGTGAACGAGGAAGAAATCGCACCCTGTCGCAGCCTTTTTTATGAAAAGGTTAAGGACCGTATCGAGGGTCTGCACGGGAGGGAAGCGGCTCTTGAAGTGAACTACTGGTGTGTGGAGGAGGCAACGTACCATTGCACAGATGACAGGACGCTTTCTGCACTCACTGTTTACCGCAGAGGAAACGGAAGATGCGGCGAGGAGTCGACTTTTTCCGTAAACGCCATGCGCAGTGCCGGAATCCCGGCCAGACAGGTGTATGCGCCCAAATGGTCACACTGCGATGATAACCACGCATGGGTGGAAATTTGGGACAATGGAGTTTGGTATTTCACGGGGGCTTGTGAACCTGTGCCTATTCTCAATAAGGGATGGTTTACAAATGCAGCTTCCAGAGCAATGATGGTGCACTCTCGATGGTTCGATACTGCGGCTTCCGACGGCGAGGTGATTGGCCGGGAAGGTATGGTCACTATGCTCAATGAGCTGCCAAGATATGCCCTGGTAAAACAGATCACAGTTCAGGTCAAAAAACCTGACGGCAGTCCGGCAGAGAATGCGCATGTGTCCTTCGAGGTGCTCAACTACGCAGAATTCGCTCCTATAGCTGAGGCAGAGACGGACAAGGACGGTGTGGTGAAGCTTACCACAGGACTTGGGAGCCTGCATATCTGGGTACATTGGCATGATGCAACCCCGGGCATGAGCCAGGATATAACCGCCGAAAGCTGTATTGACACGCGAAATGAAGACTTGTGTGTGATAGAGCTGGGAACGTATGCTTGTGGTGCTGAGTGTAAAGTCCGGGCAACCGGACAGACGTGCGACGCCAGTTGGCAGGAACTGGATATGATTGCACCTGTGGATGCCCCTGTAAATACCGACGCGCCCACAAAGGAGCAGGCTGAGACAGGAAGGAAGCGTCTTGATGAGGCATCCCGTAAGCGTAAGATAAAGACAGAAAACTGGAGCAATCCGGAGCGTACCGAGTTTTTACGAGGCAATGGAAATGCGGAGCTGCGTCAGAAGCTTATGGATGTGCTTACAGAAAAGGACCAGTCAGATTGCATCTGTGAAGTTCTGGAAGAGCATTTGGAATATGCGCTGCCCTACAGAGACACAACAGACAGTGCCACAACAGACAATGCTATAATAGATGAGGAGATATTTGTACAATATATCCTCAATCCGCGTGTGGACGACGAGGTGTTAAGGACCTACAGAAAAGCTGTGCTCAGAGCCTTTTCAGCAGAGGAGCAGGCTACATTCCGTGAGAATCCTGTTAAGATCTGGGAAACAGTGGAGCATAGAATTGTGTCGTGTCCAGAGGGCGAGCGCAGCAGCGTGATTACCACTCCGGCGGGATGCCTGAGACTGGGAATCGCAAGCCTGCTTTCCAAGAAGATATTGTTTGTGGCGATTGCCAGAACCCTGGGAATCCCAGCGCGGCTCAATCCCAGCGACCGTTCTATGGAATATAGGAAGGCTGGCGCTTTTGTCCCGGTTCTGCCTGAGGCGGAGAAAAACTGCTCACTTGTGCTGAAAGATAACGGCATTCAGTGGAAATACTTCCAGAACTGGAGCATTGCACGGCTTTGCGAAGGCAGATTTGTGTCTTTGAAGCTTGCGGATGCTGCTTGGGATAATGGTGTTCTGTCTCTTAGGCTTGAACCCGGAAGATACAGAATCATCACTGCAAACCGTCTGCCAAATGGAAATACGTTTGCATATAAATTAGATTTTACCCTGGAGCCGGGGGAAGAAAAGACCTTGGAGCTTCGGCTGCGCCAGGCCGATCTGGCCGATATGCTGGAAAGCATCGCAATCCCCGAATTTCAGCTTCGCCGAGAGGACGGCAGTTTCGCCGACGCTTCAGAGCTGACTGCCGAGGGTAAGCATATTGTGATGTTCCTGGAGGAAAGCAAGGAGCCCACAGAGCACATTCTTAATGAGATGATGGAGCAGGAGGAAGCGTTCAGAGCGCTTGCGCCGCAGATTATCTTTGTGTTCAAAACCCCGGAAGGGCTTAAGGATTCTACGGTTTCCAAGGCCATGAGGTGCTTCCCGGGAATCCGGGTATATTACGATGATTTTACCGAGAATCTGAACATGCTCGGACGGCGTATGTATGTAGACTTTGAGAAGCTTCCACTGATTATTGTGACTGACGGAAGGCTCAACGGAGTTTACGCCACAAGCGGATATAACGTAGGCACGGGAGAAATGCTGCTGCGGCTTATGTAACGGCAGCAGCAGATTAGGTATTATGTGCTGAGAAATCGGAAACAGGTGAGAATACGAAAGCCGGCTTTACCGTCTCGGACGAGATGGGAGCCGGCTTTTTTTATGCACTTTCCTACTGCCTGGGGTTATCCGGATATTTTTGTGGCGTATTTAAGGGGAAAAGGTTATAATAAAAAATAAAGACGTAAGAATTTTGAGGGTACAGGCCGGGAGAGGTATATGCATTGTAACTGGCCGAAGGCTCCAGTACAGAAGAAAGGATAAGCATGGAACCTAGAGTAAAATATACGGATTCAGCCAGATATAAATGCCTGGAATATTTAAAACAGCACTCAGTTGAGCTTTATCTTGTGTACTGCGGTCAGGAAATCTGCGATTGCGGACACTCCTATGGGCCGGCTGAAAGACAGGAGTATCTGCTTCACTATGTGGTGAGCGGCAAAGGTGAATTTCAAGCCGGGGAAAGGAAATATCAATTGAAAAGCCAAGATGCATTCTTGATTTTTCCTGACGAGGTTACATACTATCAGGCTGATAGCAAGGAGCCCTGGACTTATATCTGGATTGCATTTAACGGCTCTAAGGCGCTGGAATGCATTCACTATGCCGGATTTTCCGACGAAAAGCGAGTGAACAGCTTTTCCTGCGGGGATACATTGATTCAGTGTGTCAATGAACTGCTTGCCGCCCATCAGCTTACTTATGCCAACGACCTATTAAGGCAGAGCGGTCTTATGAGATTTCTGGCTGCGGTGATCAACGAGGAGCAGGCCCGCTCACAGAGCCCGGTGGTCAATGAGTATTCCCAGCAGGTGTATGTAGATCATGCGCTCGATTATATGACACATAATTACCATAAGAATATCAAGGTCAGTGATATTGCGGATTATATCGGAATTAACAGAAGCTATCTGACCAAAAGCTTTAAAAAAGTCCTGCAGATATCCCCTCAAGAATATCTGCAGAACTTCAGAATGAACAAAGCAGCATATCTTTTGAAAGCGACCTCACTTCCGGTCAATATGATTGCCGGAAAGGTGGGGTATAGTGATGCATTGGTTTTCTCAAAGGTATTTAAAAACAACTACGGAGTCAGCCCTAAAATATACCGTGACAGTTCAGAGAAAGAGGTGCTTTTCTCCTCAAAGAAATATGAGTAGCAAATAACCGGCCCTCAAAGAGGCCGATTATCTGCTATACAACTGATAAATAGAAAATAAATGAGGAGAAATCCACATTGCTTTCGCATACACCCGTATGCGGAATGGGGATACCTGCGTGCATCAGCTCATCTCCGTAATAGGTTTCCGCACTGCTGTTGATATGATAAGCGTTGTCAGGATTCAGACCCCTAAGATACAAACGGTCAAATCTGCAGTTGGGAGTGCCAAGAAGATTATAGTATCCGACAATGGCTTCCTTACGGTTAGGAGAAACCATCATCCAGGCAGAGGCGTTTTCCTGAAACGGACTTTTCAGTCGGTAAAAGGTTCCGTGTTGCAGGAGGAGGCGGTGTTCTTTCACAAAGGCAATCTGTTCCCTGACCGCGTCCTTTTCTTCCCTGCTCATGGCAGTGATATCCAGCTCATATCCAAAAGCGCCGAACATCGCCACATCCGCTCGTGTTTTAAGAGGCGTGCTGCGCCCTGTCTGCAGATTGGGAACCTCAGATACGTGTGCCCCCATGCTGGAAACCGGGTAAACCAGGGAAGTGCCATACTGTATTTTAATTCGCTCGATGGCGTCCGTATCATCACTTGTCCAGGCCTGAGGCGCATAATACAGGATGCCCGGGTCGAACCTGGCACCGCCGCTTGCACAGGACTCAAATAAGATATCGGGAAACCTCCGGGTGAGTTTTTCGTAAAGGCTGTACACTCCCAGGATATATTTATGGAAGGTTTTCCCCTGAGAATCTGCCGCAGTCCCTATGGAATAGCATTCTGTAATATAGCGGTTCATATCCCACTTTACATAAGAAATATGTGCCTGCGAAAGTACCCTTTCCATCAGGCCATAAATATAATCAACCACATCTTTCCTGGAAAAATCAAGAACGTACTGGTTTCTGCTGGGGGAGGGAGTACGTTCTGCTGGGCAGAGAATCCAGTCAGGATGCTCCCGGTACAGTTTCGTCCCCGGGTTAACCATCTCAGGCTCGAACCAAAGCCCGAACTGCAGACCAAGTGCCGTAATCTTCTCCGAAAGCCCCTCGATGCCGTCAGGCAGTTTGTCAAAGTTCGTCACGAACCAGTCGCCCAGTCCTGTTGTATCGTCTTCGCGGCCCCCGAACCATCCGTCGTCGAGCACAATTAATTCGATTCCAAGTTCTTTGGCAGTTCCGGCAATCTCAAGGATTTTCTGCTCTGTAAAATCCATTTCCGTTGCTTCCCAGTTATTGATAAGCACCGGCCTCTCTCTGTCCGTCCAGGAGCTTTGCATCAGATGCTCCTTAAACAGACGGTGGAAGGTCTGGCTCATGGCATTCAGTCCCTGGTCTGTGTATACAAACACAGCCTCCGGAGACACAAAGGTTTCCTGAGGATTCAGAGGCCACTCAAAGGTATCCGGATGGATGCCTATGGAGATTCTGGAGCTCTGTTCTGTATCCACCTCCACCTGCTCCAGATGGTTGCCGCTGTAGATGAGACAGAAGCCGTATACTTCTCCGGAATCTTCCGTTGCAGAGGGCCTTTTCAGGGCAAAAAACGGATTGTATTCCGCACTGCTGGCGCCCCGCATGCTGCCGATGGAAGAGATTCCATGGTCCGGTTTTCTGACTCGGATATGGCGTTCCCGTGCCCATGCGCCTGTGAGATATACCATTTCGTATTCAGAATCCGGCAGGTCAATACTTGCGCTGAGCGCACGCTCCAGAACCAGTTTTTGTGTGCCTTGATTCATGATCTGCACATGTCTGGTGATGACCGGAAGACTGCAAAATACGGTATAGGACAGCAGGATTACCGCCTCTGTGACGGGGTCTTTGAGACGGATTTCCAGAGTGTCCGCGTCCTCTTCATTCCTTGTATATGTGGCAGGAAGCCCTTCCAGGGGCTTTTTCCCACGGTAAATCTTATGCGATTCATAAGAAAAAGCAGTGACCCGGCTTCCGTTTTCCTGGCGGATGACATAGGCGGGAGTGCGGAAATCCCCCCTTCCGTAATCCGGGTATTCCCTGCGTACATGCTGGAGGGAATGATGGGGGCTGTCCTTGGTTTGATATACAGTGAGCGGCCTGGTGTCTCCGGGCTGCAGATAGCTGAAATCCTCTTTGTCATGGATTCTTTTTCCATAATAAAGATTAGTCAGTTCCCCGTTACTTTGTATTTTTATGATGTAGCTGAGTTGATTGTTGAACAGGTGCAGCTCCTGTGAATTCTGGTGATAAATAATACCCATAAGCTTCTCCTTATAATTTACCGCCGGAAGTGGCGATGCCTTCGATAAACTGACGCTGGAACAGAATGTACAGAATCAGCATGGGAGTGATTGCCAGAACAGATGCGGCCATCAGCTGCGGATAATCCACAGAGTATGCGCTGGAAATCTTCGCCAGGGCGGAAGAAAGCGTTGCGGCATCTGTTTTTGTGTTTACAATCATGGGCCACATCAGGTCCTTAAAGGAAAACAGAGCGGTAAAGATGGACAGGGCCACAAGCCCCGATTTGGTCAGGGGCAGCATGATTTTGAAAAAGGTCTGGCCAATGTTGCAGCCGTCCAGAGTGGCCGATTCCTCCAGCTCCTTTGGGAGCCCCATAAAAAACTGCCTGAGCAGAAAGGTTCCAAAAGCGCTTACCAGTCCCGGAAACAGAAGGGCAAAGATGGTGTTTCTCATCCCAAGCTTATCGATCATCAGGTACTGAGGAATGATAAAAATCTGCACCGGAACCATCATCTGAAACAGGACAAGCCCGAAGCCCAGCTTCTTTCCCGGGAAATCAAGCCTGGCAAAGGCATAGCCCGCCATGGCGCTGAAAAGCACAGCGCAGAACACTCTTAAGGCCATCATGGCAAAGGTGTTCAGGTAGAGCCTGGGGAAATCATTCTGTTTGATCACGGTGGCGAAATTCTCCCAATGAAGGGAAGAAGGCAGAAAATGGAACGGATTCATTGCTGTGGATTCCGTGACAGTTTTCAGCGAGGTGAGGAGCATCCACAGAAGCGGCATGATCATGATGACCGCGCCCAATATCAGAAAAATCTGTATGATGATCATTGTTATTCTTTGTTTCTTTTTCATTTCAGACGCCCCCTTACATGTAGTTGACCCATTTATCCTGCAGCTTATTCTGGATCACGGTGATGATCATAATGATTGCCAGAAGCAGCATGACAATGGCCGAGCCGTATCCCTTATTGGAATATTTAAAGGAATTATTGTAGAATAAATAAACCAGCGATACCGTGGAATCATAGGATGGGCTTGTGACATCGATCATCATATAAATCACATCGAATACCTGCATTGCGGTGATAATGCTTGTGACCAGGACAAAAAACAGAGTGGGAGATACGAGAGGAAGCGTGATGCTGAAAAACTGCCTCACAGGGCTCGCCCCGTCTATGTTTGATGCCTCATAATAGTCCCTCGGAATTTCCTGAAGCCCTGCAAGCAGCAGAACCATGCTGTATCCGAAGGAACTCCATACGCCGATAATAATGATGGAAATCATAGCTACATTGGGGTCGTCAATCCAGTTGATCCTGCCGATTCCAATCTTCTGAAGCAGATGGTTGATCAGGCCGTACTGGTTATTGTAAAGCCATTTCCATACCATCGTTACCGCAGCCGGGGCGGCGATCATGGGAATAAAATAAATGGTTCGGTAGATACTTTTTCCCCGGACTTTGCCGTTGAGAAGAACAGCGGCAAGGAGGGCGAGGGCGATGGTGACCGGGACTACCCCCAGGGTATAAACAAGGGTATTTCGCACAGCAAACCATACCTGCTGATCAGCAAACATGGTTTTATAGTTGTCCAGACCCACGAAAATATTTCCCTTTCCGAACGCACCGCTTTTGAAAAAGCTGAGATATAACGTCTGGAAAATAGGGATGATATTCAGGACCAGTAAGCCGATCATAGTAGGCGCGATCATGAACCATGCCCAACGGTATTCATTCCACTGGCGTCTGGTGATAGGTGTTTTATTTTTCCTGCTATTTGCCATTATTTATCGTCTCCTGTCAAAAATTGCGGCAGGTTCACTGCCGCAATTGGGATTGCATATTTACAGACGGATTGTTTACTGCTCAGCCGCAATGGCCTCATCCATCATAGCTGCTGTTTTTTCACAGGCTTCTTTTAAATCCTCTTTGCCGCCGTAAGCGCCTTTGAGCATTTCGTATGCTTTGTCTTCCCATACACTGGTCTGATGTGTGTAAGGTCTGATCTGGGCATAATCCACCATTTCGATATAGCACTGTACGTTAAAATCCGGATAAGCGGCAGTCCAGGAATCCGCGGTGCCTTCATATGCGGAGATTGCGATTCCAAGCTCAGCCTGCTTTTTCTGTCCTGCTTCACTGCTTAAGTATTCCACCCATTTCCAGGATTCGTCCGGATGCTCTGTGGTAGCGGCAATGGCATTGCCAAGTCCGTTGAAAATACTGGATTTGCCGCCCTCATTAGAGGTCGGGAGAACTGCACAGTCAAAGTTTTCTTTCATGAAATCGTTGGCTGCAAAGCCGGAGAGATTCCAGGAACCGAAGAGTCCCATTGCGCACTGGCCGTTCTGGATCGCCTCTGCTCTTGCCTTGTCATCATAGATTTCCGGAGAAAGACCCTCTGCCACGTAGCTGAAGTATTCTGAAATACCGCCGATGGTCGCTTCTTCGGCATAGCCTGATTTATTGTCGGCAGTAACGATCTCGCCGCCGTTCTGATATACGAAGTTATAGTAACCTTCCTGGTTGTGAAGTCCTGCACACATTCCGTACTGGCTTCCGTCATCCTTAGTGAGCTTGATAGCAGCTTCTTTCATGGTATCCCAGGTCCAGGTCTTGTCCGGATAATCAATCCCTGCTTCATCAAATAAGGTCTTATTATACCAGAGTGCAATGGTATCATAATCCTTGGGAACTGCGTACTGCTTGCCGTCCAGAGCATAAATCTGGCACAGTCCTTCCGGGAATTTAGCCAGATCAACATCCGAGGAGCCCTCAATATAAGAGGTCAGATCCAGAAGCTGGTCATTGGAAGCATAGTAGTAAATATTATTGGAGTGCATCCAGAAGGTGTCAGGGAGTGAGCCCCCTGTAGCCGCAGCCTCCAGACCTGTCCAGTAGTCATCCCAGCCGCTTACCTGAATATCAATTTTAATCCCGGGGTTCTCAGCCTCAAAGTCATCCGCTACTTTGCGAAGCAGGTCCGCCTGGTTGGAATCCCAGCAGGCATAAGAGATGGTAACATCCTTACCTTCCGCAAGAACTGTCATACTTCCGCCTGTTGTCATAGCTGCAATCATTGCCGTACATAACGCCGCGCTTACTAACTTTTTCTTCATAGAAACATCTCCTTTTCATATAGTGGGCAAGTTTTGTTTGAATTGTTATGGTATCAATATAACGGAAAATCGGGCGTTGTGGAATGATTTTTTGTGTCTTTTGTATGGTGAAATGTAATTTATGAAAAGGAGAGAAGGTAAAATACACAAGAAAAGACATAAAATAAGCGGCTTAAAGTTGGAAAATAAAGTCAGAAAATAAATGACAGATAATTATAGCAATGATATAATGAATTGTGGTTAATATAGCGAAAAAATAGTATTTTCTGATTAATAGACAATGAATTAAAAGTGAGCATATCAAACGAAAGGTATAAATCCGAAGTTACCCAGAGGGGAATATCGAACTAAAAATATTGCATGTTTTAAAGGTTAGGGCGGAGCTATGAGGCAACTATATAAAAGCATATTTCAAAGTATTAAAAACAGGATTCTTCTAATTTTCTTTGGCTGTGTGGTGATACCCAGCATTATTTTTATTGGGATTTTCATTCACAGCTATTCAAATTATATTCTGGAGAGTACCATCTCAGAGCAGCGGAATGTGCTGCGGGAGATTAACAAAAGTATCAACCAGTATTTTACCGGATACAAAGACACCTCCATGAATATTTATTATAACTCCTCCATTATTTCGTATTTAAACGGAGCTGATTATCAGACAAAATCGGATTATATCGGCACCTTTCTTTCTGGAATCGTAAATTCCGAAAAATATATTGCTGCCGCAGTCATGCAGGTGGGAGACAATATGTACCAGGCCGGATATCAGTATCTGGAACTGGAGGACTGGCTGGAGAAAGCACGCCCGGAGATTCTTAGCCGGAAAGGCAGAGTGGTATGGTTTCCAACTGAGCAGTTTAAATGCAGTTATGGACAGAAGCCGTATCAGTTTGTAATGGCGAGAGCTGTTAATTCGCCGGAGGAGACTATTGGAGTGCTGCTGTTCTTTGTATCTGCGGATTTGTTTGGAGACTGCTTTAATAATCCAGCGTTCCAAAAGAAGGACACCGTATTTTATCTGATTTCTGATGATGGTCAGGTGGTTGCAGGCAGTAAGGAGGAGTCTGTAGCATCCACTATAGATACGCCGTTATTCCGCCAGGTCCTGGATACAGGGGAAGGCAATTTTGTCTATGAGGACAAAGAAAGCCGGGAAAAAAGTATCGTTGTCTGTGAGAAATCTGACGTGAGCGGATGGACTTTGATGACGGTTACAGGAGAAAAGGAGGCATACAGCCAGCTTCATACGATTTGGAGGATGGCGGGAATCATTGGCTGTCTGTATATGGGATTCATGCTGCTGGCGTACTATATTCTTTCCGTGTATGTTTTCCGCCCTGTCAAAAGGCTGGGAAAGGGAATGAAAAGTGTATCCGCAGGCGAATTCCGCCATATTGAGGAGGAGAAGGAAGGTAAGGGACAGGATGAAATCAGTCATGTAATCCATCGCTATAATGAGATGGTGGACCAGATTGGGAGGCTGATGGAGGAAATCCGCCGGGAGGAGGAAGCGAAGAATACGGAAAGGCTGAAGGTGCTTTCCATGCAGATAAGCCCTCACTTTGTGTATAATACCCTGAATACGATCAAGTGGATGGCAGCGGCAAACCGTCAGGAAAACATCTGCAGAATGATAGAATCACTGATTAAGATGATGGTAAGCGTTACCTATCATACAAATGAAGAGGTCACCGTTAGAGAGGAACTGGAGTTACTGGAATGCTATGTATATATTCAGAAAATGCGCTTTATGAATTTTGAAGTGGAGATCGAGGTGCCCGAGGAGCTGTTGGACTTAAAGGTAAATAAACTGGTTCTCCAGCCTTTTGTAGAAAATTGTATTCTCTATGCTTTCAAGGATAAGGAGGAGCTGGGAATCATCAGGATTGGAGCGGAAAAAACGCAGAATGCGCTGGAAATCCGCGTGGAGGATAATGGCTGTGGCTTTGAACCGGACAAAATCAAGCCGTCTTCTATAGACAACAGCCGTAATGACCATGTTGGCATCGGAAATGTAAGTGAACGTATCCGGCTCAATTATGGAGAGGATTATGGGGTACATATAGAGAGTAGTTTAGGAGCAGGCACTACGGTGTATATCCGGCTTCCGCTGCTAAAGTAAATGCATGGACAGTTATAGAGATAAGGCACGGACGGTTTGCAGATAAGGCACGGATGGTTTGCAGGTAATCCACAGACCGTTATAAGTAAGGGGGAAATGTCATGATAGAGGTTGTGATTGTAGAGGATGAGATGCTGGTGCGGCTTGGGACAAAGTTATGCCTGGAGGGATACCAGGGAGCTATCCGTGTGGTTGAGGCCTTTGAGTCTGCGGAGGAGGCGCTTGCATATTTCCGGGAGCATACCGCAGATGTACTTATTACAGACATTAAGCTTGCCGGAATTTCGGGACTTGATTTGATTCGCGATGTGAAGCCTGACCATCTGCAGATGCGTACTATTGTGCTGAGCTGTTATGAAGAGTTTGCTTACGCCAGAGAGGCAATGGAACTTGGGGTGGACAAATATCTGCTCAAGCATGAGCTCAGTACGGACGAGCTGTCAAAGGCAGTTATGGAATTATACCAGGAGGGCCGGGTGGGACGTGGTTTAAACCGTCCCAATCAACAGGCTGAAGGAGAAAAATATAGTGAAAAGGGCGAAGCATATGTGCTGGGTTATCTGATATTACGCGGGGAAAAGGATGCCCGAAACAGCGGCCCCGGGCAGATGGATTTTAATATTCTTTCTGAAATCATCCAGAAGTTGATGAATGTAGGCAGGCTGGGGGAATGCTTCCTGCGCCATGAGACAGAGATTTTTCTGGTATTCCAGATGGAAAAGGGGACGGCCAGGGAGGAATTTTCTGAGAAATTGCGTAATTTTTTTGAACGGTTGTCCCGTAATATTTATAATTATTTTAATAAAAATACGTATCTGTTCCTTTCCGAATATTTTGATACGCTTGCCCAGGTGCCGGAAATTTTTGAAAGTACAAAGAAAGAAGCTTCCTTGGCGTTTTATTATGAAAAATCCTGGCTGTTCTGGGGTGAAAAGCTTAAGGTACGGTCAGGAGAGTGCCCTAAGCTAAGACTGGAGACAGAGGGTGCATTTTCCCGGGAATGGTATGCTGCAAGCTGCCGTGCTATCCAAAACTTCTTCTTTGAAGCCAGAAGATGTCTGGCGGATGTTGTGCAGGTGAAGGCTGAGGCGGTGAAATATTTTTATGCCTTGGAGGAGTGCGCGGCGAATTACATTGGCGGAAAAAAGGAGATTTTCTCTGCAAAGGATTATACCAGCATTGATGCATTTGACTCTGCTGCAATGCTGGAGGAATGGCTTTTATCTTTGCTGAAGGAGGCAAAGGAGAGGGTGCCGGGCTCGAAGGATCAGATATACGGTATCGAAGAATATATCAAGGCCCATTATCAGGAAGAATTAAGCCTTGAGCGTGTATCCGCGGTTTTTCATATGAGTATGCCTTATTTCTGCCAGTATTTTAAGAAACATATGGGGGTGAATTTTGTATCATACCTGAATGGTCTCAGAATACAGAAGGCAAAGGAGCTTCTGAGGGACCCGGCGCTTTCTACGGAGCAGGTTGCAGAGGCAATCGGAATTTCAAATCCCAATTATTTCGTGAGACTCTTTAAAAAGCTTACCGGAAACACGGTGGGGGCTTATCGTAAGAGCTTAAAAATGTGAAATATCTTAATATATTGAAATATTATAGGCGGAAAGAAGAAAATTGTGAATAAATTCATGAATTTTCTTTCTGTCTTTCCCATAATTGAGATGATAAGATAACAATACAGACAACAATAACTTGTATTTATGGGAGGGATGAGAAATGAGCAGAATGAAAAAGCATTTGGCCCTTTTGGCCGCAGGATGTATGGCTGTCGGAACAATCGGAAGCAGTGTAACCGTGTTTGCGGAGGAAGGTGCTGAGGTAGGCGGAAAGCTGGTCATCTGGGAGCACACAGCTCAGTTCGAACAGCCGCTGAAGGCAGTGATCGAGGGCTTTAAGGAAAAATATCCAGATGTGGATGTTGAGTATCAGATTAAAACGTCTGACCAGTATTACAATCTTTTGCAGACAGCTATGCAGGCGGGCGAGGCACCCGATCTGTTCTGGACAAACGGCACAGCTACCACAAATATGCAGGTTTATGCAGAGCAGGGATTATTAATGGACCTTACCGGAAAGGTTGACTTTTCCCTCTATGATGATACCAGCGCCATGGGTATCTGTACCATCGATGATAAGGTGTACGCGACACCAACGGCTGAGGTAGGCGGACGTGCCTGCTTCTATAATAAGGCTATTTTTGAAGAATTAGGGCTATCCGTACCGAAATCCTTCTCAGAATTTGAAGCAAGCCTTCAGACCATTAAGGATGCAGGATATATCCCGATTGCTTTCTCCGGATCTGACCCTTGGGCAGCATTGTTCCACTTTGAACCACTCCTGGCAGCTATGCATCTGGATTGGCTGGATGAGTATCTGGAAAAAGGGGAAGTGGATGTTAATGATGCTCGTGTGGTTGAGGTATATAATAAGATGCTTGACTGGGCAGACAAGGGATACTACGGTACAGGCTACACAGGCGTGGACGAATCCGGTGCATTACTGGCATTCTCAAAGGGAGAGGCTGCTATGTGTATCGAAGGAACCTGGAACGTTCAGACTATTCAGGAAAATAACCCGGATCTGCAGCTCGGTGCATTCCAGGTACCAGGTGAGGACGGAACCAAGCCTTTTGTAGGAACAAGTTCCTGTGGCTTTTCCGTAAGCGCAGACACCGAGAATGAGGCTGCTGCTCTGGCATTTGCTAACTATTTCGCAAGCCTTGACGGACAGAAGCTCTGGATTGGTACTTTGGATTCCATTCCTTGTACAAAGGAAATCGTTTCTGAAAATACCGTTATCAATGAGATTGCAGATTTCGATGTGCAGACAGAGAGCTATTACAGCATCCTCGGATATTTGGAGGGTGAGGGAGAAAGCCCGAGAAACGTATGGGAAGAGGACCAGTGTAAGATATTTACAGGCGGCATCAGTGTTCAGGATTTTGTGGATGAACTGGAAGCATTGACTCGTTAGTAAGTGAGGCGGGGTGCCACACAGGAATGTGGGGCACCCTATTTTTATCTTATAAGGTGATAAACTCTATCTACTTGATTTTGACAGGGGGATGAAGAATTTGAGAAAAAAGAAGGCATATATCGGATTTATTGCGCCGGGCTTTGTGATTTACACGATTTTGATGATTATTCCCATCTGCTGTGCGGTATATTACAGCTTTTTTAATTGGAGCGGTATCGGGCCAATGGAATTTATCGGGCTGGACAACTTCAAAAAGCTGTTTACGGACGCGCGGATGTCGCGGATTTTTTTTAATGCATTAATGAATAACATGAAGTATCTGCTCTGTGTTCTGCTGATCATTACGCCGCTGCAGATATTTTTTGCCTACATGATCTACATTAAAATCCGGGGACACAAATATGTGCGGCTGATGCTGTTTCTGCCGTATGTGATCAGTACCTCGATTGTGGGTTTTTTCGCCATTTTGCTTTTGGACCCGAATATCGGTGTGTTTAACAGCATTCTCGGGGCTATCGGAGGCCAGGATGCAAAAAGGGCATGGCTCGGCGACCCGGATATGGTATTTAAAATCTTTGTGGGCGTGGTAATCTGGCAGTGTATTGGTGCCGGTATGATGATTTTTTATGCAAACATGCAGGAAATATCAGATGAGATTATTGAGGCGGCGGTCATCGACGGGGCCGGAGAAGTAAAAAAATTTTTCTATGTGGTTCTGCCTATGATGAAATCTTCCATGTCTACCAATATTACGCTCAGCGTAATCTACGCCCTGACTATGTTCGATATCCCATATATTCTGGTGGGACCGCAGGGCGGAGTGAATAATAAACTGGACTTTGTAAACATGGTATTTTACCGATATGCGTTTGGCGGCAGCTATTTCGGCGAGACCTCCATTGGCTTCGGCTCCAGTATCAGTGTGACGATGTTTGTGATCATTATGGTATTCTCGCTGGTGACTTCGAAGCTTATGCGTCGGTTCGGAGAGTGAGGTGGTAAGCATGAAAAAAACAGGAAAAAACAAAAAGATTGAAGCCAGGGGTACGCGTTTTGCAAAGAATCTGATTTCCGTTATTTTGATCACCTATTCGTCACTTTCCATTTTTTTGATAGGAAATACGATTTTGTCATCCTTTAAGACAAAGTCGGATTTGATCAATAATACCATTGGCTGGCCGAAGAGCTTCAGCCTGGAAAGCTATCAGATTGTGCTGGGGCAGGAGCATTTTCTAAAATATTTTCTCAACAGTGTGCTGCTGGTGGGTGGAGCGCTTATCTGTCTGGAACTGGTGGCCTCCATGGTGGCTTACGGGCTCTCCCAATATGAATTTAAAGGCAGGGGGCTTATGCAGTCCTATTTTCTTGTGGGGCTGATGTTTCCAATCCAGTTGGGAATTCTGCCTTTGTTTGTGATGATGACCAAGGTGCATTTGAACAACAGTCTTTTAGGGCTGGTGTTGATATATACGGCGAATCTCTCGTTCCCGGTGTTTACCTTTTCCCGGTTTTTTAAGGAGTTTCCGGTGTCACTCATTGAGTCGGCAAGGATAGACGGAGCGTCTGAATTCCAGATTTATGCGCAGATGGTAGTTCCGATTTCAAAGCCCGTTATATTTACGGTGGGGCTTTTAAATTTCGTGCAGCTTTGGAATGATTTCTTTATGCCCTTGGTGTTCCTTACCAAGATGGAGGTGCGTACGCTGACACTTGCCGTGTACAATTATTCGGCAAATTTTCTGGCAAATTGGAATAAAATTTTTGCGGCTGCGACGATTGCATTGATTCCGGTTATAATTATTTATTTTATGTTTTCAGAGCAGATTGTGGCGGGACTTACCGGAGGTTCTGTGAAGGGATGACGGCTCGCGAAAATATGACCGCCCAGTGCGGAAGGAGGATAAATATGACAGTAAGAGAGCGTTTTCGTAAGGTGATGGAGGGGGATGCCTCTGTGGATGAAAGCCCGGTGATCGAGTGGGCACTCTGGTGGGATGAGACCCTGCGTGAGTGGGAGGCGGCAGGTATGCCGGAGAGGATGAGTGATAACGAAATTTATGAATATTTCGGTTTAGATAAGAACACACAGTTTTGGTTCCCTCATTATCAGGATGATTGTCCCCAACCTAAAAGCAAGTACAGCGGTGCGGGTATTGTGGCTGACGAAAAAGATTATGAACGTTTGCGGAAATTTTTCCTGCCGCAGGATGCAGTACAAAGGATGCGGGGGAAGATTGAGGAGACACTTCCCCTTTATGAGAAGGGAGAGACAATTGTGTGGTATACGCTCAATGGATTCTTTTGGTTCCCACGGGAGCTTTTCGGGCCGGAGGCACATTTGTATTCCTTTTATGATTATCCCGAATTGTATCACAGGATGTGTGAGTACCTGGCAGAGTGGCATATCAAGGTGATTGACGAATTTGCACAATATATGCATGCGGATTTTATGACAATTGCCGAGGACATGAGCTATAACATGGGGCCGATGATTTCCGAGGAAATGTTTGAGGAGTTTATGAAGCCGTACTATGAGCGGGTGATACCGGAGATAAAAAAGTACGGGACCAAGGTTTTTGTAGACACGGACGGCCGGGTGGACAAGGCTGTGCCGTGGTTCCTTAATGCCGGGGTGGACGGGGTTCTGCCGTTGGAGCGTCAGTCAGGAGTGGATGTGAATGAACTGCGCAGAAAATATCCTGACCTTATGATGATCGGAGGCTTTGATAAGACCTGTATGTTCCGGGGAAGGGAGGCCATCCGACAGGAGGTTGAACGTCTGCTTCCGGTTATCAGAAGCGGAAGGTATCTCATTGGTATGGACCATCAGACACCTCCGGGCACTACCATGGAGGATTACCGTTATTATCTTTCCCTGCTCCGCGAATATGGGAAGCAGGTGTGCAAAGGAGGGCATCATGAAGAAGGATATCATGAAAAAGGCTAAATGGATTTGGATTGCAGATGCGGCAGAAACAGAGAATCAGAGGGCATGCTTTGGCACTTTTTTCCGGACGGAGAAAGACTGTGGGGAGGTGGTGTTAAATATCAGCGCCTCCACACGTTACATTGTTTATCTCAATGGTACGGAGCTTGGGCGCGGGCCTGTTCGGGCAGGAAGAAATGAATGGTTTTATGATGCATATTCCTTGGATGGACTGCTTAAGGAGGGAGAAAATTTTCTGGCAGTGAGGGTTTGGAGCTATGGCTGGTCCACTTATCAGAGTCTGCACGCACCGGGAGGGCTGATTTTTGAGGTGTGCTGCGGGGAGCAAGTGCTGGCGTTATCGGGAAATCATATATATGGCAGATTGGATGAGGGGCATGAGAGCTTTGCGCCTAAACGGAATGCAAATCTTGGGTTTACGGATTATTATGATGCCAGGCGGTTTGACGCAATGTGGATGGAAAAACCGGAGGCAGTGAGGGAGTGGCCCTTTGCACGGGAAATCCCGGACGTGTGGGGACCGCTCGCATTGAGGGAAATCAGGCCCTTTACCTGGCAGGACCGGTATGTACAGCATATCGTGTCGGTTCAGGAGACGGAAAGGGGATGCAGGCAAATTACCGTGAATACGAGAAGGGCATTCTTTGGTGACCGCCGGGATGCGGATGAGACTATTTTTTCGGGACTGCTGGGCTTTGAATTTGACTGTGTGGAAATGATGAGCGGTGTGATTTCTTTTCCTAACAGGACTTGGAATGGGATAATCGGAGATTTTTGCATTGATGGCAGGCTTTATGAGGTAAATAATGCGAACCGGACGATTCCTGTTGAGGTGGGAGCCGGAAGGCATTTGTTTTTACTGCAGGCGTCCGGGAAATTTGACGATCTGTATTGCCATTTGGAGCTGGATTTTCCGGGTACTATTGACATTTTGAAGCAGTCGGATGGAAGCAGTTTTTTCACTGTGGGACCTACGCAGAGAATTGTCCCGATTATTGATGGATTCGGTAAGGTGTATGGCGGGCTTGATGAGTTTAACCGTATGGAAGAGGAGACTGCTGCACATAAAAATATATTTGCGTCTTGTACCTTGGAGGAAGTGTGCGTGAGAGCCGGGGCAGAGGGAGTGGCTTTATCCTGGGTAGAGCCACGGTATGTGTTTGAGGATGCATATTTGCTTTCTCTGGCAAGGACGGAGCGGGTGATAAAGGAGGAGCCAATCACAGATGAGATGCTGGGGATTCTGTGGAGTAATAATCAAGACACAGTGATTCAGCCGCCTAAGAAGGGGGATTACCGGAGGATAATTCTTGATCTGGGAGATATTTATGTGGGCAGCTTTGAGTTTCTGATTGAGGCGCCGGAAGGAACAGTTCTCGATGTATATTGCTTTGAAAATATGTATAGCGGTGACATTGATTTTACGATTGGACTCAATAACGGCTTCCGCTACATTTGCAGGGAGGGCTGGCAGAAATACAGGTGCATGACCCGGATGGGTGCGAGATATGTGATGATTACGGTACGAAATGCTGCCGGGTCTGTGGAAAATGCTGCCGGGTGTGTGCAAGCTGCTTCCAGGCCTGCACGAACCACTTCACGGTCTGTGCGTATCCGGGATTTTCATCTGCGTCATATGACTTATGCGATTTCACGCAGAGGTGAATTTGCATGCGATGATTTTCTTCTGACGCGCATTTGGGATATGTGCTGTCATACTCACGAGCTTTGTCTGGAGGACAGCTTTACGGATTGCCCCACATATGAGCAGGCTTTCTGGATTGGAGACGCACAGCTTACTGCCCTGATCAATGCGTATGTTTATGGAGATTATGAGCTTATCCGCCACAATCTTAAGCTGGCTGTAACAGCCCGGGAGAATACGGGATTGTTTAACGCACTGACTCCAACGGACTGGAATACGAGTATCCCGATGTGGATGATGAACTGGGTGATTTCCATTGACCAGTATGTACAGGTTACGGGAGATGAGAGTGTTATCGCGGAGTTATATGACGCGGTAAAAGCGGCGCTTGATTATTACGAGGGATTTATTTGTGAGGATAGCGGCTTTCTGATTTCGGCCTGGAATATGATGGACTGGGCGGCACTGGATATCCATAATTATGGGGTGGTCACAGGGCAGCAGGCTATCCTTTCCTGGTGTTATCATCTGGGAGCGGAGTTTGCACGGCAGTTGGGATATGTGCAGGACGAGGTACATTACAGGGAGATACGCATGCGGCTTTTGAGACATATAGATCAGCAGCTCTGGGATAAAGTACACAACTGCTATCTGGACGGATGGTCCCCTTCGGAGGGCTTGTCAAAAACGGTAAGTATACAGACGCATGTGTTCCTCTATCTCTATCATGGAATCATCGACGATGAAAAACGGAGGGTTACAGAGGAATATCTCAGGAATCCGCCAGAGAACTTTATTAAGCCGGGGTCGCCGTTCATGCTCTATTATCTTCATGAGTGCCTGAACCGTATGGGACTCGGGGAGGAGGTCCTCGAGGATATCCGAGGCAGATGGGGCGAGATGCTGCATTATGATTCTACTACCTGCTGGGAGGTTTTTCCTGGGTTTTATGAAAACAGCCGTACCAGGAGTTATTGTCATTCCTGGTCTGCTGCGCCTGCGGTGTTCTGTCTGGAGCAGGTTCTGGGTGTCCGCCGTGTCTGGACAGGATGGCAGATTGTAGAGATACAGGTACCGAAAACCACGGCTAATTGGTGCAGGGGGGCGGTGCCTACGCCTTATGGTGTGATCCGGGCGAGCTGGGAGCGTGGAGAACGTCTGTATAAGCTATGGGTTCCCTCGGAGATTGAGGTGGATATCAGCGCGCTTTCTGATTGGAATGTGGAAATCTACCGTTTGGAGGGGAGCGGTGTGTAATGGAGTTTTTGAGAGAGCGTATCGGAGAAATATTGCAGCAATTGAAGCCTCTTTGCTATCCTGTGCAAATTGAAGTTAAGGATTTCAGAGGCAGCATGGGGCATGTCCCGCTCACCGATGAGGTGTGTGTGGACACATCCGGCTGGGAGCGTGCAGACACTGAATGTTTGGGGCAGGAACAGGGTGTGTGGTTTGCGCTGGCTGCGGACATTACGGTACCGCAGGCGATGGCGGGTTTTCCCGTTGAGCTTGTATTATCCACCGGCCGGGAAGGGGAGTGGGATGCTGTGAATCCCCAGATTGCCGCCTATGTGAGAGGGAAACTTTGTCAAGGGCTGGATGTGAACCACAGAACCCTGTGTCTTACGGAGCAAGCCGTTTCCGGGGAGGTAATTCCTGTTTTTCTGTCAATGTATACAGGGGAAAAGGGCTCTGTGATCAGCTGGACATGCCGGATTAGGGCTGTGGATGTGAGCGTCAGGGAATTTTATTATGATTTGCTTGTGCCTTGGCAGTGCCTGGAGCTGATGGACGAGGAGAGCCGGGAGTATGCACAGCTTCTGGAGGTCTTGAATTCTGTTGTAAATCTGCTCGATATGCGAAGAGCTGGCGGTCCGGAATTTTCAGACAGTGTTGTGCAGGCTAAGGCCGAGCTGGTCGAGTTGGTTGCCAGGTTTCCGTCCTCTTCTATAACCGCCTCCTGTGTGGGGCATACTCATATTGATGTAGCCTGGCTTTGGACGCTTGAGGTCACAAGAGAAAAGGCAGCAAGGAGTTTTTCTACAGTATTGGAGCTTATGAAGCGTTATCCGGAATATGTATTCATGTCCAGCCAGCCCCAGCTTTATAAATTTGTGAAGGAGAACCAGCCGGGGCTGTATGAGCAGATTTGTGAGCGGGTAAAGGAAGGCCGCTGGGAGCCGGAAGGAGCTATGTTCCTGGAAGCGGACTGTAATCTGACCAGCGGGGAATCGCTGGTGCGCCAATGTGTGTACGGCAAGAAGTTTTTCCGCGAGGAGTTCGGGATTGAGAGCCGGATACTTTGGCTGCCGGATGTGTTCGGTTACAGTGCCGCGTTGCCGCAGATTATGGAGAAATGTGTGATTAAGAGCTTTATGACCACGAAGATAAGCTGGAATGAGACGAACTGTATACCATATGACACGTTTTGGTGGGAGGGGATTGACGGAAGCAGAGTACTCACACATTTTATCACTACCAGAGATTATAAGAAGAATGGGGTGAAAATTGCGACCAACCAGGAATTCACCACAGATTTTTCCACTAATTATAATGGCTATATTCATCCGTCGCAGATTAAGGGCGCGTGGCAGAGATATCAGCAGAAAGGGCTCAACGACAATGTTCTTGTGTCTTTCGGTTACGGAGATGGCGGCGGAGGCCCCACGGCAGAAATGCTGGAGACTGCCCGGCGGATGAAGGAGGGGAAATTCGGCTGCCCTACAGTACGGGTAGAAACTGCGGGGAGGTTTTTCGACAGGCTGCATGAACGGGCCGGGAATATGCAATTTCCGGTTTGGTCCGGGGAATTGTATCTGGAGTACCACAGAGGAACCTACACTTCCATGGCAGAGATTAAAAAAGCTAACCGCAGGGGTGAGTTTGCGCTTCTCAATGCGGAGGTCTGGTCAGTGCTGGCTGCACAGCTTGCAGGAGTAGAGTATCCGCAGGATGAGCTTGCAAAGGGCTGGGAGCTGCTCATGAGAAACCAGTTCCATGATATCCTTCCCGGCTCTGCCATTGCGGAGGTTTATGAGGATTCCTTTGCGGAATATGAAACACTGGGTGAGATTACAAGTTGTGTAATGGATAAAGCTCTCTGTGCGCTGACTGAAGGGATTAGGACACAGGTGGGTGAAATCGTGGTTTTCAACGGGAATGGGATGAAAACGAGTGGAATTGTGGAAATTCCACGGACCGAATTGCTGCCAAAGTGGATAACGGAGTTGGAAGGAAAGCCAGAGCCAAAGCATAAGCCAGAGCATGAGACCGGAATTGAGGCAGAACTTGAAGCAGATTTGTATCCGGTGCAGTGGACAAAGGACGGCAGGATGCTGTTTCGGGCTAAGGATGTGCCGGCTAAGGGATGGAAGGTTTTCCGGGCGGTGGGAAGGCCGCTTACAGAAGGTGCAATGGCAGAAAACTCACCGGGGAATTGCACTTATGAAAATATTAGTGCGGCTGTATGCAATTCAAATGCTGTGGAGACTTTTCGGGAGAACTGCGCGGATGGTTCTAAGGAGATACTTACGCCTTATTACTGTGTGAAGTGGAATGGCTGTGGGCAGATTACTTCGTTATACGACCGCCGTGCCCATAGAGAATTACTTAAAAAGGGTATGTGCGCAAATGTACTTATGACCTACGAGGATAAGCCGCATAAATTTGATAACTGGAATATTTTTGAGTATTATAAGGAAAAACAATGGCCTGTGGAACAGCTTGTGTCAATGCAGGTTATTGAGTGCGGGCCGGTACGCATGGCTTTGGAGCTGAATTGGATTTATCTTGACTCAAAGATTGAAGAAGTGGTTTATTTCTATGCAGACAGCCCAAGGATTGATATTCATGCGGCGGTCGACTGGAATGAAAACCAATTGCTGCTCAAAGCTCTCTTTCCGCTGGAACTGAATGCGCGCGAGGCCGTCTATGAAATCCAATATGGGCATGTGAAGCGCAGCACTACCAGAAATCATTCCTGGGAGCAGGCCCGGTTTGAGGTGTGTTTCCAGAAATGGCTGGATATCAGCGAATATGACTATGGAGTCAGTTTTTTTAGCGACTGTAAATATGGGGTAAGTATCAATGAAAACGAAGTAGGCCTCACGCTTCTGAAGTCCGGCATGTACCCAAATCCCCGGGCTGACAGAGGGCATCACGAGTTTATCTATTCCCTGTTCCCACATACGGGTAGCTGGCAGGAGGCGGGGACAGTAATGGAGGCATACGAATTGAATAACCCGCTTAAGGGCATATTGAGGCAAGAGGGCGTATGTGGTTTGGCGTGCAGAAGCAGCGGTTTTCCGGGAACCTATGCACCTGTTCAAATCTCTGAGAAAAATATCGTGCTCGAAGTCCTGAAGCAGGCAGAGGACGGAAAAGGCGTGGTTTTACGTCTGTATGAGTGCTGGAACCGCCGGACAAAAGCAACGCTTGTGTTCGCGCAGGATTTCAAGGAAGTTTATGTATGTAATATGCTGGAGGAGAGGCAGGAGCGTGTGCCTTCCGGGGACAGATACTGTGTGGTGGAATTTAAACCGTTTGAAATTTTAACGTTGAGGGTAGACTTTGCCTTGTAAGCAGATATGTCTCCTGCCTCTATAGCTTGCATATAAAAGACCTGGTGGAGGCCAAATATGTCGAAGCTCCTTCCAAGATAAGGCCGTCGCTGGATTGCAGAGCCGCACACAAAGCGGTGCAGGCTCAGAACATCATCACATCCGAGCAATCCATAAGCTCGTAGAATTCATTGGCTCTACGCAGGTTTTCATCTATGAAGCTCTGGTCCAGACCTACAATGCGCAGAGTAATGGTAGAGAGCAGGTTAAGCAGGGTCAGGAATTCCGGGCTGTTCACATCGATATTTTTATTTTGCTCGATCAGTTCGCGGCGGGCACCGTATTCGGCAGTGGCGCACCAGTAGTAATACTGGGGCGTCATTTTCATTTGGAGGGATTCAATGATGGATACCTGGCGGGAACGTATGAGCGTATGTACGGCTTGGGGCAGCAGGTTATTATAATTGATTTCCAGATGAAAGGCCCTTGTCTGAGCATCAGAGAATATTTGGGTCATCATAATACGGGAAAAAAGGATGTGATACTGCAGCGTATTCTCGGGAATTCCGTCCTGTTCCATGATATGATAGTCTATTTTTTGAAAGAAATCCAGGTAGATACGCTCTACTAATTCCATTTTTTTGTAATAGTAGTTCACTAAGCCTACAGGTACATCGGCCTTTGATGCGATCATGCTGTAGGTTGTTTTTTTGTATCCGTGTTCATGCATGAGAGCTTTCGCGGTCTCAAAAACACGTTCTTTTGTTAGCAGACCATTGGCGTATTGCATGAAAATTCCTCGCTTTTTTTGTTATTGTTTTTCTTCTATCATATCACAGGAACCATAGACAAGACAATTAAATTTTGATATAATAACTTTGAATAAAATAAGATTTATTCAAAATTTGACTGGCTTAAAATGGAGGGACAACAGTCAGACCTCTGCCAATGATGAAATGGAGGGACAACAGTTAAGTCTCTGCCAACGATGAAAAGGAGGGTTTTTATGGGAGAGAGTGGCGGCAAATTAAGTAACTATTTAAAAGTTTCCTATGGACTGGGGGATTTGGGATTCATCTTCATGGTGACCATGTCCAACACGTATCTGTTAATGTTCTTTACCGATGTAGCCGGGATTACGGCGGCTGCGGCCGCTACGCTGATGATGGTGGGCAGGATTATCGACAGCTGCAGCCCGCCTATTATCGGTGCGGTTATTGAGAAGAACAACCCGCGTTGGGGGAAATATCTGTCGTGGGTGTTGATTGGCGCACCGCTGATTTTTATTTTTAATACCCTGATGTTTTCCAGTAATAAGATGGCAATGCCCGGCAAGGCAATCCTGGCTTGTATCATATACGCAGCATTCTGTATTTCCACGAATATTGCATATACAGGCTACACATCCTTGAATTCGTCTCTCACAAATGATGCGAAGGAGCGAGTACAGCTTTCCACCATGCGCGGTCAGGGCAATGCACTTGGAAAATGTCTGGCAGGCTTTCTGCTCCTGCCAATGATCAAGCTGATTGGCGGCGGTGACCTGAATTCAACAGGCTTCCTTTGGTCAGCAGTGATTGCAGGCGCTGTATGCGTACTTTTGTATCTAAATCTGTACCATGCGGCTAAGGGAAAGGATATCCAGTACAAGGAGGGCGGCAAAAAATCCGAGAAGCTTACAGTTGCAGAGATGGTGCAGCTTATTTTTAGCAACAAGAACCTGCTCCTTCTTTTTGTGACGGACGTTGCCAGGATTTTGGCCATGCTCGTGACTTATGCAATGTTCCCATATTTCTTCAAATACGTTGCCAACAATATCGATGGTGCGGCTCCGTTTTTCGGAATCGTAAATATTCTGGCGTTTATCGGTGCCACCAGCGTGCCGTTTATTACTAAGTTTTTATCCAAACGAAATGCTTACATAGCTGGTAACCTTCTGCTTTCTTTATGTATGGTTGCGGCAATCATCTGCAGCAACAGCGTGACGGCAGTTATTGCCTTGATCTCCATCGGTTATCTGGGTTATTCCTGGGGTAATGTGGTGAATACGTCCATGTATGCGGATACGGTTGATTATGGAGAGTGGAAAACAGGGAAAAATGCGAGAGGCTTATATTTCTCTATGTTCCAGTTATCCATCAAGATTGCGGCTGTTTTCAGCACGGCGATTGCGGGATTTGGGCTGACCGCAGTTGGATATGTTGCCAATACCGAGCCAACGGAACAGGTTATCATGGGAATCCGTGTAATATCCATGGCACTGCCGGCGGCACTTTTGTTATTGGGTGTTGTGCTGCTTCTGTTCTATGACTTGACACCGAAGAAAATGGACGAAATCCATAAGTCCCTTGGACGGGAAGAGGCGTGAAAGTATCTTAAATATAAAAAATGGGGGTAAAGGATTATGGCTTTAACAGCAAAAGAAAATTTCAGAAAGTTTTTTCAGCATGAAAGAGGAGAATGGTTCCCAAGCTTTTTCACTGACGCGAACCTGGCAGTTTATTTGACTGGTATGGATGAGCGTGCGCCGGGAAATAGGGGCGGAAAAGATTTCTTCGGGTGTACCTGGGTTTATGACGAGGTGGGAATGGCCGCTGTACCGGATACCAGTGTGCCGCCGATTCTGGAGGATATCTGTGACTGGAGAGAAGTGCTGGTGTTCCCGGATCTTGATGTGGTTGACTGGGAAGCCAGTGCGAAAGCGGACAAGGTCGATCAGTATGACCCGGATAAATTTAATTATGCCATGCTTTTGGAAGGACCTTTTGAGCGTCTCCACACTTTAATGGGCTTTGAGAATGCACTCTGTGCCATGCTTACAGATCCGGAAGAAGTTGCAGCGTTTTTTGACCGCCTGATGGAGATGAAATGTAAGGAGCTGGAAATTCTCCGTCAATATTACAAGGCTGAGGCCGTGTGCTTCCACGATGACTGGGGCACCCAGCTTAATATGTTTTTCTCTCCGGCGACATGGAGAGAGCTGATCAAGCCGCAGATTAAAAAGGCCGTGGACAAATGCCATGAGCTGGGGATGTTCTTTGATATGCATTCCTGTGGAAAAATGGACCAGATCATTCCTGACTTTGTGGAAATCGGTATTGATTCCTTCCAAGGGCAGGGGATTAATGACATATTGGCAGCTATGGATAAAACCGGAAATAAGCTTTCTTATAATGTGACGCCGCGATATCAGGAGCTGGAGGCCGCTGCCGCTGCGGGAAGTTTGACAGAGGAAATTGTCAGAGAAAAGGTTCGGGATGAGGTTATGGCCTGCGCGCAGAAAGGGATTTATACGCCTGCCTTTGTACCGCTTCGGAACTGGTGGTTCCCTATCGCATTGGATGAGGCGGCGAAATGTGGGAAGGAGATATTTGGGGAATAGGGCATAACGGAGAGGGTTAGGCTATACACTCTACGTATCGTAGGTTGCAGGTAAAGTCCGCTGCGGGTAGAATGTAACTCATAAGATAACTGTTCAGCAGGTAGTATTGCGAAGCGGTAACTGTGAAGGTGCTGAACAGTTATTTCATAATAAATGGAAATGAGGTAAAAAACATGAGCTACGTAACGGGAAGTACCATCAAAGAACTAAGAGAGAAAAAAGGCCTCACACAGAGGGAGCTGGCCGAGCGGATAAAGGTAAGTGACAAGACGGTATCGAAGTGGGAGACCGGAGTTTCCCAAAGTTAAAGATACCACATCAATCCCACGCTGACTTTTGCTCAACCGATACAGCCGGAGGGCTGGATAACAAGAAAAGGCGGTATGCGCCCCGTGGAGGGGTAGCGTACCGCCTTTTCTTGTGGGGGTTTCCAAAGGGGGCAACGCCCCCATTTGGCACACGACTTTGCGAAGCAAAGTGTAGTGTGTTATACGCTCTGTCGGCGTTGCCGTGAAAATGCCGTTGCCGCCGGGGAGGGCAAGGGCATTTGAAGCGGCAGGAAAACAGGGCTGTGCTTGCGTGGCGTAGAGCCGTAAGCACAGGTCTGGTTTCAACAGCAGACTGGGCGTATATGAAAGCCCCCGTCCCTCGTCCTACGCTCCGACTTGTGGACAAAGTGTCCCGAAGTTGTGGCCACACTCCCGGAAAAGTAACAGGACAGCGGGTAACCGTCAAGGCTGAAATGAACGGGTTTACACCCGGCCTTGACCGCCGCCCGCCGTCCCACTGAATGGGTGGACAAGGCGGCCAATCCCTCAAAGTGCTTGTCCGCGCTCTTTCTGATTTTGAGGTATTCAGTTTTTCAAAATTGAATAATCAAAATAAATTTTTTCGATTGAAAAAATTTTATTTGTTATCATCTTCAATGCCATATTTTTTCTTTTGCCGAATCACATAATTACTGATTTTTTCATCATATAGTGGATACTGGTAATCCAACTGGCATGCCACTTCTGACGAAACCTCCCGGAACAATGCCATACATTGTTCAAAGGATTCCCACATATGGGGATAGGAATCCATATTATAAGTGGACATAAGTCGTTCCCACAATTCCTCTGGGACATATTGCTTCATAAATTTATAGTTTTTTCCCAAACTGAAATGAAATCCCTGTTTGATACCAATCAGCCAGGAAATCATGCGAAGCAATTCTTTTCGTACTATATCATTCATATGGTCAATAGCAAAAAGAATTTCTTTGCGGCATAAGCCCTTTACTACATATGTTGTAGTATTCCAAAATTCATTACAGCAATCGTCAAACATTCTTTGAGTAGGCTTCTGCAAGTGGTAGTCTATATCCGTTGGTATTGGCGGCTTTACGATACGGTTGTCTTTATCCAACAGTAACTTTACCAGTTTATCCCATGTAAAATACTCGTCTATCAGTTCCAGCGGCAGCAAAGTTAAATCTATCTTAACATCATCAGTAAACAGCATTAAATATGAAAATCCCTTTTCTACAGCTGGAAATAATTCCATATCTTCCGGCTTTTGCAGAATCAACCTTTCACCAAATATATCTAGCCATTTATCATCACTTGTGAAGCTGTCCATATCCGTAACAAAAAAAGTAATATCAAAATCCTGAAAATCATCAGGCGGAATATTTGTATTTGTTCTAGATCCTTCCAAAGTAACCATGCGAATGCGTTTGTCTGTTTTTGCAAAATTCAAAACAATATCATAAACTTCCTTTTCTGATCTCATTTTTATCTCCTCCAATTATTGAAATAGGGGTGAAGCCATTTTAGGGCTTTCCCGCCTTGATTACCCGTTAGCAAAGACGGGCGGGACTGTCAACGGCGGCGCATGAAATGCGCCGTTCATCTTGACCGTTGACTGGCTCGGCTGGCTTTGCTATTTCTCTGATAAATGAAATTTCGATTTTTAGAAAGCGTTTAAGATAACAATGCGGCTCCACTTGAAATTTTTTCTTTTACTGCAAAAACAGCCTCTTGGATAGAATAGGTTGTCGTTTCTATAACATTCGATTCATATATCCCCAAATTACAAAATTGCTCCCACATTGTTTCTACTAATTCAACATTTGTTTTTCTGTCTAATTTTGAGCGTTCCACAGCTCGTTTCATAGTTTCTTCTTTACTGGCTCTTAAAACAATATAGTGTACTTCATAATCTTCTCGAACAAGGGCTCTCCATGGTTCTAAAAACCACGGCCCGACAATTCCATCTACAATTACATCATATCCGCCGCGGGCATAGCGCTTTGCAGCTTCTAAAAAGGCTTCAATGACAACTAAATTTTGTTCGTTGGACTCTGGTAAATGCGGCGGTATTGCTCCTTTGCTTAAATAATGAAAAAAGTCGTCTGTGTGCATATGCACAGATTTATCCATGTTCGATTCTTTTGCGATAATCGACGCAGTTGTTGTCTTTCCTGTTCCCGGCGAACCTGTAATCACAATAATTCTTCCTTGATTCATCTGTATTTTCCCTCACAATTCAAATTTATCACTTTGTTCCTGCCTGCTCAATCATCTTCTTCGCAAACTGCTGGAACATTTCAACAGTTTCTTTATCCATCGGTGCAAGCTGTCCGATCTGTCCAGCTATCATCGCCGTTACATCGTCAATGGAAAGCGGTTTTTGTTTCTGTTCCGCCAGTGCGTCCCGCATGGCTTGGAACATAGCGGCGGTCACAGCTTCTCCCGGCTGTTCCCCGTTGTCAATGTCTTTCTTAATGTCCCGCAGGATAGCCAGGAACACATTTTTGATTTTTTCAATCTCCGCTTCATGTTCCCCCATCTTTTGGGCGTTCAAAAGCTGTAAATCCTGCTTCGCTTCTGCCCGGTGTTCCGGGTGTTCTTTCATCAGGTCGGACAGGGAAGCCGTTGCCATCTCGATAAGCTGGTTTCTTGCTGTTATGCCCTTTGCCGCCGTATCCTGAAAATAAATCCGTATCAAATCTATCAGCTTAGGAAAATTCCTGTGTTCCAACAGGCGGTTGAGGATTTGCACATCAACAGCACCCGTCACAAGCCCCCTCACGGCTCCCTCGGACAAGCCTAATTCAGAAATATCGTAGCTTTTACGAACGCTCACGGTAGACAAGCCCAGTATGTAGTCTGTCGATACCTTAAATTCCTTTGCCACACCTATGAGAATATCACTGCTGACCGTTCTTGTTTCGCCGCTGACAATGCGGCTCAACTGGGAAGCGGAAACGCCTATCTTCTCCGCAAGTTCCTTTTGTGTGATGTGGTTCCCGTTGCATAAATCGGAAATCCGCTGTCCGGGTGTTCCGGGTAAAGCCATAGATACGCACCTCCTCCGCATACTTCCATTATACAGAATGATTGCAAAAATGCAATTTCCAAAGTGTAAACTTCATCAAAATGCAATTCTCGCAATATTCCGGGAATTGCATTTTTTTCGTGTAGACTTAGGGTAGTTCATCGATGGACGGCACCTTGAAAACAGAATGACCGTCCGAAAAGGAATACCCCGGCCGGGGAAGCACCGCAAGGAGTCGGACTTCGGGACAAAATGTCCCGAAGTTGCGAGGAGCGTGCCAACGCCGGAACACGCCGCAGGAATGGGGCAGGAAACCTTTTCGGGGAGAACGGCAACGGAAAGCAAAATGGAGGGAACGCATGAGAGATAACCCCTATAAAGACTTGCCGCCGCTGGAACGCAGGCCGGACGGTTCCCTTTACCGCATGACCCCGGCGCAGAGAAAACAGGCGGCCAGCCTGATACGCCGGGAGTGCTGTTGCTGTGAGGACGGCAACTGCATTGTCCTTGACGATGGGGACACCTGCACCTGTCCGCAGACGATTTCTTTCTCGGTCTGCTGTAAGTGGTTCCGCTGGGCGGTCTTGCCGCTGGACGGGACGCTGGAAGCGGAGATTTTCCGGGATAAGGACTTGAAACGCTGTGAGGTCTGCGGCGGTGTGTTCGTCCCCAAATCCAACCGGGCAAAATACTGCCCCGGCTGTGCCGCCAGAGTTCACAGGCGGCAGAAAACAGAAAGTGAACGGAAAAGGAGGTCTGCTGTGGACAGTTAGGAGCGAAAAAAGCCTTGATTTATCAGGCTTCGCAAGCCCCAAACCGGGGCTGGTGGTATAAAGTATCGCCCGCCCCGGAAAACGGGCTTCTAACCGTCCACAAAACGCACTATGACAAATACCATCTATATCCATCAGCCTGAAAAGGCGTTCAGCTTCACCCGGCTCCCGAATTTCCTCTTTGAAGCCCCCACATTCAAGCCCCTGTCCAACGAGGCAAAGGTTCTGTACGCCTTTATCCTGCGCCGGACAGAGTTATCCCGCAAGAATGGGTGGGCGGATGATTGCGGACGGATTTATCTGTACTATCCCATCTGCGAGGTGGTTGACCTGCTCCACTGTGGGCGGCAGAAAGCGGTAAACACCCTGCGGGAACTGCAATACGCCGGGCTGGTGGAGATCCAGAAGCAGGGCTGTGGAAAACCCAACCGAATTTTCCCAAAATCCTATGAAGCGGTTCCAAACACCGACTTCAAGAAATCCGGTTCTGGTACGCCGGAGGGCTGAAAACCGTACTTATGAAGTGCGGAAATCACTCCCCGGAAGTACGAAAACCGGACGGTATATAGAAATACAAAGATTAAAAAGATTGATTTATATTCTATCCATTCCAATCCTATCCGAGCTAATTTCTGCGGGATTTTCCCTGTGGAAAACCCCGGATAGGAAAGGAATGGGGAAAGGAGCAGAATGGCACAACACGCAATTTTGCGGTTTGAGAAGCACAAGGGCAACCCGGCAAGGCCGCTGGAAGCCCATCACGAAAGACAGAAAGAACAATACGCCAGCAACCCCGACATTGACACAAGCCGGAGCAAGTACAACTTTCATATCGTCAAGCCAGAGGGCAGGTACTATCATTTCATTCAAAACCGCATTGAACAGGCCGGGTGCCGAACCCGCAAGGACAGCACACGGTTTGTCGATACGCTGGTAACTGCCAGCCCGGAGTTTTTCAAGGGGAAATCCCCAAAGGAGATACAGGCGTTTTTCCAGAGGGCGGCGGACTTCCTCATTGGCCGGGTAGGACGGGAAAATATCGTGTCGGCGGTGGTACACATGGACGAGAAAACGCCCCACCTGCATTTGACCTTTGTTCCGCTGACAAAGGACAACCGCCTGTGTGCAAAGGAGATTATCGGCAACCGGGCAAACCTGACGAAGTGGCAGGACGATTTTCACGCCTATATGGTGGAGAAATATCCTGACTTGGAGCGTGGGGAGAGCGCCAGCAGGACAGGCCGGAAGCATATCCCCACCCGGCTTTTCAAACAGGCGGTTTCCCTCTCCCGGCAGGCAAGAGCCATTGAAGCCACACTGGACGGCATTAACCCGCTGAACGCCGGAAAGAAAAAAGAGGAAGCCCTCTCCATGCTGAAAAAGTGGTTCCCGCAGATGGAGAATTTCTCCGGGCAGTTGAAAAAGTACAAGGTCACAATCAATGACCTGCTGGCGGAGAATGAGAAGTTGGAAGCAAGGGCAAAGGCCAGCGAAAAAGGAAAGATGAAAGATACGATGGAACGGGCAAAGCTGAAAAGCGAACTGGACAATTTACAGCGGCTGGTTGACCGTATCCCGCCGGATATACTGGCGGAACTGAAACGTCAGCAGCGGCACACGGTAAAGGAAAGGTGATAGATATAAGCAGAAATTTTCGCCGCCTCTGTGCGGCATTGTACCTTGAAAACTGAATATGGAGGACACTGGATGGCAAAAAGTGAAAGCGATATTTTTACACCCCGAACAGGGCAGGTTATACAAGCAGAGAACGGCACGCAGTATTTTGTATGTGGGAACAACCGTATAAAAATCTCCGAACACTTCGCCGCAGGCGGGAAGCCCCTCGGTGATCTGATTGTAGATGTGGTGCGGCATACCGCAGAAAAAGCCGCTTCAACCTGATAGCCCATCATTGATAACACGCCCACGCTTATGATATAATTGCCATAGAGCAAAAGTATTGTAAGCGTGGGTTGTTTCTTTAGAAGGAGGATTTTTACGGTGAAACAACCTTACAATACTACGATTTACAACACGGCGCTTTATATGAGATTGAGCCGGGACGATGAACTGCAAGGAGAAAGCGGGAGTATTCAGACACAACGCATGATACTCCGGCAATATGCCGCCGAGCATGGCCTGAATGTCATAGATGAATATATCGACGATGGATGGTCTGGAACGAACTTTGACAGGCCGGATTTTCAGAGAATGATTGATGACATTGAGGACGGGAAAATCAACTGCGTTGTTACGAAGGATTTATCCCGCTTAGGCAGAAACTACATTCTGACCGGCCAGTACACGGAAATCTACTTTCCCAGCAAAGGCGTCCGCTATATCGCTGTCAATGACAATGTGGACACCATCAACGGAGAGAATGAGCTTGCCCCATTCCTCAACATTCTGAATGAAATGCACGCCCGCCAGACCAGCAAAAAGGTAAAGGCGGCCATGCGGACACGGTTCGCAAATGGCGCACACTATGGAGCCTATGCTCCGCTTGGCTATGTCAAAGACCCAGATAAGAAAGGCCATCTTCTGATTGACCCGGAAACAAGGTGGATTATCGAAAAGATTTTTGACCTTGCCGTTCATGGCCGGGGAGCCGCCAGCATTACACGGATTTTGGTCGAAGAAAAAGTACCTACTCCCGGCTGGCTGAATTTCCAGAGATACGGCACTTTCGCAAATATCTATGCCGGAGCGCCGGAGGAAAAAGCCTATGCGTGGACGATAGCGCAGGTGAAAAGTATTCTGAAAGAGGAAACCTATATCGGACACAGCATCCACAATAAGCAGACCAACATTTCATTCAAAAACAAGAAGAAAGTACGCAAGCCAAAAGAGGAATGGTATCGTGTGGAGAACACCCACGAAGCGATTATTTCCGAAGATGTGTTCCGTCAAGTACAGGAGCAGATTTGCAACAGGCGCAGACGGCAGAAGAACGGCACAACACAGATATTTTCCGGGCTGGTAAAATGTGCGGACTGCGGCTGGTCGCTGGCCTATGGTATGAACAGCCAGAACAAAAATCCCTATGCCCACTACCATTGTAGCAAGTACGGGCAAGGATTGCACCAGTGTTCCATGCACTATATCCGCTATGATGTGCTTTACGCCTATGTCCTTTCCCGTCTGCAATACTGGTCTGTGCTGGCACAGCAGGATGGGGACAAACTTCTGAAACGGCTACTTAACGCCAGCGACAAGGAACGCAATACTGCAAGGAAGCGGCAGACAGCCGAACTGAAAAAGGCGGAAAAGCGCAAAGCAGAAGTAGACACCCTGTTTGCAAAAATGTATGAGGACTGGTCTGCCGGACGCATTACAGAATACAATTTCAATATGCTGTCCGAAAAGTATCAGGGCGAACAGCGAGAATTGGACGCAAAAATTGAACGGCTTCACGAAGCGATGGAGGCCGCCGCCCAGACAGCGGTTGACGCTGAAAAGTGGATAGGTCTGATGAAACAGTATGTCAATCCCATAGAATTGACGGCTGAACTTCTGAATACGCTGATTGAAAAAATCCTTGTCCATGAAGCGGTCAAAAGTGAGGACGGAAGCCGGGAACAGGAAGTGGAAATCTTCTACCGCTTTATCGGCAAAATCGAATGACACATCTTGAGATACCCAACAATATCTTTAACTAAGGGAAACAGGAAAAGGACTTCCGGATATTGGCATTATCGAGGAGCTGTCTAAAGCGTTGGGGATATCCATTGCTGAATTACTGACCGGAGATTACAGGCAAAATGATAACCCGTCCGGGAATATGAGGAACGTACATTTTTATGTATGCCCTGTGTGTGGAAATATTATTACATCCGTGGGACACGGAACCTATTCCTGCTGCGGTATCACACTGCCGGAGGCAGAGTGGGAGGAGGCGAAGGACGAGCATATCGTCAATATTGAGACCATTGATAATGAATACTATATTTCTGTGCAGCATCCCATGAGCAAGCAGCACTATATTTCTTTTGTTGCATACGTAACCTCATCAGGTGTGGAAATTGCCAAACAATATCCCGAGCAGGAAGTACAAGTCAGGTTCAGAAAAAAAGGACATGGTTATATTTATGCGTATTGCAACCGACATGGATTATTCCGCGTGAGGCTGTAATTAATTCTAAACAATGAAAGGCAGATTAGTATACCATAATGAAGGGCGGCCTATGTTTTGAGATTTTTAACCGGTTTTGCCGTGTTGGTGACAATCCGCAATTCTTTGCCACTGACTTCATCAAACTCTATCATAAATAAGAAAAGCCTATTAAGAATTTTCTCAATAGACTTTTCTTATACCATATTTAATTAATAGTTTGTTTTGGAACAAATTCAATTTTAATATTCATTCCCAGCCCTTCTGCAAGCCGCTTTAGTAACTTTAAGGATGGATTAGCATTTCCATTTTCCAATTTGCTAATATCTGCTCTGTCAATTCCAGTACGGTCTGCCAACTGCTGTTGAGTAAGGTGCTGATCTCTCCGTGCTTCTATCATTGCCCGAATAACTTGAAATTCAGGCTCTAAAGCATCATACTCGGCTTTCACTCGAGGATTAGATAAATGTTCTTTTTTCAATTCTTCCAAGTTCATATTCACTGCTCCTCTCTATTCAGATAATCGCGCCTATATTTTTGAGCAAGCTTTTTCATTACACATTCCTTTTAACTTCTTTTCTATTTTTATTATAGTGGAATATATCCCTCATATCAATTGCCAAAAAACTTTTCATTCGCAATAGACACAAAAAGAAACGCCGCAAACCTGCAAAAATATATTGTTTATGCAGGTTTATAGCGTTTCGTAAATAGGTGTTATGCTCTGCGTATTACGCCACACATTCCACCAATTCCTTAATATATTTATAAAAATCCTGCAGGATTTTCCAGTCCGGGTTTATGGAGGAGAGAAAATCGCAGCCCTGGGTAAAGAATAAATCGACCTTATCCGGTTCATCGGAGGAGGCTGAAGCAGTTTGTACATCGTTGGCTTCCGGGATTGCCTCCGGCATCGCTTCCGGATGAATACCGCTGGAATTTGTTTCACTGTTTGCATAGGCAGTGTTCGTAAAATCAGCATTTGCGTAATCAGCATTTGTATAATCACTATCTATCGTGTGTGAAGTATCTATTACACCGGCAGCGTTATCCTGCTTTTCCGCGCCTAATGGAAGTGCGGCCCTGTTGTTATGCTCACCTTCGGAGAGGTAACCTGCCTCAATCATCTGCGCTCGCACCTGCTCCTGGCGCTTGACTGCAAGCTGCGGATTATCCACCGGATTGTATACGGAGGGGGCATTGGGGATGCCTGCCAGCATAATGCATTCGTCCTCGTTAAGCTGCATAGGAGCCTTGGCAAAGTAGCCGCGGCTGGCCTCGCCCACGCTGTTATAGCCGTTACCGAAATAAATGGAATTCAGGTAAAGCTCGAGGATTTCATTTTTTGTAAAACGTTGTTCCATTTTCATCGCCATAAATACCTCGGCGATTTTACGTGTGAAATGCTTCTCCTGGTCAAAATAAACATTCTTGGCAAGCTGCTGTGTTATGGTGCTGCCGCCCTGTACAAGGGAGCCGGCCTTAATATCGTTGTAGACCGCTCTAGCAATGGCGATGGGGTCAACGCCCGGATGCTTATAAAACCGCTTATCCTCAACAGCAATGACGGCATCCCGGTACGTTTCAGGCAGGTCATCAAGACGGGTATATACAGGCTTTGTCTGTATCTCTATCCTCATTTCCTCGAGACTCATTTTCTTGAGCCCCTGGGAATACATATCATATCCCTGGTATACAATAAACGCACCGCAGAATAAAGCGGCCACAAAAATCAAGGTTGCAGCTTTTTTAAAAAAACGGATGATCATATCTGTCACCTGGCCTTTCTTTTTCCTAAGGTTTCTTTGATGATACCAGTATAAGATTTTCAGATGGAAACTGCCATCGAATCAGCTTACAATTTATATTCTTATCTTACATCTATGTAAGGTGAAATTGTAATATGGACATTGCCGCCGGGAATCTATCCGGAATCAATCTCCGCTGCAAAGCTGAATCTCTTTTAAAACCGCAAGGGCCTCCTCACGTTTTTTGCGGTACAAATCCAAATCATTATATTCACCAATTCCAACATAACACTCTAAAAGGCAATAAAACAAAAGATAAATCCGTCGCCGCATCACCCTTTTTTCTTCGTAAAATCCTTCATCCGGGAGGCATGCTCCCCGGAAAAGTTCCGGAATATTCATCCAGGGCGCTGCCCACTCAAAATCCTCATCTCCAAACACGGCCCGGTCTCCGTCGATAATCATTTTTATGCGGAGCGTGCCGTTTTCCCGGGAAAAAATCACATTTCCGCTCCACACATCGGTATGCAGAAGTCTGGGTACGCGAATTTCATCCAACAGTTGCTGGTTTGCTGTAAAGACCTTTCGAAAAACTCCGGTTTCTTCGGCTGTCAGACCGCCGGTTTTCTCAAGACGCTGCAAAATATCCTCTGCCTCCCGGATAAGACACTGAGACCAGGTATGAGAAGCCTTATCTGACACCAGCCTGGAGACAAAACCGAAGCGGTCTCCCACAATCTCATGAAGCCCGGAGGCATACGCGCCCATCTGCTGAAACAGCAGGGCCTGTTCCTCCTCACTAAGCTCGGCCCGGCTCATAACTTCACCGGATACATACTCTGTTATCATGTAATCTCGATTCAGAAGCTTTCGGGAGGTATCGCAGACCAGCACACATGGGCAGGAAATACCGGCATTTTCGCATAACTTGTATACCTGGGCTTCTGCTTCCATGAGGTGCTGTTCAAAGCCCATAATCAGATGGCGGTTCACCGGCCCGAATCGGAGGATTACATGTCCGCCCTCCCAGGAAGCCTCATAAGTCGTATTAAACATCCCGCCGCTTAAGGGGGAAATCTGCACCTTTTCTTTGATTCCAAGCTTCTCCAACAGGATTCTTTCTATACATTCCGGTTCGACTTTTTCATATAAACTTGATTTTTCATTCATCCGTGTGGTTCCTCCAATTTGTATTCGTGCCTTTCATTATATAGATTTGTGCGGGAACCGCTACTGGAAAGATACTGAATTAACTGAAAAATTTCCATAAATATAACAATTTCGTAAGGGCAGTGCAAAGGCCGGGGCATCATATCGCACTTTAACGGCACAGAGGTTTCGGATAACCGTAGGAACGGAACAGGCGCGTCATGTTTTCTTCATTCTTTTTCAGAGCGTCTTCTATGGAGAGGCCGTCATCCAAAATCTGGTGCAGTACATTACAAAGGATTGCTTCAATTTTATTCTGAGGAATGATCAGGGTATTATTTTTATAAGGTCCGGTTCTTTTATGGGTATAAGAAAAGCTTCTTTCTGTAATGCCCAGCCATGGGTAAAGCTTCAACAATTCCTGACTGTGGTAAGGGGCAATAACAGGTGACTGACCATCCAGTATAGTCATGTAATAGCTTGTGTCGTGCTGCGTGAGCCAGTCAAAATACGCAAAGGCAGCTTCTGTGTTTTTTGTAAAAGGATTAAGACCCATATTCCAGCCCACGCTGGCCGGACACTTGCCGGGAAGTATTTCATAACCGATTCGTCCGATAATATTGTTCTGGATACCACTTGTAATCTGTGCGGCATATTCCGTATAGGTGATGAGCATGGCTGTTTTTCCTGAAGAAAAATCAGCTACGGTATCAGCAATGGAGGTATGGAATGGATTCCCCTTGGTATACTGCAGAGTCTCAAGAATACTTTCTATTGCATGTACATTTTCAGGTGAATAAAGCTTTGGACGGTTATAAGCGTCCCAGAGCATTCCTCCATAAGCCCATAACCGGATGAGGATTTCCGGAGCAAGTTCTTCATCGGTGATTCCTGCAAAGGAAGTTCCGTATTCTGTAGGCGAATCAGGATTAAAGTCTCTCGAAAAGAAACGGGCAGTTCCGTTAAATTCTTTCCAGGTTTTTGGCGGGCGGAGGGAAATCTGGTATTGGTTTTGAAAGCTCTTAACGATTTGGCGGTTTTCAAACAGATCCTTTCGGTAGAACATAATCTGTGAACCGCCGATGATAGGGATGCCGTAATACCGCCCCTCATATTTACAGTTGTCCATATTCTCCCTGAAGATGGATTCCTTATGAAAACCGGGGCTGTTTATAAAATCTGAAATATCTGATACAAATGTATTCTGGACCATGAAATTCAGCCAGGGAATGTCAAACATATGAATGTCATAAGCTGCATCTGTGTCAATCGTCTGAGAAATACGGTCCAGCATCTGATTTTGAGGATAAAAATCAAATTCCAGGGCAATACCTGTTTTTCGCGTAAAATAATCAGACAGGAGCAGTATGGAACGGGAGGTGGCCAGATCTACCATTAAAACCTTCAGCTTTTTAGAATGAACGGCCGGGCTTGGAGCAATCAGGCAGTCTCTGTCAGGCAGAGGCAGATGGGTATGTATCACAGGGTCCTCCATACTGATGGATTTCGGTTCAAACAGGGCCGGGGACTTAATATTCTGCAATAGTAATTCCGCCGCAGACTGGCCCAGAAGAAAGGCAGTGCGCTCGGTATGGATGACGCCGGAAATCCGTGAAGCCTTGTTCCAGGATTCTTCGCTATAGGTAATGATCTGCACGGAATCCGGCACGGATAGACCATAGGTATTGAATGCCTCTATCGCGCCAAGGGCAATGTTTTCGGAGGTGGCTATGACAGAGTCCGGAGTTTGCGTGCAGATTGTTGTGAGGACTGACTTAAAAGCATCCTCTTTCGACATATTCGTTGAGCAGATCAGGCTGTCTTCCTCTTTAATTCCGTTCTCAAACAGTGCATCGAGGTATCCTCTTATACTGTCATTTTCAGAAGAAAAATGTGTGGGGCCGCAGATCAGGGCTGGCTTATGATATCCCTTTTTAAGCAGCTGTCCGGTCAGGTAAAAAGCTGTCTGATAATTATCAAAGCCGGCATAATTGGCAAATAGATTTTCCGGAGAACGCTCTACAAAAACAGTGGGAATCTGGTAGTTTAGAAGCCGGCTGCGAAAAAAGTCAGTATTTTGAGGCTGGCAGCTTATGATGATAAGACCTGCGGCATTCTGACTGATGAAGTCTTCAATTTTTTGGCATTCTACGTCAGGTGAATTATTGGAAAATGCTACGCTGACAGTAAAATTCCGATTTTGCAGATAAGCGGAAATGCCCTTAAATATCTCAGAATGGTAGAGATTGTCAATATCAGTGAGGACCACACCGATTAAGTTGGAGTTATAGGATTTAAGATTTCTGGCAGACCAGTTCGGAATGTATTTCAGTTTTTCTATGGAATCCATGATTCTCATACGGGTCTCGGCCTTTACCGGTTTACTTCCGCTCAGACAGCAGGAAACAGTGGCAATGGAGACACCGGCATCTTTGGCAATATCTTTTAACGTAGCCATAGAGAGCCTCCTTTTTGGGTTATCTTTATATTGACTTTAACATATGCAGTTGTGCAAGTCAATGAATCTAAACGTTTAGAATTATATTTTTAGATACATATTGAATTAAAGTTAGATTCGAATATAATAAAAATATCAGAAAAATAAACAGAGGAAGGAGAGAAAAATGAGAAGGTTTGGTCAGGTTATCAAATTGAAGTCAGATATGGAAGAACGTTATAAATATCTGCACGCGAATCCATGGCCGGAAGTAAATGCAATGATCCATATGTGTAATATCCGCAATTATTCCATTTTTCTAAAGGGTGGATATTTGTTTGCCTACTTCGAATATGTGGGAGAGGATTTTGAAAAGGACATGGAGAAAATGTCCCAGGATCCGGTCACACAGAGATGGTGGAGGGAGACAGATCCCTGTCAGGAGGCTGTAGACGATGCGGCAGAAGGCGAATGGTGGGCGAATATGCAGGAAGTATACCATCTGGACTAAAAATCTAAGCGTTTAGAGAAAAAGGAGATGAAAATATGACCTCAAGAGAAAGAGTGATGGCATCCATAGCCCATAAGGAACCGGACTATCTTCCAATGGACCTGGGAAGCAATGTCAGTACAGGAATTTCCGGAATGGCTTATGCGAATTTAAAGAAATATCTGGGAATCACAGAAGGGCATACCCGTATCTATGATGTGGTTCAGCAGGTAGCTCTGCCGGAGAAAAAGGTTCTGGACCTTATAGGGGCGGACGTTTTGGATGTGGCCCGGGTCTATAATACCAGAGACGAGGACTGGTATGATGTGGAACTGGCGGACGGAAATATTGGCCAGTGGCCAAGCTGGTTTAAACCTCAGAAAATGCAGGATGGTTCCTATCATGTCTATGACAGGGAAGGAACCCTGATTGCAAAGATGCCAAATAAAGGAATGTGCTTTGATCAGACATATTTTCCATACAAAGAGGAGTATCCGGATAATTTTGATGACCTTGACCATCAGATGGGTAAGGTGCTCTGGAGCGCAATGGTACATAGTCCGTGGGATCACAAAGGCGATTTTCCGACGGAGGAAGCTTTCTATGAAGATTTGAGAAAACGTTGTATTGATCTGCGAAACAGCACTGACCGCGCACTGATGATCACCTGCGGCTGTAATTTGTTCGAGTGGGGCACTTTCCTGAGGAGAATGGAAAACTTTCTTATGGATACATATGCGGAACCGGAAAGCGTGATCGAGCTGAATGAGCAGCTTATGGAACGGCATATGCATATGCTGGAAAAGGTGTGTGCGGCAGTGGGAGATGTGGTGGACATTCTGCGTTTCGGAGATGACCTTGGAATGGACACGGCAATGTTCATGAGTCTTGAGAAATATAGAACTTTATTTAAGCCTTATCATACAAAGCTCAATGACTATGTGCATAAGCACAGCTCAATGAAGACCTTCCTTCACTCCTGCGGCTCTATCTACCCGGTAATTCCGGACTTGATTGAAGCGGGATATGATATTCTGAATCCTGTCCAGACCTCAGCCAGAGATATGGACCCTGTCAGACTAAAACAGGAGTATGGAAAAGATATCACATTCTGGGGCGGAGGGTGTAATACACGAAGAATCCTCAACATGAGTACGCCAAAAGAAGTGTATGACTATACTCGCCGTATGATTGATATTTTTTATAAAGACGGTGGCTTTGTTTTTAATACCGAGCATAATATTCTGCCGGATGTACCGCCGGAAAATATCATGTCTATGTATAAGGCAGTAGAAGACGCAAGGAAATGACGCAAGAAACAAAAGGGGATTGAACAGCGTGAACAAAATAATAAAAAAAGGTAATGGAATAAAAGGGATTTTCGCAAGAAGCGAAGTAACGGTGATTTTTGCCGTGTTAATTTTGACCGTGATTTTCTCCGCCTTTTCCTCAAGCTTTTTGACCGCATACAATGTTTTTAATCTGGGGAGGACAGCGGCTATCTATATTTTTATCGCCATAGGACAGGCGTTTGCCGTAATGGTTGGAGGAATGAATCTATCCCTTGGATATATCGGTGGTCTGACGGTGGTGGCAATCGGATACTGCTTACAGGAACTGCATTTACCTATGGGGGCGGCGATCATTGCAGGGCTTCTAACGGGTCTGCTGGCCGGATTCGTAAATGGAGTTATCATTACAGGATTAAAGCTGAATTCATTTGTGGTTACTCTTGCGACTTCTTTTATTTATACAGGATTAATTAACGGAGTTTCCAAGGGTTCCCCGTACAATGATATTCCGGATGGCTTTACATTTATCGGAAGAGAAGGTTTTTTAGGTATCCCTCTTCTGGTGTGGCTGGCAGTAATTGTGCTGATTATCCTTGGGTATTTCTTTAAATTTACAGTGACAGGGCGCAGAGTTCTCGCAACAGGCGGAAATACGGAAGCTGCCAGGATGTCAGGGGTGGACACCGACAAGATGATCATTCTGGCAAATATGTGTTCCGGCCTCTTTGCCGCGATTGCCGGTATTCTGTGGATATCCAAGACAGGTTCTGCCCAGCCGTCAACAGGTGTGGACTGGATGGTCATCTCCTTTGCGGTGGCAGTCATCGGCGGGACTGCATTAAAGGGCGGTGTATTTAATCCCATAGGCGTGTTTTTTGCCAGTATCCTGATCGTTATGGTGAAAAACGGACTGGTTATGCTTAATGCCAATGTATATTTTGAACAGACCTATCTTGGACTCATCCTGCTACTTGCAGTTTCATTGGAAAGTATTAAAAACATATGGAACAGGAAGAAACAGAAGAATCAACTGAAAAAGGAAGCGAACTTATAACAAAATTTAAAAAGGAGGAAAATAAAATGATGAAAAAAAGAATGCTGGCAGTAATGATGTGTGCGGTTATGGTAACAGGCTTAGGAGCAATCCCGGTTTACGCAGAGGGATCAGGAGATTTAAAGATGGCATGGTACGCTCCCGCGCCGCACCCATACTTCGAAGAGGTACAGAAGGGTGTGGAAAAATATGTGGAAGATGAAGGCGTGGAGGTCATTATCCAGATTGGGCCGGACTGGACACAGGCAAGCGAAAACGAGAAGGTAGAAGCTCTGGTCGCCCAGGGTGTGAATGCACTCTCCATTTATCCCTGTGATGCGTCAGGCGCAAACGGACTGTATGATGAGATCCATGAAAAGGCCGGTGTAAACGTGGTCAATTTCGGAACAGATACCACTCATCCCACCCCGGCATCATTCGCAGTAGCTACGGATGTTAAGCAGGCAGCCTATGACGCGGCAGAAGCAGTCATAAAAATGATGGGAGAAAAGGGCAAGATTTTAAATGTACTGGAAGTTTTAGAGGATCCGAATACAGCACTTCGAAGAGAGGGCGTTGAGGAAGCAGTGGCAAATTATCCGGATGTAGAGATTATTCAGGAAATAGCAGGAATAAAAACACAGGAAGAGGCGGTCAGCAAAATTGAGAGCGCATTATCCGCAAATGCGGGGAAAATCGACGGGATCGTTTGTACAGGTATGGTCACAAGCGTGGGAATGACACAGACTCTCGATGATTATTATGAGAAACAGGGTACGGACAAGCATATTTATGCAATTGGAATTGATACGGACGAAGGTGTTATGAACGGGATTGAGCAGGGAATCATTGATGCTACCATCGCACAGAATCCCATTGGTCATGGCTATATTTCCTGTAAGATCCTTCAGTACCTTTCTGAAGGCTATAAAGTAAAAGACGACCAGTATTTCATTAACGCAGGCAATGTTGTTGTGACCAAAGATAATATGGACAGCTACGAAGCTGATCTTGAGAAGGTGACAGATGAAATTCTGGAAAGCCTGACAACCGATTACCTGACCAAATAAAGGAATAATGACAGGGGGCTGAAGGCCATATGCTGAAGTTAGAAAATATCAGTAAGATTTTTCCGGGAGTCAAAGCCCTGGATAATGTATCCTTGTCCTTTGAGCCGGGCGAGATCCATGCGCTGATGGGAGAAAACGGCGCAGGAAAATCCACATTGATAAAGATAATCACCGGTATTTACCAGCCGGATCTGGGAGACATTTATCTGGACGGGAAGAAAGTAGTTATGAAAAATTTCCGGGATGCGGTATCCCATGATATTAATATGGTAAGCCAGGAAATCCAGATTATTCCTGACGCAACGGTAGCGGAAAATATCGTCCTGGACCGTATCCACCAATTTCGTAAGGGAATTGCTCTGGACTGGAAAAAAATGAACGAGACAGCAGCTGTTTATCTGAAGAAAGTGGGACTTGACGTTGCTCCCGATGAAAAAACAGAACAGCTTACCGCAGCGCAAAAGCAGCTGATTCAGATTGCAAAAGCCCTGTCATCAAAAGCAAAATATATTCTGCTTGATGAACCTACCTCATCGCTTACTGCCTATGAAACCAGCAATCTTATGAAAATTGTAAGACAGTTAAAAAAGGACGGGGTTGCGGTTATCTTTGTTTCACATAAGATTGAAGAGGTATTGGAGCTGTGCGATAAGGTTTCGGTTCTCCGCGATGGAAAATATGTAGGAAGCGGAGACTGTAGGAAACTGGGCCGTCAGGATATTGTAAAAATGATGATCGGCAGGGAAGAATCAGAGGAGTCTCTAGGCACCTTAAATATCAGAGAGGAGAAAGCTTTGGAGGCTGTGGATATTACCACCTACGGCCAGTTTGACAAAATCAGCTTTTATCTGAAAAAGGGTGAAATTCTTGGGTTCTATGGATTGGTAGGCTCCGGCCGCACCGAACTGGCAAAAATCCTCATTGGTTTAGAGAAAATGGATGAGGGGCGGGTGCTGGTAAACGGGCAGGAGGCAAAAATCAGATCTATCCGCGACTGTATTGAACATTACCGGATTGGATATGTGACAGAGAACAGGAAGGAGGAGGGCCTGATTCTGGACTGGGATGTGGGAAGTAACATCAGTATTACTGTATGGTCAAGAATCTGCAGCCGCCTTAAAAAAATATCTCTTTCAAAAGAGACGAAGATTGTTGACGAGATGATTGACAAGATGGAAGTAAAGACTCCTTCCACCAGAAGCCGAGTCGGAAACCTGTCAGGTGGTAACCAGCAGAAGGTGAGTATTGGAAAATGGCTTGCCGCTAACTGTGATATTTTGATTATAGACGAACCTACAGTAGGCGTGGATGTCGGTGCAAAAGCGCATATACACGATTTGATCTGGAAGCTTGCAAAGGAAGAGGGAAAATCAATCATCCTCATATCATCCGACATGCCTGAGCTGGTTAAGCTTTCAAGAAGAATTCTGGTTTTCCGTGATCAGCGGATTGTGGGGGAAATCGACAGCCTCAATGAACAGAAACGGAGCTACAGCGAAATCAGCGCAGAAATAGGTAAATATTTGGCCTAACCTATTGAAATCGTATCACCGATGAGCTATAATAAAATGCAGATAAAAGAAAATTCTTCGGGGCAGGGTGACCGGGGCAGTGATGCCGTGGAATTCCCTACCGGCGGTATAGTCCGCGACCCGCGCAAGCGGCTGATTTGGTGAAATTCCAAAACCGACAGTAAAGTCTGGATGAGAGAAGAACACACTGATTTCACATGTGCTCAGTGCCCCGGGTGTATTTACCCGGGGTATTTTTGTAGGAATTTTCTTTTACGGACGGACACAGAAAACAATCACCTGGGTTCGTAAAGTAAAATTCTGGCGGCAGAAGCATAAATTTAAGCATTATATGCGGCGGTGTGAGCTGAATATAAGCCGATTAGTATACTGTCAGCCAAAACAAAAAGGAGAGAACAAGATGAGTGAACAGGTATTAAGAAACGGAAATGTAATGGAGAGGAGCCGCACAAGAACGATTACCCAAGTGGCAATGCTCGGTGCTGTGGCCGGTGTATTGATGAATTTTGAGTTTCCGATTCCCTTCCTGGCGCCGCCCTTTTACCAGTTGGATTTTTCCGAGATTCCGGTTCTGGTGGGAGCATTTGCAATGGGGCCGCTGGCAGGTGTTATGGTTGAATTGGTTAAAGTTCTGATACACCTTGTGACAAAAGGGACCACAACGGCTATGGTGGGTGATATCGCCAATTTCCTTGTGGGCTGCGCATTCGTGGTACCTGCGGGTCTGATTTACCGCTTCCATTATGTTAAAAGCAGAAAACATGCCGTCATAGGAATGGCAGTGGGGACCGTGCTTACAACAATCGTTGCCTGTTTGATAAATGCTTTTGTACTGCTCCCGGCTTATGGAAAAGCCTTCGGCATGCCGATTGAAGCGTTTATCGAGATGGGCGGCGCTGTAAATGGCGCGGTGAACAGCTTATTAAGCTTTGTCGTATTGATTACCGCACCTTTTAATCTGTTTAAGTTTACGGTGATATCGATTGTGGTGTTCTTTATTTATAAGAGAATACGTGTTATTTTAAAAGGAGATTGATTGGCAGGAGTGCAGAAGCTCACTGTCAGGACCGGACAGAAGCGTCTGTTCACCGGGGCCCTTCACGTGATGAGAAGCGTGGGGGGCCTTTTTGATGGGGATTCACAGTTGACAAAAGTGTGGATTCATACTAAAATTTATCGAAATTGCATCACCACTCGTTTATGAAAACAGCCAAGAGGTAGAGAATTTGATAAAAAGAATATTTTTGTTTTTTTTGGCTATCATAATAGCCCCATTGCTAATCTTAGGATATGCTCGTTTTATCGAGCCCAATTTGCTCACTGTGAAATCCTTTACTATACAAACGAAAAACCCGATACAGCCGTGCACGGTCATCTACTTTACGGATACACATTTCGGAAAGTATTATGATGTCAGTCATGCCAAATCCATCGTGAAAAAAATCAATAAAGCCCAACCGGATGTTGTGATTTTTGGGGGAGATCTATTAGACAACTACGCACGCGACAACGGCACCATGGATTTCGATTACTTGAGGGAAGAACTAAGTAAAATAGAAGCAAAAGCCGGGAAATATGCGGTCTGGGGAAACCACGATTACGGCGGTGGTGCTGTCCGCATTTATCAAGATTTTATGGAGTCCTGCGGCTTTCGGATATTAGATAACGAGAGTGTTGAGCTGGAAAATTACGGAATAAGAGTAATCGGATATGACGACTATCTCATGGGATGGACAGACCCTGCGTTTTATCAGATTAAAAGCAGCTTGTTCAATGTAATTGCTGCCCATGAACCGGTCGTTTCCCAATTTATTGAAAACGGAAGCGAGAATCTAATGTTGTCCGGCCATACGCATGGGGGACAAGTGACCATTCCCTTTGTTAAGAAAGATTATCTTCCGGATGGTTCGGGGAAGTTTTTAAAAGGGTTTTACACACAGGAGGAAATCGGAACAGAGGCTGACTTGCAAATGTATACAAGCAGCGGCATTGGTATGACGCGGTATCCTTTACGGTTTTTAAATGTTCCTGAGATTATAAGGATAAATTTGCGAAGTCAAGAATAAACAGAAAGAAACAATATAGGGAAGTTTTGGTAGGGCTTATCACGTGCTGTAGTGTGTGAGAAGCCTTTTTTATCAATAGGGTACAAGGTGGACAAGACATATTCTCTTTTAATCTTTATATATTATAAATAATATCTAATTATATTTACGGATTTCAGTGCTAATGTCCAGAAATATCCAGAAAAATTAGTGATGTTTACTAAACTACGTCATTAATTTTCTGTATTTATTGACAAAAAATAAATAGTGTGTTGACAATGAATATGCAGGGTGATATATTGAGAGCAAGAAATGAGAACGTTATCAAATGAGAACGTTCTCATTACAAAAAGGGGAATTTGATCATGAAGAAAGAAGAAACCGGGAAACTGGTGACAATAAAAGATATAGCCGAACTGGCTGGCGTTTCTACTGCTACAGTGGGAAGAGTAATGGGGAATTACGGAAGTTTTTCAGAGCGTACGAGAGAGAAGGTGATGAGCGCAGCCCAGCAGCTTGATTATATACCAAATGCCATTGCAAAGGGCATGCGCAATCAAAGTATTCGGACAATCGCTGTATTGATTGGCAGTATAAAAAATAATTTCTTTAGTGAGATTACATATTCCATCGAGAAAGAAGCAATGACAAAGGGCTATAACGTCCTTATCTGCAATACTCACGAGGATGTGGTACAGGAAATGAACCAGTTACGTAATATGTATAGCAAGCGTATTGACGGAATCATTATTGCTCCTGCTTATACAAAAGATCAGAAAATAAGAAAAGGTCATATGAGCTTATATAAAGGTGAAATTCCTACTGTGTTTATAGACAGAAAGGTGGATGGGCTCGGTAGTGGCTTAAACCTTATCCGCTCAAATAATATAGATGGTGGATATTCATGTACCCGGCATCTTATTGAACTGGGGCACAGAAATATTGCTGTGATTGGGACGAAGCGGTACAGCACCGTTTATGAGCGGATACAGGGATATGAGAAGGCCATTCAGGAGAAAGGCATTGCCTTTCGCAAGGAATTAATCGCTTATTGCACTAGTCTGGAGAAGGAGGAAATTATAAGGGCAACCAAGAGTGTACTGGACAGACATAAGGAGGTCACGGCTATTCTGGTTCTGAACAATACGCTTATAGCCGGTGTTTTGATGGAACTTCAGGACAGACAACTAAAAATTCCCCAGGATATATCTGTAATTGCATGGGATGATGATGATATCAACGAGCTTTTGGGGATTACATCCGTGAAGCAATCAGTGGATGTAATGGGAACCCTGGCTGCCAGAAGGCTCTTTCAGATGATAGAGGACCCGGATACTAGATGGGAAAATGAGGAAATAGCTCTGGAAACAGAGTTTATTATAAGAAATTCTTGCGATGTCCCTAAATCCTGACCGCAAGAAAAAGGAGGTAAATTATGGATTTGATAATGGGAATGAACAGTGGATCCTCTTTCGATGGAATTGACGTCATTTTGGCGGAAATCTCCATGGATGATGACGGATTCCCCACAGCACCTAAATTTCTGAAAGGAGGGTCGTATGAATGGCCGGAAGAGGTGAAGAAAATTGTCTTGGATGCTTTTGAGAATAAGGTTGACATGGTAGGCTTGAACCGTTTGAATTATATCGCGGGAGCTGTATTTGCGGAAGCCGCGGTTAAATTCATGAGGGAGAACAACATTGATTCCAAGGATATTAAGGTATTAGGACTTGATACACAGACAATTTATCAGGAACAGCCTGACCATGCGGCAATAGCACAAATGTCTGAGGATGACAAAGCCGACTGGCCGAATAGATGGATTTCCGGCAAATATCCCGCAGGCTTTCAAGTGGGCGATACTTCAGTAATCGCTAACCTGACAAACATTGACACAGTGACTCATTTCCGACAGGCAGATCATACCTGGGGAGGCAGTGCAGCGCCGCTGATGCAGTATCTTGATTTTGTATTGTTCCGTAAAAAATCAACACCAACTATGACATTGAATATTGGCGGAATTGCCAACCTCCATCTGGCGTGCAGCGACAGAAGAAAAATGTTCGGCTTTGATACTGGACCAGGAAATGTGATTTCCGATTATTTTGTGAAAAAGCTTTATGGTAAAGATTACGACAGAAACGGAGAAATTGCGGCAAAGGGAAACGTAAATGATGAGCTGTTGGCTTATTTTATGGCCCATCCTTTCTTCCAACGGCCTGTTCCACGCTCAGGATGGAGAATGGACTACAGTCCTGAATATCTAAATGGAGTAATTCAAAAGTTCAACCATCTTCCAAAAGAAGATTTACTGGCGACTGCCTGTGCTTTTACTGGAGCGGCAGTGGCAAAATCTATGACAGATAATATTCCTGAGGATTTAATCAGAAATACGACTGTATTATACGCCAGTGGAGGAGGAGTTAGAAATCCTCAGATACTCAAGGAAATCCAAAACCGGATTCCACAGAATATTAAAGTCATGGCCAGCTCTGAAATAGGGATACCACCGGAATTTAAAGAGGCAATTAAGTTTGCGACCATTGCCTACTCTTCAATTCATTGTGTACCAGGAAACATTCCAGCCGCCGGCCACGCATCACAATATGCAATTCTGGGAAAAATTGCTTTGGCGCCATACCATATAAAAGGCGGAGCGCAACTGTAAATGTGATACATTTTACATTACCATAATATGGGAAAAAACTCAACAGAGTTTGAGTAATTGCAATTTTTATAAATATGTAGATAATTCAATAAAGTTTGGCTAATTTAAAATTTTAAAAAATTTGGGAGGATTAACAATATGAACAAATCTATGAAAAGATTATTGGCACTTACAATGACGGCAGTTCTGACTCTTGGAAGTACAGGTACGCTAACGGTTATGGCAGCGGAGGACGAAGCGAAAACAGCGCCGGAATTAGATATAAAAGAAATTTATGGCAAAAGCCCGGATGGAGAATTGGCAACACTTGCAACGGAATTGAAGCTCACCGACGAGGAAATTGCGAAAGTTAAAGAGGGAAACTTTAAGGTGGCTATCTGTATGCACCAGATGGACAACAATGTTAATACTGCGAAGGTGGATTTGATTAAATCAATCATGGAGGAGAACGGAGTAGAGGTTATTGCGGTGACTGACGGTCAGAGCAAGGTGGAAACCATGATAAGCAATCTGGAAACCACGATAGCCATGAAACCGGATCTCATTATTTCAATTGCATATGATGTGAATGCAATGGTGCCCGTGTTTGAGGCTGTCCGCGATGCAGGAATAAAGCTCGTATTTTTTGAATGTGCGCCTGCAGGTTTTAAAGCAGGAGAAGACTATGCGGCTTTGGTAAGCACAGATTACTATGGAAACGGCCGTTTTGCCGCGGAATATATGGCGTATCTTCTGGACTATAAAGGAAAAGTGGGCATCGCTTATTATGATGCGGATGTTTGGACCTGTAATCAGCGCGATGATGCATTCCGAGAGGTTATGGAAAAATATCCGGAGATTGAAGTGGTTGCGGATCAAGGTTATGCGGAAATTACAGATGCCGGAATTGTAGCGGATGCCATTTTAGCACAGAATCCTGATATTGACGGTCTTTATGCAACATGGGACACTCCGGCTGAGGAGGTTATGGCCTCTGCCCAGGCAGTTGGAAGAGATGATCTTATTATTACAACAGTTGACCTTGGCGAAAATTCCTCCCGTATCCTGGCGGAAAATGGAATGATTAAGGCCATTGGTTCTCCCCGCTCCTACGAGGACGGCAGAGCAATCGCTATGACAGCTCTCTATGCATTACTTGATAAAGATATGGGAGCCGGATATATCGCGACTCCGACCATGGGAGTAACCGGTGAAAATGTATTGGAGGCATACAGGACAATTTATAACACAGAGCCGTCAGACGAGATTATAAAAATTTGGGAAGAGAATCATAAGTAGATTATCTTGGCTGGCCGGGTTCACAGGAATCCGGCCAGTGTAGTCAGACGGTAATATTGGGGACAGAGGAAAGGGGAACTTATGGAGCAAAAACAGTATGCGATTTCCATGTCTGGAATATGTAAAAGCTTTGGCGGGGTACCGGTACTTGATCATATAGACTTTAATCTGGAAAAGGGGGAAATTCATGCGCTTGTAGGAGGTAACGGTGCCGGTAAATCTACTTTGATGAAGATAATGACAGGCGTATATAACTGTGATGACGGAAAGATATTTGTTGACGGGAAGGAAACTAAAATACTCACGCCTAATGATGCAAAAAAGAATGGAATACGCATGATATTCCAGGAATTAAGCTTGATTCCAACTTTGACAGTGGCAGAGAATATCTTTCTGAATCATGAATTAGTTAAAAATATGCATACAGATAAAAAGGAGATGGCCCTGCGTGCAGAGCGTTTACTTAAGGATTTGGAAATTGATGTGGATGTGAGCGCAAAGATACAGGATTTGGAGGTCGGTGTGTGTCAGCTGGTGGAAATTGCAAAGGCATTGTCAGTAGACGCATCCGTACTGATCATGGATGAGCCGACAGCATCCTTGACAGAAGAAGAAACAGAGCTTCTTTTTAAAATTATGGGCCGCTTAAAGAGCAAGGGAGTCTCTATTGTGTATATCTCTCACAGACTAAAAGAGATATTACATATTGCGGATATGATTTCTGTTTTAAAGGATGGCCATATTGTAATAACTGACAAGAAAGAAGTGTTCGATATGCAGTCCATCGTAAGATATATGATAGGGGAAAAGGCGGTAAACCAGTTTGTATATAAAGAGAGAAGTATTGCCGTAAGTAAAGAAGTGCTGCTAGAGGTAGAGAATCTTACCTGGGAAGGAAATGAGAACAGTCTTTCCTTTCATGTAAACAAAGGCGAAGTTCTGGGACTCATTGGATTGCTGGGCAGTGGGCGTACCGAAACGATGGAAGTGTTGTTCGGGCTGCGCCGACAACGGCAGGCAAAAATAACCCTGGACGGTATGCGTCTTAAGATAAATTCACCTTCAGATGCGGTAAAATACGGCATCACTTTAATACCTGAGGATAGAAGACGGCAGGGGGCGGTGTTATGGCACTCCTTACTGTCAAATATCACTCTGCCGAATTTGCAGGCAAACTCCAGAAACGGACGTATGCAGCATAAAAAGAGCAGGGTGTTTTCTGAAATATGCGTGGATGAATTTAACATAAAGACAGAGGGGATAGATGTTCCGGTTTCCAGCTTATCGGGCGGGAATCAACAAAAGGTGGTAATTGCCAAGTGGTTTAAGACAAATCCCAGGATACTTCTCATGGACGAACCTACAGCCGGTGTAGATATTGGCGCCAAGGGAGAGATTGTGAAGCTGGTGAGAGAGTTTGCACAGAAACAGGGGGGAGTTATCTTTGTTTCCTCGGAGTTATCTGAAGTTATGGCAATCTGTGACCGCATCCTTGTATTGAAAAACGGGAAAATCATCAATGAAATTAAGCGAGAGGATATTACGGAGGAGGAGGTACTTCAGAATGCAATCCAGCAGTAAAAACAAAAAAAGGAAATTTGATGTAACAAAATATATGGTATACATCATTTTTGTAGCTGCAGTAATCATATTTGGTGTCTGGCTGGGCGGGACGTTTTTCTCCGTGGCGAATATACTGAACATTGTCAGGCAGACTGCGATGATTTCAATCATGGCTGTAGGAATGACATTTGTAATTGCTACAGGCGGTATTGACCTGACTGTCAGCGGAATTGTTCCTATGGCAGGATTATTGGCAGCTATTATCCTTCAGCATACAGGAAATTTGTTTCTTGCGGTTCTGGCCCCGGTGTTATTAGGCGCGGCGGTAGGCTCTGTGAATGGTATCCTGATAACAAGTCTGAGTATTCCGCCTTTTCTTGTGACATTAGGAATGCAGGGGATTTTCAAAGGGATGGCTATGTGGGTGAGTAACACAAAATCCATGCCAATCTATGACAGCATGTTCTGTACTGTTTTTGGCTTTGGCAGTGTAGGTCCGGTGCCTATTCTTTTAGTGTGGACAATCGTATTTATGCTTCTTGGATATTATTTGCTCAATCACTGCACTTACGGACGCAAGGTGCTTGCAATCGGAGGAAATGCCGAGGCTGCGAAATATTCCGGAATCAAGGTAAATAGAGTAATTATCAGTACCTATATGCTTTCTGCCATGTTGGCGTCGGTAGCCGGACTTTTGTATGCCGGCCGTACAAAATCTGCAAAATATACATACGGGGAAAATGATGAGATGACGATTATTGCCGCGGTTGTTTTAGGCGGTACTGCAATGTCAGGCGGAACAGGCAGTGTGATTGGCGCAATTGTAGGCTCTCTGCTGATGGGAATGATAAATAACGGTCTGGTAATGGGAGGACTTACAGTAAGCCAGCAGCAGATGGTGCGGGGATTTATCATTATCTTTGCAGTAGCTATCAGTAATTTTGGAAATAAGAAAAAGAAAGTATAAAGCATACATTAGCGGGAGGTATTACATTGAAGAACATAGGTATCAGCATGATTGGCGGCGGCTTTATGGGAAAACTGCATACACTGGCAATTCAGAGTTATCCTGTATATTATTATCCGCCTAAGGCAAATGTGACAAAGGAATGTGTAGTAGATATTGATCCGGAAATTGCCAGGACAAGCAGGGAGCGGTTTGGCTTTGACAGATGTGCGACAGACTGGAAGGAATTAATGAATGATGACAGGACTACTGCGGTGGTTGTTGCCACACCGAATTTTTTACATAAGCCGATTGTTATGGAGGCTATAAAAGCCGGGAAACATGTGTTTTGCGAAAAACCGCTGGCAATGAATGGGCAGGATGCGTATGAGATGTATCAGGCGGCAAAAGAAGCTGGCGTCGTACATGCAGTTGGACATAATAACAGAGCTTTATCGGCAGTCCGACTTATGAAACAGTTGATTGATAAGGGCGCGCTGGGTGAAATTTACAGTATACAGATGCGTTATGTCCAGGCTTGGGGAATGGATCCGGAAGCCCCCATGCAGTGGAGATTTGACGCAAGTAAAGCTGGGACCGGAACCTTGGGTGATACTGGTTCTCATGCTTTAGATATTGGACGTTATCTATTGGGTGACTATAAGAGAGTTACTTCTCTAACAAAAACATTTGTGAAGGAGAGAAATATAGCTGCGGGTGCATTGCTATCCAAGGTGCCGGATAAGAATCAGATAACGGGGCGGCAGAAAGTGGATGTGGACGATGATATCAAAGCTTTGGTGGAGTTTGAATCCGGCGTCAGCGGTATATTGTGGTCCAGCAGATTTTGTATGGGGCATGAGGATACCTTAGACATAGAGGTTTATGGCAGTATGGGGTCAGCTAGATTCAGCAGAGAACGTCCGAATGAGCTTGAGTTTTACAGCGGAAAAGATGAAGAGAGTGTGAAAGGATTCCGTAAAATAAAAATGGGACCACAGCATCCTAACGGGGAATTATGGCCTATGGCTGATCTTGGGGTGGGCTATGTAGAACAGAAATGCGTAGAGTACAAGGATTTTTTTGAGGCGATTGCAGACAACAAACCGGGCAAAGTAGCGACCAGCTTTTATGATGGATTTAAAGTGTGTCAAGTGATTGATGCGATAGCCAAGTCTGCACAGACGGGGCAATGGGTGGAAATTGATAATACGATTTAGGAGGTGTGGTATATGCAGGCAGTGAAAATTCCAAGAGAAAAGACAGTTGAGCTCCATGAGACGGCAGTTCCTGAGCCTGGGAAGGGCTGGGTGAGAATCAAGATGAAAGCATCTGCACTCTGCAGAAGCGATTTGTTCAGATATCACGGAGAAAAAGTTTTTGACGATACAGGGGACGAAAGCTATATCACGCCGGGACATGAACCCTGCGGTATCGTAGACAAGTTAGGGGAGAATGTAACAAAGGTAAAAAAGGGAGACAGGGTTGCGGTTTATCTGGCACTGGGCTGTGGTGTATGTGAGCATTGTCTTTCGGGAAATACAGTGCTTTGTAGTTCTTTCCGATGTATAGGCTTTGCTCTTGACGGTGCACATGCGGATTATATGGTGGTTCCGCAGGAATGCTGTCTGCCGTTGCCTGATGGGATGGATTACATTACAGGCGCCTTATCCACAGATGTGGGAGGCACATTATATACGGCATGTAAACGGATTGGCGTAAATGCGAATAAGACAGTAGCAATTTTTGGCGTGGGCCCGATGGGGATGGGCGGAGTTCTGATGGCAAAGGCCTTCGGCGCTTCGGTAATTGTATCAGATATAAACGAGGAAAGACTTGCCTTAGCCCAAAAGCTGGGTGCTGATTATGTGGTCAATTCCGTTGAAACAGATACCGTGCAGGAAATAAAGAGAATCACGGGAGGCAAGGGGGCTGATGCCTCGATTGTATGCTCCGGTGCCAATGCTGCATATAATGGAGCTCTTGACTGTACAAAGAAGGGTGGCAGCGTGGCCTGTATAGCCGAGACACATAATGTCACCATTGATCCCAGCAGACAGTTGATCAATAAGCGTTTAAACGTTATGGGCTGTTGGTATTTCAATATTTGTGACTGGGAGGAATTGACGCATTTTATAATGACCAGGAAAATTCCGCTTAACAAGATATCGACCAAGACCTATCGGTTGGAGCAGGCAGAGGAAGCCTTTTATAGATTTGACTCTGGTATGGAACAAAAGGTTGTTTTTGTCTGGGACTAATTCTTAGTCAATAGCATTATTTCTATGTAAACACTATTTTAAGGCAGAATTGCTGTATAAGTTTCTGACAGCAATTCTGCTATAGTTTTAGGAATAGTTCACAAAAAATCCCCGTCATTTCAGTTGAAAATCCCGAAAAACATTTTTTACCAGCAAATCCGTTGACTTCCATCTCTTAAGTGCTATAATGAGGACAACTTGAAACGGGTTTCAAGAGGTGCATGAGGGCAAAAGGTGTCATAAGAGCGACAAAGAGTAAAAGCAGAAAAAAGTGAAAAGAGGTGTTTTCTATGGCAAGTATCAGAGACGTAGCCAGGCTTGCGGGCGTATCTCCGGCAACCGTATCCAGAGTAATGAATGGGACAGCGAATGTGGACGCGGAAAAAACGCGGAAGGTTTTGCATGCCATAGAAGAAACCGGTTTCAAACCCAATGAAGTGGCCCGGGCATTATACAAAAAATCATCAAAAATCATTGGGGTAATTGCACCGGATATTGATAATCCTTATTTCACAGAGCTGGCAAAGGCAATCGAGGGAGAGACTTACAAGCAGGGCTATCGGATGACGCTTTGCTATTCCGAGAATAATCTTGAGAAGGAGCGGGAAAGTATCCGCATGCTTTCCAGGATGAACGCGGACGGAATCATCCTTATGACAAATAACGAAGAGATTGAGGAAGAGGTGGAACGCTGCGGGATTCCGGTGGTGGTTGTGGACAGACGTATCCATTCTGATAAGGAGCTGGCCTATGTGGAGGCGGAGCATTACGAAGGCGGAAGGATAGCTGCCGGGCACCTCATCCAATGTGGCTGCCGCAACATTGTGAATATCTGCGGACCGCAGAAGTATTCCAGTGCGCGGGACCGCTATCAGGGTTACCTGGATGTATGCCGGCATTACCAGCGGGAGGTTCAATGCATGGAATGCGAGTACAGTTTTGAGGAAGGACTTATCGTGGCAGAGCAGCTCCTGAAGAAATATCCCGGCGTGGACGGAATCATTGCCTGTAACGATGTTGTGGCGATTTCGGTATACAAGGTGCTTCTGCGCCATGGCTACAAAATCCCCGAGGACATCCAGCTCATTGGCTTTGACAATGTGGCGCTTGGAAGGCTGATGACCCCAGAGCTCACCACAGTGGAGCAGCCCATCGTCAATATGGGAAAAACCTCCGTCCGGCTCATCATCGACCATGCAAAAGGCCGTCCGGTGCAGCACGAAAACAGATTTCCGGTCACACTCATCCGCAGAGAAACCACGGTTTTAAAGTAAAAGAAGGAAAGGCGGTAACTATGAAAATTTCAGTAGTAGGCAGCATCAATATGGATCAGACCGTTACGGCTGAGCGGATTCCCCTAAAGGGCGAAACTCTTTCCGGCGGAAACCTCACCTACATTCCGGGAGGAAAGGGCGCGAACCAGGCAGTAGCCATGGCGCGGCTTGGCGCGGACGTGGAAATGTTCGGCTGTGTGGGAAAGGATGAGCATGGAACAAAGCTCATAGAAAACCTCACAAACGCAGGCGTAAAGACCGGACATATCCGCAGAATCCCCGGAGTACCCACAGGGCTTGCCCTGATCACCGTAGGAGAGAATGACAATACCATTATCGTAGTGGCTGGGGCCAACGATCAGGTGGACCGCAGCTATGTGGACAGCGTAAAAGAAGAACTTCTCCGTTCTGATTTTGTGGTTCTTCAGCACGAGATTCCGGCAGACACCATTGAATATGTAATCGAACTCTGCTCACAGAATGGCATTAAGGTAGTGCTCAATCCAGGACCGGCCCGTCCGGTGAAGCCTGAGATACTTTCCAAGGTTACCTATCTTACACCAAACGAGCACGAGGCGAAAATCCTTTTCGGCGCCGATACTGACACTGAAGAGCTTCTTAAGAAATACCCCGAGAAGCTGGTCATTACCCTTGGTTCCAAAGGCGTTGCCGCAGGCTTACAGGACGGTTCCATTTTCCGTGTCCCCGTACGTCCTGCAAAGGTAGCGGATACCACAGGCGCAGGCGATACCCTGAACGGTGCATTCTGCGTGAAGCTGGCAGAAGGCGCAGATATCAGAGAGGCACTTCATTTTGCAAATACCGCGGCAAGTCTTTCCACAGAGAAATTCGGCGCACAGACGGGCATGCCCACCAGAGAAGAAGTAGAAAAAGCGCTTGGGGGTAAGAACTGATGAAACGAAACGGTATTTTAAACAGCCACATCTCCAGAGTATTGTCCTATATGGGACATACCGATACAATTGCCATCGGAGACTGCGGGCTTCCCATTCCGGAAACAACAGAGAGGATCGATCTCGCTCTGGAATTTGGGAAACCTTCTTTTTTGGATGTCTTGAAAGCGGTTTCAAAGGATATGAAAATGGAGAAAGTCGTGCTGGCAGAGGAAATACAAACCCAAAATCCAGACATACTAAGAGAAATTGAGAAACTGTTTCAGGAAATACAAGAAAACACAGGACAGAAGATCGAGACAGAATTTGTACCTCATACAGAACTGAAAGAGCGAACCAGGACGTGCAGGGCAGTCATCCGCACCGGGGAGATCACTCCCTATGCCAATATTGTCCTCCAGTCAGGCTGCATTTTCGGATAAAAGAATTTAAGGAGGAAGAAACATGCGAATTGAGATGCGCGGGATTGACAAATCCTTCGGCTCCAATCAGGTGTTGAAGCAGGCCGGCTTCACCTTGGAGGACGGGGAAGTTCACGCACTGATGGGCGAGAACGGCGCGGGAAAATCCACCCTGATGAAAATCCTCACAGGTGTTTACACCAAGGATGCGGGAACCGTTCTTGTGGACGGTCAGGAAGTGAATTACAAAAACCCGCAGGAGGCAGAAAAGGCCGGAATTGTGTTTATTTATCAGGAGCTGAACGTCATGTTCGACCTGACTGTGGAGGAAAATCTTTTCATGGGAAAAGAAATCCACGGAAAATTTGGCATGTGTGACCGCAGAGCCATGCAGAAAAAAGCAAAAGAAGCGCTCAACATGCTGGGGGTAAACATTTCTCCCAAGGCAGTGATGTCCGACCTCTCCGTAGGCCAGCAGCAGATGGTGGAAATCTGCAAGGCACTCATGGCTGACGCGAAAGTCATCATCATGGACGAGCCCACCGCGGCCCTCACCCAAAGCGAGACAACCGCACTTTTTAAGGTAATTGAGTCCCTTCGGAAAAAGGGCGTTTCCATGGTTTACATTTCTCACAGAATGGAAGAAATCTTTGAACTGTGCGACCGTATCACCGTATTGCGCGACGGCTCCTACATCGGGGTAAAAAATATCCCGGAGACAAACATGAATGAAATCGTCAAAATGATGATCGGCCGTGAGATTGGCGAACGCTATCCTGCCAGAACCACAAAGCCGGGCAAAGAGGTACTCCGCGTGAAAGGCCTCACCAAGAAAGGCGTATTTCACGACGTGGATTTCTCCGTGCGCGCGGGGGAGGTATTGGGCGTTTCCGGTCTGATGGGCGCCGGAAGGACAGAAATCATGCAGTCTATCTTCGGCAATCTTCCCTATGAGAGCGGAACGATCACAATCGAAGGCAAGGAAGTCCAGATAAAAAATCCCCAGGATGCCATTGCCCTGGGAATCGGTTTTATCACCGAGGACCGTAAAACAGAGGGCCTCATGCTGGAGAAAAGCATCCAGGAAAACGTCTCCCTCTGCAACCTGGGCCGTATTTCCACATCCTCGGTCATCTCCTCGTCCTCTGAGAACGAGCTGGTGTCAAAAGCAATCAAAGACCTTCACATCAAATGCTTTGGCCCTGACCATGAATGCAACAACTTAAGCGGCGGCAACCAGCAGAAGGTCGTGCTTGCCAAATGGATTCTCACAAATCCGAAAATCCTGATTCTCGACGAACCGACCAGAGGCGTGGATATCGGAGCAAAGAAAGAGATTTACAGTATCATCAATGAGCTGGCAGCCAACGGAGTTGCCGTGATCATGGTATCCTCCGAGCTTCCGGAGGTCCTGGGAATGAGTGATGAGATCATGGTCATCCGGGAAGGCGAGGTCCGGGGAATCATTTCCCATGAGGAAGCAAATCAGGAAAAAGTAATGACATTAGCCACGGGAGGTACAATCTAATGGAAAATAAGAAAAAAAGCACAGCCGAATATATTCAGGAATACGGCGCACTGATCGCACTCATCGTGCTGGTGGTGGGAATCGGCATCGCAAGCCCGGAATTCCGCACCTGGAGTAACTTTTTATCACTGCTTCGCCAGTCATCCATCAATGGATTTATCGCCTTTGGTATGACCTGCGTAATCCTTACAGACGCGATTGACCTCTCCGTAGGCTCAGTGCTTGCACTTTCCACCGCACTCTGCGCGGGAATGATTTCAAGCGGCGTGCCCGTAGTTCCGGCCATGATACTGGCTCTGCTCATCGGCGCAGGCCTTGGCGTGATCAGCGGTCTTCTGGTGACAAAGGGACGTCTGCAGGCATTTATCGCTACTCTGATCACCATGACCGTATACCGCGGCCTGACCATGATTTTCATGGATGGAAAACCAATCTCCAACCTGGGCGACAGCTTTGCCCTGAAGCTTGTGGGAAAAGGAAACATCTTCCGCATCCCGATTCCGGTCATCCTCTTTGCCCTGGTGTTCGCAGCCTTTTTCTTTATGCTTACGAAAACCACCTTCGGCAGAAGAATCTACGCAACCGGAAGCAACAGCAAATGTGCCAAGCTGGTGGGCGTAAACATTGACCGCACAAAGATTATTGTTTACGGACTTTCCGGCTTAATGTCCGCACTTTCCGGTTTGATCCTGCTCTCCAGACTGAGTTCCGCCCAGCCAACACTGGGGCAGGGCTACGAGCTGGATGCCATCGCAGCAGTTGCCCTCGGCGGCACCAGCATGAGCGGCGGCCGCGGAAAAATCCAGGGAACACTCATCGGTGTGCTGATTATCGCTGTATTGAACAATGGTCTGAACATTCTGGGCGTATCATCCTATTATCAGGATGTTGTCAAAGGTCTTGTTATTCTGGTTGCTGTGCTCTCCGACAGAAAGCGCTGATGACTGGAGAGTAAGAGCCGGATGCATGGACGTCGAAAATATAGGTAGTAAAGCTATAGAGATTGAAGCGATAGGTATTGAAGTTATAGACTAGAGATTGAAGCTATAGATATTGAAGTTATAGACTAGACATTGAAGCGATAGGTATTGAAGTTATGGACTAGAGATTGAAGCTATAGATATTGAAGTTATAGACTAGACATTGAAGCTATAGACATTGTAGCTATAGTCATCGAAGCTTTAGGTACTGATGATATAAGTTTCTAAGCTATATGCGATTGAGGTATAAGCAGATAATATAGGAACAGAGGTCATAGTCATATGACCTGACACAGCTTGTATGTGCGGGCAAAAGGATATGTCTGCATGAAAAAGGAGGAAATTCAAAATGAAAATAAAAAAGATTGCGGCCCTGGCGGCAGCCTGTACATTGCTGGTATCCATGTCCGGCTGTCAGGTAATCACCATTGACGGCGAAGGCGCACCGGGAGAGGTTGGAGAAAACGGCGTTGTGGGCAACGGTTCCATCGGTCTTTCCGTGTCAACTCTGAACAATCCGTTTTTTGTAAGCCTGGCTGATGGTGCCAAGGCTGAGGCAAAGGAAAAAGACGTAGAGCTTATCACTGTGGACGCAGGCGATGACGCTGCCAAACAGACAAATGATGTGGAGGACCTTGTTTCCAAAAACGTGTCTGTGCTTATTGTCAACCCGGTAGATTCCGATGCTGTGGCACCCGCTGTCAAGGACGCGCTGGCAAAGGGTATCAAGGTAATCTCCGTGGACCGTGTGGTAAACGGCGTGGAGGTTGACTGTCAGATTGCATCCGACAACGTTGCCGGTGCGAAAATGGCAACAGAATATCTGGTAGAGGTGATCGGCGAGGGCGCTGAGGTGGCAGAGCTTCAGGGAACCACAGGTGCGTCCGCTACGATTGACCGTGGCGAAGGTTTCCACCAGGTTGCAGACGAAAAGCTTAAAGTCACAGGCAGCCAGTCAGCAGATTTTAACCGTGCGACAGGTATGACCGTTATGGAGAACCTGCTCCAGGCAAACAGCTCCATCAAGGGGGTATTTGCGCACAATGATGAGATGGCTCTTGGTGCGATTGAGGCGATTGCTTCCACCGGGAAGGATATTAAGGTGGTAGGTTTTGATTCTACGGATGATGCCGTGGCGGCAGTTAAGTCCGGCAAGATGCTGGCAACCGTAGCCCAGCAGCCGGACCAGATGGGAAAGACTGCGGTTGATACGGCAATTACCTTGGCTGCAGGCGAGACTGTGGAGAAGTCGATTCCGGTTGAGGTAAAACTGGTGACGAAGGATAATGCGGAATAAGATGAAATAAGAGTTAGCGATTTTTATGATTAGTGGTTATGCGAGGGCTGTCCGGAAAGGGCAGCCCTATTATAATGCGATTATGATGAAGAAGCCGGAAAGGTGTTGAACGGCCGGGCAGATGGGATTCGGTGTGGGACGCAGGGAGTGTCCGTGTCAAGCGGATGCTCGCTTCCCTTCAACTAATTGCCAACTGCGACTAAGCCGCTCACGAAGAGCGTTCGCGTCTAAGTCTCCGTAGGCAATGGATTTTCAGGCCGCTTCCGCAAAATCCGCTTGACACGGACACTCCCTGCGCCCCACACCGAATCCCATCCGCCCGGCCTTCCTCTACGTTTTCGTTCTACCTGCAAGGTTTGTGCATTATATGGGGACGGGAATGCAGGGGCTGTTCCTATTTGAGGGGCAGACGAGATGGTCTGGCAAAAAAAGAGGGGCCCCACTTTAGGCACACACCCACAAGGAAGTAAAGTAATATTTGCAGGGCGGCATAGTCGAAAGGCTATGCCGTTCTGCTTTTTCTTTGCCGTTCAATGGTTTGTGCGTCCTCGTCCTGTTCCAACTCCCCGATGAAGTTCCAAACGAGTTGGATTTTCTGTCGGCGGCGTCCGCTGGACTTGTCGGGGGCGTGGACGATTATCTTTTTCACAAACTCATTAACGATAGTGGGCGTCAGCTCCTTGATACCTACATATTTGCGGATAATGGCGGCGAAGCTGTCAAAATCGGCTCTGTCCTGCTCGTAGGCGTCAACGGCGCTTTGCTCCGTATTGACAAACTCTGTCAGTTCCTTTTGCTCCGCTTCATATTCGGCGGACAGCTTCAAAAACCGTTCATTGGAAATCGCGCCCGTTATGTCGTCCTCATAGATACGTTTGAAAATACGGTCAAGTTCGGCGACACGCTTCTTTGCCTGTTCCAACTCTTTTTTGCGCCGCTTTACTGCCTTTTCCATTTCCTCAAAACGCTGCTTCTGTACCACCATGCGGAAATCGTCGGCGTTGTCTATGAACATCGCCGTTACAGCGAATATCCGGCGCAGCACAAACAGCTTTAGCGTTTCTTCCCGTATGTAGTGCATGGTACAGTCGCCCGTGTTGCTCTTGTACCTTGCACAGCGGTAACAATCCTGTTCAGGGGTCATGTTCTTTCCCGTTGCAAAATGCAACTTGCTTCCACAGTCGGCGCAGTACAGCAGCCCGGAGAATAGCCCTTGCCGTTCCGCTTGCTTGGCGGGGCGGCGTTTGTTTTCTCTCAATTCCTGCACACGCTCAAACACCTTTTCACCAATGATGGCAGGTTGCGTATTGGGAAATATCCGCATATTTTCGGGCGCGTTGTTCAGCCGCTTTTTCAGCTTATGGGATTTGGAATAGGTCTTGAAGTTCACCGTACACCCCGTATATTCGGGACGTTCCAAAATCCCCGCGACGGATTTGTAATCCCACCGATAGGGGTTGTCCGGCATCGGTTTTCCGTCGCGCTTTGCATAGTGCGCCTTAACGGTCAAAATCTTGTCAGCGGTCAGGAGCTTTGCAATCTGCATAGGTCCTTTCCCGTCCACACACAGCGCGAAAATCCGTTTGACAACTGCGGCGGCTTCCTCGTCCACTATCCACCGTTTCTTGTCCTCTGGGTCTTTTTTGTACCCATAGGGCGGATTGGTACAAAGGTGTTCTCCCGAATTGCCCTTTGCCCTCATAACGGCGCGGATTTTTTTGCTCGTATCGCGTGCATAAAAATCATTGAACAGAGGTTATTCGGGAAAGGGAAAGACAAACAAGCAGAAATCCAGTATTCATGCGGGTTTGTGGCGGGATGGCTCCCCAAAAGCTGAACACCAATAAGACAAGCAGCAATACAATCGCATATCGTTTCTCAGGGAGAATGTTGATTTACGTCACATTCTCCCTTTTTTTATTCCAGAAACGAGGTGATTGCAAAGTGAACACACAAATTATCGCCATCGCCAACCAGAAAGGCGGCGTTGGCAAGACAACGACCTGTACCAACCTGGGGATCGGGCTGGCGCAGGCCGGACGAAAGGTGCTGCTGATCGACGGAGACCCGCAAGGCAGCCTGACCATCAGCCTGGGCCATCCCCAACCAGACAAGCTGCCCTTTACCCTGTCCGACGCGATGGGCCGTATTCTGATGGATGAGCCGCTGCGACCCAGCGAGGGTATCCTGCACCACCCGGAGGGTGTTGACCTGATGCCTGCGGACATCCAGTTGTCTGGTATGGAGGTTTCTCTGGTGAACGCCATGAGCCGCGAGACCATCTTGCGGCAGTATCTGGACACCGTAAAGGGACAGTATTCCCATATCCTCATTGATTGCCAGCCCTCTCTGGGGATGCTCACGGTCAATGCGCTGGCAGCCGCCAATAGGGTCATAATTCCCGTCCAGGCAGAGTATCTGCCCGCCAAGGGTTTGGAACAACTGCTCCAAACAGTAAATAAGGTGAAACGGCAGATCAACCCAAAACTCCAGATTGACGGCATCCTGCTGACGATGGTGGACAACCGCACCAACTTTGCCAAGGAGATCGCCGCCCTGCTGCGGGAGACCTACGGCAGCAAAATCAAGGTGTTCGCCACCGAGATTCCCCATTCTGTTAGGGCAAAGGAAATCAGCGCCGAGGGCAAGAGCATTTTTGCCCATGACCCCGGCGGCAAGGTGGCTGAGAGCTACAAAAATCTGACGCAGGAGGTGACGAAACTTGAAAAGCAGCGCGAAAAAAGTAGAGCTGGCATCGGTAGATGACCTGTTTTCTACCGAGGAAAGCCGTGCCGACGCACAGCGGGAACGGGTGTTGGAAATCCCGCTGTCTGAGCTGCACCCTTTTAAGAACCATCCGTTCAAAGTCAAGGATGATGAATCCATGATGGAAACTGCGGACAGTATCCGGCAGTATGGTGTGCTGGTTCCGGCGATTGCAAGACCTGACCCGGATGGCGGCTATGAATTAGTAGCCGGACACAGGCGGCACAGGGCCAGTGAACTGGCGGATAAAGAAACCATGCCGGTCATTGTCCGGGATTTGGACGATGATGCCGCTACCATCATCATGGTGGACAGCAATTTGCAGCGTGAAAGCCTGCTCCCCAGCGAAAGAGCCTTTGCCTATAAAATGAAGCTGGATGCCATGAAGCATCAAGGCGAACGCAGAGATTTAACTTGTGCCCAAGTTGGGCACAAGTCAGACGGAAAGAAATCCAGAGACATTTTGGCTGAACAGGTCGGGCAGAGTAAAAATCAGATTCAACGCTTTATTCGCCTGACGGAGCTGATTCCCGAACTGCTGGATATGCTGGATGAGCGAAAAATCGCTCTCAATCCGGCCTATGAGCTGTCCTTTCTTAAAAAAGAGGAACAGACCCAGCTTTTGGACGCGATGGACAGCGAACAGGCCACACCTTCTCTCTCCCAGGCTCAGCGGCTCAAGAAATTCAGCCAAGAGGGGCATTTATCCATTGATGTGATGCGAGCTATTATGGGCGAGGAAAAGAAAAGCGATCTGGACAAGGTGACATTCACCTCGGACACTTTGCGGAAGTATTTTCCCAAGAGCTACACACCCCAGCGGATGCAGGAAACCATTATCAAGCTGCTGGAACAGTGGCAGAAAAAACGCCAGAGAGATCAGGAACGATGAAAGGAGCCGCCTATGAGGGATATGTCCGCCCGTGAGCTGAAAGGACACAACATTCTTGCCGTGGAGCGTTTTCAGGATAACACCCGCCGGATGATTGAGTTTTCTGTCCTGCGTTCCTGCACCTACGGCAGTCCCGGTGATGAAATGCGGCTGTTTCTTACGGAGGACGGCTATCAGGCCGCCCTCCTGAGCCAGCAGCGCCGGGAAATCAAAATCAAGCGTTACGCCCGTATCATCGAGGGACATATCCTCGATTTTAAGCCGGACAAGCGCCGCCGCCACTCATAAACAAATCATTACTGCGAAAGGAAAGGATTGAAATGTGTACTGTAAAGGAAATCCGGGAAGCAATCCGGGAGGATTGCCATTCCCAGCATGATATGGAATCTATGGAGATTGACCGTGTTCTGCAAACTCTGCCATTCTCTCAGGGAAATGACCTGTTGGATAAACCGCCCATTCCCAAACGCCCCTACCGGCGCAGAAAAAGTGAACAAAACAGCTGACTGCCACAATTCTTTTTACAGGATTGTGGCTTTTTTCATATCCTGAGAAATTTGGAAGGAGTGAGGTCAATGGCCGTATTTCGCATTGAACGAACCAGAGATTATACCGTAATGAGCAATCACCATTTACGCAACGGGAAACTGTCCCTGAAAGCCAAGGGGCTGCTTTCCATGATGCTGTCCTTACCGGAGGACTGGAACTATACCACCAGAGGGCTTGCCGCCATCTGCAAAGAGGGCGTGGACGCTATCGGCGGCGCGCTGCGGGAACTGGAAACTGCCGGGTACATTGTCCGTCATCAGCTACGAGATAGGCAGGGTCGGATCAGTGATACCGAGTATGTCATCTACGAACAGCCACAGCCGAAGAACCCGGATACGCCACAGCCGGATACGGCTTCACCAGATACGGGAAAACCGGATATGGACAAACCGGATACGGAAAAGCCCGCAGAATTAAATATAGAGAAATCAAATACTCAAAAATCAATTACTCATGGATCAAGTACCGATTCCATTCCCTTCCGGGAGAAAACGGCGGCAAGACCGCCGGAACGGAAAGGAAGGGATGCGATGTCTGTCTCCGAGATAGAAAGTTATCGGGATTTGATTTTAGAGAACATCGAGTATGACTACCTGTGCAGGGAGTTTGCCACCTATCGGGAGGATTTGGACGAGATCGTGGAGCTGATGGTGGAAACCGTCTGTGCCAGACGCAAAACCACCCGGATTGCAGGCAGCGACTTCCCCCATGAGGTGGTGCGCTCCCGTTTTTTGAAGCTGGACAGCGAACATATCCGGTTTGTCATGGACAGCTTGCAGAAAAACACCACCGAGGTCCGCAACATGAAGCAGTACCTGCTGACGGTGCTGTTTAACGCACCCACCACCATCAGCAACCACTACACTTCACAGGTTAATCATGATATGAACGCAGGCGGCTGGTAAGGCCGTCTTTTTTCATCCCACAACAACGACTTTTACAGGAGGTTACGCTATGAACCAGATGGAAATTTTCAAAAACCCGGAGTTTGGTTCTGTTCGGGTCATCGAAGAAAATGGAAAATACCTGTTCTGCGGTTTGGATGTTACTGCCGCACTCGGTTACAAAGATTCGGCTAAAGCACTGAAAGCGCACTGTACTTCCGATGGGTGGGCGTTTTACCCACTCATCGACAACGTGGGCAGAACCCAGCAAACCCGGTTTATTTCGGAAGGAAATCTATACCGCTTGATCGTTCACAGCAAACTGCCCTCTGCGGAACGATTTGAACGCTGGGTGTTTGATGAGGTGCTGCCCTCTATCCGCAAGCACGGGGCCTACATCACCAGAGAAAAGCTGTGGGAGGTTGCCACTTCCCCGGAAGCCATGATGAAACTCTGTTCCGACCTGCTGGCAGAACGGGAGGAAAATGCGGCGCTGCGAGAGGAAAACGCCATGCTGGAGGGCAAGGCAGCCTTTTATGACCTGTTCATTGACCTCAAGCACAGCACCAATCTCCGTACCACCGCCAAGGAACTGGTTGTGCCGGAGCGCCGGTTTGTCCGCTTCCTGCTGGAACAGCGGTTTGTGTACCGCGCCCCGTCCGGGAATGTACTGCCTTATGCAAAGCCCGCCAATGATGGCCTGTTCACCGTCAAGGACTACTGCAACCACGGGCATACCGGCTCCTATACGCTGGTAACGCCCCAGGGCAAGCTGTATTTTGCCCAGCTGCGGGACAGCATCCTGCTGATGATATGATTACCCGGTATCTTTTGCGGCGGCTGGTGGTCCCGCCTTAGTAAAATGCACCACCCCTGCAAATTTTCACAGGAAGGAGGCGTTACCCCATGCAGGAAGAAGTGGAAAACAGGACTTTGACGCTGGTAGTCAACGGCACAAAGTTCACCGGGCAGCTGTTTAAGGCCGCCATTTGTAAATACCTTGCCCACTGCAAGGAAAAGAAGCTGCAAAAGCAGAGAAGCCGGGACGCGCCTGTGAAGCCCCAAGGCAAGCAGACGGTCAAGCAGCTCATTGGTCAGAACCAAGGCGTTTCCAATATCGAAATCACCGATCCTTCCATCAAGGAATTTGAAAAGATTGCCCGGAAATACGGTGTGGATTATGCGGTAAAAAAAGACCGCAGTACCTCCCCGCCCAAGTACCTGATCTTTTTCAAGGCACGGGATGCGGATGCGCTGACCGCCGCTTTTACCGAGTACACCGGCAAAAAAGTGAAAAAAGCAGAGAAAACAGAACGTCCGTCTGTGCTGGCAAAGCTGAATCAGTTCAAAGAGCTGGTCAAAAATGCCGTGGTGGACCGCACCAGGCGAAAGGAGCTGGAACGATGAAAAAGCAGCTTGACATCAAAAAGCTCCTGATTTTGAACCTGCCCTATATCCTGATGGGCTTGTTTGCCACCAACTTCGGGGAAGCATGGCGGATGGCGCAGGGCGCGGACGCTTCTCAAAAGGCGCTCTCCCTGATTTCTGTCTTGCCGGTGGCGCTGGCAAGCTGGTGGCCCAGCCTGCACCCGTTGGACCTGTTGGTGGGAATCTGCTGCGGTGGTGGTCTGCGGCTGGCGGTATATCTGAAAAGCAAAAATGCGAAGAAATACCGCCACGGCATGGAGTATGGTTCCGCCCGCTGGGGAACACACGAGGACATCGCCCCTTATGTGGACCCGGTTTTCCAGAACAATGTGATTCTGACGAAAACCGAGAGCCTGACCATGAACAGCCGCCCCAAGGACCCCAAGACGGCGCGAAATAAAAATGTGCTGGTGATCGGCGGCTCCGGTTCCGGTAAAACACGGTTTTGGCTGAAACCCAACCTGATGCAGATGCACAGCTCCTATGTGGTGACAGACCCCAAAGGTACGATTTTGGTGGAGTGCGGCAAGATGCTCCAGCGCGGTACGCCGAAAATGCGTCCCAAGCTGGGCAAGGACCATCAGCCAATAAGGGACCGGCATGGCAATCCGGTTTATGAGACCGTAAAGGACAAAAACGGCAAAGTGGTCTATGAGCCGTATCGAATTAAGGTTCTCAATACCATCAACTTCAAGAAGTCCATGCACTATAATCCTTTTGCCTATCTGCACAGCGAAAAAGATATTTTGAAGCTGGTCACGACTTTAATAGCGAACACCAAGGGAGAAGGCAAAGCCGGGGACGATTTCTGGGTCAAGGCAGAAACGCTTTTGTACTGCGCCCTCATCGGATATATCCACTACGAGGCCCCGGTGGAAGAACAAAACTTTGCCACTCTCATCGAGTTCATCAACGCGATGGAAGTCCGGGAGGACGACGAGGAGTTCAAGAATCCGGTGGACCTGATGTTTGACGCACTGGAAGCGGAAAAGCCCAATCATTTTGCCGTCCGCCAATATAAAAAATACAAGCTGGCGGCTGGCAAAACCGCAAAATCCATTCTGATTTCCTGCGGTGCGCGCCTTGCCGTATTCGACATTGCGGAACTGCGGGAGGTCACTTCCTACGACGAGCTGGAGCTGGACACCCTGGGAGATCGGAAAACCGCCCTGTTCCTCATTATGAGCGACACGGACGATAGCTTTAACTTCCTGATCTCCATGTGCTACACCCAGCTGTTCAACCTTTTGTGTGAAAAAGCCGACGATGTGTACGGCGGGCGGTTGCCGGTCCATGTGCGCTGCCTCATTGACGAGTGTGCCAACATCGGCCAGATTCCCAAGCTGGAAAAACTGGTCGCCACCATCCGCAGCCGTGAGATCTCCGCCTGTCTGGTATTGCAGGCGCAGTCCCAGCTGAAAGCCATCTACAAGGACAACGCCGATACCATCATCGGCAACATGGATACCTCCATCTTCCTGGGCGGCAAGGAACCGACTACCCTCAAGGAGCTGGCCGCCGTGCTGGGCAAGGAAACCATCGACACCTACAACACCGGCGAGAACCGTGGGCGGGAAACCTCCCACTCTCTCAACTACCAGAAGCTCGGCAAAGAGCTTATGAGCCAGGATGAACTGGCCGTTATGGACGGCGGCAAGTGCATCCTCCAACTGCGCGGTGTGCGGCCTTTCCTCTCGGACAAGTACGACATCACCAAGCACCCCAATTACCCGTACACCGCCGACGCGGACCCCAAGAACGCCTTTGACATCGAGGCGTTCCTGTCCACCCGGCTCAAGCTCAAGCCTAACGAGGTCTACGATGTGTATGAAGTAGACGCAGAGGGCGCGTAAATCTGTTCCGCTGTGAAAGGAGTGATCTTATCTACCCGCCTCAACCGCCCCGGATGGGGCCATCGGCGTACAAAGCGGACAATCACCAAAAAATAATGAAAAAAGGAGGACAGCCGGAATCAGGCCCCGGAAACCGGGTGCCGATTGTTCCGGCTTTTGTATGCCTATGAATGACTAAATCAAACTTTTCAAATGATTCCGGCTAACTATAATTTATGGCATTTTTCAATCAGGCTATCACCGTTCTTCAGACCCTCGTTATCGCTCTGGGCGCTGGTCTCGGCATCTGGGGTGTCATCAACCTGCTGGAAGGTTACGGCAACGACAACCCCGGTGCGAATGCTCATGTACGGTAAGGAAGCAAGCAACCGAAAACAAGAGATAGACCGCCAGCACTACACTATTCCGAACCAAAGACCAAAAGATAAGCATTGTGGGAAAATCTAAACTTTTGGATTTTCCTACAATGCCAACTACGGCGGAATCCCTCCCACTCCTTATATCTTTCTGTATACATTGAATTTGTATTTAGTAAAATGCAGACAACACCACGGATCGGCTTTTGGTTGGACAATTCCAACCAAACACCACAGCAGACAGCAGAAAACATTCTGAACGCTAGGAAGCCGGTATGATTGTTACATATAAGGGGAAGAAAAATTTCTTTTAGGTACTTGCTTTCCTAAAACTGATGTGATACAATGATTTAATCCAGAAAAGGAGTAAAAAATATGCGGCAAGGTATTCTTAAATAAAACTATAATCAAATAGTGGGAACAAAGGATTATGATAGCTCCTTTTGTAGGGGCTTAGTTTTTTGTACCCAATTTAAGAATACTTTTGCCTTATCAATTTTGACATATCCCCAAAAACAGCAATCACAAACAGGTGTATGCTGTATATGTGTATGTCCGCAACTTATAATCCCCAGTGGTAAAAGTATTTTACTGCTGGGGATTTTTATGCCCTTTGGGGCTGTAAAGGGAGGACAATCACATGAAAATAATCAATATTGGAATTCTTGCCCATGTAGACGCTGGAAAGACGACCTTGACGGAGAGCCTGCTATATGCCAGCGGAGCCATTTCAGAACCGGGGAGCGTCGAAAAAGGGACAACGAGGACGGACACCATGTTTTTGGAGCGGCAGCGTGGGATTACCATTCAAGCGGCAGTCACTTCCTTCCAGTGGCACAGATGTAAAGTTAACATTGTGGATACGCCCGGCCACATGGATTTTTTGGCGGAGGTGTACCGCTCTTTGGCTGTTTTAGATGGGGCCATCTTGGTGATCTCCGCTAAAGATGGCGTGCAGGCCCAGACCCGTATTCTGTTCCATGCCCTGCGGAAAATGAACATTCCCACCGTTATCTTTATCAACAAGATCGACCAGGCTGGCGTTGATTTGCAGAGCGTGGTTCAGTCTGTTCGGGATAAGCTCTCCGCCGATATTATCATCAAGCAGACGGTGTCGCTGTCCCCGGAAATAGTCCTGGAGGAAAATACCGACATAGAAGCATGGGATGCGGTCATCGAAAATAACGATGAATTATTGGAAAAGTATATCGCAGGAGAACCAATCAGCCGGGAAAAACTTGCGCGGGAGGAACAGCAGCGGGTTCAAGACGCCTCCCTGTTCCCAGTCTATCATGGCAGCGCCAAAAATGGCCTTGGCATTCAACCGTTGATGGATGCGGTGACAGGGCTGTTCCAACCGATTGGGGAACAGGGGGGCGCCGCCCTATGCGGCAGCGTTTTCAAGGTTGAGTACACCGATTGCGGCCAGCGGCGTGTCTATCTACGGTTATACAGCGGAACGCTGCGCCTGCGGGATACGGTGGCCCTGGCCGGGAGAGAAAAGCTGAAAATCACAGAGATGCGTATTCCATCCAAAGGGGAAATTGTTCGGACAGACACCGCTTATCAGGGTGAAATTGTTATCCTTCCCAGCGACAGCGTGAGGTTAAACGATGTATTAGGGGACCAAACCCGGCTCCCTCGTAAAAGGTGGCGCGAGGACCCCCTCCCCATGCTGCGGACGACGATTGCGCCGAAAACGGCAGCGCAAAGAGAACGGCTGCTGGACGCTCTTACGCAACTTGCGGATACTGACCCGCTTTTGCGTTGCGAAGTGGATTCCATCACCCATGAGATCATTCTTTCTTTTTTGGGCCGGGTGCAGTTGGAGGTTGTTTCCGCTTTGCTGTCGGAAAAATACAAGCTTGAAACAGTGGTAAAGGAACCCTCCGTCATTTATATGGAGCGGCCGCTCAAAGCAGCCAGCCACACCATCCATATCGAGGTGCCGCCCAACCCGTTTTGGGCATCCATAGGACTGTCTGTTACACCACTCTCGCTTGGCTCCGGTGTACAATACGAGAGCCGGGTTTCGCTGGGATACTTGAACCAGAGTTTTCAAAACGCTGTCAGGGATGGTATCCGTTACGGGCTGGAGCAGGGCTTGTTCGGCTGGAACGTAACGGACTGTAAGATTTGCTTTGAATACGGGCTTTATTACAGTCCGGTCAGCACGCCGGCGGACTTCCGCTCATTGGCCCCGATTGTATTGGAACAGGCATTGAAGGAATCGGGGACGCAGCTGCTGGAACCTTATCTCTCCTTCATCCTCTATGCGCCCCAGGAATACCTTTCCAGGGCTTATCATGATGCACCGAAATACTGTGCCACCATCGAAACGGCCCAGGTAAAAAAGGATGAAGTTGTCTTTACTGGCGAGATTCCCGCCCGCTGTATACAGGCATACCGTACTGATCTGGCCTTTTACACCAACGGGCGGAGCGTATGCCTTACAGAGCTGAAAGGATATCAGGCCGCTGTCGGTCAGCCGGTCATCCAGCCCCGCCGTCCAAACAGCCGCCTGGACAAGGTGCGCCATATGTTTCAGAAGGTAATGTAAAGATACATAATCGTCAAGACGGCAACAATCAGAAGTTATGGAGGGTAACAATGGAATATAGTAAGGAAGATTTAATGGAAGCAAAAAAGCAAATTTGGGGAGTGGGAGAGAACATGGGAACAGAGGAAAGTAAAAAAATCTGGGAGGAGAACGCACAATTTTGGGATAATGCAATGGGTGACGAATCTAATGAATTTCACAGAGAGGTAGTGCGTCCCAAAGTAACGGAACTTCTATCTCCTAATCCTGCGGATTACATTTTGGATATTGCGTGTGGCAATGGAAATTATTCTTCGTATCTTGCACAAAGAGGCGCTTCGGTTGTCGCTTTTGATTACAGCAAAAAAATGATAGAATTGGCTAAAAGACGGCAATCACAATATGCAAAACAAATTGAATTTTGTGTGGCGGATGCGACCGATAGAAAAAGTATATTAGAATTAAAAAGAAATCGAGCCTTTACGAAAGCAGTTTCTAATATGGCAATTATGGATATTACGGATATTGAACCACTTCTTATGGCTGTTTATGAACTGTTGCAGGAAAGCGGAATTTTTGTCTTTGCAACGCAACACCCTTGTTTTGTCACGTTGACTGAAAAATATATGACACCGCACAGTTACTATGATATAGCGATTGAAGGGCAACCGAAAGAGCAGATTTATTATCATCGTTCCATACAAGATATTTTTAACCTTTGTTTTAGAGCTGGATTTGTCATTGATGGATTTTATGAAGAATGTTTTAAAACCAACAAAGAAATTCCTATGGTAATGATAGTAAGGCTTAAGAAGGTAAAACGTGATAGCTTAAAATAAATTCAAGTTTGTCGGGTAAATAGCAAACCCAGCCGAGCCAGTCAACGGTCAAGATGAACGGCGCATATGCGCAGCCGTTGACAGCCCCGCCCGCCTTTGCTGGTAGGCAATCAAGGGGCGACAGCAAGAAGTGCCACCGCCCCGCACTATTATTCAGAAAGGGGAATTTCCATGACCGACCAGATAGCCTATCAAGAATATATCCAGCGCAGGTACAACGCCTTTTGCAAGACTGTTATCCGCTGTGCCGCCTTGGACAAGATTTTGAAGCTTAAACGGCAATGGGAACGGCAAGTTTCCCTTGACTATCTGATGAACGAGAAGTTTGTCCAGTTTGCCGCGTCGGAGCCGGACGAGGAATACCCATTTACCGTCTGCGGTCAGACCGTCCTGCTCTGCAACGCCGCCCTTGCCGACGCGATCTCTGTTTTGCCGGAGCAGACGCGGGAAGAAATCCTGCGCTATTACTTTCTGCGCCAGCCGCAGCGCGTGATCGGCGCGTGTATTGGCCGGTCACGCAGCACAGCGGGGCGGCATATCCAGCTTGCCTTGCAGCGGCTACGCGAAGAAATGGGGGTGAGCCGGTATGAGTAGACTTCTCCCCTATGAAACAATCCTCAAAGCCCGTGAGGGCGACCCAGAAGCCGTGAACGCTGTCCTGCTCCACTACGCCGGATATATCCGCTATTTCTCAAAAGTGAACGGGCAGGTCAACGCCGAGGTGGAGGACTATGTAAAGCAGCGGTTAATTGACTGTCAATTCAAGTTCCGGCTTGACGAACCACCGGACAAGTCATAAAAACTGAATACCAGCCGCCACCGACGCGGCCAGCGAAAGCAGTAAGTCTTGAAAAAGATTTACTGCTTTTTTTGTTGTCCGGCTCCGCTCCCGGCCATTTTGCCCCCTGCCGGTTGTAGTAGTAAGCGAGGAGGGAATTTTTCTGCCCTGGTGTTTGGCATTTGGAGCATTTACCCGTAGTAGAGGGCAAAGAGAAAGGATTTCTCCAACACCGGGTAGAAACCACTGCGTCCGGTGTCATTTTAGCGAAAGCGGGCAGGAATGCCCTTTACAGGATTAGTAGTAGCAGAAAAAGAGAAACAAACTTTTGTGGTTGCAGTTTTCCAAAAAAGTGGCGGACGGAAGTGAGAGAAAGTTTGCAGTCACGGAGAGCAAGTTTCTACCACGGTGCCAAAATCCGCAATTCTGCGGTTTTGCCCCTCGCGGGAAACTTGTTGGGGAGTGCCTTCCCCAAACCCTGCTTTGCGGCTTGCGCCGCTTATCCCCGCCGCGCTCATGCGGCAAGAAAGGAGGTCACGACCATGCGAAAGAAATACAACACACCCCACCGCAGCCGCGTTGTGAAAACCCGGCTGTCCGAAGATGAATACGCCGACTTCACAGCGCGGCTTGCGCCCTATGGTATCAGCCAGTCGGAATTTCTCCGGCAGGCGATACGGCGCACCACCATACGCCCCGTTATCCATGTGTCGGCGGTCAATGACGAACTGCTCTCCGCTGTCGGGAAGTTGGCCGCCGAGTACGGCAGGATCGGCGGCAACCTCAATCAGATAGCCCGGTATCTGAACGAGTACGGCGCACCCTACCATGCGCTGTCCGGCGAGGTACGCGCCGCCATAGCCGACCTTGCCGCCCTCAAGTATGAAGTCTTAAAGAAAGTAGGTGACGCGGTTGGCAACACTCAAGCATATCAACTCTAAAAACGCCGACTACGGAGCCGCCGAACAATACCTGCTGTTTGAGCATGACGAGTTTACCATGAAGCCCGTCCTTGATGAAACCGGCAGGCTTATCCCCCGCGAGGACTACCGGCTGTCCACGCTGAACTGCGGCGGGGAAGATTTTGCCGTGGCCTGTATGCGGGCAAATCTCCGCTATGGGAAGAACCAGCGGCGGGAAGATGTGAAAAGCCACCACTATATCATCAGCTTTGACCCACGGGACGGGCCGGACAACGGCTTGACCGTAGACCGGGCGCAGGAATTGGGCGAGAAGTTTTGCGCCGAGCATTTCCCCGGCCACCAAGCCCTTGTATGCACCCACCCGGACGGCCATAACCACAGCGGCAACATTCATGTGCATATCGTCATTAACAGCCTGCGGATTGAGGAAGTGCCGTTCCTGCCCTACATGGACAGGCCAGCCGATACAAAGGCCGGTTGCAAGCACCGCTGTACCGACGCTGCCTTGCGCTACTTCAAATCCGAAGTCATGGAGATGTGCCACCGGGAGGGGCTTTACCAAATCGACCTCTTGAACGGCAGCAAGAACCGCGTCACAGACCGGGAGTATTGGGCGCAGAAAAAGGGACAGGCCGCGCTGGACAAGCAGAACGCCCCCATGATTGCAGGCGGTATCACGCCCCGGCAGACCAAGTTTGAAACGAACAAGGAGAAGCTGCGGCAGACCATACGGAAAGCCCTTGCCACCGCCGCCAGCTTTGACGAATTTTCCTCTCTGCTGCTGCGGGAGGGCGTGACCGTCAAGGAGAGCCGGGGGCGGCTTTCCTACCTCACGCCGGACAGGACGAAGCCCATTACCGCCCGGAAGCTGGGCGACGACTTTGACCGCGCCGCTGTCTTTGCCGTTTTAGAGCAGAACGCCGCCAGAGCCACAGAAAAGGCCGCAGCCATACCCGAATACCCCCGGCATGGGAAAACCGGCATACAGCCCACAAAAGCCCCACAAACCGCCCCGAAACAGGACGGTGTGCAGCGGCTTGTGGACATTGAGCAGAAAATGGCCGAGGGCAAAGGCCGGGGCTATGAACGCTGGGCGACCATGCACAACCTCAAACAAATGGCCGCGACGCTGAATGTGTATCAGGAATACGGCTTTACTTCCCCGGAGCAGTTAGAAGCCGCCGTTGATACCGCCTATCAGAAAATGCGCCAGACCAGCGGCGAACTGAAAGCACTGGAAACGAAGCTGCAAGGGAAAAAGAAGTTGCAGCGGCAGGTGTTGGCCTACGCCCAGACCAAGGCCGCCCGCGACGGGCTGCGGGCACAGAAATCCGAGAAAGCCCGCGCCGCATACCGGCAGGCCCATGAGAGCGATTTTATCATAGCCGACGCAGCAGCCCGGTATTTCAAGGCGCATGGCATTACCAAGCTGCCCGCCCGGAAAGCGTTGCAGGCCGAGATCGAGCAGCTTATCTCCGAGAAAGACGGCCTGTATAACACCTATCACGAACAGAAACAGCGGTTCAAGGAGTTGCAGACCGTCAAGCGGAACATCGACCAGATTTTGCGCCGGGACGAGCCGCACCGCAGAAAGGAGCAGAGCCATGAGCGATAACCTGCCCCACATGGACTACCGCCAGCACCGGCGGGCGCGGCGGCTGGTACATGAGTGCTGTAACTACGATGAGGGGAACTGCCTGCTATTGGACGACGGGGAGCCTTGCGTGTGCGTCCAGAGCATTTCCTTTTCCCTCATGTGCCACTGGTTCCGTGTGGCTGTCCTGCCCCTTGACGGGGAGCTGGCCGCAGCCCTCTTGTGCCGGGGAAGCCGGAAACGGTGTGCCGTCTGCGGGGCGGCCTTTGTCCCCAAATCCAACCGGGGAAAATACTGCCCCGACTGCGCCGGGCGCATGAAGAAAATCAAAGCCGCCGAGAGAAAGCGGAAACAAAGGCAGAGATGTCACGCTTTAGAGCCTTTCAAACCCGCATAAATCAAGGCTTTTTTCGTGGGTGTCAAAGGGTACGCGATACATTTATCCTTTTCCCCCGGAAACGGCGTTTTAATGCGTGACAATACGCCAAAATCAACCCGAACACAGGGAGGTGATCCTATCGCTGATTATATCAGGGCAGACACGCGGCTGCCCGCCTATCTGCCGTATCCCCGTTTCCTGCTGAAAATGGAGATTTCACAGACCGCCAAGCTGCTGTATTCGCTGCTGTTAGACCGTTCCACCCTCTCCCAGAAAAACAAGTGGCTGGACGACGAGGGCAGGATTTATATTATCTATCCCATCGCGGAGATAGCAGAAATACTGGATAAAGGCAGCACCACCATCAAGGGGGCGCTTAATGAACTGGACACGGCGGGGCTGTTGGAACGGGAACGGGGCGGCTTCTCCGCACCGAACCGGCTTTATGTCAAAGTACCGCCAGTGCCACAGGTACAGTTTTCAGACCAACTGATGGCCGGAAGTCCGCCCCTCATAGAGCCGGAAAACCGTCCTACTGATGGTCAGAAAACCGACCTTATGATGGTCGGAAAACCGTCCCCTAACCAAACTACTATAAACAACCTTACAGAGAGCCAAACAAAGGGAGTGAGTGGGGGGCCGTCCGCGCCCTATGGCCGATATGGAAATATTTTTCTGTCACAGACCGAATACGACGAGTTGCAGGCAGAGTACCCTGACAGGCTGGAACGGTTCATCGAGGAAATGAGCCGCTACCTTGCCGCCAACGGGAAAAGCTACCAGAACTATGCCGCCGCCCTGCGGATATGGGCGGGGAACGACAAAAAGGAAGCCCCTAAAAAGGGCATACCAGACTACTCATGCAAGGAGGGCGAGAGTTTATGAAGAATGAAATCAACGCGGTTTTGGAGAATATGACGACCACCATCCCGGAGCCGGAGGACTACACCGGCGAGGACGGTTTACTGTACTGCGGCAAGTGCCGCAAGCCGAAAGAAGCCTATTTTGCGCCGGATAAGGCCGCTATCTTCGGGCGCGACCGCCACCCGGCAGAGTGCGACTGCCAGAGAACCGCCCGCGAGGAACGGGAAGCCGCCGAAAAGCGGCGCAGACACCTTGACACCGTGGAAGAACTGAAACGCCGGGGCTTTACCGACCCCACCATGCGGGACTGGACTTTCGAGAACGACAACGGCAGGAACCCGCAGACCGGGCTTGCCCGCCGGTATGTGGAGCATTGGGAAGATATGCGGACAGACAATATCGGCTGCCTGTTCTGGGGCGGCGTAGGCACCGGCAAAAGCTACCTTGCAGGCTGTATCGCAAACGCCCTCATGGAGAAAGAAATCCCCGTCCGCATGACGAACTTTGCTCTTATCCTCAATGACCTTGCCGCCAGCTTTGAGGGGCGCAACGAGTACATTTCCCGCCTTTGTCGTTATCCGCTGCTGATCCTTGACGACTTCGGCATGGAACGCGGGACGGAATACGGGCTGGAACAGGTGTTCAATGTGATTGACAGCCGTTACCGCAGCGGCAAGCCGCTGATCGTCACGACCAACCTTACGCTGGACGACCTGCACAACCCGGAGGACACCGCCCATTCCCGGATTTATGACCGCCTGCTTTCCATGTGCGTCCCGGTACGCTTTACCGGCGACAACTTCCGGCAGGAAACCGCCAAGCGGAAAATGGAGAGCATGAAGAAACTGATTACCGACTGAAAGGAGTATTGCCTATGGCAGATAACAAGCAGCACGACACCCGCACCACCCGCCGCCCTGACTGTGTGACGGAAATCCGCATGGGCAATTCCGTCCTTGTCGTGTCCGGCTATTTCAAGAAAGACACCACAACCACAGCCGCCGACAAAATGGCGCGGGTACTGGAAGCGGAAGCCGCTGCTACACAGGAGCCGACTTATCCGGCGTGAACCGGGGCATGGAAAAGCGGCCATGCCAGGGAGCATGACCGCTGGAACGAAAATCGGAAGTGCTTTAGCAATTCTTAATCTCATTCTCTATAAAATAATTTGCAATTTCAAAGGCTTTTATTCTTCTCTTTGCCAATGTGATTTGTGATTTATAACGCTCGGAATTATCCTTTGATTCAAATGTTTTTACTGTTTCTCTTAGCTTGTGCAGAGTTGAATCAATTTGCCTTTTGGCCGCGGTTAATTCATCTATTGTATACTTCATGTTTTCTCCTTTAACTTCTGATTTTTTTGTTAAATCAGAGTATACCACGGAGTTATGAACTTTTCTACTGCAAATATGGGACGACAACCCATACCATAAAAATCGGAAAATTGAAAAGCTGTAAAGAAGCAAATTTAACGCTTTTGCCGCTGTACAGCCCCCGCCGTTCCGTGGTACAATGAAACCACGGAATAGTGGGGCTGGCTGTCGGAAACGGAGGATTTTATGTTAAGACAAGCCACCCAAAACCTCATTACCGCCCTTTATCCGAGATTGTCCCACGAGGATGAATTGCAAGGCGAGAGTAATTCCATATCGAACCAAAAAAGGATACTCGAAACCTACGCAAAACAGAACGGCTTTACCAATCTGCGCTGGTACACCGACGACGGTTTTTCCGGCGCGAACTTCCAGCGGCCCGGATTTCAAGCCATGCTTGCGGACATTGAAGCCGGGAAAGTGGGTACGGTCATCGTCAAGGACATGAGCCGGTTAGGGCGAAACTACTTGCAGGTAGGGTTTTACACGGAAATGCTGTTCCCTCAAAAGGGTGTGCGTTTTATCGCTGTCAACGATAATGTGGACAGTGCCAGCGAGGGCATGGACAACGATTTTACCCCGCTGCGAAATCTGTTCAATGAATGGCTGGTGAGAGATACGAGCAAGAAAATCAAGGCAGTGAAAAAGTCAAAAGGCATGAGCGGCAAGCCTGTTACCAGCAAGCCGGTTTACGGCTATGTGATGGACGAGGACGAGAATTTTATTATAGACGAGGAAGCCGCCCCGGTGGTGCAGCAGATTTACCAGCTTTGCCTTGCCGGGAACGGCCCGACCAAGATTGCCCGTATGCTGACGGAGCAGCAAATCCCCACGCCGGGGACGCTGGAATATCAGCGGACAGGCAGCACCCGCCGTTATCACCCAGGCTATGAGTGCAAATGGGCGACCAACACCGTCGTTCATATCCTCGAAAACCGAGAGTACACCGGATGTCTGGTGAACTTCAAAACGGAAAAGCCTTCTTATAAGGTCAAGCACAGCATAGAGAACCCCGTCGAGAAGCAGGCCATTTTCGAGAACCACCATGAGCCGATCATCGACAAGGAAACATGGGAACGGGTGCAGGAGTTACGCAAACAGCGCAAACGCCCGAACCGCTACGATGAAGTGGGGCTGTTCTCCGGGATTTTGTTCTGCGCCGACTGCGGCCATGTGCTGTATCAGCAGCGGTATCAGAACAAAGACCGCAAACAGGACTGCTACATCTGCGGCAGCTACAAGAAGCGCACCCGCAACTGTACGGCGCACTTTATCCGCACCGATCTGTTGACCGCTGGTGTCCTGGCAAATCTCCGGCAAGTGACCGAATACGCAGCCAAGCATGAGAGCCGGTTTGTGAAACTACTTGTCCAGCAGAACGAGATCGGCGGCAAGCGAAAGACCGCCGCAGCCATCAAGCAGCTTGAACAGGCGCAGGAACGCATTTCTGAAATCAGCCGCATTATCAAGCGGCTGTATGAGGACAATGTAAACGGCAAAATCAGCGATGAGCGTTTCATGGAACTGTCGGCTGACTACGAAGCCGAGCAAGCGGAGCTGAAAAAGAGAGCCGCCGCCCTGCAAGCCGAACTGGACAAGTCACAGGCAGCTACCGTCAACGCCGAGAAATTTATGGGCATTGTCCGCAAGCACCTTGCCTTTGAAGAACTGACCCCCACTCTCTTGCGGGAAATGATCGAGAAAATTGTGGTGCATGAGTGCAGCTATGATGAGAACGGCACCCGCAGGCAGGACATTGAGATTTATTACAGCTTTGTCGGCAAGATTGACTTGCCCGAATAACCGCCCGACCTATCCGACACAATGGCCAAGTGTCGGATAGGAACGGCAAAATTTTTTGCACTTCTATTGCTTCTTTATCACACATAAGCAAAGTCCCAGGGCATGAAGCAGCTCATGGCTGGCGCTGGCGTCGCCGTGGTCGGCATGGTCCTCGTACCCCTGCTCTCCAGCCTGTTCACCGTCTGATCGCTCCCGTCGTTAAGCTGTCATAAGAAATCCTTGCCGCCCCTGCCCCCAAGCGGGGGCGGCTGAAAGGAGGTTGACACCGTATGGATTTCTTACTCGATGCCCTTACTGACTGGCTCAAGGAAATGTTGGTAGGCGGCATTATGAGCAACTTATCGGGGATGTTCGATAGCGTGAACCAGCAGGTCGCAGACATTGCGACACAGGTGGGCCAGACCCCGCAGGGTTGGAACGGGAGTATTTTCAGCATGATCCAAAATCTCTCCAACTCCATCATGGTGCCGATTGCTGGCGTGATCCTGGCTATCGTGATGACGCTGGAGCTGATTCAGATGATTACCGACAAGAACAACCTGCATGATGTGGACACCTGGATGATCTTCAAGTGGGTGTTCAAATCTGCCGCTGCCATCCTCATCGTCTCAAACACCTGGAACATCGTGATGGGCGTGTTTGACGCAGCTCAAAGTGTGGTGGCGCAGGCGGCGGGCATCATCGGTTCCGACGCTTCCATCGACATCTCCTCTGTCATGACCGATATGGAGTCCCGGCTGATGGATATGGACCTGGGGCCGCTGTTCGGCCTGTGGTTCCAGTCGCTCTTTATCGGCATTACCATGTGGGCGCTTTACATTTGTATCTTTATCGTGATCTATGGCCGTATGATTGAGATTTACCTTGTGACTTCGGTGGCCCCCATCCCTATGGCCACCATGATGGGCAAGGAATGGGGCGGCATGGGCCAGAACTATCTGCGCTCGTTGATTGCTCTGGGCTTCCAGGCATTTCTCATCATCGTCTGTGTGGCAATCTATGCCGTGCTGGTACAAAACATTGCCACCGAATCGGATGTCATCATGGCCATCTGGAGCTGTGTGGGTTATACGGTCCTGTTGTGTTTCACCTTGTTCAAAACCGGGAGCCTCGCAAAATCTGTGTTCAACGCACACTAAGGAGGATCTGTATGGGGAAATATCAAATTATTTACGCAGATCCTCCCTGGAGCTACCGCAGCGGCAAGGTGAACGGGGCGGCGCAAAATCATTACCCAACTATGTCGGATGAACAGCTGTACCAACTTCCGGTATCTACGCTGGCAGCCGATACCTGTGTTTTGTTCCTGTGGTGTACCTTTCCCAAACTGCCCGAAGCGTTGAAACTCATTAAAGCGTGGGGATTCACCTTCAAAACCGTTGCTTTTGTCTGGCTCAAGCAGAATAAATCTGGCAACGGATTCTTCTTGGGCCTCGGCTGGTGGACAAGAAGCAACGCTGAGATTTGTCTGCTGGCCGTGAAAGGAAAACCCCAGAGAAAAAGCGCCAGTGTCCGGCAGCTGATTTTTGCACCTATTGAGCAACATAGCAAGAAACCTGACATTGTTAGGGATCGTATTTTGGAACTCATGGGCAATTTGCCGCGCATTGAGCTGTTTGCCCGTCAAACCGCACCCGGATGGGATGTGTGGGGCAACGAAGTAGACGGCTCGATTTCATTTCCATAAAGAAGGAGGTAATCCCATTGGCTTATGTACCCGTACCCAAGGATCTTACGAAAGTCAAAACCAAGGTCGCGTTCAACTTAACCAAGAGGCAGTTGGTCTGCTTCGGCGGCGGTGCGCTCATCGGCGTACCGCTTTTCTTCCTGCTCCGGGGGCCTGCGGGAAACAGCGTGGCGGCCATGTGTATGATGCTTGTCATGCTGCCCTTCTTCATGCTGGCGATGTATGAAAAGCACGGCCAGCCTCTGGAAAAGATCGTGGGCAACATCATCAAGGTGGCCGTGATCCGTCCCAAGGAGCGCCCGTATAAGACCAACAATTTCTATGCCGCTTTGGAGCGGCAGGAAAAACTCGACAAGGAGGTGTATGACATTGTTCACGGCAATCAAAAGCTGGCTGCACCGGCTGTTCGGAAAAAACGAAAAGACCGCGCAGCCGGTTAATCAGAAAAAGATGAAAAGGCTGTCCCGTGCCGACAGAAAGCAGATCGAGGCCGCCATCGCCCGTGCCAACCGCACGGACCGAAAAGAGAAGTCGGCTCAGGACAGCATCCCCTATGAACGGATGTGGCCGGATGGTATCTGCCGCGTGGCAGACGGCCACTACACAAAGACCATCCAGTTCCAGGACATCAACTATCAGCTCTCGCAGAACGAGGACAAGACAGCAATCTTCGAGGGTTGGTGTGACTTCCTCAACTACTTCGACAGCTCCATTCAGTTTCAGATGTCCTTTTTGAACCTCGCAGCCTCCGAGGAAACCTTTGCCCACGCCATCAACATTCCTCTCCAGGGGGATGATTTTGACAGTATCCGGGTGGAGTACATGACCATGCTGCAAAACCAGCTGGCAAAAGGTAACAATGGCCTTATCAAGACCAAGTATCTCACCTTCGGTATCGACGCGGACAGCCTCAAGGCCGCCAAGCCTCGCCTGGAGCGCATTGAGACCGACATCCTGAACAACTTCAAGCGCCTGGGTGTGGCCGCTGAGACCCTGGACGGCAAGGCGCGGCTGGCACAGCTCCACGGTATCTTCCACATGGATGAACAGGTGCCGTTTCGCTTTGAATGGGATTGGCTGGCTCCGTCCGGTCTGTCCACCAAGGACTTCATCGCACCGTCCGGCTTCGAGTTCCGCACCGGCAAGCAGTTCCGTATGGGCAAGAAATACGGGGCTGTTTCTTTTTTGCAGATTCTCGCGCCGGAGCTGAATGACCGAATGCTGGCGGATTTTCTGGACATGGAATCCAGCCTGATCGTCAGCCTGCATATCCAGTCCGTGGACCAGATCAAGGCCATCAAAACGGTCAAGCGGAAAATCACCGACCTGGACCGCAGCAAGATTGAGGAACAGAAAAAGGCTGTCCGGGCCGGGTATGACATGGACATCATTCCCTCCGACCTTGCCACCTACGGTGCCGAGGCCAAGAAGCTCTTGCAGGACTTGCAGAGCCGGAACGAGCGAATGTTCCTTGTCACCTTTCTGGTGCTGAACACGGCGGACAATCCCCGGCAGCTGGACAACAATGTATTCCAGGCCAGCTCTATCGCACAGAAGTACAACTGCCAGCTGACAAGGCTTGACTTCCAGCAGGAAGAAGGGCTAATGTCCGCGCTGCCCCTGGGCCTCAATCAGATCGAGATTCAGCGAGGGCTGACCACCAGTTCCACGGCTATCTTTGTTCCGTTCACTACCCAGGAGCTGTTCCAGAACGGCAAAGAGGCGCTGTACTACGGGATCAACGCCCTGTCCAACAACCTCATCATGGTGGACCGCAAGCTGCTGAAAAATCCCAACGGACTGATTCTTGGTACGCCGGGTTCCGGCAAGTCCTTCAGCGCCAAGCGCGAGATCGCCAACTGTTTCCTGCTCACCAATGATGACATCATCATCTGTGACCCGGAGGCCGAGTACGCGCCCTTGGTGGAGCGCCTGCATGGGCAGGTCATTAAGATTTCGCCCACCTCTACCAACTACATCAACCCGATGGACCTGAACCTGGACTATTCGGACGATGAAAGTCCGTTGTCCCTCAAGTCTGACTTCATCCTGTCCCTGTGTGAGTTGATCGTGGGCGGCAAGGAGGGCTTGCAGCCGGTACAGAAAACCATCATTGACCGCTGTGTGCGGCTGGTTTATCAGACCTATCTCAATGACCCCCGCCCGGAGAATATGCCCATCTTGGAGGACCTTTACAACCTACTGCGGACGCAGGAGGAAAAAGAGGCACAGTACATTGCCACGGCGCTGGAAATCTATGTAACCGGCTCCCTCAATGTGTTCAACCACCAGAGTAATGTGGACATCAACAACCGCATTGTCTGCTATGACATCAAGGAGCTGGGCAAGCAGCTGAAAAAGATCGGTATGCTGGTGGTCCAGGACCAGGTGTGGAACCGCGTCACCATCAACCGTGCCGCCCACAAGTCCACCCGTTACTACATCGACGAGATGCATCTGCTGCTGAAAGAAGAACAGACCGCCGCCTACACGGTGGAGATTTGGAAGCGATTCAGAAAGTGGGGCGGCATCCCCACCGGCATCACGCAGAATGTCAAGGACCTGCTTTCTTCCCGCGAGGTGGAGAACATCTTTGAGAACTCCGACTTCGTGTATATGCTCAACCAGGCGGGTGGAGACCGGCAGATTCTCGCCAAGCAGCTGGGCATTTCCCCGCACCAGCTTTCCTATGTGACCCACTCCAGCGAGGGCGAGGGCCTGCTGTTCTATGGCTCCACGATCTTGCCTTTCGTGGATCACTTCCCGAAGAATACCGAGCTGTACCGCATTATGACCACCAAACCCCAGGAACTGAAAAAGGAGGATGAATGACCATGAAACCCAATACTGAACTGAACACCATGATGTTTTTTGACGATGCCCTGGAGAGTGAGCGCACCTGTCTGCTCACCGAGCTGGCCGATGCCGTCAGCGAGACCCGCACGGCGGCGGATCAGGCGGCGGAGCTGAACGAGGATGGCGAGGCGGGTCTGCTGCGCCTGACGGAAATCTGGTGCGCCATGAACGGTGTTCCCGCCATCGTCATCTTCGAGGGCAGCCAGTCTGAGCTGCTGGCCAATGTGGTGGCGCAGATCTACGCCCATCTGCTTCAGCACCCCTTCCATGACCCTGTGGGGCTGGCCGTCTGTGTGGAGCTGCGCTACATGACGGACGCCCTCATGCTGGGGGAATGGTTTGAATAAGGAACCGCGCCTGCGCTTTACAGACGAGGAACGGGCTGACCCGGCGCTGGAGAAGCCCATTCGCAAGGCGGACAAGGCCGCCGCCAAAGCGGATAAGGCGCAGGCTAAAATTCCCAAAAAGCAGGTCCGGCAAAAGACGGTGGACCCGGAGACCGGTAAAGTGACCACCAAACTGGTGCTGGAGGACAAGAAGAAGCCGCCCTCCAAGCTGTCCCATGCGGTGCGGGATACCCCCGCCAATGCCGCCCTGGGGAAAGTTCACAAGGAAATCCGGGAGACCGAACAGGACAATGTGGGCGTGGAAAGCGCCCACAAGTCCGAGGAGGCTGCTGAGACCGGCGCACGGTTGGTTCGGGAGGGCTACCGCAGCCACAAGTTGAAGCCCTACCGCAAGGCAGCCCAGGCCGAGCAGAAGCTGGAGAAGGCCAATGTGAACGCCCTGTATCAGAAGTCCCTGCGGGAAAATCCTCAGTTTGCCAGCAACCCCATTTCCCGCTGGCAGCAGAAACAGGCCATTAAAAAGGAATACGCTGCCGCCAAGCGCGCCGGTCAAACTGCCGGGAATACCGCAAGCGCAGCCCAAAAGACCGGCAAGGCCGCCAAGACGGTCAAGGAAAAGGCACAGGAGGCCGGGGCATTCGTCATGCGCCACAAAAAGGGCTTTCTGATTGCGGGCGCGATCTTCCTGCTGGTCTGTATGCTGCTCAACACCATGTCCTCCTGCTCCATGATGGCGCAGAGCATCGGTTCTGTGGTGTCCGGCACCACCTATCCGTCGGACGACCCGGAGCTGGTGGCGGTGGAGGCGGACTACGCTGCCAAGGAAGCGGCGCTGCAAGCCGAGATCGACAACATCGAAAGCAGCCATCCGGGGTATGACGAGTACCGCTACGACCTCGACATGATCGGGCATGACCCCCATGAGCTGGCGGCCTACCTGTCCGCTGTCTTGCAGGGCTACACCCGGCAGAGCGCCCAGGCAGAGCTGGAGCGTGTATTTGATGCCCAGTATCAGCTGACGCTCACCGAGGAAGTTGAAGTACGCTATCGGACGGAAACCCGGACTGACAGCGAGGGCAATAGCTACACCGTTCAGGTTCCTTACAACTACTACATTCTGAATGTGAAGCTCACCAGCAAGCCCATTTCGTCTGTTGCCTCGGAGCTGTTGACCCCGGAACAACTGGAGATGTACCAGGTGTACCGGCAGACGCTGGGCAACAAGCCGCTGATTTTCGGCGGTGGTTCCTCCGACACCAGCGATTCCGAGAGTTTAGCTGGTGTTGAGTTCGTCAACGGCACCCGCCCCGGCAATCAGGCCGTGGTGGATATAGCCAAAAGCCAGGTGGGCAATGTGGGCGGTCAGCCCTACTGGAGCTGGTACGGCTTTAACAGTCGCGTGGAGTGGTGCGCCTGCTTTGTATCCTGGTGCTACGGCCAGATGGGGCTGTCCGAGCCGCGCTTTGCCGCCTGCCAGTCCCAGGGCATCCCGTGGTTCCAGTCTCACGGACAATGGGGCGGGCGTGATTACGCCAATATTGCCCCCGGCGACGCCATCTTCTTCGATTGGGACCTGGATGGCAGCGCCGACCATGTGGGCCTTGTGGTCGGCACGGACGGCAGCCGGGTCTACACCGTGGAGGGCAATTCCGGCGACGCCTGCAAGATCAAGAGTTATTCCCTGACCTACGAGTGCATCAAGGGTTACGGCCTGATGAACTGGTAAGGCCGATTTATGAGAAAAGGAGTGATTGAAATGGCTAAGAACAAAATCCAGCGCATTGACCAGGAGATTGCCAAGGTCCGCGAGAAGATCGCGGAGTACCAGGATAAGCTGAAAGCCCTGGAGGCGCAGAAAACCGAGGCGGAGAACCTGAAGATCGTCCAGATGGTGCGCGCTCTGCGGCTGACCCCGGAGCAGCTGAACGCCATGCTCTCCGGCGGTACGGTCCCTGGCATGGCCGCTGCCTCCGCCAACTACAACGAACAGGAGGACACCGACCATGAAGAATAAGAGAATTTTCAAAACCCTTTCGGCTCTCTGCGCCGCCCTGGTGCTGATGATGGGCCTTTCCGTGACCGCCTTTGCCCAGGGGACGGACCAGCCCCCGGCGGAGGACGCCACAAACGACGCCAATGTGGTGGTGGAGGAAACCGAGGACAGTCCGGCTCTGACCCCGGATGGCAACGCCGCCCTGGTGGATGATTTCGGCGGCAACAAGCAGCTCATCACCGTCACCACCAAGGCGGGCAACTATTTCTACATCCTCATTGACCGGGCCAACGAGGACAAGGAAACCGCCGTCCACTTCTTGAACCAGGTGGACGAGGCGGACCTGATGGCGCTGATGGAGGACGGTCAGACCACCCAGGAGCAGCCCGCCACCTGTACCTGTACGGAGAAATGTGTAGCCGGTGCGGTCAATACCGCCTGCCCGGTGTGTGCCACCAATATGAGCAGCTGCACGGGCAAGGAGCCGGAACCGGAGACCCCGGAAGAAACCCCGGAGCTGGAAGAACCGGCGCAGAAACCCGCAGGACTGAATCCGGCCATTCTTTTGGCGGTGCTGGCTCTGATGGGTGGCGGCGGTGCTTTTGCCTACTTTAAGCTGGTGAAAAACAAACCCAAGACCAAGGGAAACGACAATTTGGACGATTATGACTACGGCGAGGATGATACCGACCAGGAGGACGAGGACTCCTGGGAGACCGAGGAATCTGACGAGCTGGACGCTGACGGGGGCGGCGACGAGGAAAGCGAGGACAAGACGGTTTGACCCGCTTCACCGACAGCCCCTATGAACGCATGATGACACGCAGGCCGGAGGGCGGGAAGGAAACTTCCCGTCCTCCTTCTTTATCTCCCGGCCACCCCTGTTATGGCTGCGGAAATTACCGTGACGGTCAGCCCTGCGTGGGATTCTGCCACCGGCAGCTGACCGCATGGCTGCGGGAAAGGAGGAAGAAAAACAATGAAGCTGGTGATCGCTGAGAAACCGTCCGTTGCCCAAAGTCTGGCCGCCGTGATCGGGGCCACCGCCCGCAAGGACGGCTATCTGGAGGGCAGCGGCTGGCGAGTGAGCTGGTGTGTGGGCCATCTGGCTGGTCTGGCCGACGCCGACGCTTATAACCCGGACTACGCCAAGTGGCGCTATGACGATCTGCCCATTCTGCCGGAACCCTGGCAGATGGTGGTGAGCAAGGACAAGAAGAAACAGTTTGATGTGCTGAAACAGCTGATGAACGCCCCGGATGTGACCGAGGTGGTGAACGCCTGCGATGCCGGACGCGAGGGGGAGCTGATCTTCCGCGCCGTCTACGAGCTGGCGGGCTGCCAGAAGCCCATGAAGCGGCTCTGGATTTCCTCGATGGAGGATTCCGCCATCCGGGAGGGCTTTGCGAACCTGCGCCCCGGCGCGGACTATGACGGCCTGCGGGATGCGGCACTCTGCCGCGCCAAGGCGGATTGGCTGGTGGGTATCAATGCCACCCGGCTGTTTTCCGTGCTGTACCACCGGACCCTCAACATCGGGCGCGTCATGTCCCCAACACTGGCCCTCATTGTCCAGCGGGAGGCCGAGATCGACACCTTTAAGCCGGTGCCGTTTTACACGGTGACGCTGGAGCTGCCCGGTTTCTCTGTTTCAGGGGAACGCATGGCGGACAAGGTCGCCGCCCAGCAGCTGAAAACGGCCTGCCAGGGTGCGGCTGCTACGGTGAAAAAGGTGGAGCGCAAGGACAAATCCGAGAAGCCGCCCGCCCTCTATGACCTGACCACCCTCCAGCGGGACGCCAACCGGTTGCTGGGGTTCACAGCCCAGCAAACCCTGGAATATTTGCAGAACCTCTATGAAAAGAAGCTCTGTACCTACCCCCGGACGGACAGCCGTTACCTGACTTCGGATATGGCAGCGAGTCTGCCGGAGCTGGTACGGCTCACTGCTGGGGCGCTGCCCTTTGCCGCTGGTATGGAGCTTGCCTGCAATGCGGCCCAGGTCATCAACGACAAGAAAGTGACCGACCACCATGCGGTGATCCCTACACGCAACCTCCAGGGCGCGGACCTGACCGGCCTGCCGATGGGTGAAAAGGCGGTACTGGAGCTGGTAGCCCTGCGGCTGCTGTGCGCTGTGGCCCAGCCCTATACCTTTGCGGAAACCGCCGTTGTTGTCGAGTGCGCCGGAGCGGAGTTTACTGCCAAGGGCCGCACAGTGAAAAATCACGGCTGGCGGGCGCTGGACGCTGCCTATCGCGCAGAGCTGAAGAATGTGGAGCAGGACAAAGAAACCGAGGACAAGGCGTTGCCGGAGCTGTCTGAAGGTCAGACGCTGCCCCTTTCTGGTGCTGCCGTCAAGGAGGGCAAGACCACCCCGCCCAAGCACTTCACCGAAGATACGCTGCTTTCCGCGATGGAGACTGCCGGGAAGGACGATATGCCGGAGGATGCCGAGCGCAAGGGCCTGGGGACCCCGGCCACCCGCGCCGGGATTCTGGAAAAGCTGGTTTCCACCGGCTTTCTGGAGCGCAAAAAGAGCAAGAAAACCGTTCAGCTCATGCCCTCCCATGATGCGGTATCCCTTATCACCGTGTTGCCGGAGCAGCTGCAATCGCCCCTTCTGACTGCTGAGTGGGAGTACCGGCTGGGTGAAATCGAGCGTGGCGAGCTGGCCCCGGAGGATTTCATGGCTGGGATTAGTGCCATGCTCAAAGAGCTGGTGGGAACCTATCGGATGATTAAAGGCACCGAGTATCTGTTCACTCCGCCCCGCGAAGTGGTGGGCAAATGCCCCCGCTGCGGCGGCGATGTGGCGGAGCTGCAAAAAGGCTTCTTCTGCCAGAACGAGGGCTGTAAATTTGCCATTTGGAAAAACAACAAGTGGTGGGAGCTGAAGCACAAGCAACCTACCAAAGCCATCGTAACGGCACTGCTCAAAGATGGCCGCGCTCATGTGAGGGGCCTGTACTCCGAGAAAACCGGCAAGACCTACGATGCCACCGTGGTGCTGGAGGACGATGGGCAGTACGCCAATTTCAAGCTGGAGTTTGACCAGCAGAAAGGCGGCAAACGATGAAACTCTCCCTTTATGAACAGGAAACCATTATCCTCTACAACCAGGCCGAGGCTACCGCCGAAGTCTATACCCATGATTCCCGGCTGCTGGAGAAATTGCGACGGCTGGCGGAGAAATACCCGGACCAGATCGTGAAAAAGGACCGCCAAACCTTTCTCGTTCCCAAACGCTGCGTGTCTGTCCGGGAACCGTACAGCGCCGAGCGTCGTAAGGCTGCCAGTGAACGGGCCAAGGCTGCCGGGTACAGGCCGCCCACCCCCAAGAAAGGCAATGAGTAAGCATGGCTGAAAGTGTCTTTGAGACCGTCAAGCAGTCCATCACCGTCCGGGAAGCGGCGCAGATGTATGGGATCGAGGTCAATCGGAGCGGTATGGCCTGTTGCCCGTTCCACGATGACAAAAATCCCAGCATGAAGCTGAATGAGGAATATTTCTACTGCTTTGGCTGCGGAGCCACCGGCGATGTGATTGACTTCACCGCGAGGCTCTACAATCTGTCCCCCAAAGAGGCCGCCGAGAAGCTGGCCCAGGATTTTGGCCTGGCTTATGACAGTCAGGCTCCTCCCCGGAGGCGCTATGTCCGGCAGAAATCCGAGGCCCAGAAATTCAAGGAGGACCGGGACCATACCTTTCGGGTTCTGGCCGACTACTTTCACTTGCTCCGCAAGTGGGAAACGGACTATACACCCAAAACACCGGAGGAAAATCCCCACCCCCGGTTTATGGAAGCAATCCAACGAAAGGACTATGTGGGCTATCTGCTGGATTTTTTTCTGGAGGATACTCCCGATGAACAAAGACTGTGGATTGCCGAACATCATTCAGAAATCGCCAATTTGGAAAGGAGAGTGAAATTCATGGCTGATAAGCCCACCAACCGGGAACGGTTGCAGGAGATCACGGCGGGCATTGAACAGGGTATCAAGGAGCTGTTTGAGAGCGAGAAGTATATGCGCTATCTGTCCGTCATGTCCAAGTTCCACCGATATTCGGTCAACAACACCATGCTTATCTATATGCAGCGCCCGGACGCTACCCTGGTGGCCGGGTTCAACAAATGGAAAAACCAGTTTGAGCGCCATGTGAAAAAGGGTGAGCATGGTATCACCATCATTGCCCCCACGCCCTACAAAAAGAAGATCGAGGAAATGAAGCGCGACCCGGATACTCATGCACCCATCCTGGACGCGGATGGCAAGGCGGTCATGGAGGAAAAAGAAATTGAAATCCCCATGTTCCGTCCGGTGAAGGTGTTCGATGTGAGCCAGACGGACGGAAAGCCCCTGCCAGAGCTGGCCTCCAGCCTGTCCGGGACGGTGCCGCACTATGAGGCTTTCATGGAAGCTCTGCGCCGCTCCGCCCCGGTCCCCATCGAGTTTGAGCCGATGGCCGAGAACATGGACGGCTATTTCTCCTCTGACCAGCAGCGGATCGCAATCCGGGAAGGCATGAGCGAGGTGCAGACCGTTTCCGCCGCTGTCCATGAGACCGCGCACAGCAAGCTCCACGACCCCAAAAAGTATGAAGCGGAGCCGACCTGGAAGATCGTGATGGTGAGCGAGGGCGGCACCAAGCATGACTTCCGTCTGGACTTCGCCACCGAGGCAGAGGCGGAACAGGTCGCCGCCGAGGAAGGCTGGCGCTTTGTGGACGAGAATCGGTTTGAGTGGCGGCTGGAGGTGGAGGAAGATCTAACGGCGGTGAAACAGGCCGCCAAGAACCGCAACACCGAGGAAGTAGAGGCCGAGAGCATTTCCTATGCGGTCTGTCAGTATTTCGGCATCCAGACCGGCGAGAACAGTTTTGGCTACATCGCTTCCTGGTCGAAGGACAAGGAGCTGAAGGAGCTGCGGGCCAGTCTGGAGACCATCAACAAGACTTCCTGTGAGCTGATTAACGACATCGAGCGCAACTACAAGGAAATCTGCAAGGAGCGCGGCATTGACCTGACTGCCGCCCCGGAGCCGGAGCAGACACCCCCGCAGGCTGCGGAAGAAGTATCTCAGCCCAGCGCCGAGTACCAGGAGGCCCTGCTGGTGTTGGATGATGCCGCATATCTTCATGTTCAGCCCTGCGATACCGGCTGGGACTACACGCTCTACGATGTGGCAACCATGAAGCAGATGGACGGCGGCCAGCTGGATGGACCGGACATGGGCCGTTCCGCAGCGGTCAGCCACATCTGCAAGGACCTGGGGCTGGGTGACAAATCCATCAAGTATGCGCCGCTGTCCATGATCGAGACTTTGTATGAACAGGCCAGCCAGCAGACCGCAGAAGCCGCAGGCGCCCTGCTGCCGGATGCTCAGGAACAGGCGCTGGACGAATATCCCATGCCGGACCCGGTTCTGACCCAGGACGATCTGGAGAAATGCGGCTGCCTGGACAGCGACCTTTTGCCCCTCTCCAAAGAGAGAGCCTATGAGCTGATGGAGCGTGACCTGACCGTTTACATTATCCAGGAGGGCGAAAATCCGGTGATGGCCTTTGACACCGCTGATCTGGATGCCCATGACGGTATCTTTGCCCTGCCCCGCGAGGAATGGGAGGAAAGCCCGGAGTTTGATAAGCTGGTCAAGGATCGCATGGCCCACCAGGAGGAACGGGAGCAGGCGTTTCTCTCCCACAAGGGGGACTGCTTCGCTATTTATCAGGTGAAGCACACCGACGAGCTGCGGGACATCCGCTATGAGGGCCTGGAATGGCTCCAGTCCATCGGGCAGACGGTGCAGCGGGACAACTATGAGTTGGTCTACACCGCTCCGCTGCTGCCCTCCGATCTGAAAGGCGATACCGCCGAACAGCTCTTTTACCGCTTCAACAATGAACATCCCGCCGATTACCGCCATCCGTCCATGAGCGTAAGCGACATCGTTGCCATTAAGCGGGATGGCAAGGTATCCTGTCATTACTGCGACAGCTTCGGCTTTGAGCAGGTTCCCGGATTCCTGCCGGACAATCCGCTGAAAAATGCGGAAATGGTCGTGGAGGATGACTACGGTATGATCGACGGCATCATCAACAACGGACCCAAGGAGCCGACAGTGGCCCAGCTGGAACAGCAGGCCCGCAGCGGCCAGCCGATTTCTCTCATGGATTTGGCTGCCGCCGCCCACCGGGAGGACCGGGAAAAGAAAAAGTCCGTCATGGAGCAGCTGAAAAACCAGCCCAAGGCGGAACACAAAAAGACAGCGCCCAAAAAGAGCGCGGAAAGGGAGATTTGATATGGGAAACTTCACTTTTGAGGAAACGAACCTGCTTTGTATCTACAACACCGGCAGCCGCACCGGGCTGATCGAGGCTCTGACCGAGATGCGCGGCGAGCTTTCCCCGGAGGAAGCCGAGCTGCGGGAGCTGACGGACAGCGCCCTCTCCAAGCTCCGGGCTATGAGCGACGCCGAGTTTGCCGAGCTGGAGCTGTACCCGGATTTCGACGAGTAAAAACCACACCAAGACCCAGCGGGGCGGCCTGATGTGCCGCCCCATTTCTATTTAACATGAAGGGAGGACAGAAAACCATGCCATCCAAAGCTGAATTTTACCGGCAGATGGCCGAGCAGGTATCGACCCGGCTTGTGGGAAGCTGGAAAGAATGGACAGCCTTTCTCACTACTGCCGCCCGCCTCTACAAATACCCATTCCATGAACAGATGATGATTTACGCCCAGCGCCCGGACGCCACCGCCTGCGCCGAGTACGACCTGTGGAATGAAAAAATGGGACGGTATGTGCGCCGTGGCTCCAAGGGTATCGCCCTGGTGGACGATTCCGGCGACAGGCCCCGCCTGCGCTATGTGTTCGATATTTCCGACACCGGGACCCGTGAACATTCCCGCACCCCCTGGCTGTGGCAGCTGGAGGAACAGCACATCGGGCCTGTGTCGGCCATGCTGGAGCGCAACTACGGTGTTGCCGGTGACGATCTTGCCCAGCAGCTCACCGATGTGGCCGGAAAGCTGGCGAGTGAGTATTGGGACGAGCATCAGCAGGACTTCCGCTACATCGTTGACGGTTCGTTCCTGGAGGAGTACGATGAACTCAACATCGAAGTCCAATTTAAGTCCGCCGCCACCGTCAGCATTGCCTACGCCCTGATGTCCCGCTGCGGACTGGATACGGAACAATATTTCCAGCATGAGGACTTCATGCCGATTTTCGATTTCAATACCCCGGCCACGGTTGGGGCGTTGGGAGCGGCGGTCAGCCAGATGAACCAGCAGGTGCTGCGGCAGATCGGCGTCACCATCCAGAACTATGAGCGCGAACAACTCGCGGAAAGGAGCGTTACACATGGAGAACAACCTGACTTACACGAGGAACGGCGATTACCTGATTCCCGACCTGAGCCTGAGCGAACAGCCGGAGAAGCCCCTGGGCAAGTACGGCAGGATGCGGAAAGCGTACCTGAAGGAACACCGGCCCCTGATCTACAACCAGCTGCTGCTGACCGAGAAGCTGTACCCGCACCTCATCGAGATCGACGAGACGGCGAACAGCCGTCTGGAGCAGATGATGCCCCAGCTGGCGGAGTCGGCGGGCGCGACGGAGGAGCTGAAAGCCCGCGATCCGATGCGCTGGGTGGGTCTGATGAACACCTGCAAGGCCCAAGTGGAGGAGATTTTGATGGCGGAGCTTATCAACAGCTAACCCTAAACCTGTTCCTCTCCGAAGCGGAACAAATCCAAAGAATAGATGAAGCAGAGAATGTGAAAACATCCTCTGCTTTTTCTTTTGCCCAAGAACAGCCGCAGCCGGACCCGGCTGTGTGGGAATACAACGGTGTCAAGGAGCGACACCCGGATGATATGGTCCTGTATCAGATGGGCGATTTCTTCGAGATTTATGGCGAGGACGCCAAAGAAGCCGCGCCGGAACTGGGGTTGCAACTGGTCTCCCGTGCTATCCCTGGCGGTGGCCGTGTGGAAATGTGCGGGTTCCCGGCAAACCGGCTGGAGCAGTACCTGGAACAGCTCAGGGCCAAGCATGATGTGACGGTCTCCGCCACCCTGGAGGGCAGCACCCAGCGCCGGGAGTATTCCGTCCTCTCTATCGACCATGAGGCCGAACAGGACATCAACGCCCATGAAGCGGAGTATGGTGCTGACGGGTTCCGGGCGTTCCGGGACGAAGAAGCCATCCAAGCCGCCACCCTCCGGGAGCTGCATGAGCAATACAAGCCCATCGTGCTGGAGGCTGTTACCCAGGACATCAGATACCGGAACGCCTGCGGTCATAGTGACTACGAGAACGCCGTGATCGAGGGCAACGCCGCTATTCGCCGTGCCGTCCTGGGGTCCGGTAATATGGGGCTGCTTCGCCTCTATTCTGACACCCCGGAGTTCCGGCAGCGCCTTCATCGGGAAGTCATAGACGAGACCTATCCCAAGCTCCATGAGCTGCTGCGCCCTCTCTCGGACAATGACATCGACAAGGCTATTCAGGACTGGAATGGCAAAATCGAGAGCAAACACGCCGTTGTCCGCTACATGAAAGACCATGCGCGAGAAAGAGACACCGCAGCATGGCTGGCCCATGAGTTTGACGGCGGCGATGGTAAAACCCCGTTTGCGATCCGCCCGGAAAGCCCCGAAGGAACGGCGCTGCCCTGGCCCAAGGTGCAGCGCCGGATTGCCCAGCTCATCAAGGAGGATCGCTTCTACACCCAGGTCGAACAGGATAATCTGGACGATGTGGACCCCATCGCCATCCGGGAGGCCCTGGCCCAGCGCGGCATTGTGGACGGCCATGTGGTGGACCCGGAAAAGCTGGACAACGACCCCTTTATTCAGCAGGTCATGCGGGATGTGGAGGCCATATCCAGGGAGACCACTCAAGCAGAGCAGCCGGAACAGCCTTCTTCCGGCGATTCGCGTGTTCCTGTGTCAGACAAGGAATATGCTGCGGCCCGTGGCACGATCAGGGAGCGGACTTCTTATGATCCAACAGACCCTCCCTACAATGTGGGGGATATTGTCTATCTGGATGACCTCGCCCACCGGATCACGGAACTGCGGGATGACACGGTGCAGCTGCTGCCCACCGGCATGAGCTATCCCATCTACCGGGCTGAGAGCCGGGAACGGTTTGAGCAGCTTTTACGGGAGGATAACCGCAATGACTTCTATACCGAGTTCCTGCCTGCAAATCTGGATACGGTGGACCAGGACCTGCGGGATGTGCTTGCCCATGGCCTGATTGGTGAGGCGGACAAGGCGGAGCTTTCCGAGCTTCTTCGCAACGGCAAGAGCAACCAGGAGGTGGCCCTGTGGCTGAGCCGGGCATATCCCAACATCGTGGAAACGATGGAGCTGGAGACCGGCGAGACCGCCGATTACCGCACGATGCCGGAAGGTATTGAGCTGGAAGTGCTGGATGCAGATGAAAAGCGTCTGGCCATGCTGTTCTTCCAGTGGAATGAGGTTGCGCCTTTGCTGCGCGGGATGTATGCCCGTCAGCTGGACGGTTTTGGGCAGGAACGCCCCGAACCGGCTGCCGAAGCCCCGACCTTCCAATCCGAGACTGTGGCTGTCTATCCGGGCGGTAAGAATAATCTGCCCTATGATGTGGTTGTTCAGACCCTGAGAACCAATAAGCCAGAGCCTCCTACACCTGTCACCGAGCCGGAGAAAACCCCGGATGAAGTGCTGGACGAACACCCCATTTCCATTCAGGTCAATGGCGAGTGGCAGACCTTCCCCAATGTCAAAGCTGCCGAGGAAGCCTCTTATGAGGAATACAAGGCCAACCTGCGCCGCACCGCCGAGAATTTCCGTATCACCGACGATCACCTGGGCGAAGGCGGCCCCAAGGCCAAGTTCCAGGCCAATGTCGAGGCAATCAAGCTGCTGAAACACCTGGAGGAAACCACCGGGCAGGCAACGCCGGAACAGCAGAAAATCCTTTCCCGGTATGTGGGCTGGGGCGGCCTTGCCGATGCCTTTGACCCCGACAAGGAAAGCTGGAGCAAGGAATATGCCCAGCTGAAGGAGCTGCTGACCCCAGAGGAATATGCCGCTGCCAGAGGTTCTACCCTCAACGCGCACTACACCAGCCCTACGGTCATCAAAGCGATTTACGAGGCTGTGGGCCGTATGGGATTTGAGACCGGCAACATCCTGGAGCCGTCCTGTGGTGTGGGTAATTTCTTCGGTATGCTGCCGGAGGAAATGCGGAACAGCCGTCTGTACGGCGTGGAGCTGGATTCCATCAGCGGGCGGATCGCCCAGCAGCTCTATCCCAAGGCCGACATCACCGTGGCCGGTTTTGAAACCACCGACAGACGGGACTTCTATGACCTTGCCATCGGCAATGTACCTTTCGGCCAGTATCAGGTTCGGGACAAAGCCTACGACAAGCTGAATTTCAGCATTCATAACTACTTTTTTGCCAAGGCGTTGGACCAGGTGCGTCCCGGCGGCGTGGTGGCCTTTGTCACCAGCCGCTATACGATGGACGCCAAAGATTCCACCGTGCGCCGGTATCTGGCCCAGCGCGCCGAGCTGCTGGGGGCTATCCGTCTGCCCAACAATGCGTTCAAGGCCAATGCCGGGACCGAGGTTGTATCGGACATCATCTTCCTCCAAAAGCGAGATCGCCCGCTGGACATTGTACCGGAGTGGACGCAGACCGGGCAGACCGAGGACGGCTTTTCCATCAACCGCTATTTCCTGGACCACCCGGAAATGGTGCTGGGCCGACAGGAACCGGAAAGCACCGCTCACGGCATGGACTACACCGTGAACCCCATTGAGGGGCTGGAGCTGGCCGATCAGCTGCACGATGCTGTGAAGTACATTCGCGGCACCTACCAGGAGGCCGAGCTGCCGGAGCTGGGCGAAGGCGAAGCCATCGACACCTCTATCCCCGCTGACCCCAATGTGAAGAACTACTCCTATACCGTGGTGGACGGAGCTGTGTATTTCCGGGAGAACAGCCGCATGGTGCGCCCCGATCTTAATGCCACCGCCGAGGCCCGCATTAAAGGCATGGTGAGGCTGCGGGATTGTGTCCAGGAACTGATCGACCTGCAAATGGACGCAGCTACACCGGACAGCGACATTCGTGAGAAACAGGTGGAGCTGAACCAGCTCTATGACGATTTTTCCGCCAAGTACGGCCTTATCAATGACCGGGGGAACCGGCTGGCCTTTGCTGATGATTCCAGCTACTATCTGCTCTGCGCGCTGGAAGTCATGGACGAGAATGGCCAACTGAAGCACAAAGCAGATATGTTCACAAAGCGGACCATCAAGCCCCATGAGGCGGTGACTTCCGTGGACACCGCAAGCGAAGCTCTGGCCGTATCCATCGCGGAAAAGGCCCGTGTGGACATGGAGTATATGGAACAGCTCACCGGCAAGACCAGTGACGAGCTGGCCGCCGAGCTGCAAGGCGTGATCTTCCGTCTGCCTGGGCCTGTGCCGGAGGGAGAACGGCCCACCTATGTGACCGCCGACGAATACCTTTCCGGCAATGTTCGGCGCAAGCTCCGTCAGGCACAGCGAGCCGCACAGCAGGACCCGGCCTTTGCCATCAATGTAGAGGCCCTGACCGCCGCGCAGCCCAAAGACCTGGACGCTTCGGAAATCGAGGTGCGCCTGGGTGCTACCTGGATTGACAAGAAGTACATCCAGCAATTCATGTATGAGACTTTCAACACCCCGAACTACCTTCAACGCGCTATCCAGGTCAACTATACCTCCTATACCGCCGAGTGGCAGATCACGGGCAAAAACTCTGTCTCTGAAAACAATGTGGCGGCCTATACCACTTACGGAACCAGCCGTGCCAACGCCTACAAGATTTTGGAGGACAGCCTGAACCTGCGGGATGTCCGCATTTACGACACCGTGGAGGACGCAGACGGCAAGGAACGCCGGGTGCTGAACGCCAAGGAGACCACCCTGGCCGCCCAAAAGCAGCAGGCCATCCGGGACGCTTTCCGCGATTGGATTTGGAGAGACCCGGAGCGCCGCCAGACCCTGGTGCGCCAGTACAACGAGGAAATGAACTCCACCCGGCCCCGTGAATACGACGGGTCCCACATCACCTTTGGCGGCATGAACCCGTCCATTACCCTGCGGGATCACCAGCTGGGTGCTATTGCTCATGTGCTGTATGGCGGCAATACGCTGTTGGCACACGAGGTAGGCGCTGGCAAAACCTTTGAGATGGTGGCCGCCGCGATGGAATCCAAGCGCCTGGGGCTATGCCAGAAGTCCCTCTTTGTGGTGCCGAACCACCTGACAGAACAGTGGGCATCGGAGTTTCTGCGGCTCTATCCCTCCGCCAAAATCCTGGTCACGACCCGCAAGGATTTTGAGACCCACAACCGCAAAAAATTCTGTGCCAGAATTGCCACCGGAGACTACGATGCCGTTATCATCGGACATTCGCAGTTTGAAAAAATCCCCATCAGCCGGGAGCGCCAGGAACGGCTCCTCTACGAGCAGATCGACGAGATCACCGAGGGTATTGCCGAGGTGCAGGCCAGCGGCGGTGAGCGTTTCACGGTCAAGCAGCTGGAACGGACCCGCAAATCCCTGGAGGCCAGACTGGAAAAGCTCCAGGCCGAGAGCCGTAAGGACGATGTGGTGACTTTTGAGCAGCTTGGCGTGGACAGGTTATTTGTCGATGAAGCTCATAACTACAAAAATTTGTTCCTTTACACAAAAATGAGGAATGTAGCGGGCCTCTCCACCAGCGATGCCCAAAAGTCCAGCGATATGTTCGCCAAGTGTCGCTACATGGACGAGATCACCGGCAGCCGAGGGGTTATCTTTGCCACCGGCACCCCGGTCAGCAACTCCATGACCGAGCTTTACACCATGCAGCGGTATCTCCAGTATGACCGCTTGCAGGAACTGAGTATGACCCACTTTGACTGCTGGGCGTCGCGCTTTGGTGAAACGACGACGGCGCTGGAGCTGGCACCGGAAGGCACCGGCTACCGGGCGCGCACCCGCTTCTCCAAGTTTTTCAATCTCCCGGAGCTGATGAACCTGTTCAAAGAGGTGGCGGACATTAAAACCGCCGATCAGCTTCATCTGCCCACCCCGGAGGTAGAATACCACAACATCGTGGCCCAGCCCACCGAGCAGCAGCAGGAAATGGTGAAGGCGCTCTCCGAGCGCGCTTCCCTGGTACACAGCGGCACGGTGGACCCCTCCCAGGACAATATGCTCAAGATCACCAGCGATGGCCGCAAGCTGGGGCTGGACCAGCGCATTATCAATCAGGCGCTGCCGGACGAACCTGGCACCAAGGTCAACCAATGTGTCGCAAACATCATGCAGATCTGGCGGGACGGCGAGGCTGACAAGCTGACCCAGCTGGTGTTCTGCGATATTTCCACGCCCCAGGCGGCCCCTTCCAAAAAGGCAGCCAAGGCGCTGGACAACCCCACGCTCCATGCGCTGGAACAGGCTGTGCCGCTGGAAGAGCCGGAGCCGGTCTTTACCATCTACGAGGACATCCGGCAAAAGCTCATCGCCCAGGGGATGCCCGCCGATCAGATCGCCTTTATCCATGAGGCCAACACCGAAGTGAGGAAAAAGGAGCTGTTCGCTAAGGTCCGCACCGGCCAGGTGCGTGTCCTGCTGGGCAGCACCGCCAAGATGGGCGCTGGCACCAATGTGCAGGACCGGCTTGTGGCGCTCCATGACCTGGACTGCCCGTGGGTGCGACTTGAAGTCGCATAGATAATTGTTTAACAACGAAATATTGATTAAACCCGCTATTCCGTTAGCGGTAGCCTAGTGCCACCTGCATCAGAAGCAATGACGGTGTTGGGAAGCTGGCATGACAAAGTAGCCCTCCACGTAAGTGGTAAAGCCGAAGCCGTGAGGCAGAAGCGAATCTGCGAGCATCAATGCGGTTAGGGAGCAAGGCTTGAGTAGTATGGCTAACATACGTGAACTGTTAATTAAACATCGTAAAGTCCAAAGAGCCAAAGATGCTGATAGG